>NZ_MKVU01000007.1:0-25114 GCF_001899225.1 Pandoraea sp. 64-18 | reverse complement strand
GTGCGGCTGCGGACGCCTGTTCGAGGGCTCGCCTGCACAGATGCTCGCTTCGCTGGATGCGCTCGCCGCGCTGCCGCCCGCCACGCTCGTGCACTGCGCGCACGAATACACGCTGTCGAACATTCGCTTCGCGCTGGCGGTCGATCCGGATAACGCGGCGCTCAATGCGTGGCATCGGGAGGCAACGGCGCTTCGCGCGGCCGGCCGTCCCACATTGCCCACGACGCTCGCCCAGGAGCGCGTGACCAACCCCTTCCTGCGCAGCGACGCACCGGCCGTCATCGCGGCTGCGCAACGCCATGCAGGGCGTGCGTCGCTCTCTCGCGAGGCGGTATTCGCCACCGTGCGTAGCTGGAAAGACAGCTTCCGTTGATCGTGACTCTGCCACGCTGTCAACAGCGTGGCATGGCATGACATTGTCACAAAGCGGGCGTTGACATGTTCGCTCACACCTGCTCAGCCTTGCCGCATCCCCGCCCTGCGATGTTTCGGTCTCTTATCGATCCCATCGGGCCCGCCGTCCCGGCGTCTCGTTTCAGCCACATCGCGACCGTCCAAGATCGGGGATAACCCTCAAATTTGGGGTCTTTTTGCGTAAATTTTGCAAAAAAATTAGGCAGAATGGTTGACGCATCTGAAGGGTTTCCTTACCATTCTTGCCAATTTCATGAAGATGCAACCCAATTCGAGCCCGATCAATGCGACTTATCGTTAGCTTGCTACTGACGCTGCTTCTGGCGGCGTGTGCCGGCACAGCACCGACCAACGGTGCATTGAGTTCCACGCCGACTGCGCAAGGCCAATCGCCTCTCGCCACGACAGCCAAAGGCAAGCAACGCGTCTCAAGCGATCAGACCATTGACCTTGACAGCGACTCGATCAACGACCTGGCCTACGGCAGCGACGACGCCGACCTCTGGTCGCGCATTCGTCACGGTTTCGCGATCCCCGATCTGGACACCGACCTCGCGCAGGACCGCACGCAGTGGTACGCGCAGCGTCCCGAATACGTCGAGCGCATGATCGAGCGCTCGAGCAAATACCTGTTCCACATCGTTGAAGAACTCGAGCGCCGTCATATGCCGACGGAACTCGCGCTGCTGCCGTTCGTGGAAAGCGCGTATAACCCGCAGGCGCTCTCGACGGCGAAGGCGGCCGGCATGTGGCAGTTCATTCCCAGCACGGGCAAGACGTACAACCTCAAGCAGAACATGTTCCAGGACGAGCGCCGCGACGTGCTCGCCTCGACGACCGCAGCGCTCGACTACCTCTCGAAGCTCTATGCGATGTTCGGTGACTGGCAACTGGCGCTCGCGGCCTATAACTGGGGCGAAGGCAACGTGCAGCGTGCGATCGAGCGTAATCAGGCGCAAGGGTTGCCGACCGATTACCTGAGCCTGCGCATGCCGACCGAGACGCGTTACTACGTGCCGAAGCTGCAGGCGATCAAGAACATCATTGCGCACCCGGAAATCTACAGCGTGAAGCTGCCCGAGATTCCGAATCACCCGTACTTCGTCAGCGTGACCACCAAGCGCGACATCGACGTGGCATTGGCCGCGAAGCTGGCCGACCTGCCGCTCGACGAATTCCGCGCGCTCAATCCGTCGTTCCGCAAGCCGGTGATTCTTGGCGCGGCACAGCCGAAGATTCTCCTGCCGTTCGATAGCGCCGAAGTGTTTCAGCGTCGTCTGAAGGGTTATGACAAGCCGCTTTCGAGCTGGACGACCTACACGTCCGCATCGCGTGAGCGTCCGGAAGACGTCGCGCGCAAGCTGGGTGTCGACGCCGCGGTCATCCGTTCGGTCAATAACATTGCGCCGCGCATGCGCCTCAAGGCGGGCTCGACGTTGCTGGTGCCGCGCTCGGACGACATTGACCAGGACATCAGCGCGTCGGTAGCACGCAATGCCGTGCTTGCGCTGGAGCCGGATATTCCCGATACGCGCAAGGTGATGGTGCGCGCTCGCAAGCACGACACGCTTGCCCGCGTGGCCCAGCGCAGTGGCGTGAGCGTCGCACAGATCAAGAGCTGGAATCGTCTGCGTCGCGATACGCTCACGTCGGGCCAACTGCTGGTGCTTCACGTACCGGTCAAGGACGCCTTGCGCGTGGCGGCTGCGTCCGAGGCCCCGGCGGCCACGGGCGACGGCGAAGCGCCGCGTACGCGTCTGGTGCGCGGCAAGCATGGCAAGATGATCCGCGTGGTGGAGCGTCGGCCGGCCAAGGCTGCCGTCGCTGACAATAGGACCGCAACGGCCAAGGTGGCATCGAAGGGGCGGGCGAAGGCCCCTGCGAAGACAGTCGCCAAGATGGCTTCGAAGCCCACCGCCAAGAAGGCACCTGCGAAGGTGACCAAGACGGCACAACGCTGAGCGTAAGCTTTCTGTTAGCCGGGCGATCGCGCGTCCCCAAAGTCAGGTGAGGCAGGACGCCGGTGAGGAATTCAGTCACTGGTGTCCGTGAGATGTCCCCCTGGCTTCGCGATCCGACAGCACCCGTCGATAGACGCCATTGTGACGTTGCAACACACCGCGATCGACAAGATATCGCCGCAGTCGGGCGTAATCGGTGGTGAACAATTGGCAGATTCTGGATATCTCCAATTCCGTGTATTCGACTTCCGGAGCGAAAGCCGTCGCGATCTTTTCGATGACGAGATCCGTTTCCAGCTGTCGATCGCTCAAATCTTCAGCGCTACGATGCTGCCGATCGGCAATGTCCCCCCACGCCGTGTCGACATCCGAAAATCCACGCTCATTTCGCTGAATGAGGCCAATGCTCAGTAACTGGGTCACGATTTTGCCGACGACCTTTGCATCGGTGCCAACTCTCTCCGCGATATCGGCAAGGCGACCGACGCCGAGGACGATTGCCGCGTAAACGGCGCGTGTCTCACGTGACGTCATCGTGGCAACGATGGCGTTTTTGCGAAGACGTTGGTTCAGTGCCTGCTCCCCAATCGGCAAGTAGCTGCTGCGAATTGGAATTTCTCCGAGTTCGACAAGCTCGGACTGCAGTGACTGCCAACGGAGCACGCGTTCACTATGTTGACGCTTCCGAACAATACCCAAGCCACTTTGGCGATATTTGTGCGACTCCGGCAGCGTTATCAACTCGAACGAATTGTCCAGCCTGTGCAACAGGGCTTCCCAGATCGGCGTTCTGACTCTGCGAACGCGTGGCTCGCCATTCCTGCTGATGGTGGTCAGCATGGTTGGCTCATGCAGGCACAGAATGCCACCGGGCGCGATGTGTTCCCAGAGCGCCGCGACGAATCTGACGTCGTCGGCCGGCGTGCCTGCATCGATCCACGCGATGTCTATCGGTCCCCATGAAGCGATGGTGGCGGCGTCGAGTGCATAGAAGTCGCGGTTGACGAAGGTCACGAATCCTCTGTCGATATCATGATGCTTTAATGCATCCCATGCCGCTTCGGCCGAGGAGCCTTCGACCGAGAAGTCGTCGATGGTAATCAGCCTGGGTTGATAGACGTCGGGAATTCCGGTCGGATCCAGAAGTGCGCTGCGTTCTTGCCAAGTCGAGGCATCCAGCAAATCCCTATCGTGTTGCCATGCCTGCCGCGCCTGCTGGAGTGCCTTCACGATGAAAATCGTGCTGTCGCCGGCACCTATCTCGACGACGGTTGCAGGGCGGGTCATGCAGATAAGTGCCGAGATTAGACTGGCGCTGCTCTCGGTACCCATTCCGGGTCTAATCATGTGCATAGGCACTCCCTCCAGAGAGTAATCGCAGCATGCCGGCTTCCACAAAGTTGGCGATGTTCAGCGGCACGGATTCCGGTATCGCTTTCCATTGCTCGTCCAGGGAGAAGATGCGTTGAGAAGCTTCGCTCAATCGAATGGTTCGGCCGTTAAGCTGGTTGATCGCTACGCGTCCGATCCCGGGTGCGTCGGCAAAGCGGCAGGTGGGTTCGATCATGTAGCGGACCGCAGGAGATGCCGGGAACGTCTCATCGAGCTCGATGAATCCATGTCGATACAGCGCGACCAATAGCGTGGCCGCCTCATGCACTACACCATTGACTTCCATGCCCGACAACGCACCCACGGTCGTCCCTCCCACGAGCGCCTGAACGTCCGCATGACGAAACCCTCCAAACGCCTGCGCGCTTTCCACCACAACAAGCGACGATCGAACTCCCCGAGTACCGACAAGCCGAGGCGTGTCGTGAGCGATGCGTACCGAACGAGACCATCTGACTAAGTGATGTGGCTGAAGGAATTCAGGGCAGGCGGCAAGCGGGTTGTGCAATTGCGGCGGTATTGACTTGCAAAGCGTGTAGCTACCGTTTTCGTCGCCGTGGCCGCCCTGGAGATACTCGGCAAGCTGCCAGGCGTATCCGCCCGTGCCCCGATAGAAGTTGGGTTGAATCGGATCGGTTCTCATGGTCGTTCAAGCCGATTTCAATATGACAATTGCCGTTGCCATGCCTACGGCAGCCCCGTCCTGTACTTCGGACGGGATTATTTCTTCGACCGTGAGGCCGCTGGCCTGCGCGATGGGGACGATTGACGACGGTGTCCACATCCGGTCTCGAAGATCGCAAACGACCCCTTCGATATTCCCATCATCACTCCGTCCCGATTGCGCAAACACGGATCGATGCATGATCCGCTTGTCGCTGTCGTATTTGTAGGCCCACCAGATGAGCGTGGCTTCCCCGTTACTCCGCCGAAATGGCACTACGGTGCATCGCTTGTCCATGAACGAAAGGCGCTCGGGTGTCCCGTCACCGAAGACGGCGAGCATCATCCTTGATCCGCCATCGCGCAGCTGCGCCTTCGCGCCACGCAACAGCACTTCGAGCTTGTCGTCGTCGAGAATGAAATTGACGGTCGCATCGCCAAAAAGCACGACATCGAAGCGTCGTTCCGTGATCGGCCTCGGCAAATCAAATATGTCGCCTTGGAGCGCGTGAATGTGGTTGTGACTGATGGCCGCGTTGAAGCGGTCGATGGCCACGGGAGAGATGTCGATGCCAAAGCTCTCCTTCAGCGAAAACTTCCTGGCCAGCTGAAGGAGCAGTCGACCATCGCCGCAGCCGAGATCGAGAACATTTTGCCCGTCGCGGACAATAGATTCCGCAGCGGAAAAATCCCACGTCGCACGGACGGTCGTTAACTCATACTCGTCGAATAGCGGTTCGTCGAAGTAGTAATGGCTGGCTCTGAGATTTGCTATGCCCGATGTCACGATGCGATCCAAAGGGGCTTGCAACGTTACCGAGTTCGAATCGTTTGGCTTCGACCCGAAGCGTCCTATCCCATCCATCAACAAGCTCCTTTTGTGACCATGCCTGGTCGGTTTTTGACGTTTAATGCGAGGCCGCAAGCGCCGACGATCGCCGCAGCGACGCCAGCAGCCAAGAGCGCCGTGCTCACGTGCGCCGTACTGATCATGCCGGCGCTCAGGAAGCCGAGAAATACCGAAGACTGGATGCAAAACAGGTAGGCGGGCATCAGGTTGACACGCCGCTGAGGATCAATCGCCTTCATCATGAAACTCGCTGTGAGCGTGTTCTGAATGCCGTTCGCCGATCCAATCAGAAACGTGGCGCACATGATGATCCATGCCGTGTCGCTCAAGGCGAGCCATAAAATCCCGAAACCGATGACACTGGCTGCAATAGAGGCGCCGGCGGCGTCGCCGAATCTTGCCAACATCCCGGAAAAAAGCACGGGACCGACGATCAGTCCGACACTTAACGCGCTGATCACGAGTCCGTAGATATCCGCGCTGAATTGCAGTTCGGTGCGAATTCGGAAAATCAACAACACATTTAGGGTAGATGTCAGCACGACCGTCATCAACAATGGGGAGACCGCACGGACCACACCGGCTGTACGAAACAGACCGGTCAGGTCTAGTCGTGCCTTCCGCTTGTCTTGTGTGGGCACCTGATCGGATTTTCTGCCGCAAGCATCCAGTACGTTGAACGACCTCGCGGTGACAGACGCGGCGACCAGCACCAACAGCGCCAGCAGCAACAGCCCCCGCGAGCGCTCGGCCGTGCCGTATAGCAGCCCGCCGAGCGCGGGACCGCCCACGTAACCCATATTTCGCACCGATTGCGCAATCCGGTTGATGCGATCGATGTGCCGTTCGTTGTTGGTAACGCCAGGAATGGCGACCATGATTGCCGCCCACTGAAGGGATCCCGTGGATCCGAGCGCCATTGATACGACGACGTAGCTCCAGAAGTGGTTGGCCAATGACGCGATCGCGATCAGAAGCGATTGAATGAGAAAAGCCGCAGGAATCGTCTTGCGAGGCCCGATTCGCCGGAGGACCATGGGGGCAATCGGACCAGCAAGCATGCCTCCGATGAGACCGGCGGCGAGCAATATCGATATCGAGAGCGTATCGTCGGCCATCCTCAGGGCGAAAGTCACTTGAGCGGCCTCATCGGCGAAGCTGCCGAACGACACGGAGATGCCAATGAAAACGAGCGCCCATCGGCCCATGATGCTCATCAAAGGGCTCCCCACCGCGCCAGCGATGCGGCGACGCTCAGGAGATCATCGTTGAGCATTCGGTCTTTCCCGCTCGATAGGTTGGAAATATTCACTTGCTGGCCGGCGCTCAGGCGACTCAGAAAGTCGTGCAATGCACGGCTGTATCTGAAGTTGCCGCAATGGCCGTTGGCCGCGACCAGGACTTCTCCGTCCCGAAATACCGGCATCCACTGCAGCGTGCTGATGGCGTTGAGGGCGATGATGTTGTTCAGTGTTTCGACGTCAACGATTGGACGACCGACGTTCAACCGGCTGCTGGTGTCCGAGATGAGTTGGGAAATCATCATTCGTCTTTTCAGAGCCTTGTCGTCAAGCAAGGCCCTCAAGGACGAAAGCAGAAGCTCGTCATCGGGGTTCAGACTCGCGATGCCGGACGAGCGCACGTCATGGCGGGTACGATTGGGTGTCTGGAGGCGGTCCTGCACGTAGTTCGCGTTTTGCTGAGCGTCGTTGCCGGTCTCCCAGAATGCGATGTTCACGTTTACCGACACGTCGGATTTTGTTTCGGCAACGTGCAGCCAGTCCTCGGGGAAATAAGTAACTCGATTCCTTTTGTTCTCAAGCGGAATGGCTTCAGACTTGAATGACTCATAGTCTGGAAATCGCACGCCAATGAGATCCGACCGGACTCCGGGCCAAGTGAACATCGTTTTTCCATCGCGCAAGGTGAACCCGAAGTTGTGCGCATGATCCACATGAATTCCGATATGAGTGGATGAATATCGCCCGATAAAGCAATCAAGATCGACGCGGCCGCCAGGTCGATAGCCTATTGATAAGGCGAGTCGATCAGAAAACGCTTTTGCGATATCCCAGATAGTTGGGCTTGCCGCATGAAGCCCGTAGTACATGACCGCCCACTCGTCATCGCCGGCGAGACGCCCGACTCTAGACACATAATCCTCGAGCGTGTTATCCGTGGGAAGCGCAAGGAAATCAGGGCGCGGTTCTGGCGAGCGCTTTCCATTGAAAGCCGTTATGGCTTCGGAATTCGGGTTGCGGGAGCGAATGTCGCTCGCGCACGCAGCATATTCCTGGAGCGCACCCATCAAATCTTTTTCGTTGAATGGAATCTGCGATATGACCATTTCCGTCGCTTGCTTACCCCATAATTCATTCGCGAATTGCGGCGACAGGAAGGTGGCCATATTCGATGTTCCGTTCAGGGAGATTTGGGAAAATGAGCAAGAGGCATCGGCCTCTTGCTCGCAGCGCGGAAACAGCAATGAATGAGCTTTGTTTCGACTTTCAGGTGGCCTCTGCGACGGCCGTGACTTCGTCATCGTTACGCTGCGCATACTTGACATTGGCCACGACAGGCGCCACCTCGAAATCATTGCGCTGTGCATATTTCACGTTGGCTACGATTGGATCAACCTCGTCAGCGGTCAATTCACGATTTCTTGGGATGTTTTTCAGAGGAATCGGCATTTTGACAATCCTTTTAAAGAAATATGAATTTGTGAAAAGTTATGCGCACATCCTGATTTTTCCATTGGAAATGATGGCTGCGTGAGGATTAAAGTTGCATTAGATGTAATAGAAGTGTCAAGCGTGGGTGACGTCGATTTGGCGCGATAGATCCTTTGTGGGTGCACTGAATGAATCTATTTTCTCGGCTTTGATTCATTAAAATCAATGATTTAGAAAGTATCTCTGGGATTTTTCCGATTAATGCAAAGGAGGATGCGGCGGGGCTCAAGTTTCGGACGTTTTCGTACCACAAGGGCGCATCGGTTGAGCACGTGCCCAATCGTCGTTTCTGTTGGCAACTGTTGTAGTCTTGCCTACGCGACGTCGTGAGGTATCCGCCGCTGTCGGCGGGCGGTGCGGTAGTCCGTTCGTGGCGCTGCCAGTCGTCGAAGCTGGTGACGCAGTGCCGATGTCCTTGCTGCAGCTATGACTCCGGTCGCCGAGCCAGTCTGACTCAGCGTAATCCCCTAGCGTTTTGGGTCGCTGGTTAGCCCGTCCGGTAAGCCTTCCGTAAGCGTCAACGCGCACACTGAGCGCGAGGCACGGCATCCGTGTCCGACGATTTCATTGCACCGAAACGCATTGCCTGTCGACGGCGACATGCCGCTCGACCTTGCCGGCCCGATCCGGCGCCGCGCCACCTCCGTTCCCCACCGGCACTCCCGGTCGGGCACCGGGCGCGCGAGCCAATTCTTATATGCAAGGAGACACCATGACTTCGTATGCGTCGTTTCACGCCCGTTCCATTGCGCCCGATTCGCGCGCGGCCTTCTGGGAGGAGCAGGCCCGTCTGATCGACTGGGAGACACCCTTCACCCAGGTGCTCGATTACGACAAGCCACCGTTTGCACGATGGTTCGTTGGTGGCCGAACGAATCTGTGCCACAACGCCGTCGACCGCCATTTGCCGTCGCGCGGCTCGCAAAATGCGCTGATCTGGGTGTCGACGGAGACCGAGCAGGAGCGTGTCTACACGTACGACGAACTGGCGGCAGAAGTGAATCGCATGGCGGCGTCGCTGCAATCGCTGGGCGTTGCGCGCGGCAAGCGGGTGCTGATCTACATGCCGATGGTGCCCGAAGCGCTGTTCGCGATGCTCGCCTGCACGCGGCTCGGTGCGATTCACTCGGTGGTGTTCGGTGGCTTCGCCTCAGTCAATCTGGCGGCACGCATCGACGACGCGCAACCGACTGTCATCGTCTCGGCCGACGCCGGTTCGCGCAACGGCAAGGTCGTGCCCTACAAGCCGCTGCTCGATGAAGGCATCGCGCTCGCGCAGCACAAGCCGTCGAATGTGCTGCTGATCGACCGGGGCCTCTCGCCGATGACACGTGTGCCCGGCCGCGACATCGACTACGCGCCATTGCGCGAGCAGTTTTTCGATGCCGCCGTGGCGTGCGAATGGCTCGAGTCGAGTGAGCCGTCCTATGTGCTCTACACCTCCGGTACGACGGGCAAGCCGAAGGGCGTACAACGCGATACCGGCGGGTATGCGGTGGCGCTGGCGGCGTCGATGCAGCACATCTTCTGCGCGAAGCCGGGCGACACGATGTTCTGCGCGTCGGACATTGGCTGGGTGGTCGGGCACAGCTATATCGTGTACGCGCCGTTGCTCGCCGGCATTGCGACCGTGATGTACGAAGGCACGCCGATCCGACCCGATGGCGGAATCTGGTGGCGCATCGTCGAGAAATACAAGGTCACGCAGCTTTTCACCGCGCCCACGGCGATTCGCGTGCTCAAGAAGCAAGACCCGGCGTATCTGACCCAATACGACCTGTCGTCGCTACGGCTGATCTTCCTCGCGGGCGAGCCGCTCGACGAACCCACGGCGCGGTGGCTCACCGACGGCGTGGGCAAACCGGTCGTCGACAACTACTGGCAGACGGAGACCGGCTGGCCGATTCTGGGCATGGTGCGCGGCGTGGAGGCCTTGCCGGGCAAGCTCGGGTCACCGGGCAAACCGGTGTATGGCTACGACGTGAAGCTCGTCAACGAGGTGACCGGCGAGGACTGCGGGCCGAACGAGAAGGGCGTGCTGGCCATCGAAGGGCCACTGCCGCCGGGCTGCATGAGCACCGTCTGGGGTGACGACGCGCGCTTCGTCAAGACCTATTGGCAGACGGTGCCAGGCCGCACGCTGTATTCGAGCTTCGACTGGGGCGTGCGCGATGAAGACGGCTATTACTTCATCCTCGGTCGCACCGACGACGTGATCAATGTGGCGGGGCACCGGCTTGGCTCGCGCGAGATCGAAGAGAGCATTTCGAGTCACCCGGCCGTGGCGGAAGTCGCGGTCATCGGTGCACAGGATGCCTTGAAGGGGCAGGTGGCCATCGCGTTCGCAGTGCTGCGTCAGCCCGCGTTGGCGGCCACGCCCGAGGCGCGTCTGGCGTTGGAGGGCGACGTCATGAAGACGGTGGACAAGCAACTGGGGGCAGTGGCGCGTCCGGCACGCGTGTTCTTCGTCGCGATGCTGCCCAAGACGCGCTCGGGCAAGCTGCTGCGTCGCGCCATCCAGGCTATCTGCGAAGGCCGCGAAACCGGCGACCTGATCACGCTGGAAGATCCGGCCGCGCTCGATCAGGTACGCGACGCGGTGAAGGGCGCGTAGTTCGCAGCGTCATGAGCACGGCGCAGGCGCGTGCTCATGACAGGTCATCGCCCGCCGACTTCCCGTCTCCCAATTCGACCTCGTCACCTGAATGGCTTGTCGAGAATTTCGGGCGCGCGGATGGCGTCGATCAGCAGGCCGAGAAACGCTTCGACGGGGGCGGGCAGGGTGCGTCCGGCCATTGTCTGCACTTGCAGTGAGCGTTGGTGCAGCGCCGGATTTCGAATGGGGATGGCGACGAGCCCTTCCGGATCGAGCCGGCTGCGCACCGTGAGCAGGCCGGTCAGTGTGACGGCGTTGCCGGAGCGCACGAAGCTGTGCAGCGAGGCGTGATAGTTGCTCACGAACACCGGTTCGAACAGCAGGCCTTCGAGAATGCAGCACAGGTCGAACATCTGGCGGATGGTCACGCCGGCATTCGATAGCGCCATCGGGTAAGGCAGCAAGTCGGCAAGCGCGATGTCGCGTCGTTTGGCGAGCGGGTGCTGCTTGGCCATCAAGGCATAGATCGGCGCCGGTTGTGTGTGAACGACCTGCACCCCTTTTTCCGGGGCGACGCTGAAACACACGGCGATATCCGCTTCGCCGTCGCGTACGCGCTCCGTGGCGACGAACGGCGAGACAACATCGAGCAGAAAGTGCGCGCCAGGGTAGGTTTCGCGAAAGCGTGCGAAGACCTGTGGCAGGAAATCCCGCGCGACACCCTCCGCACTGGCGACGCGAATCGTCGCGCGCCCCACTTCCGACAGCCCCCGGATTTCCGACGTGACGCGTTCCGCATCGAGCAGCATGCGACGCGCATGATCGGCAAGCAACTCACCTGCCTCACTCAACACCATGCCGCGCGGACGACGCTCGAACAACGGTGTGCCGAGATCTTCCTCGAGCTTCGCGATCTGTCGGCTCAAGGCAGAGACCGCCACGTGCAGGCGCTCGGAGGCGCGACTGAGCGAGCCGGTACGAGCGACTTCGAGAAAGTAGCGAAGTGCGTGTGTTTGCATGGGCGGATGGGCGGATGGCGCCGTCTGTTGCGAGAGGATTGGCTGCGATTTCAGCTTTGCCGAAACGGCAACGAAACCTTCGAAATATTATCATTGTTGTCAAAAATACCCGCTCCTAGAATGGCCTGAACGGTTGCGTTGCAGCGTGCTGCCGACACGCGTGGCCGTGTGTGCGAGCCAGGCAGCCGTGCCCTCAAAAGCCATCTGGAGACAAGCAGTGACACGTAGCGCAGCAATTTCCCAAGCCACCGCCCAATACGATTCGGGCGCGTTCCTCGATACGCTCAACCGCCGCGTCGCCTACAAGACCGAGAGTCAGGAGGCGGATAGCGGCGATGTCCTTCACTCGTACCTTGCGGATGAGATGACGCCTGCGCTCGCGGCGCTCGGCTTTACATCGCGCATCGTGCCCAACCCGGTGCCGGGCGGCGGCCCGTTCCTGATTGCGCAACGACACGAGAGCGACGATGTGCCCACGGTCCTCACCTACGGTCACGGCGACGTGGTGCGAGGCTACGACGCGCAATGGCGCGACGGCCTGAAGCCCTGGGAGATCGTGGTGGAAGGGGATCGTTGGTATGGACGCGGCACCGCCGACAACAAGGGGCAGCACACGATCAACCTGTCGGCGCTGGCGGAGGTGCTGGCGTTGCGTGGCGGCAAGCTCGGCTACAACGTGAAGATGATCGTGGAGATGGGCGAGGAGATGGGCTCGCCGGGCCTGCATGCGATTTGCGAGCAACTGCGTGACGAACTGCGGGCCGATGTGCTGATCGCCTCTGACGGGCCGCGACTGGCGGCGCAACGTCCGACGGTGTTTCTCGGCTCGCGCGGCTTGGTCAACTTCAAGCTCAGTCTGAATTTGCGCGACGGCGGGCATCACTCGGGAAACTGGGGCGGACTGTTGCGCAATCCCGGGGTGGTGCTGGCGAACGCGATTGCATCGATTGTCGATGGCAACGGCAAGATTCTCGTCGATGGCTTGCGTCCGCCCGAGGTGCCGGCGTCGGTGCGTCGCGCGCTGGCTGGGTTGGAAGTGGGCGGCGGACCGAACGATCCCGAGGTCGACGTTGATTATGGCGAGCCGGGATTGACGCCGACGGAGCGCGTGATTGGCTGGAACAACATCGAAGTGCTGGCGTTCAAGACCGGCAATCCGGAAAAGCCGGTCAACGCGATTCCGCCGTACGCCTATGCGCACATGCAGATTCGCTTCGTCGTCGGCACTGACTGGGAGCGGCTGGGCGAGATCGTGCGCGCGCATCTCGACGCGCACGGTTTCCCGATGGTCGAGGTGGAGGTCGAGCGCGGCGTGATGGCGACGCGTCTCGATCCGGAAGATCCGTGGGTGCTGTGGGCGTTGACGTCGATGCGCGAGACGACGGGCAAGCCGCCGGTGCTGCTGCCGAATCTGGGGGGCACGTTGCCGAACGATGTGTTCGCGGACGTTTTGGGGCTGCCGACGCTGTGGGTGCCGCACTCGTACCCGGCCTGTTCGCAGCACGCGCCGGACGAGCATCTGCTGGGGTCGGTGGCGCGCGAGGCGTTGCAGATCATGGCGGGTCTGTTCTGGGATCTGGGGGAAGTCGATCTGAAAGAGGGGAAGCCGCGATGAACAGCTCAGTGACCGCCGCTGGGGCGGATCAAACGAACGGCGCGCCGCGTGTCGGCAACGAGGGGGTGCGTGCCGACGTGCCCGTGTACAAGTTGATTGTCGCGACGTCGATCGGCAATGCGCTCGAGTGGTATGACCTGATCGTCTATGGCTACTTTGCCGTGACGATCTCCAAGTTGTTTTTTCCCGCGCACGATGCGACGGTGTCGCTGCTCATGGCGCTGGGGACGTTCGCGTTGTCATATCTTGCACGTCCGCTGGGGGCGTTTGTGCTGGGCGCGTATGCGGACCGCTGTGGGCGTCGTGCGTCGTTGATGTTGTCGATTGCGATGATGACCTTGGGCACCGGGCTGATCGCGTTCATGCCGACGTATGCGGCGATTGGGGTTTGGGCGCCGATCGGCATTTTCTTGTCGCGCGTGTTGCAGGGATTTTCGGCGGGCGGCGAGTTTGGTAGCTCGACGGCATTTCTCGTTGAGCATGTACCGAACCGGCCGGGCTTCATGTCGAGCTGGCAGTTTGCGAGCCAGGGGGCGAGTACGTTGCTGGCGTCGGCGTTCGGGGCGGTGCTGACCGGGGCGCTGACCCAGCCGCAATTGGAATCGTGGGGATGGCGGATTCCGTTCCTGTTCGGGATGCTGGTCGGGCCGATCGGGCTTTACATCCGGAAGTACGTGGACGAGACGCCGGCGTTTGAGCATGACGTGGCGCGCAAGCGTCAGGCGCAGGTGGAGGGCGACGACGCGGGTCAATCGCCGGTACGAGAGGTGTTGGCAACGCAGAAGTCGCGTCTGCTGGTGTCGATTGGGGCGCTGGTGCTGACAACGACGGCCAACTACATGATCCTGTACATGCCGACTTACGCGACGAAACAGTTGGGTTTGCCGCCGGCGCAGGGCTACATTGCGACGCTGGTGACGGGCTTCGTCATCATGACGCTGACGCCGTTCGTGGGGCATTGGTCGGACAAGGTGGGGCGTATTCGCATCATGCTGGCGGCGGGGGCACTGTTCTTCTGTACGGTGTATCCGGCGTTTGCGTACATGAATGCGCATGCGTCGCTGCTGACGATGATGGTCGTGATGCTGTGGGTGGGCACGTTGAAGGCGGTGTACTTCGCACCGATTCCGGCGCTGATTTCGTCGTTGTTCCCGACACGAACACGGGCGACGGGCATGGCGGTGGGTTACAACCTCGGTACGACGATCTTTGGCGGCTTTACCCCGCTGGCGGTAGCGTGGCTGATTGCGTCGACGGGCAACAAGCTGGCGCCGGGGCTGTATTTGATGGTGGGGGCGGTGGTGAGTCTGACGACGCTAGTGATCGCCAAAACGCGGATGGGCGTGCGCTGAGGCGAGACGATTGGCTGTGGAATGAAGAGGCGCCCGGCGGCGTCGCGTGTGAGGGCTGCATGCGAGGCTGGCGTGGCGCCTTTTTTGTTTGTCAGTGATTCCCCTGCCGGAATATATGCGTTTTGCGATACATCCGGAATTCCGGTGAGCAGTCAATCGAGCGGTGCGCCGTGTTCATTTGAAGCATCTGCCCTGCAGTGTCGTTTTGCAACGTGACGTGCTATTCAAATTGGGGGGGGCGTCGATGAACATGCAGCAGCCGGGGGGGGGGCTTACACCCTGGCGTCAGACCAGAGGTTGGAAGGAACCGTGAGTGACACGACGGCGAGAATTCTGGCAGACGAGCATTGCCAAATATTTCGGTTTTGGACCCATGGACGAAGTTTCGGAATCGTCCGATGACCGCCTCAGACGATTCACCTTCTAAGGGCTTTCCCGACCCGTTGAACATCAGGGTCTGACCACCTTGCCGGCCGTAATTTTTTTCGCTAGTATTTTAGGTATAAACTATTTACGATTTAACAAAGATCGGCAAACGCGACGCGATCTATGAATCCGGAGGCTGGAGATGAATATCGTCTGTATCGGTGGCGGTCCCGCGGGCCTGTATTTCGGGTTGTTGATGAAGCTGCGCGACCCGTCGCATCGTGTGGTGGTGGTCGAGCGAAATCGGCCCTACGATACGTTCGGCTGGGGCGTTGTGTTCTCCGATGCCACCATGGACAACCTTCAGGAGGCCGATCCCGAGAGCGCCGCGCAGATCAACGCCGCCTTCAACCGGTGGGATGACATCGACATCCACTTCGAAGGCCGCACGATCACCTCGGGCGGTCACGGCTTCATCGGCATTGGCCGCAAGAAGCTGCTCAACATCCTTCAGGCGCGCTGCGAAGCGCTCGGCGTCGAACTGGTCTTCGAGACCGATGTCGACGACGACGAAGCGATCGCCCGCCGCTATCAGGCCGATCTGGTGATCGCCTCCGACGGACTGAACAGCCGCATCCGCACGCGTTACGCCGACACCTACCGCCCGGACATCGACACGCGTCAGAATCGTTTCGTCTGGCTCGGTACGCATCAACGCTTCGACGCTTTCACGTTCGCCTTCGAGAAGACCGAGCATGGCTGGTTTCAGGCGCACGCCTATCAGTTCGATGCCGACACGTCGACGTTCATCGTCGAGACGCCCGAGGAAGTCTGGCAGGCTCACGGCATCGATCAGATGAGCCAGGAAGAGGGCGTGAAGTTCTGCGAAAACCTCTTCGCGAAGTACCTCGGCGGCCATGAACTCATGAGCAACGCCAAGCACCTGCGCGGCTCGGCCATCTGGATCCGCTTCCCGCGCGTGATCTGCGAACACTGGGTGCACTGGCGCGATGTCGACGGCAAGCGCGTGCCCATCGTCCTCATGGGCGACGCCGCCCACACCGCGCACTTCTCGATCGGCTCGGGCACCAAGCTCGCGCTGGAAGACGCCATCGCGCTTGCGGACGGTCTGCGCACCCAGGGCATCGATGCCCTGCCGCGCGTGCTGGCCGACTACGAAGCGGCGCGCGGCGTCGAAGTGCTCAAGATTCAGAACGCCGCCCGCAATTCGACGGAGTGGTTCGAAACCGTCGAGCGCTACGCTCGCTTCGCGCCGGAGCAATTCGCCTACTCGCTGCTCACGCGCTCGCAACGGATCTCTCACGAGAACCTGCGCGTGCGCGACCCCGCCTATGTCGAAGGCTTCGAAGACTGGCTCGCCACGCGTTCCGGCGTGACGCGCGCCGACGGCCAGCAGGCGATTCCGCCGATGTTCACCCCGTACCGGGCGCGCGAACTCACGCTCAAGAACCGTATCGTGATGTCGCCGATGGCCATGTACTCGTCGGTCGACGGTGTGCCGGGCGACTTCCACCTCGTACACCTGGGCAGCCGGGCGCTGGGCGGTGCGGGCATGATCGTCGCGGAGATGACCTGCGTGTCGCCCGACGCACGCATCACGCCGGGGTGCCCCGGCCTGTGGAACGATACGCAACGCGACGCGTGGAAGCGCATCGTCGACTTCGTGCACGCAGGCAGCGACGCCAAGATCGCCATGCAGATCGGCCACGCCGGTCGCAAAGGTTCGACGCGCCTGGCCTGGGATGGTATCGACCAACCGCTCGGCGACGGCAACTGGCCGCTGATCTCGGCCTCGCCGCTACCTTACATCGAGGGCGTGTCGCAGACGCCGCGCGAGATGACCCGCGCCGACATGGACCGCGTCAAGGACGACTTCGTGCACGCCGCCCGCCGCGCTGCCGAGGCGGGGTTCGACTGGCTCGAATTGCACTGCGCTCACGGCTATCTGCTCTCGAGCTTCATTTCTCCGCTCACGAACCAGCGTCAGGACGCGTACGGCGGCTCGCTGGAGAACCGACTGCGTTATCCGTTGGAAGTCTTCCATGCGGTGCGCGACGTGTGGCCGGCGGCCAAGCCGATGTCGGTGCGGATTTCGGCGCACGACTGGGTCGAAGGCGGCATCACGCCGGACGACGCCGTGACGATCGCGCGCGCCTTCAAGGACGCTGGTGCGGATCTGATCGACTGCTCGTCGGGCCAGGTCAGCAAGGACGAGAAGCCGGTCTACGGCCGCATGTTCCAGACGCCGTTTGCCGACCGTGTGCGCAACGAGGCCGGCATTCCGACGATGGCGGTGGGCGCGATTTTCGAGGCGGATCACGTGAACAGCATCATCGCGTCGGGCCGTGCCGATCTGTGTGCGCTGGCGCGACCGCACCTCGCCGATCCGTTCTGGACGCTGCACGAAGCCGCGAAGATCGGCTACAAGGATCTGCCATGGCCGTCGCAGTACTATGCGGGCAAGCGGCAGTACGAGACCAATCTGGAGCGTGCGGCTGCCTACGCTCAACAGATCGGTAAATAAGGACAGTTCATGACGTCAACGACAATCTCGGCCGGCGCGTCGCCAGCATCGCTGGCGGGCGTGCATGCGTTGGTGACGGGCGGCGCGCGCGGCATTGGTGAAGCCGTGGCCCGGTCGCTGCTTGCGCAGGGCGCACGAGTGACGCTGCTCGGGCGCAACCAGGCCACGCTCGCGAGCGGTGCACACGCTTTGGCCGCGCATGGCGAGGTGGCTTGGGTCAGCGCGGATATTTCGGACGCCGCCGCCGTCGCCGCGGCCTTTGCACGCGCGGCCGGCCGCTTCGGCCCGGTGCAGGTGCTGGTGAACAACGCGGGGCAAGCACTCAGCGCGCCATTCGGCAAGACGGACAGTGCGCTCTGGCAACAAATGATCGACGTCAACCTGACGGGGACGTTCCACTGTATTTCCGCCGCGCTGCCCTCGATGCTGTCGGCCGGGTGGGGCCGCATCGTGAACGTGGCGAGTACCGCCGGGCTGATCGGTTATCCGTATGTCACGGCGTATTGCGCGGCCAAGCACGGCGTGGTCGGGCTTACGCGCGCACTGGCACTCGAAGTGGCGAAGAAAGGGGTGACGGTGAATGCCGTTTGCCCGGGGTATACGGAAACGGATATCGTGCGCGACGCGGTGGCCAATATCGTCGCGAAGACCGGTCGTGGTGAAGACGATGCGCGCGCCGAGCTGGCCCGCCGCAATCCGCAGGGCCGTCTCGTGCAACCGCAAGAGGTGGCCGACGCTGTGCTGTGGCTCTGCCAGCCGGGCGCGGGCGCAGTGACAGGACAATCGATCGCGGTGGCGGGCGGTGAAGTGACCGTCGGCTAAGCGGCCATGCACACACTATTTGAGGAGATCGGCCAATGAGTGACGTGAAACTGACGATGGCGCATCACAAGCGCCCGTTCGCGAACTATGAAGCCAAGCACTTTCTGTGGTCGGTGTCGAACGACGCGCAAGGGCGCGCGAGCGTGGGCACGATCACGCTGAACCGTCCGGACAAGAAGAATCCGTTGACGTTCGACTCGTATGCCGAGTTGCGCGATCTGTTTCGCGGTCTCGTCTATGCCACGGATATCAAGACGGTCGTTGTGACCGGCGCGGGCGGCAATTTCTGCTCGGGCGGCGACGTTCACGAAATCATCGGCCCGCTCACGCAGATGAGCATGCCGGAGCTGCTCGACTTTACGCGCATGACGGGCGATCTGGTCAAGGCGATGCGCGCCTGTCCGCAGCCGATCGTCAGCGCCATCGACGGGATTTGCGCCGGGGCCGGGGCGATGATGGCGCTCGCCTCCGACATGCGTCTGGGCACGCCGCAGGCGAAGACGGCGTTCCTGTTCGTGCGCGTGGGGTTGGCGGGTGCCGACATGGGCGCGTGCACGCTGCTGCCGCGCATGATCGGACAGGGCCGCGCGTCGGAGTTGCTGTACACCGGTCGCGTGATGACGGCCGAGGAAGGCCTGCAATGGGGTTTTTTCAATGCCCTGCATGACAGCGGCACCGTGCTCTCGGCCGCGCAGACGCTGGCCGACCAGATCGCCTGCGGCCCGACGTTCGCGCACGGCGTGACCAAGAAGCTGCTGCATCAGGAGTGGAACATGGGCGTGGACGAGGCCATCGAGGCCGAAGCCGAAGCGCAGGCCATCTGTATGCAGACGAAGGATTTCCGCCGCGCTTACGACGCTTTCGTCGCCAAGCAGAAACCGGTGTTCAAGGGCGACTGACGCGAGCGAGACGATGAGCGATATCACTCCCCAAAACGCGCGCAATGGCGACTTTCTGGCATGGCCGTTTTTCGACGAGGCGCATCGCCGGTTGGGCGCGGAACTCGACGCCTGGTGCACGCGCGAACTGAAGGTCGATCACCACGCGGATACCGATGCGACATGCGTGTCGCTGGTGCGCCAACTGGGTCGCGCAGGCTGGCTGAAGTATTGCGTGAGCGCGCGTCATGGCGGCGCGCTGGATCAACTGGATTCGCGGGCGTTGTGCGTGCTGCGCGAGACGCTCGCGCGTCACGACGGACTGGCTGACTTCGCCTTTGCGATGCAGGGATTGGGTAGCGGCGCGATCACGCTGGCGGGCAGCGAGGCGCTCAAGCAGCGCTATCTGCCGCGCGTGGCCTCGGGCGAGGCGATTGCGGCGTTTGCGCTCTCGGAGCCGAACGCCGGGTCGGATGTGGCCGCGATGGCGTGTTCGGCCACGCGCGATGGCGACGACTACGTGCTGAACGGCGAGAAGACGTGGATTTCGAATGGCGGCATCGCGGACTTCTATTGTGTTTTCGTGCGTACGGGCGAGGCGCCCGGCGCCCGCGGTATCAGCGCGTTCGTGGTGGATGCCGACACGCCGGGGCTGACGATTGCCGAGCGAATCGATGTGAGCGCACCGCATCCGCTGGCGCGTCTGAAGTTCGAGAACTGTCGTGTGCCGGCTTCGCAGCGTTTGGGCGAGGCGGGACAGGGTTTCAAGGTGGCGATGATGACGCTGGATATTTTCCGCGCGTCGGTGGCGGCGGCGGCGCTGGGCTTTGCCCGTCGCGCGCTCGACGAAGGGCTGGCGCGCGCGAAGTCGCGCGAGATGTTCGGGCAGACGCTCGCCGATTTCCAGATCACGCAGGCGGCTTTGGGCGAGATGGCGACGTCGGTGGACGCCGCGGCGTTGCTGACGTATCGCGCGGCCTGGCAGCGTGACGTGCAGGGGCAGCGCACGACACGCGAGGCGGCGATGGCGAAGATGTTCGCGACGGAGTCGGCGCAGCAGGTGATCGACCGCGCGTTGCAGATGTTCGGCGGCGCGGGCGTGGTGTCGGGCGCGATCGTGGAGCGTCTGTACCGTGAGATTCGCTCGCTGCGGATCTACGAAGGGGCAACGGAAGTACAAAAACTGATCATCGCGCGCGAACTGCTCAAGGACGGCTGAGCGCGGTCTGTGGCGGCGCGCAGGCGCCAAGCTTGATTACCGGGGGCAAGGAGAAGCACATGGAACGATCTGGACATCTCGACACTTTCGCGCGCGACAATCTGCCGCCCGCGGATCAGTGGCCCGAGTTTCTGCTGGACAATCCGGACGTGGCGTACCCGGCGCGTATCAATTGCGCCGCCGAATTACTGGATCGCGCGATTGCGCAAGGTCGCGGCGAGGCGCCTGCGATTTATTCGGTGGAGAACGGTCAGCCGACGGTCACGACGTATTTCGGTTTGCGTGAGAGAGTCGACCGCATCGCGCACGTGCTGCGCAACGACATGGCGCTGGTGCCGGGCAATCGCGTGCTGTTGCGCGGACCCAATAACCTGTTCATGGCGGCCGCGTGGCTGGCGGTGATCAAGGCGGGGCTGGTGGGCGTGCCGACGATGCCGTTGCTGCGCGCGAAGGAACTCAAGCAGATCGTCGACAAGGCGGAGGTCGGCGCGGCGCTGTGCGACGGACGTCTGAAGGATGAACTGGAGTTCAACCGCCGGGCGGACCATGAGTATTTCTGTCCCGCGTTGACGCAGGTGGTGTACTTCCACGACGTGGGTGAGGACTCACTGGAGGCCCGCATGGCCCGCCAGCCGGCAAGCTTCGAAGCTTGCGATACGGCGGTGGACGATGTCTGCCTGATCGCTTTCACGAGCGGCACGACGGGGCAGCCGAAGGGCACAATGCATTTCCATCGCGATGTGTTGGCAATGTGCGATCTGTTTCCGCGTCATGTGCTAAAGCCGGGGCCGGAGGACATTTTCTGCGGCACACCCCCGTTAGCGTTCACTTTCGGTACGGGCGGCCTGTTGACGTTCCCGTTGCGCGTCGGAGCGGCGACGGTGTTGTTGGAGAAGCTCACGCCGGACAGTCTGCTGCAGGCGATCGAGCAGTACCGCGCGACGATCTGTTTTACGGCGCCGACGTTCTATCGTCAGATGGCTGCGCTGGTGGGCAAGTACGATCTGTCGAGTCTGAAGAAGACGGTGTCGGCGGGGGAGGCGTTGCCGGATGCGACGCGTCAACTCTGGAAGCAGGCGTCGGGTATCGAGATGATCGACGGCATTGGCGGCACGGAGATGATTCATATTTTCATCTCGGCGGCGAACGGCGACGTGGTGCCGGGCGCGATCGGCAAGCCGGTGCCCGGCTATATCGCGATGATCGTAGACGAGAACATGCAGCCGCTGCCGCCGGGCAAGGTAGGCAAGCTGGCGGTGAAGGGGCCGACGGGATGTCGATATCTCGCGGACTCGCGTCAGACGAATTATGTGAAGAACGGCTGGAATCTGCCGGGCGATACGTTCCGTTGCGACGAGGCCGGTAATTATTACTATCAGGCGCGCTCGGACGACATGATTGTGTCGGCGGGGTACAACATCGCGGGCCCGGAAGTGGAGTCGACTTTGCTGCAGCATCCGGCGGTGGCGGAGTGCGGGGTGGTGGGCGCGAGCGACGAGGCGCGCGGCCAGATCGTGAAGGCGTATGTGGTGCTCAAGGCGGGCGAGCCGCGCGACGACGCGATGGTGAAGGCGCTTCAGGAGTATGTGAAGGCTAACATCGCGCCGTACAAGTATCCGCGGGCGATTGAATTTGTCGATGCACTGCCGCGCACGGAGACGGGCAAGCTGCAGCGCTTCAAGCTGCGGCAGATGGCGCATTGAGGTGCATTGAGGCGAGGGTGGGGCGCTCCAGTTGGCGCCCACTCACGTTGACGCGGTGTGACGACGAGGCATGCGGGGGGAGAGGATATGTCGGAAGCTGAGGTGGCGGCGCACGCGTTTGTGAAGCCGTTGTTGGTGCGGTTCAAGCATTGCGACCCGGCCGGGATTGTGTTCTATCCGCGCTATTTCGAGATGATGAACGATCTGGTCGAGGACTGGTGCGCCGAAGGGCTGGGTCTGTCGTTCGGCGAGATGCATTTGCGTAATGCGATGGGCGTGCCGACGGCGAACATTGAGTGTCGCTTCAGTGCGCCGAGTTTTTTGGGTGAGACGCTCCAGCGTTCGCTGGAGGTCTCGCGTCTGGGTCGTTCGTCGATGACGTTGCGCATCCGGTTTTCCGGAGCGAACGACGAGACGCGTTTGCAAGCCACGCTGGTGTTGGTTTGGGTCGCGAAGGGCGAGGGCGGCAGGCCCGCCCCGATCGCGGTGCCCGACGCCCAGCGCGCGGCGATTGTGCGCTTTGCCGCACCTGATTCTGTTATTGAAGGAGTGTCCTGATGCTGCAAGTTCTGCAACCCCCCGAATGGGCGAAGCCGCGCGGCTATGCGAATGGCATGGCTTTCGAGATGACGGCGGGCAGCCGCATTGTGTTTGTCGGCGGTCAGATCGGCTGGAATGGGCAGCAACGTTTCGAGACGGACGATTTCGCGCTGCAGGTGCGTCAGACGCTTGAGAATATTGTGGCGATTCTGGCGGAGGGCAATGCGAAGCCGGAACATATTGTTCGCATGACGTGGTATGTGAAGAATAAGCGCGAGTATGTGGAGTGTTATCGCGCGATTGGGGAGCATTATCGCGCAGTGATCGGTCGTCATTTCCCGGCGATGACGGCGGTGGAAGTGGCCGATCTGGTGGAGGACGAAGCGAAGGTGGAGATCGAGGTGACCGCGGTAGTGCCGGCGGCGTAGGCGTTGGAAATGTTGGGTCGGTGAAGGAGGAAGCTGGATGGCGGGCATGGTCTGACGACGCCGGTTTTTCCTCGCGAAATGCGGCTTATGGCGAATCCGGTTGGGTTGGGGTTTGTCCGTAAGCCGTTTTGCTTTTCAGGACATATAGTCGTTATAGGCACACGTTGCGTGAGCGATCGGTGGCGATCCCGCCGGGAGGTACGCAATCATGAATGAAAACGCGTCGCTATCGCGCGGCAGGGGTTGGCTGTGGCTGTTGTTGCTGCCTTTCGCTGGCGTTCTGTGGGTGCCGTTCTACAACCGGCTCGAGCCGTCTCTCTTCGGTTTCCCGTTTTTCTATTGGTATCAGTTTGCGTGGGTGTTGGTGACCGCGCTGCTTACGGCGTGGGTGCACCGACGCACGGCGCCGGCTGACGCTGCGACGGGAGGTCGATCATGAACTGGACGGCCACGGTGGTTTTTGTCGCGCTGTTTGTGTTTGTCACGATCGTGGGGTTCGTGGCGGCGCACTGGCGACGCGGGGATCTCGCGCAGCTCGACGAGTGGGGGCTGGCAGGGCGACGCTTCGGCACGATTGTCAGTTGGTTTTTGCTCGGCGGCGATTTGTATACGGCTTATACGTTTATCGCTGTGCCGGCGTTGGTGTTCGGCGCCGGCGCGCTGGGGTTCTTCGCGTTGCCGTACACGATTCTGGTTTTTCCGTTTGCGTTTGTGGTCTTTCCGAAGCTTTGGCAGGTGTCGCGAAAGCATGGCTATGTGACGGCTGCGGATTTTGTGAGCGCTCGCTACGGCAGCGGTTGGCTAGGGCTGGCGATCGCGGTCACGGGGATCGTGGCAACGATGCCGTACATTGCCCTGCAATTGGTCGGGATCGAGGTGGTGATCGGCGCGCTGGGCTTTCACGCGACTGGCTGGCTCGGCGATTTGCCTCTGATTATCGCGTTCGTGATTCTCGCGGCTTACACGTACACCAGTGGATTGCGCGCACCGGCATTGATCGCGATTGTGAAGGACACGCTGATTTATCTGACGATTATCGCGGCGTTGATCGTGATTCCGATTCGCCTGGGCGGAATGTCGCATGTGTTCGCGGCAGTCCCCGCAGGGAATCTGCTGCTGAAACCGCCATCCGGAGGTTCGCTCGCAGGCTACAGTGCTTATGCAACGCTGGCTTTGGGCTCGGCGTTCGCGCTGTTCTTGTACCCACACTCGATTACGGCCCTGCTCAGCGCAAAGAGCGGTAATACGATTCGACGCAATATGGCGCTGTTGCCCGCCTATACGCTGCTGCTCGGGTTGATCGCCTTGCTCGGGTACATGGCGTTGGCCTCCGGAGTGAAGTCGATGCCTCAGTTCGCACCCTATTTCGCGCAATATGGGACGAATTTCGCCGTACCGGCGCTGTTCCTCTATGCCTTCCCTTCGTGGTTTGTCGGCGTGGCATTCGCCGCTATCGCCATCGGTGCTTTGGTCCCCGCCGCCATTATGTCGATCGCCGCCGCGAATCTCTATACACGTAATGTGCATAAGGAATTCCTGAATAAATCGGTGTCCGCTGCGCAGGAGACGCTGATCGCAAAACGTGTCTCGCTGGTGGTGAAGCTTGGCGCGCTGTTCTTCGTGCTGTTCTTGCCGCTTCAATACGCGATTCAGCTGCA
This sequence comes from Pandoraea sp. 64-18, assembly GCF_001899225.1. Lineage (NCBI taxonomy): Bacteria > Pseudomonadati > Pseudomonadota > Betaproteobacteria > Burkholderiales > Burkholderiaceae > Pandoraea > Pandoraea sp. 64-18. The sequence goes on along the minus strand of NZ_MKVU01000007.1, from coordinate 361 downwards.
ACTGCTCGGCGGCATCTGGATCATTCAGACGCTTCCCGCAATCGTGCTCGGGCTTTATACGCGTTGGCTCGATCATCGCGGCCTGCTGATCGGTTGGTTCGCCGGTATCGCCGTCGGTACGTGGATGGCCGCCTCTACAGGCTTCAAGTCGTCTGTCTTCGCTCTGCACATCGGCTCGCTCACGATGCCCGGCTATGCCGCACTCTATTCGCTCTTCATCAATCTGCTCGTCGCCGTTCTGGTGACGGCGCTCGTCAAGGTGCTCGGCATGCAACCACGCTCTGATGCCACCCAGCCAGAGGATTATTCGGACGCAGTCCATTCTTGATGAGGTGTTTTGCTGGCGGATCGGGGCCTCAAC
>NZ_MKVU01000006.1:515952-585919 GCF_001899225.1 Pandoraea sp. 64-18 | reverse complement strand
CTCGCGTCGGCATTGGGTTCGTTGGTTCGTTTAAGTAGTGACGCTCGTTCAGCGTGTCAGTGCCACGTTGGCCGGCGTGCCAGCTTCGGCTATGTCGTCCACGGTCACCGCAATGGGCTCGTAAGGCAGCACGCCATCGAGCACTTTGTGGGCTCTCGCAAAGTCGACGTCTTTTTCCCACGCGGCCACGACGAGGGTCGCGACGCAGTTGCCCAACAGATTGGTGACGGCCCGCGCAATGCCTACGAACCAGTCGACCGGAAGGATCAGTACGAGGCCAATGACCGGGATGGCGGGAATGGCCGTGAGCGTCGCCGCCAGGATCACGATGGCCGACCCCGGAATGCCATGGGCCCCCTTGGACGTCAGCAGCGAGACGAGGATGACGAGGATCAGGTCATGGATGGACAACGGGGTGTTGGTCGCCTGGGCAATGAAGATGACGGCCAGCGTGAGGTAGATGGAAAAGCCATCGAGGTTGAAGGAGTAACCCGTAGGTATCACCAGACCCACGGTGGATTTTTTGATGCCCATCCACTCGAGCTTGCGCATGATGGCCGGCAATACGGCATCGGACGACGCGGTGCCCAACACGATGGACAACTCTTCACGGAAGTATTTGATGAACTTGAAGATGTTGAAGCCCGCCAGACGCAATACGGTACCCAGTACCACGGTGACGAAGACGAAGCAGCTCACGTAGAACACGAGCACGAGCATGCCAAGCTGCTTGAGCGACGACGCGCCGTATTTGCCGGTGGTGAACGCCACGGCACCCAAGACACCCAGCGGCGCGAGTCGGATGATGAACGCCATCACTCGGAAGAAAACGTGGCTCAGGTCTTCGATGAAGCGCGCGACAGGACGCCCACGCTCACCAAGGGCGGCCAAGGCACAGCCGAACATGACGGAGAAGACGAGAATCTGCAGGATGTCGCCTTTGGCAAAGGCGTCGGTGACCGTGTCGGGGATGATCTTCAACAGGAAGCCAGCGGTGTCCTGCAATCCCTTGGCATTCTCGGTGTACGCCGCCATCGCACTCGGATTGAGGCTGCGAACGTCGATGTTCATGCCCACGCCCGGATGCGTCGCCCAAGCCAGCAAAGCACCAATGACTAGCGCGAAGGTGGTGATGACTTCGAAGTACAAAACGGCCTTGACGCCAACCCGGCCGACTTTGCGCAAGTCACCCGCACTCGCCATGCCACTGACCACCACGCAGAAGACGATCGGTCCAATGACCATCTTGATGAGCTTCAGAAAGCCATCGCCCAACGGGCTCAATGACTCTCCCAAGTGCGGAAACCAAATGCCAAGCGCCACGCCAACGATCAGCGCAATGACGACTCGGCCAAACAACGAACGAAACAGCTTGGGCATGGTTTGTCTCCTCTGCCTGCAAAATCACTCTCTCGGATTTCGCAATCTCTACGCCTGACGGACTGCGCTCTCTGGGGGCTAATGTTTTCTACCGCAACCACAATTCGAATCAACACCCATCCATGCATTCAGACAAGTCATACCGGTCTGACCAGTGGTGTTATGGAGAATATTAGAAAGCCAATATGGTGGGGTCAAGACGTGTTTTCTGAGGGGATTCCCTAGGGCAGGGCGATGCCCCACGCAGCTTGGGCCAGGGGCGGCGATTCGCTCGTATTTGCCGGTTTTGTTGGGCGAATCCTCCGCAGTTTGTGTGAACTTCGATTTGGGACGGGCGGTCGCACTTGCGTAGGGTGCGCTGCCTCGACGCCCGGTGAAAGCCGCAAGGCAGTGTGCGCAGATCCCGCAATTTGTGCAGAAATAGGGGGCGCCATGCGAATGAAGGACACGGTGGTATTGGTTACCGGCAGTGCTCAGGGCATCGGACGCGCCATCGCGATCCGTCTCGCACAGGAGGGCGCACGCATCGTGGTGGAGGATCGGCAGCACAACGCGATGGCCGAACAGACGCTCGACGCGGTGCGCACGGCCGGTAGCGACGGCTGCGTGATCGCGGGAGATGTCGGTGTCGCCGCGGACGACCGCGCAGTGATTGCGCAAGCCGTCGAGGCCATGGGACGGGTCGATGTTCTGGTCAATAACGCGGGCGTGGAGCGGTGGGCGCCCTTTCTGGATGTGACGGAAGCGGACTACGACCTGGTGATGAATGTGAACCTGAAGGGGGCTTTCTTTCTCACACAGGCGTTTGTGCAGCACCTGCGCGACACGAAGCGCGGCGGGCGCATCGTCAACGTCAGCTCGGTTCACGAGGAGCTGCCGTTTCCGCATTTCACCAGTTACTGCGCCAGCAAGGGCGGCCTGAAGATGATGATGCGCAATCTCGCGATCGAACTCGCCCCGCTCGGTATTGCGGTCAACAACGTCGCGCCCGGCGCGGTCGGCACGGCGATCAATCATCAGCTCCTCGCCAATAAGGAGGAGCGCGACGCGCTGATCGCCAACATCCCCCTCGGGCGTCTCGCCGATCCGAGCGAAGTCGCCAACGCCGTGCTGTTCCTCGCCTCGCCGGACGCCAGTTATGTTACGGGCACTACGCTGTTCGTCGACGGCGGCCTGCTCTGGCGTTACGCGGAGCAATGACGATGACGGACACTGTACAACGCTCGCTGGCCGCCGGAGGCATGACGCCGGACGTCGCACATTCGGCACCGTCTGACGTACTCACCCCCGCCGATCGCTATCAGCAGTTGTTCGTCGACGTGCAGACGCAGCGCATTTTTCCCGACAGCAAGACGTTTGTGGACTGCGTGCCCACGCTGGCGCCGGACGAGATCCTGCGCCGCTATCGCGACGACGTCGCGAAACCCGGCTTCGACCTTGCGCGCTTCGTGTCGTCGTATTTCACCCTCGAACGCCCACCCGCCAGTCACTATGTCTCTGACCCAGGGCAGGGGCTCGTCGACCATATCGACGGACTCTGGGATGTCCTCACGCGCTTGCCCGAAACGCACCCGGCCTACAGCTCGCTGTTGCCACTCCCCCGGCCATATGTGGTGCCGGGCGGACGCTTCCACGAGCTTTATTACTGGGACTCGTATTTCACGATGCTTGGCCTGGCTTGCAGCGCCCGCCACGATTTGCTGGTGAGCATGGCCGATAATTTTTCTTTTCTCATCGACACTTACGGCCACATCCCGAACGGCAATCGCACTTACTACCTGAGCCGCTCGCAGCCGCCGATGTATGGACTGATGGTGGCGCTGTTCGAGTCGCACGGCGTGGCGCGCGCGATCCGGTATCTGCCCCACTTGCGTCGCGAGTACGACTTCTGGATGGACGGGGAGGCGTCGCTCGCCCCCGGCGATGCCTATCGCCATGTCGTGTGCCTGCCCGACGGCTCACGCCTCAATCGCTACTGGGACGAACGCGATACGCCGCGCGAGGAAGGGTATCTGGAAGATGTGAATACGGCGCTCCATGCGCCGGATCGTCCCGCTGCGCAGGTGTATCGCGATCTGCGCGCCGGCGCAGCCTCGGGCTGGGACTTCAGCTCGCGCTGGCTGGACGACGCGACCAACCTCGGTTCGATCCGCACGACCGCCTTCGTGCCCGTGGACCTGAATAGCTTCCTGTTCGCCTCTGAAGTGCAGATTTCCAGGCTGAGCGAGGCCAATGGCGACACGGAAAACGCCCGAGCCTTTGCCGCGCGTGCGCAAGCCCGGCGCGAGGCGATGACGCGCTATCTCTGGTGCGACGACGAGGGCGCATTCCTGGATTACGACTGGCAGCGCGGTGCGCCGCACCCGCGGTTGTCGGCCGCGCTCGCCACGCCACTCTTTGTTGGATTGGCCTCGCGTGAGCAAGCACGCCGCTCGGCGCAGACGATCGAGGATCGTCTCCTGGCCCCCGGAGGGCTGCGCACGACGCAGGCGTCCAGCCTGCAGCAATGGGATCCGCCGAATGGCTGGGCGCCGCTGCAATGGATCGCCATTCACGGGCTTCGTCAGTACGGCGAGCACAGGCTCGCGAACGATATCGCCCACCGCTGGCTCTCGACGGTCAGCGCGCTCTATGCTCGCGAAAGCAAGCTCGTCGAGAAGTACTCGCTGCATGCGAGCGATGCAATGTCGGCAAGCGGTGGGGGAGGCGGGGAGTACCCGCTTCAGGATGGCTTCGGCTGGACCAATGGGGTCGTGCGTCGCCTCCTCGGCGACCATCCCGAACACCCCGCCCACCAGGCGACGGCGCAAGGCCGCGCGCGCGGAGGCACGCGTCGATAGCGCCTGCCCTGCGCCCGTGCGCCGGGCGAACGGTAAGTCCCCACGCCGCCCGGGTTTGCTCACGCGTTGCCGGCTGAGCGCCTGGGGAGATATTTGGCGTCGTACAATGCGAGATACGTATACCCGCATTCCCTGTGAGGCCTCATGAAGCATTCGGCGCATGCCGTAACCGACGCCGCCGTCGCCATCATCCGCGAGCGCATCGAACGTCAGGTCTATCCGGCTGGCGCGATGCTCCCGTCACAACGCCAACTCGCCGAAGAGCTGACGATCAGTCGCGCCTCGCTGCGTGAGGCCCTGTCGACGCTCGAGGCGCTTGGCATGGTAGCGATCCGCCCCGGTAAAGGCGTTTATGTGAACGACGCCTCGGCGCGCTTGGGCGTCGCCTGGCGCTTCGCCGACCAGATCTCGCTCGCCGACACGTATCAGTTGCGCTATGCGCTCGAAGGCTTCTCCGCCCGCCTCGCCGCCCACGCGGCCAGCAATGGCGAGATCGAGTGGCTCACGGACAACGTGGAGGCGATGAAGGTCGCACTGGTCGACGGCGACGTCGACACGGCCGCCCAACTGGACTTTGCCTTCCACCTGCGCATCGTGGGACTCGCCGGAAACGGGGCCATCGCCGATATCCTGCGCGGCAGCACGGAGATTGTGATGGAAAGCCAGCGCCTTCCGTTCTATCAGCGCGAACTGGTGCTCTCCACCTATCATGAACATCTGGAGATACTCGACGCCCTGCGCCGCCGCGATGGCGCCGTCGCCGGGGCCGCCATGGAGCGCCATATCGTGCTGGCGGCCCAGCGGGCGGGCATCCATTTCCCTATCCCCTCTGCGTATCCGTCCCCAAACAGCCTCACCCCCAGGGAGAACGCAGAGCGTACTGGTGTTCCACATGTTCAGCTTTGAGATGATTGGGATTTGCGCTATACTTTGAAGGTTTTAGTCATTTAACCCTCACCCTAGCGCCTACCCGCCTGACATCTCGTCCGTAGCCCGAGCCTCCGCTGTGCGCATATTCCGCGCAATTCCGGTGCCCGCGCAAGTGTCATCGCGAGCGGACGATGGGGCTGGCAGCCGGGGTGAAACCTCCAGGAGTTTCCCGTGCTGCCGTCATTCCCACCCGCCATTCTCGCGCTCGCTGACGGCACGGTCTTTCGTGGGTACGCCATCGGCGCTGCCGGTCACACCATCGGTGAAGTGGTTTTCAACACCGCCATCACCGGCTATCAGGAAATCCTCACCGACCCCAGCTATGCGCGTCAGATCGTCACGTTGACGTATCCGCACATCGGCAACACGGGCGTCAACGGTGAAGACGTCGAAGCCACGAAAGTCCATGCCGCAGGCCTGATCATCAAGGATCTGCCGATCCTCGAGTCGAATTTCCGCGCCGACAGGACGCTGTCGCAATATCTGAAGGACGAGGGCGTTGTAGCCATCGCCGGTATCGACACGCGCCGCCTCACCCGTATTCTGCGCGAGAAGGGCGCCCAGAACGGCTGCATCCTCGCCGGAGAAGGCGCTGACGCGGCCAAGGCCATCGCGCTTGCCCAATCGTTCCCGGGCCTCGCCGGAATGGACCTTGCCAAGGTCGTCTCGACCACGGAGCCGTATTCGTGGACGGAAACGGAATGGCGCCTGGGCGAAGGCTACGGTGAACAGAAGGATCCGAAATTCCACGTGGTCGCACTGGACTACGGCGTCAAGCGCAACATCCTGCGCATGCTGGCCCAGCGCGGTTGCAAGGTCACGGTCCTGCCGGCGCAAAGCTCGGCCGACGACGTATTCGCGCTGAACCCGGACGGTGTGTTCCTCTCGAACGGCCCCGGCGACCCGGAACCTTGCGATTACGCCATCGCCGCCACGAAGACGTTCCTCGAACGCCGCATCCCGACCTTCGGCATCTGCCTCGGCCACCAGATCATGGGTCTGGCCGTCGGCGCGAAGACGCTGAAGATGAAGACCGGTCACCACGGCGCCAACCATCCGGTCAAGGATCTCGCGACCGGCCGTGTGGTCATCACGTCGCAAAACCATGGCTTCGCCGTGGATGCCAATAGCCTGCCGGCCAACGCGCGCGTCTCGCACGTGTCGCTGTTCGATGGCACGCTGCAAGGCTTCGAGCTGACGGATCGCCCGGCCTTCTGCTTCCAGGGACACCCGGAAGCCTCGCCCGGCCCGCACGACATCGGCTATCTGTTCGATCGCTTCGTGCAGTCGATGGTCGACGCGAAGCAGCCCGCGTAAGGCCTGGCACGACGAGATACGGATAAGGGAACGCTCAACATGCTCGGAAACTCGATCGGCATCGTCAACCTCTGGACCTACCTGGCCGGGGTGGTGGTGATCATTCTGCTGCCAGGGCCGAACTCGCTCTATGTGCTGTCGGTGGCAGCGCAGCGCGGGGTTCGCCAGGGCTACGCAGGCGCATGCGGCGTGTTCCTCGGCGACACGATCCTCATGACCCTGTCGGCCGCCGGCGTGGCGTCGCTGCTGCATGCGCAGCCGGCGCTGTTCTTCGTGGTGAAGTATCTCGGCGCCGCCTATCTTTGCTGGATGGGCGTGAACATGCTGCGCGGAGCCATCGCCAACGCGCGGGCCGCACGCGCCAATGCAGGGACGGCAGTCGCCGCGCCCAAGCCAGTCGACGCGGATCACCCGTTCAAGCGGGCGCTGTTCATCAGCCTGCTCAACCCGAAGGCGATCCTGTTCTGCGTGTCGTTTTTCATCCAGTTCGTCGATCCGGGCTACGCCTACCCCGCCGTGTCGTTTGCGGTGCTGGGCGCGATCGTGCAGACCTGCAGTTTCCTGTATCTGAGCACGCTGATCCTGGCCGGTTACCGCCTGGCCGAGCACTTCCGGCAACGTCGCCGGTTGAGCGCCGGGGCAACCGGCGGCGTGGGCGCGCTGTTCGTCGGCTTCGGTGTGAAGCTCGCGACCGCGACGCTGAGTTAAATTTTTGTTGAGAACGTTATGCCAAAGCGCACAGACATCAAGAGCATCCTCATCATTGGCGCCGGTCCGATCATCATCGGTCAGGCATGCGAATTCGACTATTCCGGCGCACAGGCCTGCAAGGCGCTGCGCGAGGAAGGCTTCAAGGTCATCCTGATCAACAGCAACCCCGCCACGATCATGACCGACCCGGACACGGCCGATGTGACCTACATCGAACCGATTACCTGGGAAGTCGTCGAGCGCATCATCGCCAAGGAACGCCCGGATGCCATCCTGCCGACCATGGGTGGCCAGACCGCGCTGAACTGCGCGCTCGACCTGCACAAGCATGGCGTGCTCGATAAGTACAAGGTCGAGCTGATCGGCGCGTCGCCGGAAGCCATCGACAAGGCCGAAGACCGCCTGAAGTTCAAGGACGCGATGACCAAGATCGGTCTCGGGTCGGCCAAGTCGGGCATCGCCCATTCAATGGAAGATGCGCTCGCCGTGCAGGCGCAGATCATGGCCGAGATCGGCGGCAGCGGCTATCCAATGGTGATCCGTCCGTCGTTCACGCTCGGCGGCTCGGGCGGCGGCATCGCCTACAACCGCGAAGAGTTCGAAGAGATCTGCAAGCGCGGTCTCGACCTCTCGCCCACGCGTGAACTGCTCATCGAAGAGTCGCTGCTGGGCTGGAAAGAGTACGAGATGGAAGTCGTGCGCGACCGCGCCGACAACTGCATCATCGTCTGCTCGATCGAGAACCTCGACCCGATGGGCGTGCACACCGGCGATTCGATTACCGTAGCACCCGCCCAGACGCTGACCGACAAGGAATACCAACTGCTGCGTAACGCGTCGCTGGCAGTGCTGCGCGAAATCGGCGTGGAGACGGGCGGCTCGAACGTTCAGTTCTCGATCAACCCGAAGGACGGCCGCATGGTCGTCATCGAAATGAACCCGCGCGTGTCGCGCTCTTCGGCACTGGCGTCGAAGGCGACCGGCTTCCCGATCGCCAAGATCGCCGCCAAGCTGGCCGTCGGCTACACGCTCGACGAGCTGCGCAACGAGATCACCGGCGGTGCTACACCGGCTTCGTTTGAGCCGACCATCGACTATGTCGTGACCAAGGTACCGCGTTTCGCCTTCGAGAAGTTCCGCGAAGCCGACGCGCGCCTGACCACGCAGATGAAGTCGGTCGGCGAAGTGATGGCCATGGGCCGCACGTTCCAGGAGTCGTTCCAGAAGGCCATGCGTGGCCTGGAAGTCGGGGTGGATGGTCTGGACGAAAAGTCGACCGACCGCGACGAGATCGTGGCCGAGATCGGCGAGCCGGGCCCCGACCGCATTTGGTACGTGGGCGACGCGTTCCGTCTGGGCATGAGCCTGGAAGAGGTGTACGCCGAGACGGCCATCGACCCGTGGTTCCTCGCTCAGCTCGAAGCCATCGTCAAGAAGGAACAGGCGTTGGCCGGCCGTACGCTGGAGAGCCTGTCGACCGACGAGCTGCGCTTCCTCAAGCAAAGCGGCTTCTCGGATCGCCGCCTCGCCAAGCTGCTCGGCACCGACCAGACGGCCGTGCGCCAAGCCCGTATCGCACAGAAGGTGCGCCCGGTCTACAAGCGCGTGGACACCTGCGCTGCCGAATTCTCGACCGACACGGCCTACATGTACTCGACCTATGAGGAAGAGTGCGAAGCCCAGCCGACCAACAAGAAGAAGGTCATGGTGCTGGGCGGTGGTCCGAACCGTATCGGCCAGGGGATCGAGTTCGATTACTGCTGTGTGCACGCGGCGCTCGCACTGCGTGAAGACGGCTACGAGACCATCATGGTCAACTGCAACCCGGAAACGGTGTCGACGGACTACGACACGTCGGATCGTCTGTACTTCGAACCGGTGACGCTGGAAGACGTGCTCGAAATCGTCGACCTCGAAAAGCCGGTCGGCGTGATCGTGCAGTACGGCGGTCAGACCCCGCTCAAGCTCGCCCTCGATCTCGAAGCGAACGGTGTGCCCATCGTCGGCACCAGCCCCGACATGATCGACGCGGCCGAAGACCGCGAGCGTTTCCAGAAGCTGCTGCAGGACCTGGGCCTGCGCCAGCCGCCGAACCGCACGGCGCGCGCCGAGGACGAAGCGCTCAAGCTCGCCGCCGAGATCGGCTACCCGCTGGTGGTGCGTCCCTCGTATGTGCTGGGCGGGCGTGCGATGGAAATCGTCCACGAGCCGCGTGACCTCGAGCGCTACATGCGCGAAGCCGTCAAGGTCAGCCACGACAGCCCGGTGCTGCTCGATCGCTTCCTCGACGACGCCATCGAATGCGACGTGGATTGCATCTCCGACGGCACGGACGTCTATATCGGCGGCGTGATGGAACACATCGAACAGGCTGGCGTCCACTCGGGCGACTCGGCTTGCTCGCTGCCCCCGTACACGCTCTCCGCGCCGACCGTGGCCGAACTCAAGCGTCAGACGGCCGCCATGGCCCGCGCCCTCAACGTGATCGGCCTGATGAATGTGCAGTTCGCGATCCAGCAGGGCAACGGGGTCGACACGATCTACGTGCTCGAAGTGAACCCGCGCGCCTCGCGTACGGTGCCCTACGTATCGAAGGCGACCGGTCGTCAATTGGCCAAGATCGCCGCGCGTGCCATGGTCGGTCAGTCGCTCAAGTCGCAAAACGTGACGAGCGAAGTCGTGCCGCCGTACTTCAGCGTCAAGGAAGCCGTGTTCCCGTTCGTGAAGTTCCCGGGCGTCGACCCGGTGCTTGGACCGGAAATGCGCTCGACGGGCGAAGTGATGGGCGTGGGCCGCACGTTCGGCGAGGCGCTGTTCAAGTCGCAACTGGCCGCGGGCTCGCGCCTGCCGGCCTCGGGCACGGTGCTGCTCACGGTGAAGGACGCCGACAAGCCACGCGCGGTTGAAGTGGCCCGCATGCTGCACGCGCTGGGTTACCCGATCGTGGCCACGCGTGGCACCGCCGCGGCTATCGACGCCGCCGGCATCCCGGTGCGCGTGGTCAACAAGGTGAAGGACGGCCGTCCGCACATTGTCGACATGATCAAGAACGGCGAGATCGCGCTGGTGTTCACCACGGTGGACGAGACGCGCACGGCGATTGCCGATTCCCGCTCGATCCGCATGTCGGCGCAAGCGCACAAGGTTACGTACTACACGACGATCTCGGGTGCCCGTGCCGCCGTGGAAGGCCTGAAGTATCTGCAGAATCTCGAGGTCTACGACCTGCAGGGCCTGCACGCCTTGCTGCCGGCCTGATTGCGCAAGGCCTGAGCGGTTACGCTGCAAGAAATGGCGCGCTCGGCAGGGAACCGATCCCCGTCGGACGCGCCAAATGGTGCATAGCTGTTGCAATGTCGTGCGGCCGGCCCTGTGGTTGGCGGCCTCGACAACTCTGCTACACTAACGCCACATAGGTGTCACAGCCGCGGTCAAGCGGCGTTCGCAAACCAGTGCGAATGCGGCTTTGCTGCGGCAATTTTTTTGTCTTTCGGAACAACGCGTATGAGTACCATTCCTCTGACCAAGCGGGGCGCCGAGCTGCTCAAAGAAGAGCTGCACCGCCTGAAGACCGTCGAACGTCCGGCCGTGATCACTGCGATTGCTGAAGCTCGTGCGCAGGGCGATCTGTCGGAAAATGCGGAATACGACGCCGCCAAGGAAAAGCAGGGCTTTATCGAGGGGCGTATCGCCGATCTCGAATCCAAGCTCTCCGCCGCGCAGATCATCGACCCGTCGTTGCTCGACGCCGAGGGGCGCGTGGTGTTTGCCGCCACCGTCGAACTCGAAGACCTCGACAACGGCGGCACGGTGCTGTACCAGATCGTCGGCGACGACGAAGCCGATCTGGAACACGGCAAGATCTCGGTGAGTTCGCCGATCGCACGTGCCCTCATTGGCAAGTACGCTGGCGATGTGGCCGAAGTGCAGGCCCCGAGCGGCGTGCGTGAGTACGAGATCATCGATGTCCGCTACGTCTGACGTAACGTCCGCCCGCGGCGCACCGCGGCTGGAACGGCTGTTCCGCCTGATTGCGACCCTCTGGTGCGGTAGTCAGTGGGCGATCGGCTATGTCGTGGCGCCCACGCTCTTCGCAGTGCTGGAATCGCGCACCATGGCCGGAACGGTCGCCGGTCGCCTGTTTCACACGCAAGCCTGGATAAGTCTCGTCTGCGGCGTGCTGCTGGTCTGGCTGGCGACGGCGCTGATTGCGCGTGCGGGCGACGCCCAAGCGGCACGCAGCTATCGCGGACTGCGGTGGCTGGCGGTGGCGATGATGGTCTGTGTGCTGATCGCCTCGTTCGGCCTCCAGCCGTTGATGGCGGATCTGCGCGCGCAGGCGGACGCGGCGGGCGTGGAGATCGGCCAGTCGGCGTTCGCTGCACGTTTTGGCATGCTTCACGGTATTTCGAGCGGCATCTACCTGCTGCAAAGCCTGCTCGGCATGGCACTGATCTGGCGTCAGCCGGTGCGTAGCTGAGTGTCGCAGGGGTGCGGCGACGCTGGCTTCGCAGCCAATCCGATCGCGGCATCCATAAAAAAACGCGCCTGTTGTCCGGGCGCGTTTTTTCGAGAACTGGCGGCGGTGTGCCGTTCGCTCAGTCGTTGCGTTGGCGTTTGACGCTGGTCTGGCGCTTTTTGGCCTTCTTGACGATGCCGCCAGCGGTCATGCGTTCGTTGCCGCGAACGGTCACTTTCTTGACGGTCGGACGGCGTCCCGCGTTGGTGCTGGTCTTGACGACCGTGACAGTGCGCGGGGCACGGCCCTTGACCGTCGCACCCGTACCGCCGGTCCGGGAGCGAACCGGCGCTTCCGTTTCGTCCGGCGTCGGGCGGTACAGAACAAGCAGCTTGCCGATGTGTTGTACCGGCGCTGCGCCGAGTTGATCGCAGATGGCTTCGTAGATGGCCACGCGTGCATCGCGTTCGTCGCCGAACACACGTACCTTGATCAGTTCGTGAGCCTTCAGGGCGCCGTCGATTTCCTTGAGCACCGCCGGCGTCAAGCCGTCGGCGCCAATCAGAACAACGGGATTCAGCGCATGGGCGGTGGAGCGCAAGTCGGCGCGTTGCGCCGGGGTCAGGGTCAGGGCGGGCATAGAGGACAGACGAGACAAACGAGTTAGGATGCACCCGTACGCGGCGGCCGGCGCACCTGCAAATACCAGAGGCCGACTCGCGCATTTTGGGCGCGCAAGGGCCTATTATCCTGCAAAATCGCAGCGTTTTTGAAGAATTATGGCAAAAAACCGTTTCAGCCACGCCTGGCTGCACGATCACATCAACGATCCCTACGTCAAAATGGCGCAGCGCGAGGGCTATCGTGCCCGCGCGGCCTACAAACTCAAGGAGATCGACGAGCAGGACCGGCTGATCAAGCCCGGTCAGGTCATTGTCGACCTGGGCGCGACGCCCGGGAGCTGGAGTCAGTACGCGCGCAACAAGCTCGCGGGCGGCAAGCGCACGGAAGGGGGTATCGACGGCACGATCATCGCGCTGGACATCCTGCCGATGGCGCCGATCGCCGACGTCACCTTCCTGCAGGGTGACTTCCGCGAGGACAGCGTGCTCGTGCAGCTCGAAGAAATCCTCGCCGGACGCAAAGTCGACCTTGTAGTTTCCGATATGGCCCCCAACTTGTCGGGGGTAGCGTCGGCCGATGCAGCGCGGATCGAGCATTTGTGCGATCTGGCGATGGATTTTGCTCAGCGACACCTGAAACCGGAGGGTGCATTGCTGGTCAAATGTTTTCACGGCAGTGGCTACAGCCAGATTGTCGAAAAATTCAAGCACCAGTTCAAAACCGTGGCGCCGCGCAAGCCAAAGGCGTCCCGAGATAAATCTTCCGAAACGTTCATTTTGGGACGAGGATTGAAAAATCCGGCTTGATGCCCGTCAAACCTGCGCTCTGGCGCTATGGCGGCGGTAAAGAATCACTATGGCGGTGCGCCTGCGAGTGGATTAGAATGAATTCCTGGCGCGAAGCGATTTCATGAAGGAGCAACGCTTTGAACAATAATATGTTTTCCAAAGCGGCGGTGTGGTTGGTCATCGCGCTGGTCTTGTTTACTGTGTTTAAACAGTTCGACAAGCCGCACGTCCAGGAAGGCGTGACGTACTCCCAGTTCATGGACGATGCCAAAAATGGCAAGGTCAAGAACGTGATAGTGCAAGGGCGCAGCCTTCAGGTGACGCCCAGCGACGGCCAGAAATACACCATCGTGTCGCCCGGCGACATCTGGATGGTGGGCGACCTCATGAAGTATGGCGTTCAAGTTTCGGGCAAAGCCGATGACGAACCGAACGCGCTCATGTCCGTGCTCTACTACCTCGGACCCACGTTGCTGATCATCGGCTTCTGGTTCTACATGATGCGGCAGATGCAGGGCGGGGGTAAGGGCGGTGCCTTTTCCTTCGGCAAATCCCGCGCGCGCCTCATCGACGAGAATGCCAATCCCGTGACGTTTGCCGACGTCGCCGGTTGCGACGAAGCCAAATATGAAGTCGGCGAGTTGGTCGACTTCCTGAAAGACCCTCAGAAATTCCAGAAGCTCGGCGGTCGTATCCCGCGCGGCGTGCTGCTCGTCGGCCCGCCGGGAACCGGTAAGACGCTTCTTGCCCGCGCCATCGCCGGCGAGGCCAAGGTGCCGTTCTTCAGCATCTCGGGTTCCGACTTCGTGGAAATGTTCGTCGGCGTGGGGGCGGCCCGCGTCCGCGACATGTTTGAAAACGCGAAGAAACAATCGCCGTGTATCGTGTTCATCGACGAAATCGACGCGGTCGGCCGCCATCGTGGCGCCGGCATGGGCGGCGGTAACGACGAACGCGAGCAAACGCTGAACCAGATGCTCGTCGAGATGGATGGCTTCGAAGCCAACTCGGGCGTGATCGTGATCGCCGCGACGAACCGGTCGGACGTGCTCGACAAGGCGTTGCTGCGCCCGGGCCGCTTCGACCGTCAGGTCTACGTCGGGCTGCCGGACATCCGCGGCCGTGAGCAGATCCTGAAGGTGCACCTGCGCAAGGTGCCGATCTCGAACGACGTCGACGCTTCGGTCATCGCGCGCGGAACGCCGGGCATGTCGGGCGCCGATCTGGCGAACCTCGTGAACGAAGCCGCGCTGTTCGCGGCGCGCCGTAACAAGCGCATCGTCGAAATGCTCGATTTCGAAGACGCGAAGGACAAGATCTTCATGGGTCCGGAGCGCAAGTCGGCCGTGATGCGCGACGAAGAGCGACGTGCCACGGCGTATCACGAGTCGGGTCACGCGGTGGTGGCAATGCTGCTGCCGGGTGCCGATCCGGTGCACAAGGTCACGATCATCCCGCGCGGCTGGGCTCTGGGCCTGACGATGCAGTTGCCGGAACACGACAAGTACTCGGAGTATCGCGACACGATGCTCACGCAGATCGCCATCCTGTTCGGTGGCCGTGCGGCAGAGGAAGTGTTCATCAACAAGATGTCGACGGGCGCTTCGAACGACTTCGAGCGTGCCACCAAGCTCGCCCGCGACATGGTGACACGTTACGGGATGTCGGACGCCCTGGGACCGATGGTCTACGTCGACACGGAGCAAGACTCGGTGTTCGGCCGGATGTCCGCCAAGTCCGTGTCGGAAGCCACGCAGCAGAAGGTCGACGGGGAAGTTCGCCGCATTCTGGACGAACAGTACGCCCTGGCCAAGACGTTGCTGCAAGACAACCGCGACAAGGTCGAATCGATGACCCAGGCGCTGATGGAATGGGAAACGATCGACGGCGAGCAAATCGGCGACATCATGGATGGTCGTCCGCCGCGTCCGCCGAAGAACGGTCCGACGAACGGTGGCGCGTCGGGCGGCAATCCGCCGCTCAAGCCCAGCAACACCCCGGCGACCGTCTAAACGCGTAAAAGCCTGGCACGCGCAAGCGCTGCCATCCCAGAAAGGCCGGCATTGCGCCGGCCTTTTTGCGTTCAGACGCGGTGGCGCTGCCCGCTGCCCGCTGCCCGCCGCCGAGCGCGGAACGCGACGAATATCGGTGTTACCGAGTGTTTCGATGGTCGATGTGACGGGTGATTCCGGTAACATTACGCCCATACGCAGCGTCCGGTATCTCGGGCGCGCAGGTCCGGTCCTGGCGAACGGGCCGCTATATTTGGCCTTATTGAGCAGAGCTTCCGAATGTCCTCCGAGCCGTCGCAATCCCTTCCTCCCATGTCCCCTGACGCCGACGATATCGTCGAGGCAGGCGCGTTACCGGACGTCCCGGCCCCCCCCGCCACGCTGGCCTTCGGCCCACGTTTCCAGCTCGATGGCCGCCGCGTGCATGTCATGGGCATCCTGAATGTCACGCCCGACTCATTTTCCGATGGCGGCAAGTTTGTCGCGCGCGACGCCGCTCTGCGCCATGCTGAACAGTTGATTGCCGACGGCGTCGACATTCTCGATATCGGCGGGGAATCGACCCGTCCGGGCGCCGAAGCGCTGTCGGAAGCCGCCGAACTCGAACGCGTCGTACCGATCGTCGAAGCGCTGCGCGATTGCGGCGTGCCGCTCTCGGTCGATACCTATAAGCCGGGCGTGATGCGCGCGGTGCTCGCGGCTGGCGCGGACATGATCAACGACATCTGGGGGTTCCAGCAGCCCGGTGCCATCGACGCGGTGCGCGAGAGCGAAGCCGCACTGTGCGTCATGCACATGCTGCACGACCCGAAGACCATGCAGGACGCACCAATCTACACCGACGTTGTCACCGAGGTCGCCGCGTTCCTCGACGGCCGGGTGGACGCACTGCTTTCGGCCGGTGTTGCGCCGTCGCGTCTGTACCTCGACCCGGGATTCGGCTTCGGCAAGAATCTCGCCCATAATCTCGCACTGCTCAAACACTTGCGTGTGCTGTCGCGCGATGGATTGCCGTTGCTCGTTGGCATGTCGCGAAAGCGGATGCTCGGCGAAATTACCGGGCGTCAGGCGCCATTGGAGCGACGGGTGGCCAGCGTCGCCGCAGCGATGTGTGCCGCGCAGCAGGGCGCGGCCATCGTGCGCGTGCACGACGTCGCCGAGACGGTCGATGCGCTCAAGGTCTGGCACGCCGTGCGCGACGCCGAGTAACCCTGCTGCGGGCAAACCCGCCGGAAGGCCCCACCGCTGCAAGCCAATGGGGACCCAGCGGGGACGCGCGCCGGCGATAATGGCGGGGGCGGTGGCCCCCCACCGTCTGACGGCGGCACATATAAAGATTGAACGACGCGCGCGTCCGGTCTCTCATCCGGCGCAGCGCCTCAACTGGGAACGATGCAACGATGAAACGACGCTATTTTGGGACCGACGGGATTCGCGGTACGGTGGGCGAAAGTCCGATCACGCCAGAGTTCGTGCTGCGACTCGGTTATGCCGCGGGTCGCGTGCTGGCCGGCAACCAAACGCTGGGCCGTCCGACGGTGTTGATCGGCAAGGACACGCGCGTCTCCGGCTATATGCTCGAAGCCGCGCTGGAAGCCGGTTTTGCGGCGGCCGGCGTCGACACCATGATGGCGGGCCCGATGCCCACGCCCGCCGTAGCCTACCTCACCCGGGCGCTGCGCCTGGCGGCTGGCGTGGTGATCAGCGCGTCGCACAACCCGTACCACGACAACGGCATCAAATTCTTCTCGGCGGATGGTAACAAGCTGCCGGACCAGACCGAACTGGCCATCGAAGCCGAACTCGACAATCCGATGACCTGCGTGCGCTCCGAGCAACTCGGCAAGGCGCGTCGTCTGGACGATGCCGCGGGCCGCTACATCGAATTCTGCAAGAGTACGTTCCCGAACGACTTCGACTTGCGCGGCATGAAGATCGTGGTCGATTGCGCCAATGGCGCCGCGTATCACATCGCGCCCCATGTGTTCCACGAGTTGGGCGCCGAGGTTATCGCGATCGGCAACCAGCCGAACGGTTTCAACATCAACGAGGACTGCGGGGCGACGGCGCCGGATGCGCTTATGCGCGCCGTGCGTGCGAATCACGCGGATCTTGGCGTGGCGCTCGATGGCGATGCTGATCGC
Source organism: Pandoraea sp. 64-18 (assembly GCF_001899225.1). Lineage (NCBI taxonomy): Bacteria > Pseudomonadati > Pseudomonadota > Betaproteobacteria > Burkholderiales > Burkholderiaceae > Pandoraea > Pandoraea sp. 64-18. The sequence continues at coordinate 568,714 of NZ_MKVU01000006.1, read as the reverse complement.
CTGCAGATCGTCGACGGTGCGGGACGTCTCTACAACGGCGACGAGCTGCTGTATCTGTTGGTGAAGGACCGGCTGGACAATGGCGGTGTGCCGGGTGCCGTGGGCACGTTGATGACCAATATGGCCGTCGAAGTCGCCCTCAAGGGCCTCGGGGTGCCGTTCGTGCGCGCCAAGGTCGGCGACCGTTACGTGCTCGAGCAACTGCACAAGCACGGTTGGCAGATTGGCGCGGAGGGCTCCGGCCACATTTTGTGTCTGGACAAGCACACGACGGGCGACGGCATCATCTCGGCCTTGCAAGTGCTGGCGGCGATCCGTCGCGCGGGCAACCCGCCGCTGGCGAAGCTGCTCGACGGCGTGCGCCTGTTCCCGCAACAAATGATCAACGTCCGTACGCCGGCCGGCTACGACTGGCAGAGCGATGCGCGCCTGTCCGACGAGCGCAACGCCGTCGAATCTCAGTTGGGAGATACGGGGCGCGTGCTCATTCGCGCATCGGGCACCGAGCCCGTGCTGCGCGTGATGGTGGAAGCCCGCGAAGCCTCCCAAGCCACGTCCTTCGCCCAGCATCTGGCCGACGTCGTCAAATCGGCCGCCTGAGCGTTCCCTGAGCGCCCGGTCTGCCATCCGTCCTGGCAGGGCCGTGCCCCCCCGAGTGGGGCGGCACGGCAGACAACGCCGAATCCCCCTCATCGAAGTCGATCCCGCGGGCGCAAGCGCCGGTCAACGCGTTGTCGCACCCCTGCGGTTCAGGCTTCCCATCATGGCAATCGGATCAACCCGATATTTCCATTTGTGACACGGTGGCCTAGGATGGTTAGACGGTTTGCACCCGTGTCACGGCGCTGACATGTGTCCCGAATTGGGCGTTTTGCGCGATGGCATGTGCTTGGAGATACCCTAAACCCTTGCCAGACAAGGCTTTTTGGTCCCAACGAGAGGCGAGAGATGCCTCCGGCAACGTGACGATCCCGAGTCAACTTTATGACGCCGATATTGTGAGCTTTCACAGATGACACATGATTGTCACATTCGGACTCTATTCTTCGAGCCAACCACACGCTGTATCCACACCAACTCGGAGAAATCCATGAAGCTGATGAAGACTGCGATTGCCGGCATGGCTGGCATTCTGTTTGCCGCTGGCGCGATTGCGGGCGAAATTACGGGTGCAGGCAGCACGTTCGCCGCGCCGATCTACACGAAGTGGGCTGACGCCTACCAGAAGGCGACCTCGAACAAGGTCAACTATCAGGGCATCGGTTCGTCGGGCGGCATCAAGCAAATCCAGGCCAAGACTGTCGATTTCGCAGGTTCGGACGCTCCGCTGACGGACGAAGAACTGGCCAAGCAAGGCCTGTTCCAGTTCCCGACGGTGGTTGGTGGCATCGTGCCGGTGGTCAACGTGCCGGGCGTGAAGGCGGGCGAGCTGGTCCTGTCGGGCCCGGTGCTGGGCGACATCTATCTGGGCAAGATCAAGAAGTGGAACGATCCGGCCATCGCCAAGCTGAACCCGAAGGTCAAGCTGCCGGATACGGATATCGCCGTGGTTCGCCGCGCCGACGGTTCGGGCACGAGCTTCGTGTTCACGAACTATCTGTCGAAGGTCAATGCCGAGTGGAAGAGCAAGGTTGGCGAAGGCACCACGGTGAACTGGCCGACGGGTACGGGCGGCAAGGGTAACGACGGCGTCGCCGCTTTCGTGCAACGCCTGCCGGGCGCGATCGGTTATGTCGAGTCGGCCTACGCCACGCAAAACAAGCTGACGTACACGGCACTGACGAACGCCGACGGCAAGACCGTTGAGCCGACCACGGAAACGTTCGCCGCGGCAGCTGCCAAGGCCGAATGGTCGAAGACGTTCTACCAGATCCTGACCAACGAGAAGGGCGACAAGTCGTGGCCGATCGTGGCTGCCACCTTCGTGCTGGTGCACCAGAAGGCTGACGCCGGCAAGGAAGCACAGGGCGCCGACGTGCTGAAGTTCTTCGACTGGTCGTTCAAGAATGGCGAGAAGACCGCCAAGGAACTGGACTACATCCCGCTGCCGGAAGCGGTGCTGAAGCAAATCCGTGCAGGTTGGAAGGCGAAGGTTGCCGAGTCGGCCCACAAGGCCGGCATCTAAAGCAGCCTTGCTGGCCCGAGGCAATGCACGGTTGCATTGCCTCGGGCCTCAACCCGGCATTATCCGCGCCGCCTGTTCCGAAGCCCGACCTCTGATCTGGCAACGGCAGGCGGCGCGCTCACGCTGAGACGACATCATGGCAGAAGCCACCCGCCCCCTCGCAACAGCAGGCGCGCAGCGCGCTCCGTCTTCCGTTGGCGACTTTCTTTTCGCGCTGCTCACCCGCGCGGCCGCGCTCATTACGCTGCTCTTGCTCGGTGGCATCATCGTGTCGCTGATGTACAGCGCACTGCCGTCGATTCAGAAATTTGGCTTCGCCTTCCTGTGGACGAAGGAATGGGATCCGCCCGCCGATCACTTCGGCGCGCTCGTGCCGATCTACGGCACACTCGTCACGTCGCTCATTGCGCTCATCATCGCGGTGCCGGTCAGCTTCGGCATTGCGCTGTTCTTGACTGAACTCTCGCCCGTATGGCTGCGCCGCCCGCTCGGTACGGCCATCGAGCTGCTCGCCGCCATCCCGAGCATTGTCTACGGGATGTGGGGTCTGCTGATCTTCGCCCCGATCTTCAGCCAGTACTTCCAGAAGCCGCTGCAGACGCTGCTCGGCAACGTCCCGGTCATCGGCGCGCTGTTCCAGGGACCGCCGCTGGGCATCGGTATTCTGCCCGCCGGTGTGATCCTCGCGATCATGATCATTCCGTACATCGCCTCGGTCATGCGCGACGTGTTCGAAGTCACGCCCGTGCTGCTCAAGGAGTCGGCCTACGGCATTGGCTGCACCACCTGGGAGGTGATGTGGCGCGTGGTGCTGCCCTTCACGAAGACGGGGGTGATCGGTGGCGTCATGCTGGGGCTGGGCCGCGCGCTTGGCGAGACCATGGCCGTCACCTTCGTGATCGGCAACACGAACCTGCTCGACAACGTATCGCTCTATTCGCCGGGCAACAGCATTACCTCGGCGCTCGCCAACGAGTTCGCCGAAGCCGGCCCGGGGCTGCATACGGCCGCCCTGATGGAGCTCGGCCTGATTCTGTTCTTCATCACCTTTGTGGTGTTGGCGCTGTCCAAGCTCATGCTGTTGCGCCTTGAGAAAAGCGAAGGTAAATAATGACCCAACAAGCGCTCGAACTGGAAACCCCAGCCGTGAAGCCGACCGACGCCGTGACCCGCGTGCGGCTGCAAGCTTACCGTCGCCGCAAGAACATTTTTGCGATCGCGATGTCGCTCGCGGCCATGGCCTTCGGCCTGATCTGGCTGCTGTGGATTCTCTACACCACGCTCTCGCTGGGCATCGGCGGTCTGTCGCTGTCGCTGTTCACTGAAATGACGCCGCCGCCGAACACGGCTGGCGGGGGGCTCGCCAATGCCATCGCGGGCAGTGTCGTGATGGTCGGTGTGGCCACGTTCCTCGGCACGCCACTGGGTATTCTGGCCGGGGTGTACCTGGCCGAGTACGGTCAGAAGTCGTGGCTCGCGAGCCTCACCCGCTTCATCAACGACATTCTGCTCTCGGCGCCGTCGATCGTGATCGGCCTGTTCGTGTACGCGCTGGTCGTGGCACAGATGGGGCACTTCTCGGCGTGGGCCGGCATTGTGTCGCTCGCGCTGCTGCAGATCCCGATCGTGATCCGTACGACCGAGAACATGCTCAAGCTCGTGCCGAACAACTTGCGTGAGGCCGCGTTCGCTCTGGGCACGCCGAAGTGGCGCATCATCGTCAAGATTACGCTGAAGGCGTCGATCGCCGGTATCGTGACGGGCGTGCTGCTCGCCGTGGCGCGTATCGCGGGCGAGACGGCACCGCTGCTGTTCACGGCGCTGTCGAACCAGTTCTGGTCGATGAACCTGAATCAGCCGATGGCCAACCTGCCGGTCACGATCTTCAAATTTGCCATGAGCCCGTTTGCGGAGTGGCAGTCGCTCGCCTGGGCGGGCGTGTTCATCATCACCCTCGGGGTGCTGCTGCTGAACATCCTGGCGCGCACGCTGTTTGCCAAGAAGTAAGCGGCAACGCGAGACGATACAACGCGACGACACCACGCATACCTGACGGTTAAGACGACCATGACGAATCCGACGCAAGACATCAAACTGCCCTCGAAGATTGAAGTCAATAACCTGAACTTCTTCTACGACAAATACCACGCGCTCAAGAACATCAACCTGCGCATTCCCGACCGCAAGGTCACGGCCTTCATCGGCCCATCGGGCTGCGGCAAATCGACGCTGCTGCGCACGTTCAACAAGATGTACGCCCTGTACCCGGAGCAACGCGCCGAGGGCGAGATCAACATGGACGGTGAAAACCTGCTGACCTCGAAGCAGGACATTGCGCTGCTGCGCGCGAAGGTCGGCATGGTGTTCCAGAAGCCGACGCCGTTCCCGATGTCGATCTACGACAACATCTCGTTCGGTGTGCGCCTGTTCGAAAAGCTCTCGCGCTCGGAAATGGACGACCGCGTGGAGTGGGCGCTGACCAAGGCGGCGCTGTGGGGCGAAGTCAAGGACAAGCTGCAACAGTCGGGCTACGGCCTGTCCGGCGGTCAGCAACAGCGACTGTGCATTGCGCGCGGCATTGCGATCCGCCCGGAAGTGCTGCTGCTCGACGAGCCGTGCTCGGCGCTCGACCCGATCTCCACGGGCCGTATCGAAGAGCTGATCGCCGAACTCAAGGACGACTACACCGTGGTGATCGTCACGCACAACATGCAGCAGGCGGCACGTTGCTCGGACTTCACCGCCTATATGTATCTGGGCGAATTGATCGAATTCGGGGAAACGGAGAAGATCTTCATCAAGCCGGACCGTAAAGAGACCGAAGACTACATCACCGGCCGTTTCGGTTGATGCCCACGAGGAATTTCGATATGAACGACAAACACCTTTCCAGCCAGTTCGACTCGGACCTGAATCAGCTTTGCTCGCGCGTTCTTGAAATGGGCGGCCTGGTCGAATCGCAGCTCGTGACGGCCATGCGGGGGCTCAACACGTTCGACCGTGCTCTGGTCGACGAAGTGATCGCCACCGAGCAGCGCCTGAACACCATGGAAGTCGAGATCGACGAAGAGTGCAGCAAGATCATTGCCCGTCGCCAGCCGACCGCGCGCGATCTTCGCCTGCTGCTCTCGATCTCGAAGTCGATCACCAACCTCGAGCGCGCAGGCGACGAGGCCGAGAAGATCGCCAAGCGTACCCGTCACCTCCTGGAAGACGGCGCGGCGCAAACCGTGAACTTCGCCGAGATCAAACTCTCGGGCGACATGGCCGCTCAGTTGCTGCGCCGCACGCTCGACGCGTTTGCGCGTCTCGACATCGTGGCCGCGGCCGAGATCGTGCGCGACGATAAGGCCATCGACAACGAATTCCGTGGCTTCGTGCGCAAGCTGGTGACCTACATGATGGAAGATCCGCGCACCATCTCGGCGGGCCTGGAATTCCTGTTCATCGCCAAGGCGATCGAGCGCATCGGCGATCACGCGAAGAACATTGCGGAATTCATCATTTACATTGTCAAGGGCACCGACGTCCGGCACATTTCGCGCGAAGACCTGCAGCGCCAAGTGCAAGGCGAATGAACGGCCCGACATCATTGAAGGTTTGAGAGGAAACCGATGCCCAGCAGCATTCTGATCGTGGAAGACGAGCCGGCGATCTCCGAGCTGATCTCCGTTAATCTGCAACACGCGGGTCACTATCCGATTCGGGCCTACAACGCCGAGCAGGCACTCACGCTGATCAGTGACGTGCTGCCCGACCTGGTGCTGCTTGACTGGATGCTGCCAGGCAAGTCAGGCGTGACGTTCGCACGAGAGCTTCGGGCAAACGAGCGCACCAAGCACGTGCCGATCATCATGCTCACCGCCCGCAGCGAAGAGCAGGACAAGGTGATGGGCCTGGAGATCGGCGCGGACGATTACGTCACCAAGCCGTTCTCGCCGAAGGAACTGATGGCGCGGATCAAGGCCGTGCTGCGACGCCGTGCGCCGCAGTTGACCGAAGACGCGGTGAGCGTGAACGGCCTGAAGCTCGATCCGGCGACGCATCGCGTTACGAGCCATCAGTCGAGCGGCGACATCAAGGTGGATTTGGGACCGACGGAATTCCGCCTGCTGCACTTCTTCATGACTCATCCGGAGCGCGTGCACAGCCGCTCGCAGTTGCTCGACCAGGTGTGGGGCGATCACGTGTTCGTGGAAGAGCGCACGGTGGACGTGCACATCAAGCGTCTGCGCGCCGCGCTCAAGCCGGCCGGCCACGATGCTATGATCGAGACCGTACGCGGCAGCGGCTACCGTTTGACGAAGTCGGCTTGAGGCATCGCGCCTCGCCTTCGGGCGAGGCCTGCCGTGCCAATGCCGCCCTTGTCCCATGGGGCGTGGGCGGCAAAACCCCTGTGCATCGTCTATGAATATCATCTGGGCCCGTGCGCTGACGCTCCTGATCCTGCAAGCCTTCATCTCGACGGCCATCGGCTGGTTCTTTGGCGCGAGCGTGGGCTATATCGCGGCCATCTTTCTGCTGGTCACACAAGTCCTCTTCAACGTCTATCACGCCCAGCGCCTCTGGCGTTTGCTTGACGCCCCAGTCTATGGTGAGGTGCCGAGTGCACTCGGGTTGTGGGGGGAAATCTATTACCGGCTGCACAAGCTGGCCAAGCGCTGGCATAACCAGGTCAAGCAGGTGGAACAACAGCACGCTCGCTTCATCCAGGCGATCCAGGCATCGCCCAACGGCGTGATCATGCTCGACGAGCACAACCAGATCGAGTGGTGCAATGCGATTGCCGAGTCGCATTTCGGTATCGACGCCAAGCGTGATCTGCGTCAGCAAATCACGCATCTCCTGCGCACACCGGCCTTTGTGCACTACCTGTCGTCGGAGCGCTACGACGAGGCGCTGCTCATGCACCACATGGGCGAGAAGCGCAACAACGTGCTGTCCATGCAGGTGTTCCCGTATGGCGACCATCGCAAGCTCATGATTTCGCTCGACGTCACCGATCTCGAACGCACCGACTCGATGCGCCGTGACTTCGTGGCCAACGTCTCGCATGAACTCAAGACGCCACTGACCGTGCTCTCCGGATTTCTGGAGACGGTCGGCGAGCTGCCGCTCTCGCCCGAGGAGATCCAGCGCTATGTCGAGATCATGCGCCAGCAGGCCTCGCGTATGCAGAACATCGTGAACGATCTGCTCACGCTGGCGAAGCTCGAAGGCAGCGGCAAGCCGCCGCCGGACGAGCGCATCGATATGGGCATGCAGATGCGCTCGCTACGCAGCGACGCCGAAGGGCTCTCGCAGGGGCAACATGTGATCGAAGTCACGCAGGCCGACGGACTCGATTTGCGTGGCGCCGAAGGCGAGCTGCACAGCGCGTTCAGCAATCTGGTGAGCAATGCGGTGCGCTACACGCCGCCGGGCGGCAAAATCCGCATCGAGTGGGGGCCGACGGACGACGGCGGTGCCCGCTTCGCGGTGACCGACTCCGGGCTGGGGATTCCGGCGGAACATATTCCTCGGCTCACAGAACGCTTCTACCGTATCGACCGCAGCCGATCGCGCGATACGGGCGGTACCGGCCTCGGCCTCGCGATCGTCAAGCACGTGCTGACGCGCCATCAGGCCGATCTGAAGGTGACGAGCGAGGTGGGGCGCGGCAGCACGTTCGCCATTCAGTTTCCGCCCACGCGCGTGACGCAGCGCGCGCCGGTCGACGCCGCTGCGCCACGTTTGACCGTAGACGGCTAAACCTGGGCGACTTGGCGCGCACGGTACACGCGCACGGCTGACCGATGACCGATGACCGGTCAGGTCAGCCGCGCGTACCGGTCTGCACGTGCTGGGCGAGTTCCTGCATCAAAGCCATCTGGCTGTTGAACGGCCTTTTGCCCGGCTTGCGACGCACGTAGGTGCCGTCCGGACGCATCAGCCACACGGCGGTGTTGTCACGCAGGGGCACCATCAGACCCTCGCGAATCACGCGGGCCTTCAGGCGCTTGTCTCGTACCGGAAAGGCCACCTCCACGCGACGGAAGAAGTTGCGCTCCATCCAGTCGGCGCTTGAAAGCATGACTTTCTCGTCGCCGTTCGCATAGAAGTAATAGATGCGATGGTGTTCGAGAAAGCGCCCGACGATCGAGCGCACGGTAATGTTCTCGGAAAGGCCTGGTACACCGGCGCGCAGCGAGCACACGCCGCGCACGATCAAATCGATTTTCACCCCCGCGCGCGACGCTTTGTACAGTTCGGCAATGATCGTCGGTTCGAGCAGCGCATTCATTTTCGCGATGATGCGGGCTTTCTTGCCGGCCGCGGCCGCTTCCGTCTCGTGCCGGATCGCCTCGAGCAGATGCGTGTGCATCGTGAACGGCGATTGCCACAGGCCCTGCAACTGGGTCTGCCGGCCGATGCCTGTCAGTTGCTGGAAGACGATGTGGACGTCGGCGCACAGCGCCTCGTCGGCGGTCATCAGGCCGAAGTCCGTGTACAGACGGGCCGTGCGCGGGTGATAGTTGCCGGTGCCGAGATGGACGTAGCGTTTGAGGAACGTCTTCTTGCCCTGACGCGTGCGGCGCACGACGAGCAGCATCTTCGCGTGACACTTATGACCGACCACGCCGTAGACCACGTGAGCGCCGACCGCTTCGAGCTGTGCTGCCCAGTTGATGTTGGTCTCTTCGTCGAAGCGCGCAAGCAGCTCCACCACGACCGTGACTTCCTTGCCGTTGCGGGCCGCCTCCATCAGGGCATCCATCAGCGCGGATTCGTTGCCGGTACGGTAGATCGTTTGCTTGATGGCCACCACGTCAGGGTCGCGAGCGGCTTGCAGCAGCAGCTCCAGCACCGGCTGGAAGCTGTCATACGGGTGATGCAGCAGCAGGTCGCCCTGGTCGATGAGGTCGAATATCGCGGGCGCCGCGCTCATGCGCTTGGGCAGCGCCGGCACGAATGGCGCGAACTTGAGGTCCGGGCGGTCGACCATCTCGGGCAGCGGCATCAGGCGCACGAGGTTGACGGGGCCCTTGACGCGGTAGCAGTCCGAGTCGGTCAGGCCGCATTCCGTTTGGAGGCGTCGCACGAGGCGCGACGGCGTGCCGGCATCGACTTCGAGACGTACGGCGTCGCCGAGATGGCGGGCCGGGAGTTCGCCTTGCAGCGCGGTGCGCAGGTTGGTGATTTCGTCCTCGTCGACGAACAGATCGCTGTTGCGCGTGACGCGGAACTGATGGCAGCCTTTGGCCGTGAGTCCTGGGAACAGTTCACTGGCGAAGCGCAGCATGAGCGAGCTGAGCAGCACGAAGCTGTTCGGCAAGGGGGCGAGCCCTGGAGGCATGGGAACCAGCCGGGGCAGGGCGCGCGGGGCCTGGACGATGGCGAGTTCGGCGTCGCGTCCGAAGGCGTCTTTGCCTTCGAGTTCGACGGCGAAGTTCAGGCTCTTGTTGAGCACGCGTGGGAACGGGTGTGCGGGATCGAGCCCGATCGGCGTGAGGACCGGCACGAGTTCGCGCAGGAAGTAGTCGCGGGCCCATTCGACCTGGGCGTCGTTCCACTGGCCGGACGGGTGAAACGCGATGCCTTCGGCTTCGAGGCAGGGCAGCAGGCTATCGAACATCGCGTACTGCTTTTCCACCAGCGCTTGCGCCCGGGCGCAAACTTGCGTGTAAACTTGCTGGAACGTCATGCCGTCGGGTGTGAGCATGCCCGGATTTTCGCGCATCTGCTCCTTCAGCCCGGCGACGCGGATTTCGAAGAACTCATCCAGATTGCTACTCACGATACAGACAAAGCGAAGGCGTTCCAGCAGCGGCGTTGCGGGGTCGGCTGCCTGGGCGAGTACGCGTTCATTGAACGCCAGAATGCCCAGCTCGCGGTTGAGCAGCGGATAATTCATGGTGACCGTGCGAAAGACATGGGATTGGCGTGAATTCTTCATCCGTATTGTTACAGTTATATGACGTTCACATTTGTCAACGACGTGTCATATTCGATTTGTAGCGTATTCGTCATTTATTTGTCGAGTGCGCGTCATGCTTTTCGTGTGATACGTCCTCCACTCCGGCACCCTTCGCTCAGGCGCATCCCGACATGAGTACTCCCTCGCCCTTGTTAGCGGCCGTCGATCTCGGCTCGAACAGTTTTCGCCTGATCATCGGCCGCGTGGAGGAAACGTCCGCCGGCACGCAGATCTATCAGGTCGATGCGCTGCGCGAGCCGGTTCGGCTGGCGGCGGGCCTGAACGACGAGAAGTACCTCGATCATCCGTCGCAGCAACGCGGCTGGGACGTCCTCAAGCGCTTTGGCGAGCGGCTGCGGGGCTTTCATCCCGACAAGGTCCGCGCGGTGGCCACGAACACGCTGCGTGTCGCCAAGAACGCCGACGATTTTCTTGGTGAGGCACAGCACGCGCTCGGGTTTCCCATCGAAGTCATTGCCGGGCGGGAAGAGGCGCGCCTGATCTATGCGGGTGCCGCACACTCGGTGCCGACGTGCCAGGGTAACCGACTTGTCGTGGATATTGGGGGGGGCTCCACCGAATTCATTATCGGGCAGGATTACGAGCCGCTCATCATGGAGAGCCTGTATATCGGCTGCGTGAGTCATAGCCGGCAGTTCTTTCCCAGCGGCAACGTCGACGAATACGCGATGAAGCAGGCCGAACTGGCCGCTCGTCGCGAGATTCAGATCATTGCGGCGACTTATCGTGACGCCGCCTGGTCGCAGGCGATCGGCTCGTCGGGAACGGCACGTGCGCTGGCCGAATTGCTCGAAGCCAATGGGTTCAACGACGGCGGTTTGCACGGCCTCACGCGCGGTGGGCTCGAGCGCCTCAAGCGCGCGCTTATCAAGGCGGAGAACGCCAACCGCCTCAAGCTGGCGGGGCTCAAGCAAGATCGAATTCCGGTGCTGCCGGGCGGCCTGTCCATCATGTTGTCCGTCTTCAATGAACTCGAGGTCGAGCATATGGAGACGACCGACGCCGCGCTGCGGCTCGGCGTGATGTACGACTTGCTGGGGCGTACCCAGCATCAGGATATGCGGGCGGTGACCGTCGAACAGTTCGTGCGTCGGTATGGCGTGGACCGTGCACAGGCCGAGCGTGTAGGACGCCTGGCGATTCGGCTGTATCGCCAGTTGCCGGTCGAGGCGGTCGAGGTGCTCGAGGACGACGGCGCGGCGGGGGAACTGGACGACGGTCGCGGGGAAGGCGAGGCGTTGCTCAACTGGGCGTCGTCGTTGCACGAGATGGGATTGTCGATCTCGCACAGCGCGTACCACAAGCATTCGGCGTATATCGGCAGCAATGCGGATATGCCGGGCTTTTCGCGCCCCGATCAGGCGCGATTGGCCGAGCTGTTGCTGGGGCATGTCGGCAAGCTGGGCAAGTTGGCCTCACAGGCGCAGCAGGTCGATTGGCAACTGTTGTTCTGTCTGCGCCTGGCGGTATTGTTCTGTCGCCGCCGCACGGATGCGTTGCCGGACGCCATCGAGGTCAAACGGCTTGGCGATGGCTTCATGGTGTCGGTGGCACGCGCGTGGATCGACGCCAATCCGCTGACCGACTATAGCCTGCAGCGTGAGGCGCAGGAGTGGGAGAAGATCGGCATGCGCTACAAGGTCGTGTACGCCTGACGCATGAGGGCCAGCCCGCCTGTTGAGGGCGGGGGGGCAAACGACGAAGCCCGGCATCTGCCGGGCTTTTTTGTGTCCGTTGGCGGGACGGACGACTTGGGCGGAGGCGGCAGGCGTTCAGGCCTGTTTGAGCTTGTTCAGCAGTTCCGCGCCAAGAAAATGGCGTGCGTAGCGCGGGTTGATGTCGGACAGGCGGAACAACGTGAGGAAGTCGGCGGTGTTGAAATCGGGGTCCCAGGCCGGGGCGCCGCAAATACGGGCGCCTAGGCGCAGGTATCCCTTGACCAGGGCGGGCGGCTCGACCTCCAGCGTCGATTGCAGCTCGCTCACCGGCAGCGCGATGCGCGGCACGGCGTGGTACTCGGCCGGCGCCATGGCGGTGTCCTGCAGCTTGCGATAGAGGCTGGCGGCGTAGTGGCCGCCGTCGGCCATCGGCACGCTGGCGCAACCGAGCATCGTCTCCAGGCCGTTGCGCAGCATATACTCGGCCAGACCGCTCCAGAGCGCCATGATGACGGCGCCGTTGCGGTATTCGGCATGCACGCACGAGCGGCCGGTTTCGAGCATCTTCGGGCGCAGATGGTCCAGCCGGGAGAGATCGAATTCCCCTTCGGAGTACAAACGGCCAAGGCGCTTGGCCTGACCCGGGGGCAGTACGCGGTAGGTGCCGACCACCTTGAGCGAGTCCTGATCGCGTACGATCAAGTGGTCGCAGTATTGGTCGTACTCGTCGACATCCAGGCCTGCGGGGCCCTTGACCGACGCGCCCATTTCTTCGGCAAAGACGTGGTATCTCAGGCGTTGGGCTTCCCGAAGCTCGCTTTCGTCGCGTGCCCACGCCACACCCAGATTCGGCTTGACAGGCGTTTCAGGGCGAGGAAGACGCCTCCGCGAGGTGGGGGTCAACGAAGAGAGCGGCATGGTGGGGTTCGGCAGGTCGCGCATAAAGGCCCTTTGTTTGACGGTCGCGTTGCGACGTACTTTAAAAAGCATCAATGTCGATTCCGTGAACGGTATGTGACAATTCTATGACAAAACGTCCGGTGTCATGATGTCAGGGCGCGTTTTGGGCCCCTTGCGCCAGCCAATTCACGGGGGGGAAGGAGAGGGAGGCGCCGCCGTCGCCTTCGGTTTAGAGCAGGTCGGGATTGACGACGGCGCGCACGACCACCTGGCTCTCGTCTTCGCGGCGGCGTGAGGAGAGCCACCAGATGCCGGCCTTCTTGATCGTCCAGTAGGCTTCCTGGCCGGTCAGCAGCAGGGCGGCGAGTTGGCCGAGGGCGGGTTGGTGGCCGACGAGCACGACCGTCTGGACATTGCCGGGCCAGCCGATCGTCCCCAGCAGCGTCATGGCGTTCGCGCCGGGGGCGAGATCGTGCACGATGCGTGGTTTGGGGGTAAGCGCCTGAGCGGTCTGGACCGCCCGCAACGCAGGGCTGGAGAGGATAAGGGCGTCTTCTGGGAGACGCGGGCGCAGCCATTGGGCGGCCTTTTCGGCCTGTTTGCGGCCACGGTCGGTGAGCTCGCGGGCCAGATCGGCCTGGGCACTGAGGGCGAGGGAGGCAGGCAGGTTTTCGGCGTCGGCGTGACGCCAGAGAATTAGGTTCATCGACACAGGTTCGGACATGGTGAACCTCCCACTATGACGAGGTTTCGTGGCGACGGCATGACCGTCGGCGAGCCGCTGCGAGACGACTATTTTGCCAGCGGTGGATGGAAAAATGCCGACGCAGCGCACATTGATTTGACGCGGTGCGCCGAACCCACTAGAATGCGTGCTCTTCGTCGGAGCGTAGCGCAGCCTGGTAGCGCATCTGATTTGGGATCAGAGGGTCGTAGGTTCGAATCCTATCGCTCCGACCACTAAATTCAAGGGGTTGGGACAGGCAACATCTATTGTCCCTATTCTCTGCCCTTGCAATTTCCCAACGGCATTAACGACAACGTCTTGCGCGTGTGCATGCGCCGCGTGGTTCGTTATGCGTGTCCCTGCCGCGCGCTGGGCATGCCATTTGCGCGCCATGACGGTCTCTTGCCTCCATGTTGATTAGTAATCCAATGTAAATTCACGCGACGGTCGTGGACGCGCATCGCGTATCTCGCATTGTCGAATGACTTAACCGCCGAGCGAGGCTTCCGGTTGGGATGTATCCGATATTCATACGAACGGGCTAATTGGCTCGTCGCAACTGCGCTAGCCGCGCAGCGGCCTTGAGCCGCCCCGTGACGTCGGTGTGCATACGTTCTGGCGGTTTGACGAAACGTGCTGGCCTTGCAAACGATAACGAAAGCTGGATAACTTCAAAGACGATACATCGATACTTTGACGGCCAATTTCGTTAAATCTTGGAAGCGCATGGCAACGATCATTCCCTCTCTGTCCTCGTGCGCGGGCAGAATGCAGCCCGGCGAACGCAGAATCGCCGAGCGGCTGGAGCAGAAACTCGAAAACGACTATCTGATCTGGTATGACGTTCCCGTCGCCACGATGCAGTCGTATCCGGACTTTGTGGTGCTTCACCCTCAGCGTGGGTTGCTCATCCTCGAAGTCAAGGACTGGAAGATTTCGACCGTCCTGCGTGCCGATCGCGGCGACTGGCAAATTTTGGGCAGCAACGGCCCCAAAACCGTCATCAGTCCGCTTGAGCAGGCGCGTCGATATACGCTCGACATCGTCAATGCGCTTGAGCGGGATCCGCAACTGGTGAATCCTGCGGGGCATCCCTACGCGGGGAAATTGCGACTGCCCTGGACGTTCGGCGTCGTGTTGCCGAACATGACGCGCAAGCAGTTCACGGATGGCGGTTTGGGGCATGCGCTCGAGCCTTCGAGAGTCATTTGCGCCGACGAAATGACGGAGTCTGTCGACGCGGAAGCGTTTCAGACCCGGTTGTGGCAAATGTTCAAGTTCCAGTTCCGCGAAAAACTGACGCTGCCGCAGATCGATCGATTTCGATGGATTCTTTTCCCGGAAGTGCGCGTGCAGGCGACTCAGCTCGACCTGCTGTCGGATCAGATCGAACTGCCCGACATCATGGCCGTCATGGACGTGCAGCAGGAGCAGTTGGCACGAAGCCTGGGCGATGGTCACCGCGTCATTCACGGCGTGGCAGGGTCGGGAAAGACGATGATCCTCGGTTATCGCGCCGAATACCTGGCCACGCAATCGGACAAGCCCGTGTTGGTGCTTTGTTTCAGCGAGCCACTTTCCCGAAAGATCCAATCGGTCATGGAGGCCAAGGGCTTGTCGGCCAAGGTCATCGTCCGACATTTTCACGGTTGGTGTTCGGATCAATTGAATGCCTATCACGTCACGCGCCCGAAAGGGGCGGGTGAACGGTTTTTTGCGGAACTGGTTCAGTGCGTGATCAACGCCGTTGATCGAGGCAGTATTCCTGCGGCGCAGTACGCCGCCGTGCTGATCGACGAGGGCCACGACTTCGAGCCGTCCTGGTTCAAGCTTGTCGTACAAATGGTTTCGCCGGAATGCCGTCATTTGCTCGTGCTGTATGACGATGCGCAATCGATCTTCAATCGTTCCGAGCGGCAGGGATTCAGCTTCAAGAGCGTTGGCGTGCAGGCGCAGGGACGCACGACGATTCTCAAGATCAACTATCGGAATACGCGGCAAATACTCGCGCTTGCCGCGAGCGTGGCCGAGGACATTCTGGACGCGAAGGCCACTGACGACGATGGGGTGCCTTTGATTCGTCCGATCAGCTGTGGGCGAGAGGGGCCACAACCCATGCTGATCAAACTTCCGTCGATTGCCGATGAGGCCGAAGCCATTTCGAAGCAAATGGGACAGGCACATCAGCAAGGCACGGCGTGGCAGGACATGGCGATCGTTTATCGGACATGGAGTGTCGGCCAGGCGTGCGTTGACGCGCTGGCGAAGGCGCGAATCCCCTACCAGTGGCAGCAGCGAGATCGCAAGCGGTTTTCCCCCAGTGCGGACGCGGTCACCGTATTGACCATGCACGCCAGCAAAGGCCTGGAGTATCCGTTTGTAGCCGTGCCCGGCGTCGGAGCGATGTCGCTGGATGAAGCCGATCTGAAGCAAGAGGCTCGCCTCTTTTACATTGCGGCGACACGCGCGACTCATCGGCTCCTTGTCACCGGTAGCGGGGATTCTTTATTCATGCGCAAACTGTTTCCGGAGGATTCATTGCACGTTGCCTCCTGAGCGAGGGGCGGGCGTGTAGTGAATGGGCGGCGGGGCGAGGTCCGTCGCCGCCGTCGCCCGCGCGAACTTCCCGCATCGATCGCCTGCCTGCGCGCACGCAGATTGCGTCGTGGTACGATCAGATTCATCCACGTCACTCAGATCGTGGCTTCGATCCGGTCCATGCCCGTCGCGAGGCGGGTACATCAGGGGGCAATATGTCTGCCGAGCAAAAGACGCCTTATCGCGGGTACATCATCGTTACCGTTCTCGAACGTCTGCCCAAGGGGCGCGCGCGACTCTCGGCCAAGGTGCTTGCCGACGATGCGGATCACAAGCGGCGTCTTGGCGGAAAGAAGCTCCTGCAGGCCAAGCGTTGGTTCGATCATTTTGCCGACGATCTGGCCGCGCCCATCATCGAAGGGCTCAAGCGCACGATCGACCTCGAATTGGCGACGGCGGCGAAGGCGGCCAAGTCTCTCAAACCTGCAAAGGCGGCGATGGGTGTGAAGTCCGTCAGGACGGCAAAGCCCAGGGCCGTGAAAGTGCCGGCGGTCGCGGCTGTCGATCGCTGACAATCCAGTCATGTACATTTTCCGCGATTTGTGTGTATAATCCCGACCTTGTCCAAAATCTGGGCATCGAGGGAGGCGGTTCTCATTGACGAACGATGAGCGTGCCGCTTTGCCATCAATCAACCGTTCAGCCAGTCTGGAAGGCGCGATGCAGGGTTCGCGGTAAGCGAGCCGGGCGTTGAAAGCCAATCGGGAGATCGCAGAGGAGGTGATTCGCGGTCCCGCCGGATGTGGTGTAGTGCAGTCCGTGGCAAAGCCGTTCGTCGTGCCTGGCAGGAGAGGTCTCTTGCAGGGCGGGGAAGGGTGTTTTTGCCCGGTAAGTTAAATTTGCGGCTCTCGCGAGCCAATTCACTATACGAGCTATTGCATGACCAAGATTCTGATTAAAGACGGTGAACCCGTTGAAGTCGCACTGCGTCGTTTCCGCCGCGCCATCGATGGCACGGGCCTGATCAAGGAAGTCAAGGCACGTGCGGCTTACGAAAAGCCGACGGCCGAGCGCAAGCGCAAGAAGGCTGCTGCCGTGGCCCGTCTGCGTAAGCGTCTGCGCAGCCAGACCCTGAAAAAGAAGATGTACTAAGCACGGCGTTGCACCCTTCGGGTGCAGTGAAGTGCGAAGTGAGAAACCCGCCGCGAGGCGGGTTTTTTTATGGACGGGCGGCGGCCATCGATTTGCTACACTCGTGGCCGTCGCCGCGATGCCGCGAAGGCTTCATCCCCCAGACTCCCCACGATTCCCCTATGAAAACGTTGACTTTTGCTGCGCTCGACGCGCTGACCCAGCAAGCCGAGCAATCGCCGCGTGCGCGCATGAACCAGAACCTGCATGAGTCGCTGGACGATCCGATTCAGCGCCTGGCCATTGCGATGGAGCCGGCGACGTACATTCGCCCGCACTTGCATCGTTACACGTGGGAACTGCTCACGGCGCTGCGCGGACGCTTTGTCGTGCTGACATTCGACGAGGCAGGCGTGGTGACGGACCGCAAGCTGCTGGGCGAGGACACGAGCGTAACGGAGACGGCGCAGGGCGTCTTCCACACGGTGCTTTCGCTGGACCCGGGGGCCGTGATTTTCGAGGTAAAGCACGGCCCTTATCGGCCGTTCGTCGAATCAGACTACGCGAGTTGGTCGGCGCCGGCAGATACGCCCGAGGCGGCAGCGTTCATGGCGTGGGTCAAGACGGCACAGGTGGGCGACCGCTGGGCCGCCTGACGCACGGAGGTGCCGCTGCGGCGGACTTTCGGCGGTAGCGCGCGGCGGTTAGCGCGTCCAGCCTTGAAACCCGGTGGCCATGGCGAGCAGTGCCTGGGTCGCCGCGTCGATGACGCTGTGCCAATCATCCCCGACGAAGCGTGGGTGAGGGGCGCGCGCATCGGCGACGCCCTCGGGGCTGTCCGATGGCTCGCGTCGGGCTTCGTTGCCGCAGGACATGGTCGCCGCGGCATGCAACCGCCAGACCGGCACGCCCAATCCTGTGGCCAAGTCCGCGTGTGTGGCGTCTAAAGAAATCACCAGATCCAGGTTGTCGATGAGCGAGGCCTCGTCGGCGAGATCATCACAGTCGGCGCGCCAGTCGATCCAGTCGACGGTTTCGGGCGGAATGGCGTGGGACGTGTCACCGGCGGGGCGACCCAGTGGTACCCAGGAAACGCCCGGTACGCAGAGCAGCGGTGCAAGCGCAGTGAATCGGGCGGTGCCACATGCCACGGGCGCTTGGGCTTCGGCGTCGAAGACATGCAATCCCGCGAGGCCGACGCAGAGTCCGTGCTGTGCGGCCGCTGCAAGCCGATCGCGCCAGTGCCGTGCTGGGGTAGCGGGAACGCGTAGAAAGGGCCGTCCGGCGTGTGCCGAGGCGGCCTGCGGCCCCAGCACGCGCGCAAGCGTGCCAAGCGGGCAGCGCAAATCCCAGTCCGATACATCGCGCGGCATTCGTGAGAGCACAACCACGCGCTCCCCGATCGACCATTCCACCAGTCGGCGCAAACTCGCGGGGCCGACAAATCCGACCTTGCCAAAGCGAGCGGCGGCGATTTCCAGATGGCGGAGCTGACTGAGCAGTTCTGCGTCGTCTCCCGCGCCGACGATCAAGAGATGTTGATGCAACGTTTGGCCACCGCCGGTCCAGGCGGGAAGCGGGCAATTCGGATGCGGGCTGAGTGCCGCGCCGACCTGGGCCCAGGCATGGGCGATGGCATTGGCGGCAGGGGTGTCCCCGGCGTAAGGGGTTGGGGAGTGAGCGGCGCGCTGCGAAGGCTTCGTCATGCGAATCTTGGCATCGAAAAGGGGGCAAGGACAGGCGAAATCACGGCGCCGGGCAGATGGCGCGGCAACGCAGCGCCTACGACATCTGCGACATACTAGGGAGCTGGCACGCCGGACATGATAGAGGAGGCGGGCCATTGCATTTCGACGCCACTTTTGCCAACGGGGCAGATGCTTTTGCCGGACGGCAAAATATTTGAAGTGCCCGATGCTGGCGCGGTGTGAGAAGGGGGGGGGAGGCGGTCTGCAGTGAGTCGCTGCGAAGCGCGGCGCCATAGCGGAACGCCGGCACGGTCATCGCATTGGGCGGAGGCAACAAAAATGCCCCGTCGAGCCCCGCTACGCGGGGCATTTCGGCCATTCTTGCGATGCGCCAAATGCGTATTTGGTCCCCCCGACAGGAATCGAATCTGTTGCAGAGGGAATTAGCCTGAATTCTTTACGGTCTTATGCGGGTTTCGGGCCGGTAAACTCAGTCTAATTCTGTATGTTTGTCACAAAATTTGTCACACGGCATCGCGCTTGCCGGCGGCGAATAGCGCGTCCAACTTGGCCTTCTCGCGTTCGCTGGCGTCGCCGTCTATCCACTTTGAGTAGACCTCGAAAAACATGCGTGGGTTTGTATGCCCCATCTGGCGAGCGATGTAGGCGGGGTTCATCCCTGCATGCAGGCACATCGTGGCGAAGCTGTGACGGGTCTGGCGAGCGTCTCGGTCGCGGATCCCCACCGCTTTGAGCGTAGGGCGCCAGACGATGCGGACCGGCGGCGCTGTATCGTGGAACCGCTCCCCCGAGTTCGGATTGATGAACACCTGCTCGCCCGCGAGATATGTGTGCTTCTTTTGCCGGGTCAGCGCCTGGAAGGCTCGCGTCTGCAAGTCTATATCCCGCCCCTTATGCGTCTTGGTGCCTTTGTCCAGCGCTCGCACGCGGGATTCTTCGATGCGTACTTGCTGACGTCTGAAGTCGACGGACGGCCAGCGCAGCGCTATCAGTTCTGACGGCCGCAGCCCGGTAAAGAATGCAAACTCGAAGTAGTTGAGCCAGACGTCACCGTATTTCTTCCCGATGTGCGCGAGCACAGCGTCGATCTCTGAAACGTCCAAAGGGTCCGGCGCCGCCTTCTGGTTCTTGCGGCTCTTGATATCCCGCGTGATGTCGTGTTCGATCTTCCGAGCAGTAAGGGCGAAGGAGAAGACGCGTCGAACTGGCGTCATGACGTTGTTGAAGGTCTTCGCGCTCTTGAACGGCAGTCCGGCAACGTAGGTCGCCAGATCTTCGTAAGTGATTGAGCGGATCGGGCGCATCCCAAACACGGGGCGAAAATACCGGTTCAGAGCGTTTTCGTACTCACGCACCGTCGTTTCTTCCAACTCAGCCCGCGCCAAGTCGAGCCAAGAGTCAGCGACGGCGCCGAAATGGCTGGCGACCGAATGAGCCGACTTGTCGAGCAGCCATTTCGATTTCGGGAAGTACCGTGCGAAGTCCTCGATCGTGAACTTCCCGATGCGAATGGCCGATGTGATTTCATCTCTCAGGCGTGCAGCGGCGCGAAGGTTGACGGCTGTCGGTGCGAGTTCGAGTCGTTCTCGGAACCGCTTCTTTTCCCACTGGAAGCTGACGAGGATGGACGCCTCCCGCGCGTAGATCCCTTCGAATTGCTCGTTGCGACCCATTCGTCGTATGCCTCAAGGTTGATGTGTTGGCGATTGTCAGGCGACCACTTCCAGTGCGTCCCTTCCACAAGCCGGCCGTCCTGAATCAGCCCGCGAAGGGATGGCACCGAGCGGCCGGTGTACTCCGACGCCTTCTCCAACGTCACCCAGACAACCGGTCGGAAATTGAGTTGCATATCTTACTCTCCAGTCGCGGGCCGTAACCCGCAGAATCGCTTTCAGTGCTTCGGCCGTGGCCGGTGGTGCTTGCTCTATCAATTTTTTCAAACACATGTTTGGTTTGGCCGGGTATTCCTTAGCTTGCCGGCTTGCAGGGACGCGTAGACTTTCCTGACCGTGACGCAATGTCGTGCCCCCCGCACCACGGACTCATGGCCCATCCATCGTGATGGGCCTTTTTTGTCGTGGCGGGGTCGGTGGTCATTTCAGGACGTGACGCCGGATCCCGGTGATACCGGACGGTAGGTTTGCGGGCTGACCGTTTTCGTCCGTCTGTTCGAGGAATGGGGCAGCGCTCTGGCCGGTTACCTTGAGATAGTCGACTTCGACCTTGGCTGTGTCGACCAGGACGCGAGCGACGTCCGCAACAGCGCGGGCCCGCTCGATCTCCATCGGATTGTCCCGGCTGCGAAGGTCTGCCAAGGTGTCGAGCAGCGCTTGGCGAACGGTCGAGATGTTGTTGCTCATGACTGGCTTTCCTTTGCCTCTCGGGCAATGCGGTTGACTTGTCGTGTGATCGCACCCTTGAGCTGCATCAGGCCGGCCAACTCTGGCGAGTGCGATCGCGGATGATTGCGCCGGGCGAGGTCTGCACGACTGACCAGCTCGAGGGCGTCGAGGGTGATGGCATCAAGATCGGATGATCTCCGACCAGGCAGAAAGCAAATGACGTGTCCGGACGGCACGGGACCGTTCGCGTCTTCCCACACCAGGCGATGCACGGCAACCCAACGGCGTGCCGGTACCGGATGGTCGTCGGTGACTTTGCGCTCGAGGTAACCGTCTTTGCTGACGCGGTGCGATCCGATTGGCACGTAGTTGTGCTGAGCGGCGCCGTGCATCTCGCCCTTCTTAAACTGCGTGCGACGGCTGTTCGGGTGAGTGCCACAAATCCCGGGCACGCCCTTATTCCAGGACGTCTGGCCCTTCACAAACCGGCTCGACTTGCCGCGCTTACCGTCGGTTCGTCCCGACTCGGGGCCCGCGAAGAACTCAGCGCTCTTCCTTACGCCCAGCCGCGCAGCAGTGCAATAGATCTGTGACACGGGCCTGCCGAGTAGTCTCGCTACGTCCGCCGCTGTCCTGTCCGGGTAGAGCCTGGTGAGCAGCGCCTTATCTTCTTCGCTCCATGGCTTGGAAGCGGTCATACGGCCCTCCGGCAGTCGCCCAGCATGATCTCGTTCTGCCTCATGCTAGGATTCCTCGGATTCCTGGGGATCTGATATGTCGAACTACTTCTTCGTTGCGCGTAGCCGCTTTAACCCTGGCGAAACACTTGGTGGCGGCCATTTTGGTGATGGGTTTAAAGACTATGTTTTCAACGATCAGTCCCAAGCAGGAGCCCTTCAGGGGTGGCGTCTTGCGAGCGAACTCATTGTTGAGGACGTGCGCAAAAGATTCTTTCCCGACAGGCCAAGCCGTCTCAAGTGCTCCTTCGCCTGGGTACGTCAGAGCGATGCGGAAATGAATCTGCCCGTAGGTTTGTTTGTTCACGAAGTTCGGCTCCAAGACCCGAATGCTCCGGTGTTCGTCGCGGATTTCACTCTGATGAGTGCGGCAAGCCGTTTCGCTACCTCCGATACTTTCATTTCTCTCTCCGAAGCGGTTGCGCACAAGTACTGGACGGGCGGTAGCCCTCAGCTCGCTGAAGTATTGACGTTGTCGCCTTTGGTGGTCGTGAAATGTTTGACGTAAGCGGTCAAATGAAGCGGCCGGCACCCGTGCTAGGATTTCTCGAAACCAAAGGAGACTTGAATGACAATTGATCCACGAAAGATTGAGTCGATGAACATCCTCGCTGAGGGGATCCGTTCTTTGTTCCCAGATAAGGTCGAGTTCCACCGTGCGCCGGACGCACATCGAAACTTCTTCTTCGATTGGCCGCTCGAGGGGCAGCCCGAAGACCTTACACAGCAATCGCGGACTTTTTCGATTCACTTTTCTGATCAGTTTCTCGAACAGTTTTCGTCGTTGAACAAGGCGGATAGGACAAAACACATTGACGCACTCCGGAAAATCGTTGCAGATCACCTTGAGAATTTCGACGATGGGCGCAGCACTCAGCGATATCGGGTGAAGGATGCATACGTCGTCGACGTCACGCACGATTTGGCGATCTAGCGGCATCACGCCCCCTTAGCGCCGTCGACGCGCTTGAACTCGACCGCCCACACCCACCGGTTATCGCTCCACGAACCGGCGCCGTAGAGGCTTTCCCAGCGATCCCGATACATCGCACGCGGCAACGTGTCGTCGTCCCGCGCCGAAAACATGACGCCGGCGGCGCAGCCATTAAGCCCGATACCTTCGGCGATGCAGTCCTCATCGCTGATGGCGTTCAAGCGTTCAATGCGCACGCCGGTCACGTCGAGCAACGTGCGTGCTGCCGAGCGCGGCATATGGATGGAAGGGCGCCAGGCGCGATACTTCCCTTCCGGCGACTTCTCGCCATCTGGCCCGTGTGGGTCATCGAGGTAGTCGGCGCGATAGAAGACGAGACAGTCATCGTCATACGGCCCAAGCGGGTAGTTGCTGTGCTGCCACGTCTCGCGCACCCATAGGCGGTCGCCTGCGAAGCCAAACGGACTCAAATCGTTTTCGGGAAGCGCAACGTACTCGGGCGTAAAGTTGTCCGGCTGAAGTAATTCCAGCGCGAAGCCCTTCACCACACGCCGCGTCTGCGTCTTCGAGCCGTCGAGGATTGCGCGCACCATAGGCGCGCTGAAGAGGATGGGGCGCTCTTTCACGCATCCCCCTTCGCTCGCTTAGCGGCAATGGTGGCGACATCCATCGCGTGCGGATGACCGATCGCTGTGAGCAATTCGCGCGTAGCGATCATCATGTTCGTGCTGGCGTCGAAGTAATCCGCCTCCGGCGTGTTGGCGGCGTCGCACAGCGAGTCGATTCGGCGATGCACAGTCTTGGCGCGCGCTTCGATCTCCCCGCCATCCGCCGACAGCGCGGCGCGGGCGTAGTCAACCATCTGGTGAGCGGAGTAAGCGTGCGAGACTGGCTCATTCGTCACGGTCAAGCCAGCGAATACGGTCGGATGCGGCAGCACCGGTAACTCCCGCGCATCCCCGCCCACCTTCGCGGGAGACGCCAGCGCTTCAATCTGGTCGCCCATCGCCACGTTGTCGCAGCACTCGCCGCACCCGCGAGAATTCAGGTTCCAACTCGTCTGTCCGCCGATGTCCCATTTCCGCCAGTACGCGCCGCACACGTTGCAGCGGTGCGTCGGTTCAGCGCCGGGGATGAGCGATGTGTCGGCACGACGTTCCAGCAATGCAACGCGCGCACGCAGGCGCTCGATTTCATCAGCGGCAAGACCGGTATAAACGCCGTCCATCATGCGCAGCGTCGGAACGATGTCATGGTTGCTGTCCATTATTCGGCTCCCAGTGCCAACAGGCGGTCGCGTTCCTCGTCCGGCATCTTGGTGACGATGGCGGAAATCTTGATGGCTTTGTCCCACGGGATTTTCTTTCCGTGCGCCGCGACCCACGCGTCGATCAAGTGCGACGCCAAGAATTCCGGCGGCGTCAGTTCGTCGGGGTTGTCTACCGTTACCTTCGCGGGAGACGAGAGGGCGGCTTGCGTCGGTTCACTGGCTCGCCGCATCACTGCTTGCAGATACTCGTGGCGAGCAATCTCCTTTCCGGCGTACGTCAGCACCCACACGGCGCCGTGCTTGCGAGCCTTCCAGCTACCGTAGTCCCACCATTCGCAGTCGCCGGAACTATGACGCGTCCATACCGCGTTCGCGGGAACCGGCTGCGGTTCTTTCGCCACCTGCGGCGCATCTACGTCGGGTAAGGGCGCGGGCACACCGCCGAGCGTCCATTGCTCGGTGCGCAGCCGATGCTCGATTTCCTCGCACGCGAGATCGAATGCCGCGCTGGCTTGCGTGGGTAGGTCTGGATTAGAAGTGCCGAAATGCTGATCTCGTACAGCCTTGATGATCGCGAGAGTGCGTTGCTGCTCAAGAGCCACGGCGACCTCAACGACATCGCGCTCGCCGCCATTCACGGGCGCGGCGTAGAGGGGGGACGCGAGCATCGCCGCAAGCCAGCGCTGCACGCCTTCCTCTGTGACGGTTTCTCCCTCGCAGTGATCGACCAAATAGCACGCGAGATTCATAGCCGCCTCTTGCCCTGCGCTCTGTGCGGCTGGCGTGGGGGCGGCGGCATGAAGCGCCTGTTCAAACGCGCATAGCCACTTGAACCTGTCTCTACCCTCCGCACGGAACCGAAAGTTTGCCTCTTGCTGCGCGCTATTGATCCATGAGCCGTATTCCGTCGTGCCTGGCTCGGGGCGCGCATCAAACGTCACGGTCTTGATGGCGTTCATGCTGCCGCCTTCGATCCACCGACGCAGTGGTCGGCGATCCAGAACGTGGTGATGGATTCCGGCATCTGGCCGGGCGCCGACTTCATGCTCATGAAGACCAGGGCGGTGTCGATGTCGCCTGCGTGCGCCAGGTCATCGAGCCAATACAGCAGGTTGTCGCGCTCGGCGCCGACCAGTACATCGGCGCGGTCGAGCATCAGCACGCGCACGCCGGACAGGTGGGCGATGGCCTCGGCGATCAGGGCGTCGGTGCGCCACTTCTCGGACTCGGACAGCAGGGCGTAATCGCGGCCGGCGGCCGTGATCGACATGTCGGCATCGATGGACACGCACGACCAGCCAGCGGCCTCGGATTGGGCCTCGGCCCGGGCGTTGATCGGCCCGAGGGCCTCGGCGAGCAGTTCGGCGGGGATACCGTCCGGGCCCAGCGCGGTCGCGAGCGCGTCCCACGCGGTGACGTCTGCGTGGTGCTGTGCCGCGCGCTTCGTCTTCGCGTCGGCCTCGGTGACGGCCCGTTGCGAGGCTTCGATGCTGGCGACGATCTCGCGCGCCTTCGCGGCCTTGTCCTTGGCTTCGGCATGGGCGCGCTCGACGTCAGCTTGTGCCGGGGCGTCACCGGCCGCATCCGCTGCCGCGTCTTTTGCGATCAGATCCAACTGCGCCGCCGCATCGCGTGCCCGATCGAATTCCGCCTCGCGGCTCTTCACGGCGTTCTGCAGCACCGTCAGGCTCTTCTCGTACTCGGGCAGGCTCGAGGCTGCATCCTCGTTGCGCTCGACCGGTGCGTCGGCCGCCAGCTTCCCGGCGAGATAGCGTAGCAGCGCGCCGCACTCGGGGCAGGTGCAAGGCATGCCATCGACCTTGCCGCCGGCGGCGGCGCGCAGCGCTTCGACCTTCGGCAGAAACTCAGCCAGCTCGGCGCGGGCACGCTCAATCGATTCCTCAGCCTTCGGCAGCTTGGCGGCGGCCTCGCGCAGTTGCGTGGCGCGCGCGTCGCGCTGCTGGCGCTGACGGTCTGCCGCGGCGATCTCGCCGAGTTGCCGTTGCAGGTCCGCCGCCTCGCGCTCGAATGTGTCGATCGTCTCGCGACCTTCGGCCAGTGCGGCAGCGAGTTCGTCGGGATCCTCGCTACCTTCCGGCGCTATTGCGCGCCAGGTGTTCGCCTTCACGCTGCCATACGTCTCGCCGGTGACTGCGCGCCATGCGCCCTTGGCGGCCGTTGCCTTCGACTGCGCTTCGCTCGCCGCAGCGTCGAACCCGGCGCGTACCAGCGGCAGCACCGCTTCGACCTTGTCGCCGGTGATGCCGCGAGCGGCGAGGCGCTTTCGCACGTCGTCGGTGCCCACCGTCACGCCCATCAGGTCGAACAGGAACGTGCGGCGCGCTTTGGCGTCAAGACTGGCGAAGCGTTGCGCGTCCAGCACGAACGGCGTGCGCGGGTCAGCCGGGATCGTCTGAGTGATCTTGCCGCCGGGCAGGGCGACGTTGTTCGCGCGCCCGCCGTCGGCCACGACTACGATAGAGCCCGATTCGGCGCCGTCATGCACCAGGCGGCCGTATTCCTTCTTCAGCGAGACGCGCACGCTTTCGCCGGCCAGCGCCAGGCGCACGGCGTCCTGAATGCTCGACTTCCCGGCGCCGTTCGGGCCGCAGAAGAGGGCGACCGGCGTGCGCAGCTCGACGTCGGCCGTGCGGATGCCGAGGAAGTTGGTGGCGTGGATGTGGGTGATCTTCATGCGTGGGCCTCTTCGTGTCCGAGGATGTCGCGGGTGCCGTCTGCCTTGGCAGCCGAGACGAACGAGCCTTGTTCGAGCATTTCCAGCAGCCGGGCTGCGCGGTTGTAGCCGATGCGCAGATGGCGCTGGATCATGCTGATCGACGCTTTGCCTTCGGCGCGTACCAGGCGGATCGCCTGCGGGTAGAGTTCGTCAAATCCGGCGTCGACTGCGCTGAACGAGTCACCGAAGCCGAGTTCGCCGTTCTGCGGTGACAGAAGCACGTCGATATCGTCCTGCAGGAACTCGGCGATGCGTGCCACCTCGTCCGGGCTCGGCTTGAAGGTGGCGAGCATGGTGAGCGCCACCTTGAAGCCGTCCTTCGGCTCGATCGCGAACTTCTTGACGCGGACGGCGGTGAACACGCTGCCGACCATTTCGAGTCGGTAGTCGCTGAGTTCATGCGTGAACGTGATCGGGCCGAGCGCCTTGTTTCGCACGGCGCCGTTCGAGAAGAACGCGAACGCCGGCAGACCTTCGTCGAAAGCGGACATCACCTGGTAATCGGTGACGGCGCGCAGCTTGAGGTCGAGCACCAGCTCTTGTTCGTCATCCGGCCCTTCCTTGCGGGTGTTCAGGTGCTGGATGACGGCTTTGCCGCTGAATTGGAATTTCTCCATGGCTGTTCGTCTCAGTCAGCGTTCAACGGCGCGCGTGTGCGGCGGCCAGCCGGCGCGGCGGTGCTCGGCTCTTCAGCGGCCTGCGTCAGTTCGCGCATGCGGCGGGTGGCGACCTGGTTCAGCGTGGCCTTTTGCGCCTCGTCGGGGATTTCCGCAATCAGGCTGCGGGCGAAGTCGAGTTCCTCGACGCTCTTCGCGCCGAGCAGCTCGCGGTTGACGCCTTGGAACGTGGGGACGTCGCGGTCAGCATCTTCGCTGTCGTCGATATCGAGGCCGGGTTGCTGGCCGTCGTCGGTCGCGCTCGCCTGCTGCGCTTCCTGTTCGCCAGCCACGTCTGCCGGTTCGGCGCGCGTGGCCGCCGGGGTCGCGTTGGCGCGCATTTCGCTCATCGTGGTTGACTGCACGACATACGAGCCGTCTGGATTCAGGTCGATGATGTCCTGTGCTTCCTCGACGGTTTGCAGGCCCATCAGCAACTCGGGGGCATAGAGCTTCCCGAAGAAGCTGGCGGTGCGGTAGCGCAACATCACTTCGTCCATCGTCTGCCACTTGCTGCCGTTTTTCGTGTACCAGCCTTCCTTCACGGCCATTTCGATCGACACCGGCGGCGATTCGATGCGCTCGCCGGTTTCCTTCTCGATTGCCCAGGCGATGCAGACTTTGTCGGTGATCGGGACGTTGGTGGTGCGCTTCTGCTTCTGGCCGTTGTCCCAGTACGTCTCGGTGTACGCGACTTCCTTCGCGCCGAGCGACTTGATATCGAAGCGCAGCGGCGAGAATCGGCCGCAGCCGTTCACCGCGGCGATGATCCATTGCGACGACCAGGACGGGCGACCTTCAACGATGTAGAGGTTCTGCATGACCATCAGCGGATCCGCGCCCATGCGCTGCGCCATGTTGAGCGCGACGACGGCGTTCGCGAGTGCATTCGGGTTGTCGCGCGATTCCTTCACATTCCCGAAACGGTCGAGCTTTTCGATGGTCTTGCGGTACGCGACCGGCACCAGCGTCGACGAGGCGAGCAGGTTGGCGGCACGCTGCATCAGTTCGAACGACTGCGAGGTGGCAAAACCCATCGTGACGACGGGGGCGGGTTCGCGCACGGCGGGCGCGCGCATCTGTTCCAGGGTGGTTGTTGCGCCCATGATGGTTAGGCTCCTTTGCGGGTGGCGGTGTAGGCGTCGCGATCCACGACGGTCACGGTGCGGCGATCTTCGACGTTCTTCGCGCCCTCGCCGAATTGGTGCTGCATGCTGCGAATGAAGCGGTCCCGATCCCACACGCGGTGTTGCGTCACGATGGGGCTGTGCTTGCCAGACGGGTCAGTCAGGCGGATGAAAAGGTCCTGTGCGGTCATGGCGGTGGCTCAGTCGTGGAACTGGCAAGTGGCATAGCGCGGGCAGTACTTCTCCGAGCACAGCAGCGATTTCGGGTTGGGATAGAAGCGGCCGGTCTTGAACATGTCGGCCGCGAACTCGATCAGGCCCGGCGTCGACTCGGTGCCGAGCATGGCGCGCTTGGCGTTCTTGATCGTGCCGGTGGCGATTTCGAGCGTGCCCTTCGTCTTGAGTCCAATGATTTCGGCGTCGTCGCCGATCACGTCGCCCGTCGAGTGCTCGTAGAGAATCTCGTACGTGCCGATCTGCGGGCCGTGGCCCTTCGTGACGGCCGCACCTTTCTGCACGGCCGCTGACCCACTCTTGAGGTCAGCGATACCGACGCCTTCAGCCGTGCGACGCACCCGCGCACGGTCCATCGTGCCGGTGAGGCGGACGATGATCCCGTTGCCGCAGTCGATATCGAGCGGCTTCGTTTCCATTTCCACGGCCACGAACTCGAACTGCGGCGAGATCTCACGGCAGTACTTGGTCAGCAGCGTGATGCCGATGCGCTCGGCTTCGGACATCGTCAGATCGTCCTGCGACGCGTCGAACTCGTTTTCGGGGTCGCGCAGCTTGTCGATGAACGTGCCAGCGGCGTCGTCCGCAGTGAGGCCCGTGCCATCGAGGCGGCTCTGATCGAACACGGCAGTGCCGGCGTGAATCGCGGTGCCGAGCGCGGCGCGCAGGCCGACTACGTTGCGCAGCTTGAGCAGGTGGATGCCTTCCCAGCGGTACGAACAGTCGAAAAGTGCGCCCCAGCTCGAAGCGCGAACGGTGTAGATGCTTTGCATGGCGGTTCTCTCAGTGGATGCGGACAAACTCCGGGCCGGTGGCAAGCCAGCGGCCGGTAAGGCGGTAGCCGGCGGCGCGCTGCAGGCGCACGTACTCGGCCCAGGTCAATTCGATGTGCACGGTCAGTTCTCCCAGGTGGTCAGGCAGTACGTCGTGGCGTGCGCCGCGCGGCAGGTGTTCCAGCTCTCGACCTCGCGCCACGCGACGAAGGCGAGGGCGGCAACGATCAGCGAGAGGGCGAGCGCGAAGCGCGCCGCGGCGGCCATTACGCGGTGCGCCCGTAGGACGGGACATCGGCTGCATACGACTCGGCGCTGTACTTGAAGATGCCGACGAGCAGGAACAGGAAGGCGAGGACTGCGAGCATGCGCGCGCAGAATCGGCCGAAGTCGAGGGCGAGGCGGATCATGCGGCACCTCGGGCGACGATCATGGCGTCGGCGATCTCAAACGAAAATTCGACGACCCACTCGACGAACGGACGGTCACGCTCGTCCTTGGTGAACTGGCGGGCGAGCAGCCCCTGAATCGCTTTCGCCGCGAAGTAGTCGCGCAGGGTCATGCCGAGATTGATCGTCGGGCAATCGTTTAGATCGCCGCACCACGGAAACGCCGGACCGCCGTTTTTGATCGTGGTCATGCCGCCTCCTCGTCGTGGGCGTATCGAACTTCCAGCTTGAAGTGCGTTGCCTTGTGAACGTCGCGCATGTGGTCTGCGAGGCCCGCCGGCTTCACGCGGCGACCGCAGTCAGGGCAGTAACGCTTCGCCGCCTTCTTCGGCAACTCGTGGACAGGTTCGTCTCGGCAGTCGCGGCAGCGGCGTGGGAAGCCCTCGCCAGCACCGTCAAGAGCGACGCCACACCCCTCGCAGAGAGTGCCGTCCAGCATCATTTCGGCGATATCGCCCATCTCATTCCCCCGTAGAACGTCGCACGAGCAGGCGGCGCAGGTCAGCGCTGATCGACTCGGGGTCGCGCAGCTCGTCGCGCGCTTCCTCGATCGTCAGGTCGTACCGTTCCGCGTAGGCAGCCAGATCGTCGGCCACGTCGAACGAGGAATTGAGCTTGCCCTCCTCGAAATCCTCGACGTAGCTGACGTTCATCGCGCTGGCCCCTTCATGCGTTCACTTCTGGACGCGCTTTCGCGCGGCTGACGCAGCTACCGGTTCCCGGCCCGGCGACCCCGCGTCATGACTCGTCAGTCAGCGGAATGGGGTGGGTTGTGTGCTGCGTTGGAGTGAATAATACGAATGTATTTTATTGGTGTCAATACAAATGTATTTGAATTGGCGAAATTCTTCCGGGATAGCCTCTGGGGTGATCTGGCGAGAACCGCTAAGAAACAAAAATCCCGTCGAAGCGGGCTGGTGGGTGTTGTTGAGTTCGTGGCGAGCGAGCGGCGTGGGGCCGCCGATGCATGGCCACCCCGGCGGACGGGCGGTCAGGCCCTTTCAGGGCAAGCGAGGAGGGAGCGCCGACTATTCCGGCGCATTGCCACGACAAAATGAGGGCGCAAAAAAGCCCGCGCGAGGCGGGCTTTCTGTGGGGCGAAGGGGCTCTTCTATGCCCTACGGGCAGTTCGAAGGAAGGATTCCTCCAAAACGTGCTGAGACAATATCCTGCCGCTGCCGTTAGGCCGACGTGTCATGATTGTCGAAGCTACTCGACTCAGAGCTGAATCCAACAAGCCAGAAGATACGCGCATGCCGCGACGAATGAGGAAGCAGGGTATCGCAATTAGCGCGACCAACCAAATTAGGATGTACTGCTTCGCCATTAGAGCCAAGATTATTTCCGCCGCTCGATTTCGAGCGTACGCGACAACCCGCTGGATATCAGCATCAGTCGTCTCAAACCGTTTTTCCACAATCGCGTCGAACTCTCGTGCCACATCCGGTCTGACACGTCGCCAGGCGACGTGATACGACTGTGTGAAGATTGAAATGCGATTGATGTGGGCGGTATGCGCCGCAATGAGGTTCTGAAGTTCTCTTCGAATTGTCCGAGCGTCGTTGGTATTGATGGAAGAAAGCTGGCGATCCACTTCCTTGCCAAGCCTAGCAAGCTTGTCCTGAGCGTCCGCGCGCAATGCGGGGACCACCGAAAACTGCCAGGAGCACAATATCAAAAGCGCCCCGATGCCCGTCAGTATCAATTCAGCCATGATGTCCTCTGGGAGGGATTGTTGTTATTGTTGTCTGGTCGGCAAAAATGATGCCGAACACTATTATAGACGAAGCGGCAGGTGCCCGAATCAGGGGGACTTCTTACGGCTCCGCTCGAACGCATAGCCCAACGTTGCGACCGCGCCCCAGGCGTAGCCAAGAACGGAGCCAAGGTGCAAGGCGTCAACGAGTTTGGCGATAGCACCGATCGACTCGGCATTCTTGCCCTCCAGGATAGGTTCGAGGCCCTTGAATATAATCCATAACGAGCCGGCAATCGTCGCAGAAACGATGATCGTCTTTGCGCAATTCGTCAGAAGCCCTAGTCTTTCCGTAGCCGCCTGGAGCTTCGCGAGTTCAATTTTGGCCTCATGCGCGTTCAGGGGCCTGGTGGCAGCGACTGCCGGTGCATTTTGCGTTCTTGTCTCGGACACTGGTCGTTCTCTTCTTTTTGGTTCCGGTTGTATTTGATAAAGGGACTTTCGTTGCCGCGGAAATCACCCTCAGCTCACGGCCGGCTAGTTCCCACCACCCGAGCCTGATCCGGATCGGTATGTGCATTTCGTCATTGAGGTGGCCCGAACGCACCTACTTCCGTTCGAGCGATGGCCACTGCACGAAGGCAAAGACCCAGATCATGATCAAATTCAACATCGGGACGAAGGCGAGCAATACCCACCACGGAGAGAACCCCGCTCGCCGGATGATCCGTGCGTATGGGTAGAGCAAAAAGACGACCATGATGAAAAGGATCAGCCAGTGCCAAATGCTCAGGTGCTCCATCGTGTTCCTCCGTGCTTTTGCCGTTGTGTCATTTGGTGAGAATCTTGATGGTCAACCCTTCGGCTTCTGATAGACCTCAAGTTCACCGTTCATGGCATCTTGGAGGATGGCCCAGACGAGGGAGCCTTCCGCCGCGGCAACTGTATCTGTCCTAGCTTTCTGGCCGTCGAGGTAGACCTCTGACTTTACGAAATCACATGGGGCCTCGCATGACACCCTAGTGGTGATCCCATTGTCGATGAGATCGACGCGGTATTTTTTCCCTGATTTTCCCCGATATCGCGCCATGAGCAACGCTTTTGTCATGGTTCCGGCCTTCCGGTCGTCGTCGCTCAATGCAGGCTGGTAGCCATATTCACCATCTTGCTCGATGGCGTAATAGTGAGTTGGCGAAGGGGGCAACGGTGCAGTCTCTGCTGGCGCGGGCCGCTCAGTGGTAGTTTGTGAAATTTGGGGCGCGTCTGCCGGTGTGGCACTTACGGCTGAGGATGGGGCATCCACGGCAGCCCCATCTTTGCTAATCCCGACGAGTCCGATTACCGCGAGCAAGAAAGCGAGGGATCCATATGCGAGAAGCCAGCGGTTTGGGGCGCTATGTTTTGCTATTTTCCCGGCATCGTCGCCGGTGCGGACGTCCCTAAGAAGCAGTAAGACGATCCACGTCAGAAGTGGCGATACCACAAAAGCAATCGCGGTCCACAACCACCTATGGCGCCCCTTGTTGGCAGCAAAGAGGCCGCAAAGCACGTTCAGCGAAATAATGGCTGCCCAAATCAGAATCTGCATTCCAGTTTCCCCGTGTTGAATGTAAATCTAGTTTTTACCTTCGCTCGGCTGGCGATTTATCTCTTTCTGTACCGCCTGTGCTCGACCATCACGCCAATGATCCGTGCCGGCTCATTCTCGCTGTTGATAGTCGGGTAATCCGGGTTGAGTGGCACCAGCTCGAACACCTCGCGGCCAGACGCCCCGATGCCGCGTGGGCGGTACTTCTTGAATGTGGCTTCCTCTCGGCCGTTCTTGGCCACGACATAATCGCCCGGCTGAGGTTGGGTCGCCGGGTCGACGATGATCCGGTCCCCCTCGCGGAACTCGGGCTCCATCGATCGCCCCTCAAGTTCGAGCGCGAACGCGTGTTCTGACACATCCAGGTCGGTCAGCAAATATTCGAATGCACCGCCGGGCGGGAACGGGTCAACTGCCTCGGTCATCATTCCGGCCTGGACGCTGCTGATCAGGGGGATACGGCGAAGGCCGACAGGCGCAGGCACAACGTTCGAGAACCTGGTCTCTTCATTAGGTGCACGCTTCTCGGTCTCACCCGATATCAGTTCCTCTACCTTAAGGCCGAGAGCCGACGCAATTTGAGGCAGTTTTGTCGAACTCTGATTGCGCCCACTCTCAAGGTGTCCAATCGTTCCCTGCGATACGCCTGCTTTGGCCGCCAAATCTCCCTGGGACCATCCTCGAGCCGTCCGGGCGGCGATGATGTGCTTACCAATATTACTCATGTATTGGATTGTGCCCGGATGTTCAGCTACGTTGGTATTGATTGATAAATACATTTGTATTAAGCTGTGATCGTTACCTACCAACCTGAATGTCGCCATGGACGCGCAACAGTTGGTCCTAGCTCTGAAGGCGCTGGGACTGTCCCAAAAAGAGATCGCTGAAAAATGTCAGTTGTCCCAAGGGGCTATCAGTCATATCGAAACCGGGCGTCGGACGAACGTCTTTGCGTCGACAAAGGAACAGTTGCAGCGTCTCTACGACGACATAACGAAAGCTGACGTTGGGGAGACACCCCCAAGCCCCCGAAGTCGCCCTCCCGCCCAAAGAGGCGGTGAGGGCGCAACGGCTGACGGGGAACCGGCGGGGGTAGCCGCGTGAAGCTGATCGTCATCTTCCTTCGCGCCGTTCGCGAGACACCTCATCTGTACTTCGGCCCGCTACGGGCATTTTTCTCGCTCTGCACCGCCTGGCGGCTGCATCGCGCTGACCGCCAACACCCCAGCCCCTACTACGACCCGAAGCAATTCCGGGGGCGTCGATGAGAAGCGACACTTTCTCGCTGTGCGGCGGCGATGACTCACACCGTTTCTTCCGGATAAATTCGGTTTTTGCAGACTGGGCATTCCCAATGATTTTCCCAGTAGCTCTGCAACAAGACTTTCCGGTGGGAAGGGCCGTCGAAGCATTGTTGGCAGGCGTAATGGTGCGGATCAATCACGGATTCATAAGCCCACTTGCCGGGAAAAATTGCTGCCAACCGGTAGTTAGCTCGCTCAGTTGCATCCGACTCCAACGTTTTCATGGATGCCTTGAGGTCTCGAATCTGGTCTTTCAATTCATCGATTTCGTCGCGGGCCGCAGATTGCCTTTCCTGCAATTGAAGCGCGGCGTTCTGCACGTCAATGATTCGATCATTCAGCGCCTGCTTCGCCTCGGCGATCTTGCTTTCATCGCGAGCAGCCACGGCAGCCTTCGTCAATTCAAATGCTGTTTTCAGGCCGCCAAGTGCTGCGCTGATCGAGCCAATGTCCATGAGGTACTCCGTGTTTGAAGTTTTAGGGAAGCGATGCAAATGAACTACCTGAGCCACTGCACGATCAGCGGCATAGCCGCGATCGTGGCCATCACCGCCGCGATTGCCGCCATCACGTTCGCAAAGATGGCCATGCGCCGTTGCGACCTTTCGGATGCTCGGCTTCTCGCTACTTCGGCTTCCAACAGGACAACCACGGATTCGAGCGAATGCACTTGTTGCCGAGCTAACCCAGGCAAAGGTGAGGGCCGCACGAATGGCGACCCTGACGCCGACTGATCGATGACGTTCGTCCCCAAATTTTCCATGAGCGCCCCTTCTATGCGAGTGATTGACGTGTGGAAACTCGATTCTCGCATGGTCGGTGGTGCTCACCATTTCAATCCGGCGCAGTCGCGCCGCCTCGTTTGTTCTGTTGGAACCAATCGTATGGATCACGAACCGCACGTGGGAGCAACACATGAAGGTTGCTGAGAAAAACGAAAATGTGGTAGTGGGCCTCATCGCGAAGCGCACCCAGATCGCCGTCGCGAATGCTCTTGGCATTGACCGAACGAACTTCAACCGCTTCCACAACAGCCGCGGTCACGGGCTGTCTCTCAAGAAGTTCTGCGAAATGCTCGAGCTTCTCGGCCTTGATCTGTCTCGGCTGGAAGGCGCGCCGGAAATCCCTGACGACGTCGACACGGTCACCATGCCGCGCGCGGAGTACGAGGCGATGCTCGAGCGGCAGGACGCGATGCGCACGCTTCTCAAGCACTCGCTGGGGGACTGATATGGCCTCTCGAAAGGCCTGGACGCCCGAAGGCGACGCACTGCTCAGGAAGTTGTGGGCGACAGACATGTCCATCAAGCAAATCGCCGCGCAGTTTCCCGACCGAACGCCTGTCGCCATCCAGAAGCACGCACGTTATGGCCTCGGGCTGCCTGACCGTATCAACGTGCGGCGCCCGAATCAGTCCGTCGCGTGGCACGCGATTCAACGCGAGTTGGGCAAAGTGCCGATGGCTGATTCGAAGTTTCTGGCATTCGTGACGGGCTTCTCGCGTCGCCAGGTGCTTCTTCAATTGCGCACGCGCTACGTCGCTGGCGAGCTTCACATCGCGGGGTGGGCGCGCTATGCGCCTGCTGGCGTATGGGCTGCTCGCTACGCACTGGGCGCCGGCGTCGACGCCCTTAAACCAGATCCGATGCCGCCCGAAGTGGTGGACCGGCGCTACAAGCAGCGGGCCAGTAAGGATCCTGCGTACACAGCGGCGCGCAACGCGCGTGCTCGTGCGCGCTATGCGATCAAGACAGGGCGGCTTGTTCGTCGTGATCCGCTCGTTGCGGCGCTATATGGCGCCGCTTAGGCGGGGAAAACAATGGCAAGAATTCGCTCAGTTAAACCCGAGTTTTGGACGTCCGAGCAGGTGATGGACGTGTCTCGCGACGCCCGCATCCTGTTCATTGGGATGTGGAATTTCTGCGACGACGCGGGGATTCACTCGGCCAACGAGAAACGCCTGAAGGCCGAGGTATTCCCGGCGGACGACCTGACTTCGGCGGATGTTCGCCGAATGGTCGACGAACTGCTTCGTGTCGGCCTGCTCGACGAGTACGAAGTGGCCGGTCAACGATTCTGGATCGTCACAGGTTGGCATCACCAGAAAATTGATCAGCCGACGTTCAAGCATCCGGGGCCGGACGGCACAGTTCCGTCGGGCGCCCCGAAGCGCCGTCAAACCCGCATGAAATCGCAAGATTCGACGAATGATCGAGGACCGGACGCCGAGCGTTCGACCGATGATCTCGGAACGTTCGGCGAACACTCGGCGAACGTTCGCGGAGTGAACGGGGAGTGTTCACCCCCGGAGAGGAGTGGAGGGGAGGGGAAGGGAGAAGTAAACACAAGCGGCGGCGGTATACCTCGCGCGAGTGGCCCTGTGGATAAGTCCTCGCCGCCGCTTTCTGCGGAACAAATCGGGGAAAAGCTCGTGGCGCTCGAGGCCGGGAAGGGCCGCACGTTGCAGCTTTCCTCGCGTGCGCGCGAGGCGTTGCTCCGGATTGCATCGCGCAGTGTCACGCTGCAGGCGTTGCTCCGGGCCCACGACCTCGCGTGCGCGCGAAGGACCGCAGACGCCGACACGTCGCCCGTGAATCCGGGATTCCTCGAATCGTTCATCGGTGAAGCGCAAGCGGCGGCGACCGGAACCGGCCCGGGCGAAGCATGGGATACGACCAACGAGGGGGTTGCTGCGCGTGCGGCTGAACTCGGCATTGAGCCGATACGCCCGGACGAGCCGCCATATCTGTTCCGCCTGCGAGTCATCCGTGAATCCGGCGACGACGCGATGATCGAGCGAGAGGTCGGAAAGGCGGCGCGCTCGAACCCTGCCGACCACGAGCGGGTGCATCGATTCATGTACGGCTGTGCCCCGGGCGAGCTGTCCACCGCATGACGATGGACCTGTGCCCGCTGTGCCGCGCCAACGCGGGGCGCCTCGACTTCACGAAGCTGTGCTGTCGCGTCCGGCACCTGATGGCGCTGCCGCAGGTCGAAATGCGCCGCGCGACGCTCGACCGATGGCGGCGCCAGTTGGGCGACACGGCCGTGAACCAAATCGAAACCGAAGTGAAGGCCCGATGGGCAGCGAGGAACGCATGAGCACGTTGAATTTCAGAAGCACCGCCAAAACCCGTATGCAGGCACTCGGGCGCCTCAAGACGGGCGAAAGGAACAAGACCGAAAAGGCCTACGAGGCGTTGCTTGAAGCCCGGCGACAGGCGGGCACCGTAGCCTGGTACAAGTTTGAAGGTCTGAAACTGCGATTGGCCGACAACACGTTCTATTCACCGGACTTCTTCGTGATGCTGGCGGATGGAACGCTTGAGGCGCATGAGGTGAAGGGGCATTGGCAGGATGATGCGCGGGTCAAGATCAAGGTCGCAGCCGAGCTTTACCCCTTCCGGTTCATCGCGGTGCGACCCAAGCCGAAAAAGGACGGGGGCGGCTGGCAGCAAGAGATTTTTGAGTAATGGATTGGCACTTTTGACGGGGAACTGGCCAATGAACGAAGCATTCCAAGACACTCGACAGGCGCTGCACGTGGCGTACCTCGTTCTGTCGCTGCCGCCGCGCCAGAAGGCGCCTTTCCGGAATATGCTGATCCGGATCCTCGAAGACATTCCGTTTCCGACCAAGGCGCAGTCGGACTGGTTGGCCGAGCTTGGCGGTGGAAACGGTGGTGGGTTCGACCCCGACCGCCTTTCGCTCGACGAGTACCGCGCCCAGTGCGCCATGATCACGGACGCAGCACGCACCAGGTTGCCGGCGCCGGAATACGCGGCGGTGCTCGCGCGCTTCGCGCACGACGACGAGAAGGTGGCAGGCATCAACGCCCTGGCGGTATGGTCGCGGAAGTCGAGCGGCATTACCGCCGTTGCGCTGCTGCGGGATCTTGCCGCGTGGAATTACCTGCCGCGAACGAAGCGCGAGGGCGCTTCGATTCGGGATCTGGCCGAACAGCACAAGGTGACGAAGGACAAGGCGTTCCGCGCTGCGAAGTGGATGGCGGGGCGCTTCGCCGAGCTGGAAAATCTCGCAGTCGCGCGACTCGAAACCGGGTTCGTACTTCACGGCGTTGTGCCGCCGGCAAACCGTCCCACGTGCGAGTTCGCTCAATCCGTTGCAGCGTAAGGACTTCGAAGGAAAAAGCTCTTGCAGTTTTGCGACAAAGCACCTAAGATTCGCCCATACTCACCGCGAGTACACCCAAAGCCCGCCCAGCGCGGGCTTTTTGCATTGGTGGATCGAAACCACACGAGGCTGCCAACAGCCAAGAACTGCGGCAGGCATCTCATGTAGTGACGCTCAGTGTTACGCGTGTTCCATCTCGCGCTGTGCCGCGAGCGCTAGGAACGCCGAGCGCGACATATGGCGCTTCTCGGCCACGGCATCGATTTGATGTACGAGACGCTCGGGCAGGCTGATGTTCAGTCGAATCGCCTTGCTGCTGACCTTTGACAGATCGATGTCGACGAACATCCAGCAGCCGGTGCCGTCATCGACCTCATGCGCATGCAGCTTGTGGATGTCGTAGGTCGGGGCCGGGATCGCATCGGCGCTGTCTTCGTACATAAGTTCGACCGCCTCTTGCGCCATACGCTCAAGTTCGTCGAGCGTATCCGCAGCGGTGTGCACGCCCGGAAGATCCGGGAACGCGGCGCCGAAGGCGCTATCGACTTCCTGCCACACGTAGATCGGATATTTCATTCGCTTCTCCAGTCAATGCCCGCTTGCTTGAAGATCGAGCGGGCGGTGCCAATCGGCATGTCCTTTTTCGGGTGTGGGACGATCACCACTCGACCGTTCTCGTGCCGAAACTTGTGGTGGCTGCCTCGCACCGACACTTCGGTGAACCCGGCGGCCTTCAGTCGTTTGATGATGTCTGCGCTTGTCATGTGTGTAATCTTACACAATACACAATGTTGTGTAAAGATATTTTGCGCAGGTTGACGCGTATCGGTTGATTCGCCCGACAGGGCACAGACCATATCGCCGCGTCGCTGCCCGGGCCAGCCGGCCAGTGTCCGATCCTTTCCGAAACAACCCCGGCAGCGCGCCATATGTCGCTACCCGTACCTCCTGCGGGGGAATGGCGGTAGGGGCGCGTGGATGTACCGATTTCAGCGTTACCCCTATTTTTCCCGTCTATGAAAAAGCCCGCTCAACTCGCGATCGTCTACCGGTCGACGGATGAGTTGGACGCGTACGAGAACAACGCGCGCACGCATAGCGCGGCGCAGATTCAGCAGTTGCAAGAATCGTTACGCCAGTTCGGCTGGACGAATTCGGTGTTGATTGCCGACGGCGGGATCCTCGCCGGGCATGGCCGCATCGAGGCGGCTACTGGCATGTGGGAAGCGGGCGAGAGCATCGAAATGTGCCCCCGACCGTTCTTCGTTCCGACGGTCGACCTGTCGCACCTCGACGCGGCGCAGCGCCGTGCATACATCCTTGCAGACAACAAGCTGGCCGAGAACGCCGGTTGGGACGCGGACCTGCTGGCGGCCGAACTGGCCGACCTCAATGATGACGGTTTTGACCTGTCCATCATCGGTTTCAGCGACGCCGAGCTGCGCGAACTATTCGCGGAACCCGGCGAACCCGGGCCGGGCGGCGAAGGGTCGCTCGCCGAGCGATTCATGGTGCCGCCGTTCAGCACGCTCGACGCCCGCGCGGCGGCGTGGCAAGACCGCAAGGACGCCTGGCTGGCGCTGGGCATTCAGTCCGAGGTAGGGCGCGACGCGCCAGCATACGGCGGTGCCAGCGAGACGCAGAAAGCGGCACGCGGCGCCACGGCGCAGCACCGCACCAGCGTGTTCGACCCGGTGTTGTGCGAACTGGCCTACCGGTGGTTCTGCCCTGAAGGCGGCATAGTGCTCGACCCGTTCGCCGGCGGCAGCGTGCGCGGCATCGTCGCCGCGCGCCTCGGACGGCAGTACGTCGGCATGGAACTGCGCGACGAGCAGGTGGCCGCCATCCGCGAGCAGCTTCACCTGATTGCGCCGGACGATCCGGCGCCCGCGTGGCAGGTTGGCGACAGCCGCCACATCGGAAAAGCACTGAAGGGCGTCGCCGCCGACTTCCTGTTCTCGTGTCCGCCCTACGCGGACCTCGAACGCTATTCGGACAGGCCGGAAGACCTGTCCACGATGAAGTACCCCGAATTCCTTGCCGCTTACCGCGAAATCGTCGCAAGCTCGGTAGCACTGCTGAAGCCTGACCGCTTCGCCTGCTTCGTGGTGGGCGACGTGCGGGCGCGCAGCGGCTCGTATCGCAATTTCGTGTCCGACACGATCGCCGCCTTCCTCGACGCGGGGTTGACCCTCTACAACGAGGCGATCCTGCTCACGGCGCTTGGCAGCGCACCCATTCGCGCAGGCAAGCAGTTCGCCGCCAGTCGCAAGCTGGGCAAGGTGCACCAGAACGTCCTGGTCTTCGTGAAGGGCGACTGGAAAAAGGCTGTCGCGGCCTGCGGCCAGGTCGACATGACGGACGTTCAATTTCCCGATCCTGACGAGTGATCGGCCGCCGCTCGCAGCGGTTCTGCAAAAACACCCCATGCAAGACGGGCCGGGGGCTCGTCGATAGGAGGCCCCGATGGCTCGACTGTGCGGGGCGAAAACCCGCTCGGGCGAGCCCTGTAAGAACGGGGCGATGGACAACGGGCGGTGCCGGATGCACGGCGGGAAGACGCCCATAACGAACGAGAACGCGGCAAAGCCGGGTTCGCTGTACAGCAAGCACCTGACCGACGAGGAAAAGGCTCTGTTCGACGCGATCGAGCTTGGCAGCCTCGACGACGAGATCCGCCTGACCAAAATCCGGCTTGCCCGTGCGCTGGCTCAGGAAAGCGAGCGCGGCGGCACGCTGGAAGTCGAGTCGGCGGTGCAGCGCTCAGGCGGCGGTCCACAGGTTGCGAAAGCCGAAGTGCACAAGAAGGCACGGGACTACGTGTCGATCATCGACCGACTGACTGCGCGCATCGCCTCGCTGGAAGCCCGGCGGGCCGCGATGCAGAACATGGCGCTCGAAGCAGAGTTGAAGCGCCTAGACCTGAAGGAACGCGGCGATGAGCAGAATCCCGAGCCG
This sequence comes from Pandoraea sp. 64-18, assembly GCF_001899225.1. Lineage (NCBI taxonomy): Bacteria > Pseudomonadati > Pseudomonadota > Betaproteobacteria > Burkholderiales > Burkholderiaceae > Pandoraea > Pandoraea sp. 64-18. Next base: position 527,009 of record NZ_MKVU01000006.1, on the reverse strand, counting down.
CCCGCATCGCGCTCGTTCACCTTCGTGGTGAAAGACGCACGGCGCCGCCCCGATGACGCCAATGACGACGCCTAACCCGACCCTAAACGTTCCGCAGGCCGAGTTCCTGCAGATGCCGCACAAGTTCCGGGCCTACGTGGCCGGGTTTGGGTCCGGCAAGACGTGGGTCGGCTGCACCAGCATCTGTCAGCACTTCTGGCAGTGGCCGCGCATCAATCAGGGCTATTTCGCCCCGACGTACCCCCAGATTCGGGACATTTTCTACCCGACCATGGAAGAGGTCGCCGCGGTGATGGGCCTGGCCGTCAAGATCAACCAGACGAATCACGAGGTTCACGTCTACGAGGGGCGTAAGTATCGCGGCACGGTCATCTGTCGGTCGATGGAAAAGCCGGAAACCATCGTCGGTTTCAAGATCGGGCACGCCCTGATCGACGAACTGGACGTTATGCCGCTGAAGAAGGCCCAGACGGCCTGGCGCAAGATCATCGCGCGGATGCGGTACAACGTGCCAGGGCTGCTCAACGGCATCGACGTCACGACGACGCCGGAAGGCTTCAAGTTCGTCTATCAGCAGTTCGTCAAGGCGGTGCGCGAGAAGCCTGCGCTCGCCGAAATGTACGGCCTGATTCAGGCCAGCACGTACGACAACGAGCTGAACCTGCCGGATGACTACATCCCGTCTCTGTTCGAGTCGTACCCGGCCCAACTGATCGCCGCGTATCTGCGCGGCCAGTTCGTGAATCTCGCCAGCGGCAGCATCTACGCCGACTTCGACCGGGTGAAGAACCACACGGATGCGGTAGTCGCGCCGAAGGAAACGCTGCACATCGGCATGGACTTCAACGTGCTGAACATGACGGCGACCATCAACGTGGTGCGCAATGGCCTGCCGTTGACCCTGCTGGAGCGGGTCAAAGTGCGTGACACGCCTGCGATGGCCCGGATCCTGAAAGAGGATTTCTACGATCTTGGGCACGGCATTGTTATCTACCCGGACGCGTCAGGGGGTAACACATCCTCGAAGAACGCGAGCGAGTCTGATCTGTCGATCCTCAAGCAAGCCGGCTTCAAGGTCGAGGTGAATTCAGCCAATCCGGCTGTCAAGGATCGCGTGAATGCGTACAACGCCATGATCCTGAACGCGGCCGGTGAGCGGCGCTTCCGGATCAACACCCACGCGTGCCCGGTGACCACCGAGGCGCTTGAGCAGCAGGTTTGGGGGGAGGACGGTCAGCCGGATAAGAAGACCGGCCATGACCACCCCAACGACGCCAACGGCTACTTCCTCGTTAAGAAGTGGCCCATCGTGAAGCGCACGGCTACCGTCACCGCGCTGAACGGATAATGAGATTTCGAGTATGAGCAACGTTCGCACCCCGACGGCAGTCGTCGCCGATGCGGCCGAGGATCTCGCCTTGATCGCTGCCTTGATGGGCGGCACGCGCGCCATGCGCACAGGGGCGAAGACGTATCTGCCACAGTGGCCGAACGAAGCCGACGATGCTTATTCCGCGCGGTTGAGCACCGCGACGCTTTTCCCGGCGTTCCCGCGTACGGTCGAGGTGCTGGCCGCAAAGCCATTCTCACGGCCCATTACGCTGGGCGAAGATATCCCACCTCGTCTCAGGGAATGGTCCGAGGATATCGACCTGCAGGGCCGAAGCCTTCACAGCTACGCGGCCGCGCTGGCGGATGCGGTGCTCGCCGAAGGCATGGCCGGCATCCTCGTCGACTACCCGACGAAGGGGAAGGGCGTGAAGACGGTCGCGGACGAGCGCCGCGCCGGTTTGCGCCCCTACTTCGTGCACATTCGAAAGGGTGACATCCTCGGTTGGCGGTCGAAGCGCATCAACGGTGTTGAAACCCTCACGCAGTTGCGGCTGCTGGAAAGTGCGACGGTCGACGATGGCCCTTTTGGCGAAAAGACGATCGAGCAGGTGCGCGTCCTGTACATCGGGAAGTGGGAAACGTGGCGAGAGACTGAAAAAGTCGATGCCGACGGGAAGAAGATCTGGGAGGTCCACCAGTCCGGCACCACGACTCTGAAGCGCATCCCGTTCGTGGTGGCGTACGGCAAGCGCACGGGTTTTATGACCGCCGTGCCGCCGCTGATGGAACTCGCACACGCTAACGTCGAGCACTGGCAGTCGAAGAGCGACCAGCAGACGATCCTGCACGTCGCGCGCGTACCCATTCTTTTCGCCAAGAACCTCGGCGACGCCCAGATCGTCGTCGGGGCCTCGACGGCGATCAAGGCCGATTCGGCCGACGCCGATCTGAAGTTCGTCGAGCATACCGGGAAGGCCATCGAGGCCGGACGCCTGTCGCTGTTAGATCTCGAAGACCGGATGCGCCAGGCAGGCGCCGAACTGCTGGTCATCAAGCCCGGCAACGTGACCGAAGTCCAGACGCTCGCGGACAACGAGCAGGGCATGTGTGCCTTGCAGCGCATTGCGCACGACGAAGAAGACGCGATCGACGCGGCGCTTCAGTTGATGGCTGAATGGGTCGGTGAGGCACAGGGCGGCCACGTCACGATCTATAAGGAATTCGGTGCAGCGACGCTCGCTCAGGCATCGCTTGAGCTGCTGCGCGACATGAACATTGACGGCACGTTCTCTGATGAATCGCTGTTCCGAGAGGCGCAGCGGCGCGGCGTGATCAGCCCGGAACTGGACTGGAACGCTGAGAAGACCCGCATTGCCGCCAACCTCAAGCGCCCCGGCGCACCAGTGATCCAAGACTGAGTGGGCGCGCGTCGCACGATTTACCGAAGGCCCCAGGCATCGCGCCCGGGGCCTTTTTTCATTGCTTGTCAGGCGGATGCCGACGGGCGCAACGCGGCGGATGCCGCACTGAATTGAGGGCGGATGCCCGAGGAAAGCCACCATGCCATTCAAGTACGACGCAGAAGGAAACATCGTCACGCAGGACGTCAACGGCCAGAAGCTGCCGGTCTTCGTCAACGCCAGCGGCGGCGAGGCGCCGTTCGACGCTGACGCAACGGTCGGGAACATTTCCCGGCTCAACGGCGAGGCCAAAAGCCACCGCGAGCGAGCCGAGAAGGCGGAAGGCACCCTGAAGGCGTTTGAGGGCATTGGTGATCCCGCTGCTGCTATCGCTGCGTTGGAAACGGTCAAGAACCTGAACGACAAGAGGCTGGTGGATGCCGGCGAGGTCCAGAAGGTGAAGGACCAGGCGATCGCATCCGTTCGCGCCGAGTTTGAACCTGTCGTCAAAGAGCGAGACTCGCTGAAGACGGCGCTTTTCGACGAGAAGATCGGGGGTGCTTTCGCGCGCTCGAAATTTATCGGCGAGAAGGTTGCCATCCCGGCGGACTTCGTTCAGGCGTCGTTCGGTAAGCACTTCGCCATCGAGGAAGGGAAGATTGTGGCGAAGGACGCGAGCGGCAATCAGCTGTTCAGTCGTACCCGCCACGGTGAACCTGCCGATTTCGAAGAAGCACTTTCGATCCTGATCGATGCCCACCCCCAGCGGGACAGCATCCTGAAGGGTTCCGGTGCAAGTGGTGGCGGTGCGAGTGGCGGCGGCAACGGTGGCGGTAGTGGCAAACGCACGATCACGCGTTCTGAGTTCGAGGGCATGGGGGCGGCCGAGCAGGCAGCCGCTGCGCGCGACGCGAACGTGACGATCAAGGACTGATCAGTCCGAATCCCAACTGAAGGCCGCCGAGCGCGGCCGTTTTCGTTTGAAGAGGCTCATACACATGAAGCGTTTCCTTTCCACCTTGCGCCGCACGGCGCTGGCCACGATCGCAATTGCAGTCGTGGTCTACCCGATGGCGACCATGGCAAAGGTCGCTTCCAAGCTGTTCGAGTTCATGGGAGGTGCTGCCGCCTTCCCGGTCAAGGGCGGTGGCATGGTTCTCGGGGCAAACACCCTCACGGGCCTGATCCCCACGATCTATGAGGCGCTGGACGTCGTCTCGCGCGAGCTGATCGGCATGATCCCCGCGGTGTCGCGCAACAGCACCGGCGGTCGAGCAGCGCTCAACGAGTTGATCACGATCCCGATCGCACCGCCTGGTCAGTTGGAAGACAACACACCGGCCGTCACTGCCCCGAACTCCGGCGATTCGAACATCGGCAACGTGTCGATGACCATCAGCAAGTCGAAGCACGTACCGATTCGCTGGAATGGTGAAGAGCAGAAGGGCATGAACAACGCCGGCACTTACGCTGGCGTGCTGATGAATCAGTTCGCGCAAGCTTTTCGCACTCTCGGCAACGCGGTAGAAGTCGATCTCGCCACGACTGCATATCAGAACGCATCCCGTGCCTACGGTACGCCTGGTACGGCCCCGTTCGGCACCGCCGGTGACCTGTCGGACATCGCCCAGGTGCGCAAGATCCTCGACGACAACGGCGCGCCGCAGATCGACCTGCAACTGGCCCTCGGTTCGTCGGCGATCGCCAACCTGCGCGGCAAACAAAACGTGCTGTTCAAGGTGAACGAAGCCGGCACCGACGAACTGCTGCGCCGGGGCATGATCGGCGAGCTGGAAGGCATGGCTATCCGCAACTCGGCGGCCATCAAGCCGATCGCGAAGGGCACGGGGGCGAGCTATACCACCGACACCGCTGGTTACGCCGTCGGCGCCACCCAGATCACGCTGATTACCGGTTCGGGCACCGTGCTCGCCGGTGACACGGTGACGTTCGCCGGCGACGCGAACAAGTACGTGGTGGCAAGCGGCGTGACGGCCCCCGGCGTGGTCACGATCGCGGCCCCGGGCCTGCTGCAAGCTATCCCGGCGTCGGCTACGGCCGTCACCGTGGGCGCGACGGCGACGTCGAACCTCGCTTTCAGCCGCTCGGCGATCCAGCTGATCACCCGTGCGCCGGCAATGCCGGTCGGCCCGGACGGTAAGGCGATGGACATGGCGGACGACGTCATCCAGGTGACCGACCCGGTGACCGGCATCGTGTTCGATATCGCGGTGTATCGCCAGTTCATGCAACTGGTCTACCACGTGCGCCTGGCATGGGGCACGCAGGCCATCAAGCAGAACCACATTGCCGCGCTGCTCGGCTAATCCGGCGCGACGCGTTCCGCAATCAACCGGGGCAAGCGGCGCTTGCCGCGGCCCCGGCCCACACTGGAGTGACCATGCAACTCGAAACCGTCAAAGTCGTCTCGCCTGTGTCTGACGACAACCCGCACGGCTACATCGTGATCAACAAGACGGACCTCACCGACGAGCACGAGCTTTTCGACGAGGACGGCGCGAAAAAGGAACCGACCGCCAAGGCGCTCAACGTCGAGCAGTTGAAAGCAGCGCTCACCGAGAAGGGCATCGCCATTCCGGACGGCGCGAAGAAGGCGGACCTGCAGATACTGCTCAACAAGGCCAGCGAAGGCTAAACCATGCTCACCGACGCGCAACTGACTGATGTTCGCCGGTTCATGGGCTACCCGCTCGCGGGCACGACCATGCCGATCACGAACGATCAGGACATCGTCTACGGGCGCTTCGGGATGGTGGTCATGTCGCTGCATCAGCGGTTGACAACGCTGTCGGCGAGCGAAGAAGCCGTGATGGTGAACACCTATCTGACGTCGCTTTACACGTTGGAGGTTGCGGTTCCTGCGACCGGCGACAACCTTGATACGCAGCAGGCGGCTGTCTGGAAGCACAACCCTAACGAGATGCGGGACCGCTTGGCGCTGTTCGACGAGTGGCGGCGCCGATTGTGCGCCTTCGTCGGCTTCGCGCCGGGCCCGATGCTTGGCACGGGCGGCGCGCTGATCGCGCTCGGCCGCGCCTGACGGTACACGATGGACGCAACCACCCTTCAAAACCGCATCTACGCCGGCTACGCTCAGGCCGCCAAGCGCCTGGGGCTGACATATGCGCAATATCGACCGGCTTCCGCTGCGAACCCCTTGGCGGTGCAGCAGGGGACTCTGCTTGCGGCGCTCAACGCCGAGGACATGACCTACGGCAAGCCGAATCGGTACGGTAACCCGGTCTGGTACGGCTTGTTCGACGGCAGGCTGACCCAGGCCGGCGACTATCTCGTCGGCCCGGGCGGGACATTCTTCATCGCCAGTCAGCAGTTGCACCTGCCCATTCAGTGCGTCGAGTGCAACGTCACGGTGCGCGTGTCCCGCGTGGCGGCACCTGCGGGTGTGGGGGCGGTCGGCTACGGCGGCCCCTGCGGCGAGCCGGGCGCCGCGGGCGACAATTACCTGATCGGGGACGCGACGGGCGCGGGCTGGCCGGCGTCCATTCTGCTGTTCGGGCAGCGCGAGAAGTCCATCAGCGGCTTGCCTTCGTCGTCCCAGCAAATCGGCTGGCGCATCCTGTTGCCGAAGTCGGTACCGCAGTCGGTCATCATTCAGGCGTCCGACACCGTCTCGTGTAGCCTCGGTCGCCGGTACGTCGTGCAGGGCGCTGAGCTGACGGACATGGGCTGGCGCCTGACAACCATGGAACTTCACGCGTAATGGCCGACCTCTCAGACGTCAGCAACCTGCTTGTTGCGCAGGTCGCGGCCTACCTGTACGCGAACGGCACAGCGAATCCGATCTCGCCCATCGCCGGGTGCGCCGTCAAGGTCTTTGCCGGGTGGCCACAGCCCGAGGCGATGCGCGAAGACTTCGCCAACAACATCGGGTATGTGTCCGTCTACCCGCTGCCGACCGAAACCGTTTTGCGCTCGACTGTTCGTGAGTGGGAAGTACAGTCCATCGCGGCGCCGACTGTCACCGTCGCGGTGAGCGACGTCACCGTGACGCTGGGCGGCACCGTGGTGGCATCGCAGAACGTCGCGGCGGTTGTCGATGGCAAGCCCTACGTCTACGGCGTGCAGGCGACCGACACGTTGTCGGCGATTGCGACCGCGCTCGCCACGATGATCAGCGTTGACCAGCCAGCAACGTCGTCAGGTACCGGATTTACCGTGCCCGGCGCACACTCGATCGAGGCGCGCGTCGGCACGTCGGGCACGATCATTCGCGAGCTGCGCCGCCAGCGGAAAGGCTTTCAGATCACTGCCTGGGGCAATTGCTTCGATGTCCGCGACCGGCTAGGTATGGCAATCGATCAGGCGCTCGGGCCGCTCGTGCGCGCGACGCTGCCCGACGGCTCGCAGGCGATCTTTCATTACCAGAGCAGTCGGCAGGATGACACTCAGCAGAAGCAGCGCATTTACCGCCGCGATGTGATCTACGGCATCGACTATTCCACCACTCAGATTGACAACGCTTTCGGCGTCGTCGCCCCGCAGGCGTTCGTCGTCGGCGGCATCGACACGCTGGGAATCCCCACTTCGTGAGGCACTCATGAATCTCGTTGTTTTGCATGCCTTCGGCGAATACCAGAAGGGCGACCGGATCACCGACGTCGACAAGGTCGCGGCGGTACTCGACTCGGAACAGGCCGCTTTTGTCGTGAAGGTCGCGGCTGCCGAAGAAGCCGGCACCGCCAAGCCGAAGAGCAGCAAGTAAGCCGCTCGATCACCTGCATTCTCAAGCCGCCTCCGGGCGGTTTTTTCGTTTCCGGAGGCACTCATGCCGGTTTTTCAAGAAGGCGCGCTGAATACCACCGCGCTAGTCGTCCCTGACGTATACGTCCAGATCCTCGCGCCGCGCAATACTTTGATCAATGGACTGCCGACGAACATTTCCGGTGTTGTAGGCACGGCTCAGTGGGGCCCCGTGAACTCGCCGACCATCGTCGGCGGGATGGCTGACTACGCGCAGAATTTCGGTGCGGTGATGGCGCGGAAGTATGACATGGGCACGCAGGTGGCGCTGGAAGTGCTGCAAGGCGCTAACAACTTCCGCTGCGTTCGCGTGACGGATGGTACTGATGTGGCCGCCAGCGCGGCCATCGGGACGTCGCCCGCAAACATCACGTTCACTGCCAAGTACACCGGGACCTTGGGAAACAGCCTGGTCGTGACGCTGGCAACCGGTTCGGCTGCGAATTCGTGGCGTGCTGTGGTCGCGATGCCCAATCAGGTGCCCGAGGTGTTCGACAACATCACCGGAACCGGTGCAGCCCTTTGGGCGAACATCGCAGCGGCGATCAATTCGGGGCAATCCGGCCTGCGTGGGCCTTCGCAGTTCATTGTGGCAACGGCGGGAACCGGCGCGACTGCGCCTACGGCTGGTTCGACCACGCTCACAGGCGGTACCGATGGCGCTGCCACGATCACAAGCGCGACGCTGCTCGGCGTTGACACTGTGCCGCGCAAGGGCATGTACGCACTTCGCAACACGTCCACGAGCGTTGCGCTGCTCGCGGATTGCGACGATTCCACGAGTTGGACAACGCAGCTGGCCTTCGGCTTGTCGGAAGGGATCTACATGATTGGCGTAGGCCCTGCAGGCGACACGATCGCCAATGCCGTTGCGGCCAAAGCCTCGGCCGGCATCGACTCCTATGCGTTCAAGCTACTCCACGGGGACTGGATCTACTGGCAGGACACGGTGAACAACGTTATTCGCCTTGTGTCGCCGCAGGGCCTGAGCGCTGGGCGCCTCGCCAACAGTTCGCCGGAGCAGTCGAGTCTGAACAAGCCGCTGTATGGCATCGTCGGCACGCAGAAGTCGATGCAGAACCAGGTCTATTCGAGCGCTGAACTACAAGCGCTCGCGCAGGCCGGTATCGACGTCATCACCAATCCCATTCCGGCTGGCAACTCGTTCGGCGCGCGGATTGGTCACAACGCGAGCAGCAACCCGGTCGTCAACGGCGACAACTACACGCGGATGACGAACTATCTTGCCTACACGCTGAACAGCGCCATGGGCATTTTCGTCGGTAAATTGCAGTCGACTCGCGATAACGACCCCCTGAAGCGGCAGGCCGGATCGACCATCAGTTCGTGGCTCGAAAGCATGAAGGGCGACGGCGACAAAATTGGGATGATCGACGACTACTCGGTGCAGTGCGACAGCAAGAACAACACGCCGAATCGCATCGCTCTCGGGTACCTGCAGGCCGACGTGAAGGTCCGATACCTGGGCGTCGTCGAGAAATTCATCGTCAACCTTGAAGGCGGCCAATCGGTCACCGTAACGCGCCAGAGCACGCAGCCGGCGTAAGGCGTCACGTGTGGCGGATAGGTCAGGCCGACCGAAAAGCGCGCGTCCTGGGCGCGCCCGCCGCCGCACACCTCATTTCCCAGGCATCCGCAGGTGATATTCATGAATGCACCACGAAAGAAGATCGCCAGCGCAGACGAACTGATGGCGACCGCCGCTGTAGCAAATGTGCTCGCCGATGCGGCGGAATGTTCATTCGGCGATCCACACGGCGCCATAGCGATCCTTCGGGATAGGCTGCCTGCCACGCTTCCCGACTTTGGGCTTGAGTGCCTGCGAGTTGCCGTGACAGAAATGGTTGGTCGCCACCTTCTCGCGCTGAATGCCAAAGGGACGGAGTTCGAGGTGCATCACCACTTCTGGGCAAACCTGGATCGATACCTTCCAGGAGCGAAGCGGATTAAGTCTCGCTCGAATCAACAGCATATGCCTGACGGTTGGATCGAACTCAATGGCGTAGCGATGCCGGTCGAAATCAAGCGGGATGAATTCAAGGCTGCTGCTGCTCGGCAGCTGACGCGATACATGACTGAATATGGCGCGACTCGCGGCATTGCGGTTGCGAGAGAGATTCGCTGTCCACGCGATCCGCGCGTCATCTACATCGAGTACGACGTGTCCGCCATCTGAGACAACCATCCTTCCTCACTGACCCGGCCTCGCGCCGGGTTTTTGCATTTTGGCCTGCCGCGCGCGGGCCGCTTCTATTTCGGAGCACGCCATGCCCGTGAATGGCTTCAACGTAGGCCGCGACGTGTCGGTCGATATCAACACGTCGACCGGCCCGCTGAATTTCGGCCTGATCACCAAGTTCACTGCCAAGCAGGACATCACCGACAAGAAGGTGAAGGGCCTGGACGGCATCACGCGCCATGTGCGCTTCCCGGACGGGTGGTCCGGCACGTTCGACATCGAGCGACAGGGCCCCGAACTCGACGACTTCTTCGCCCAGTCCGAAGACAACTACTACGCGGGCGTCGACGAGCAGGGCGGCACGATCACGGAAACCGTTACCGAAGTGTCGGGCGCGGTGTCGCAGTATCGCTTTCTCGGGGTGCTGCTGAAGTACGACGACGCAGGTGACTGGTCGGGCGACGATACCGTGAAACAGAAGGTCTCGTTCGTGGCGTCGCGCCGCGTGAAGGTGTCTTGATATGGCGAAGCTCACTGTGAATACGGGCACCCCGAGCGACGAGGTCGTGCGGGCAGCTGTTGCCGAACACTCGGTGCAGGACGCGACGGGGCGCACGCTGCTCCTGCGCAAGCCCGGCATCCTTGCGCAATATCGGCTCATCGAGGCTCTCGGGGACTCGGCGAAGAACGAGGCCTACATGGGCATGGTCATGCCGCTGCTGTTCGTCGGTGCGATCAATGGCGACGCGGTGCCGCCCTTGCGCACGAAGAGCGAGGTGGAGGCGCTGATTCAACGCTTGGATGATGCCGGCGTCGAAGCCGTCATGCTTGGCGTACAGGCGCACTTCGCGCGCCAGGATCCGGAGGCGGACCGCGAAGCACTAAAAAAGTAGTCAGGGCCACGCCGATCCGCGAGGCACTCTGGCTCGTCAAGAACGGCGTGCCCTTCGACGTCGCTTTTAGCGTCGACGATGCCACGCGCGCTGGCTGGTCCATCATCTTCAGCGAGATGGAAGGGCACGTTTTCAACTTCCGGACGATGGAATTCGAGCAGCCGAGGTCGTGATGAAGGAATTCGGTGATCTGGCGTCGTTCGCGGCTCATCTCGGAGCGATGGCCACCGTCGTCGACCGCAGTCTGCATCAAGGACTGAAGAAGGTCGCTGTCGTGATCGAAAAGCGTGCTGAAGCCAAATTCGGTGATTATCAATCCGGCGTTGGCCCGTTCCCCGCATGGGCGCCCCTCGCAGAGTCGACGAAAGCAGAACGAGTTGCGAGCGGGTTCACCCCAGATGACCCGCTGTTGCGCTCTGGCAGCCTGCGCGACTCGGTCGAACATCAGGT
>NZ_MKVU01000006.1:413034-515913 GCF_001899225.1 Pandoraea sp. 64-18 | reverse complement strand
TGATTGCCGAAGCTTGCGAGCACGAAGAAGGCCACGACCAGCAGAACCGGCGCCCAAAGCCACCACATCAGAATCGCGAAGACGAGCCACTTCAACAGCGACCCCGCCCACGAGCCCGAAACTCGGTCCGCGCGTGCACGGCGGACCTTTGGGTATTGGACGAAGCTGAACCGATCAGCGGCCCATTCCTGCATCCGATAGAGAATCTTTCCCATGTTTGAAGCCTATTCGATTGGCATCCGCGTTCGGCTGGTCAATCTGGCCACGCAGGGGCTGGCGTTGCTGGGTAAGGACATCCTCAAGACGCACGGCCAAGCGGTCCAGCTCGAAAAGCAACTCAACGCGCTGAAGCTTGCGGGGGCGGGTTTTGCCGCGATGAAAATCGGCGACGGCATGCTCGGCTCGCTCGGAAAAACTCTTGAGGTGTCCAAGGAGTATACGCGACAGCTTTCCCTGATGGGAGCATCGGGGATGTCGCAGAAGGAAATCGCGGAGGCGACCGGAGCGGCATGGAAGACGTCCAAGGACGTACTCACGAGCAGTGCGGCCGAAAACCTGTCGGCCATCCGCGAACTGCGGTCCGTCTTTGGTACCGATCACATGCACGAAGCCTACGGCATTCTGCCTGTGGTGCAGCGCACGCGCGCAGTGATGGAAGCCCTGAGCGGCAAACCGCAAGAGCATGTCGCCTTCGATATGGTCAAGGCGATCGAGCTGCGCAACACGGGCGTGATGAGCATGGAAACCATGCAGCGCAACGCCGACATGATGGCCAGGACGCTGATGGCATTTGGCGGCACGCTGAATGTGCACGACTACCACATGGCACTCAAGACGGCGAAGACGTCCGGGATGCGTCTGGACGACGATTTCGTCTACAAGTACCTGCCGACGCTGATGCAGGAGGTCAAGACGGGCAGCGGCGGCGCGCAGTCCGCCGGTACGATTCTTGAGACCATGCGCCGCGCGATCGCGGGCGGCCGGATCCCCGAGAAGATGATTGGCAACTGGCTCGATGCTGGGCTGGTCAATGCGAATGGCGTCGGGCGGGGTGGGGCGGGCAATCGCCACATCAAGCCGGGGTCGATCGTCGGCACGGAACTGTTTCTGTCGAACCCGTTCGAGTGGGCAAACACGATTGCACGCCCGGCGATCGAGAAGCTGATGAAGACCCGCAACGTCGGCTTCGATACGGCCACGGCGATGCTCTTCGGCGATCGGAACGCAGAGTTCGGCGTTTCGACGCTGATCAAGAAGGCCGCTCAATTCGAGCGTGACCGCAAGCTGGTCGAGTCCGAAGGCAACAGCATGGACACGTACCAGAAGCTGCTGAAAACGAACCCTCAGTTGGCATCCGGCGCGATGCATAAGCAGTGGGAAAACGTCCAGGCTCGGCTTGGATATGAAGTGCTGCCGCGCCTGATCCCCTACATGATCAAGTTTGCGGATTCGCTCGACGGCATTTCCCAGTGGATGCAGCGCAACGGCGCGGCAACGAAGACGATTGTCCTCGGCTTTGCCGGTGTTGCCGTTGCGCTTTCCGTGCTTGGACGTGTGCTGATGACTGCTGGAATCATTAAGTTCCTCGGTCTGGGACCCGTCATCGGGCGATTTTTCGGTGTTCTCGGAACGGGGCTGATGTGGCTCGGCAGAGCGCTCCTGATCGCTGGTCGTGCGCTTCTTCTTAACCCCGTCGGGCTTGTGATAACCGCAATCGCTGCGGCCGCCTACCTGCTATGGCGGAACTGGGATGAAGTGGGGCCGAAGTTGACCGCCGCTTGGGAGATGGTGAAGTCGTCCCTTGGCGCCGTGGCCGATTGGATTGTCTCGAAATGGAAATGGGTGAAGTCGCTATTGCCATTCGGCGGTGACGACAAGGAATCGACTTCCCCGGCGGCGCCGGGAACGCCAAATGCGCCGAGCGTCGACGGCGTCAGGTACGAGAGCCGCCATATCGCAACCCGCGACCAGGGGCAGCGTCCACTTCAGGCGAAGCTCTTCCTGACCGAAAGCGGCCGGCGCGAGATTGCTTCAAGCACTTCCGCAATTCAGGCGCGGGAAGTGTCTCGTCCGCTCGGCTCTGGCATGTACGACGTCGGTCTCGGGCTGCCCCCGGTCGGCATGAACTACGCAAAATGACCCCAGACACTGTTCTCATGCTCGGCGACTTCAGCTTCACGCGCCATGAGGTCCCTGAAAGCATCCGCTTTGGCGGCCAGCAGGCGCTGGTCGTGCACAAGATGGTCGGTGGCGTGCGGCACGTTCAGGCAATGGGCGACGATCCGGAACCTTTGTCGTGGTCGGGCCTGTTTTTCGGTTCCAATGCCCTCGAGCGCGCGCTGTACCTGAAGACGTTGAAAGAGTCCGGCCAGGAACTCGAACTGATCTGGTCCGAGCTCTACTACCTCGTCGTCATCCGCGAATTCACGGCGGACTTCGAGCGCTGGCACCAGCTTCCGTACCGCATCACGTGTGAGGTCGTGGAAGACCTGACGCGCTCGGTGCGCGACGTGCCGGACGCGGGCATCGACGCTCTCGTGAGCGACGACATGCTATCGATCGGCGGCCTCTCTGACCTGGTCGGCGACGGTCCGCTGTCCGCGCTGGTAGGTGGCCTCAACACGGCAATCGGTCAGGTGTCGAGCTTCGCCAAGGCCGCGCAAAGCACCATAAACGGGGTGCTACAACCGCTCAATGCGGTGCGCTCGCGGGTTCAGACGTTGATTGCGTCGACGAACAACACGCTGCTCAATGTCACGACACTGGGCGGCATTCTGCCGAACAACCCGATTTCTCAGAATATCGCGCGCTTGACTCAGCAAGTGACCGCTGCAACGCAACTGCCAGTGCTGGCTCAGCTCAACACGGTGGTCGGGCGCCTCGGCAAGAACCTCGGCACGATCAACGCTGGAACGAAGAGCCTAACCCTCGCTGGCGGCAATCTCTATCGCGTGGCCGCCAACGAGTATGGCGACGCGATGGGGTGGACGACGGTCGCCGCGGCAAACGGCATCACCGATCCGGTGCTGAACGGCGTGAACTCGGTGAAGATCCCGCCGTACAACGTGCCCACGGGGGGCGTGTTCAATGCGTAGCCTCAACCAGGTGCCGATTGCAGCTGCTGCCACCCGGCCACGAGGGGCCGTAAAGCTGAATGACACGCTGATCACGGGCTGGGTGAGCTGGGAAGCTGAGTCGAACGGTTTCTACTCAGCGGACACCTTTCGGGTGACGTTCGTCGCCGACATGCTGCCAAGCGACCGCGACGCGCGCTGGTTTTCCGAGCAGTCGGACATGTTCGTCGAGCTTTTCGGGGGCTATCCAAATGACCCAGACAGGTATGAGTTGACGGACCTTGTCAGCGAACTGTACGGCCGCGTCGACGATATCGATTTCGACATCGTGGCCGGCACGATCGAGCTGGTCGGGCGTGATCTCACGTCGGTATTCATCGACGCAAAGACAACCGAGAAGTGGCCGAACCTGACCGCGTCGCAGATCGCCACGCAGCTCGCGCAGCGTCATGGCCTTACGCCGGTGGTCACTGCGACGAACGCCAAGGCTGGCAAGTACTACGAGATCGATCACGTCAACTTGACCGATCAGCGTAGCGAGTGGGACTTGCTGGCATATCTCGCGCACATCGAGGGGTTCGTCGTGTACGTCAAGGGCAAGGAACTGCACTTCGAGCCGAAGACGGATCCCGACTCGACGCCCTATCTGATTCAGTGGGTTCCGCCGGATGACACGAAGGGCTACCCCGAAGCGAATGTCGTGGACATGAAATTCAGCCGTGCGCTGACAGTGTCCCGGGGCATCCAGGTCGTGGTGCGGACGTGGAACGCCAAGCAAAAGAAGGGCTTCACGGTGTCGTACCCGAACAAGGCCAAGACGACACAGGCGGGCAAGGCGAAGCCATTCGGCGGCGCACAGATCTACAGCTACACCATTCCGGGCCTGACACAAGAGCAAGCGCTGGAACGCGCCCAGAAGATCTATGCGGAACTCATCGCGCACGAGATGAAGCTTCAGATTTCCCGCATGCCCGCCGACTCGATCCTCGGGGTCACAACGATGGTCGAGGTTGCCGGTACGGATACGGCCTGGGACCAGAAATATTTTCCGGACAGTGTCGTTCGCCGAATGAGCATGACCGATGGCTACGTGATGTCGCTGAACGCCAAAAACCATGCCCCTGATTCGACGGTGACGCTATGAACCCTCATGCGCTTGCGAACGCGATGCGCGGGCTGGCTCAGATGAATGCTGGCACGCGCTCGGAATCGCGCGACGGGACGATCAGCAGTTATGACCCGGCCGCGCACGCGGTCAAAGTGCTTCTGCAGCCGGAGGGGACGGAAACGGGCTGGATCCAGCTCGCGGCAGCGGCCGTCGGGGTAGGGTGGGGTGTGGTGTTTGCACCGTCCATTGGGGACGCGATAAAGGTCGATTTCGTCCTCGGCAACGCCGAGACGCCCGTTGCGGTGGCGCGATTCTTCAATGACGTCGACCAGGCGATGCGGGTGCCGTCCGGTGAGTATTGGATGGTGCACAAATCCGGCGCGTTCATGAAGATGACGAACGACGGGAAGGTCGCGATCAACAGCCTGGTCGAGATCGATGCCACGGCGCCGACGATCATGATCCAGGCCACCGGGAACGTGAACGTGCAAGCCGGTGGCCAGGCAAACATCACCGCGCCGGCCATCAACCTTGGCGCGGCGGGCCAATCGCTGCTTTCCATCATCACATCAGCGTTCATGTCCCTGTTCAACGGCCACACCCATAACGAGACGGGGACGGTCACGGCTGCCCCGAATCAACAGATGGGGGCGGCGCACATGACGTCTACGGTCAAGGCATCCTGATGAGCGATTTGAATCACATGTGGGGCTCAGACCTTACCGTCTCGGCCTCGGGCGATTTGCAGCTAGTCGGCGGAGCCGACCAGACGCAACAGCGTATCTTGCGGCGCCTGATGACCAACCCGCGCGGCCCGGCCGTTGGCGGGACGCCGCCGGAACCCGGCGATTACATCTTCCATCTGGATTACGGGGCGGGCCTGCCGCGCGAAGTCGGGCGCACGCTGGATGCGGGGCGCATCCGCGCCAAGATTCGCGGTCAGATCCTGCGTGAAGCCTCGGTTGCCCGCCGGCCGGCCCCTGTGATCGATGTTCAAGCCATCGCGCGCGGTGTCAGCGTGTCGATTCGCTATACGGACGCGGCCACCGGCCAGCCCGCCACCCTCAGTTTCAACGTGAATCAATGACCATTTCCACGAAAGACTTCGTGACGCTGGTGCGCGAGCAGGTGACGGCCATCCAGGGCGCTGCTGCGGGGCTCGTAGACCTCACCATCGGCTCGACGCTGCGCGCGGTCGTCGAGGCGACCGCAGCTGTTGCCTTGTGGCTGCAATCGCTGATTCTGCAGTTGCTGGTCATCACGCGGGCATCGACGTCGAGCGGTTCCGACCTTGATTCATGGATGGCTGATTTCGGGGTGACCCGAATTCCTGCTGACCCGGCCAGCGGGCTCGTGAAGTTCGCTCGGTTTACGCCGACGCTCAATGCGATCGTGCCGATCGGTGCGCGCGTGCAGACGGGGGACGGCACGCAGACGTTCGCAGTCACGCTGGATGCAACGAACCCGGCGTACGACGCGACTCAGAACGCCTATGTGTTGGGCTCTGGTACGCCTTACGTTTCGGTGCCGGTGCTCGCTCAAGTTGCTGGCGCGTCCGGCAATGTTGTTGCCGGTGCGGTGAACACGATCGTGCAGGGCATGCCCGGCATCGACACCGTGACCAACGCCGCAGCGTTTACCAACGGCGCCGATGCCGAGATCGACACGGCACTGCGCGCCCGCTTCGTCGCGTACATCGGCAGTCTGTCGAAGGCCACGAAGGCGGCGGTTCTCTATGCTGTGCTTTCGCTGCAACAGAACGTCAGCGCCACGGTTACCGAAAACCAGCAGCGCAGCGGCTTGGCGCAGCCCGGGTTCTTCTATGTGATCGTCGACGACGGCACGGGCAGTCCTTCGTCGACGCTGCTTGCGTCTGCGGCCAATGCGATTGAAGATGTGCGCCCGCTGAGCGTGACATACGGCGTGTATGGGCCCAATACGGTCATCGCCAACGTGGTCATGGCAATTGTGACAGCGAGCGGGTACGACCACGCTGCAACCGTCGCCCTCGTGGCAGCGGCGATTCAGAACTACATCAACACGCTCGGACTCGGCGTGTCGCTGAGCTTCACCCGCCTCGCGCAGGTCGCCTACGCGGCATCGGACGGGGTCACGAACGTTACCGGCGTCACGCTGAACGGCGGCACGTCGGACCTCGCTGCCACGTCGCAGCAGACCATCAAAGCCGGTACGGTGCAGGTGACGTGATGACGGGTGACCAACAGGACATGTTTCAGCGCCTGCGCGCGCTGCTCCCGACGGCCTGGTTCCCGGGCGTCGCCGAGATCCTCGACGCGCTGCTGGCGGGCATCGCGTACGGCCTGAGCTTTGTCTATTCGCTGTGGGCCTACGCGAAACAGCAGACACGTATTGCGACGGCCACCGACGGCTGGCTTGACATGATCGCGTGGGACTTCTTCGGCGCGGCGCTAATGCGCGAGCCTGGGCAGTCCGATGATTCGTTCCGTATTCGGATCGTCATCAACCTGCTGCGGGGAAAGGGTACCCGGCCGGCGATGGTCCAGGTGCTGAAGGATGTAACCGGACAAGCGCCGACCATCTTCGAGCCGAACCGGCCGATGGACATGGGCGCGCTGAACTCGCCAACGTCTGCCGGCTACTGCGGCGTCGCTCGGTTAGGCTCGATGGCCGTTCCTTACACGGCGATGATCACCGCGTTCCGTCCCGTCGCTACGGGCGGCACTGCTGGGGCGGCGTACTGCGCCGCGCCGTCGCAATCGGCACTGAACACGCCACTCGCTTCGTCCTACACGAACTCTTCGTCCTACACCCATTCGTCGGCGTCCGACGCCGACATCTACGCCGCCGTCGACGCTGTCAAGCCAGTGGGCACGGTCATGTGGGTGGCCATCCGCTGATTGCAGAATTTCTTCATTGACCAGGGTCGCCAAGTGCGGCCCTTTTTCATTTCGGGGGCAATCCTTGAACCGTCTCATTACCCAGATCGGGCAATCGATCTACGAGTGGTTTTTCACGAAGCCGGCGCAGGACAACATGATCGCGCACGGGAAGTTGGCTGCGGCTGTGCTCGGGACGTCCACAATCGCCAATGGGCTGGCGTGCGCGCCGACGTCGCCAGCCTCGCTGCAGGTCAGTCTCGGTCCAGGGGAAATTTACGCGCTTGCGCCGCTTGAGGCCACGGTGTTCGGGACGTTGGCTGCCGACACTACTCATCAGGTCTTTAAGCAGGGGATTCTTCTCGATCCGACGCTCGTGTCCTGCCCGCCGCCGCCGACCGCCGGCCAAGCGATCAACTACCTGGTCCAAGTCCAATATCAGGATCAGGACGTAAGCCTCGATCCGACGACTGGCAATGCAACGCCGGTGGTACTGCAGTTCTATAACTCGTCGAACCCTTCGCAGCCCTGGCAGGGGCCCAACAACAGCGGCCAAACCAGCAACACGTTCCGGAAAGGGATTGTTGCGATTCAGGCAAAGGCGGGCATCGCCGCGACGACGGGCACGCAGGTTACGCCGGCGGCCGACACCGGGTGGACTGGGATCTGGGTAGTGACGGTCGCGAACGGGCAGACGTCGATCACCGCGGGGAACATCACGCAATACAGTGGCGCGCCTATCTTGTCCGAGACGCTCACCCAGAAGATCAGCCAAGCAACGGGGGACGGGCGCTACGCGGCGCTTGCCGGGGCCGTAGCGCAATTGTTTTCCGTCGCTCCGGCGACGCAGCCGCAGCACGCGGTGCAGCTTGCCCAGCTTCAATCCAGTGTCGGCTCGACGGGGGCCGCGTCGTCTCGAAACAAGCTCTTCAACAGCGGCGCGCAGGTCGCGATCCAGTCGACTGTGCCGACGCTTACCACGTCGCCGCAGTACGGTCCGGTCGAGATGATTGCCGCGTGGGCGTCGGGCGGTGCGATCACCGCTGGCACGCTGACGCAAGACACGGCAGCGCCCGTTGGTCGAACTGGGTATGCGGCCAAACTCGCTGGCTGCACGCTGACCGGCGCCGGCCAAGTATCTTGGCGGTACCGAATGGAAGCGGCGGACGCAGTCAAATTCAAGAACCAGACCGGCACGTTTCAGATCGGTGTTCAGCACGATGTCGGCTCGGCCATCAATTACACGGTGGTGTTCCGCAAGCCGACCACGACCGCTGATGATTTCTCTGCGGTGACGACGATCGGCACCAGCTCGGCGTCGTCTGTGGCGAGCGCGACCGGCGCTGTGGTCACGGCAACTCAGGCTCTGGGCGATTGCTCGAAGGGCTTGGAGATCGAGGTTCAGGTCGCGTGCGGCGCGGTCACGACGAAGAATTTCTGGTTCACTGAGTGGCAGTTGGAGGAGGGCACGGTGGCTTCCGCCGTCACGCGCAAGAACTATCCGGACGACCTCAAAGACTGTCAGCGCTACGCGCTTAACGTGCCGGTGGGAGCGCTCTTCATCAGCGGTTGGGCGGGGTCCGTCAGTGCTCCGGTTGGAACCTGCGGAATTGACTATCCGGTCGAAATGCGAGTTGCCCCGTCCGTTCCGTCGATTTCATTCTCCCTGACTCAATGCAACACGCCTGTCATCAACTACAACTCAACACGCTGTTTGCGTCTGGCAGCTACCGGAACCGTAGCGTCTGGATCAGCAGGTGCAGCTAACAACGCCGCTTTCGTCATCACTGCGAGGCTCTGAACATGTATCAGCTCTACATCACCGAGGGCTTCGTCACGCGCCTTTCGGACGGCGCAACCATTCCGATGGCCGACGGTAACGTCGACTATGAAGAGTTCAAGCGATGGCTCGCGGCGGGTAACACGCCACTGCCAGCCGATAAGGTCGCGCCGTAATCCGGCAGCTACCACCCACGCATTCCACCGCCGCCTTCGGGCGGCTTTTTTCATTTCCGGGGAACCATGAATCAGGAACAGATCATGGAAATGTCCGAGAGCGATTTCCGCGCCTTCGTGACCCAGCATCTTGCCGCGATGCGGGCCGAAATGGTCGCAAACACAGAGCAGACCAAAGAGACCGGTGAGGCGATGAAGGGCCTGATCGAGGTCTTTCAGATCATGCAGGGCGGCATCCGTTTCCTGGGCGTGCTCGGGAAAATTGCCAAATTCCTGACGCCGTTCGTCGCGCTCGCGGGGGCAGTGTGGGCATTGATGCATGGCAAATGGCCGGATCGACTATGAGCGAGACGACCAATCCGCTAATCAAGCGGGCCGTCGCCGCGGCTGCGGGCGGCGCCATTGCGATCGCAGCCGTGATTGTGCCTGCGTTCGAGGGCTCACGGCTCTCGGCCTATCTCGATCCCGTCGGCATTCCGACGATTTGCTACGGCCATACGGCCGGCGTGAGGGTGGGGCAGGTGAAGAGCCAGGCGCAGTGCGACGAGCTGCTGCGCGGCGATCTGGGCATTGCGCTCACCACTGTCGACCGCATGGTCAAGGTGCCGATGCCTGAGACCCGCCGCGCTGCGCTCGCGAGTTTCGTCTACAACGCCGGCGCGGGCAATTTTGCGAGCAGCACCATGCTGCGCAAGATCAATGCTGGCGATCCTGTTGGGGCCTGCAACGAACTGCCCAAGTGGGTCTATTCCAAGGGGCAGGTGCTGCCAGGCTTGGTTCAGCGCCGCGAGCAAGAGCGACAGCTCTGCCTCATGTAACCGCCGCCATTTGAGCGGCTTCTTGCTTTTTCACCACCAGAAGGAACATCACTGATGCCCAACATGCGCGCCAAGGTCCAACTGAATCGGATCGAACAATTCCAGAGCAGCGAGATTCTGCACTTCAACGCCGTTGCAGCCAAGGCTTACCCGGCAGACGGGAGTGACGAGGACAACACCTATGCGAAGTACTCGCCGTCGGCCGAGTTCAAAATTCATATCAACAATCCATCCCTGTTGGGTCAGTTCAAGGTCGGCGAGAAGTACTACGTCGATTTCACCCCGGCCCCCGTCTGATCAAACTGCCATCGGCACCAACGAGACCGCCTTCGGGCGGTTTTTTATTTCCGAGGGCATATGTCCGACGTAACCCAGACCCACGAAGAGAAAGAAACCCTGAGCGTCGACGTGCTGCTGCCTGGCCACGTTCCGCGCACGACCACCGCGTTATTCACCCGCACGCGCAAGGCGCTGATCGAGCGCGAGGCTGGCAGGTGCTTCGTCTGCGGCGGAACCGATCACGACACAGGGCATCCGCTCGAGGCGCACCACAGCCCGATCGAGCGCAGCACCGCCAATCTGATCGACTGGTCGCGCTTTGCGGAAGACTGCCGCGCCGGTGTATGGGGTGCACGTGCCCAGGCATTCGACTGGGATGGTTTCCTCAAGGGCGCGCAGCAAATGACTGTCGCAGGCGAGACGCCACTTCACCCCGACGTCACCTACCTGGTGCCGGCTGATCCGTACCTGTTCATCGATGACATGACCGTCAACGGCTTATTGCTGTGCCGGGACCACCACATCGGCAAGGACGAGGGCATCCACGCGATGCCGTTCCCGCTTTGGGTCGCGCAGAAGTATGCGATCGAGGGCTACCGCTTCACGCCGACCGAGATCATTCACCACCACGAGAAGGACACGACGAAATGAACCAGACTTCGAGCGTAGTTACCGGCGGCATCACCATCAGCGCTGCAACCCTTGAGCCGGCCGTGAGCTGGGCCCTGGCCGCGATCTTCCATGCCCCGGTGCCCGACAGCGTGTCGGCCCTGGTCACGGGTGCGCTGGCCGCCAGCGCTCACCTTGCGATCAATGCGCTGAACAAGCGTTTCGCGGGCGCGGCCGCAGTTGCCCCGCAATGATCCGCGCCGCGCTCGCGTGTGCGGCTGGCCTGGCGCTGGCGGCCTGTGCCGGCACTGCTCGGTATGAGGTGCGGCCGTTCTATGACTCGACCGGCCGGCTGATCTGCTGCGAGGCGTCCGTCTCGAGCAGCAAGGACGTCGGCACCGTCACCGTGCGCGTCAGCAACACCCCCGACGGCTTCAGCCTCGACTTCGGCGAGACGGGCGTTTCCGCCAGCGCGCCGATCATCGCCGGCGGCGGCATCGCTTCCAGCATCTCGGCCGCAGTCACCAGCGCGGCGGCTGCCGCCGTCAAGCTCACCACCCCGTAAGGAAATCACCATGAAGCGTTTTGCCATTCTGGCCGCGTGCGCGGCCATGCTTTCGTTCGTCCTCGCGGCCTGTTCCACGACCGGCCAGACGGTACCGACGCCGGCGCAGGTCGCCGCCCGCGTGTGCCCGCCTGTCGAAGTGGCGCTCGCATCGCTGCAGCAGGTCAACGGCATGAGCGACACGGCGCTTCACGCGCTTTCCAACGCGCAGCCGGTCGTGAATGCGGTGTGTGCGTCGGGCTCGACTGTCGACGCCGTCAACCTTCAGACGCTCGCGAGCGCGGGCCTTCCCGCGATCATCACTGTGGCGAAGGCGTCGCCGCTGTCCGCGCAGGATCAGGACCGCATCGTGCTGGGCGTGACGTCCGCGCAGATTCTGTTGACCGCGGCGATCGCGGCCTGGCCTGCGGACATCCCGACGGGCGCGTCGGAGCCGACCGCGAAATGAGCCGGTTCCTCACGCGTCTGGTCATCGAGAACGCCACCGGTTGCGATGATGGCCGGTGGCGGCTCGCCGCGGCGCTCGTGTATCAATCCGACGTTGCCGACGAAGTTTTCATCGTGCCGCGCGGATTCATCACCGACCTGGCGTCGGTGCCCAGGCTGCCGGTCGTGTATTGGCTGACAGGAGGGACGTCGAACGAGGCGGCCGTCGTGCATGACTGGCTTTACACGACTCAGCCGGTGCCGCGGGCGCTAGCCGACAAAGTGCTGCGTGAAGCGTCAGCGGTGACGTGTGTGCCCGCGTGGCGCCGGTGGCTGATGTACTGGGGCGTGCGGCTCGGAGGTGCATCACATTGGGGTTGACGTTGGCAAAATTGTCTAAGCGGCCGGCGTCTCAGGCCTACACCGCGACTTGCCAGTCGTGCCATTGACGGCGATGAAGCGTCTACGCATTCGCAGAAAAGTGCGCGAGAGAATTGACATCTTGAGCCGAGATCACGTTCATAGGGGCAGGCACGATGGGATAATGATAGTTGTGATCCAACAATTGTTTTGAAGGACGGAGCGTCAGTATGACTGAGAAGTTGAGTATGCGAACCGCGCTTGATCTGGCGATTGAATCCGGCGCGCGGTTCCTTGAGCTTCCCGCCCATGACACTCCTGCGGGTGGGAGAGCTGTCTATGTGCCGCAGCAATTCTGCGAATATGTTGAACGTCTCCCGGAGTGTCGAGAGTTTGAGGGGAAACTGCTGAATAGCGGCATGGGAGCGTCCACGCTTCAACCATTTGCGCTTGCTAACGCGTTGATACAACGCTCTCTCGAGCAAGGAACGGAGTCAGCTGCTCAGGCCTTTGAAGATTTTTTTCGATCCGACTACTTGCCGAGTGTCGAGATCGTCATGTTGAGCGGGGTTAAGGTCACTGAGAAAGTAGAACTGATGGATGGAGTTTTCTTGGCGCCCATTGACGATGTGCCATCCAGCACGGTACGTTGGTTCCTATCTCAGGAAGCCAGAACGACGCTCAAAATGCATTTTCCTGACTTCAATTCTTTGGGTGCGCTGCCGGCCGGTGCGGTCCTATATCGCAACATTAATTTGCATCCGAAATATATTGCCCCTCTGCAACCCGGCGAGTTCCGTCCAATACGCGAAGGGGCACAGACTTTACATCAGGTGGCAAGGCTTCTCGCATTGATCGGGCCTAGTTCTCCGCATGTGTTCCGGGCATTTTTTGAGCTGAGGGACGGCGAACTTTTGAAGGGGCACTCTGGATATAGCTGGTCGATGACCAGCGAAGAGACCCGTGTTCAATCTCACGTTTCCGTCGGAGGTGGCGAAATCCGTGATCTTGTACCAATAATTCGCGCGTATTTTGAACTGAACGAGAGTGTGAGACGTCGCCTGGACGTGCCATTACATCGACTGAATGAAGCTGTAAGACATCAAACCGCTGTCGACCGGGCCCTCGATCTTGGCATCGCATTGGAATCCTTGCTTCTTCCAGGGAACGTAAAAGACCAACTGACCCTGCAGTTTCGACTCAACGGTGCTTGGTTGCTCGGTTCTGACGTCGCTCACCGAAAGGAACTGAACGAGAAACTGAAAGTTCTCTATAGCCTTCGATCCAAGGCTGCCCATAATGGCAAGTTTTCGTCTAAGGAAGGCAACGTAGAAGATGTCTTGAAGGATGGACTAGCGTTTTGTGCCAAGGCAATCCGAAAGATCATCTTGGAAGGGGGACATCCTCGCTGGGAGGATCTCGTGCTGGGTGCGGGATACGTTGTGGACGCACCCAAGGCGAATGGCTGACGTCCGACATGACCTTCACATTTCTTGTGACTGGCTGATTTGCTGTAGCGAATATCCCTCGCAGGGGGCATTTGATTGCTACCGCTCGGAGCGGGTAGAGATCATATACGAGAAATGCTCTCATGAATTATCATTCAATAAAAAATGATAATTAAAATGATCTTTTTTAATGGTGTTGATCTAGCTCGATCTCAGCCCCGATCTCACGCATTCGAGCAAGAACGCAATCCAACTCTTCTCGCACAAGCACCAAGCGCGCGGCACCGAAAAAGATCATCTGAGGGCTCATCTCGCGAGACTCCGCTCACCGGTGTACTTGCGCCATTGCTGACCGCCAGCAATCCCAAACAGTTCGGCGATTTGCTCGCCGGTTTTGTCGAGTTCGTTCTTAAGCGATTGGAAGTCGGATGCGGAGGGGGCTTTGTAGTGCATATGATAATGCCGCCTTCCGGCGGCTCTTGGTTTCATGCTGGGTGTCGGTCTGCACGCTGCGCACTGCCACCACACCATACATTAACACCGATGGGCGCGGTATCCAGCGCTTCTATCGGGGCGGCGCACCGGGTATTCCGTGAGGCTCTCCCCGGCGCTGCCTCTGGTCGGAGAGAATGGCCCGAAGGCACTCGAGCGCGATCAGTGTACCGAGGCCTGCATCCTTCCACTCCTGGTGGATGATCGCGTAGAGTTTTTCGATTTCCCCGAGCACCCTTTCCTTTCGCTGGGCATCGAGCCGACGAAACGCCACTTCCTCGATCGCTCGGCGCACGTTCGGATCCTTGTTCGTCAGCCACAGGCTGCGCAACTGATCGATGGTCAGGTCTGACGGGCGGGGATTCAACGGCATAGCACACCCCGCAGCTACGCCGCCGCGTACTCGTCGAGTACTGTGATTCGCCCGTGCTCGAACAGGACCTTCGGCGATTCCATGGCACCAGTCTCGGGGTCGAGCAGAACCTCGTAGGCTGCGACGCCGGCGTGCCGCTCGCGCATCGAGTGCGCGACACGCACGGCGCCGACGCTGGTGCTGGCCGGCCGCACTTCAACGGGAAGCAGCTCGTCGCCTTTCCCTTTGCGGAACGGGACGACGATGAATCGGGTGACGTGTGGGTCTCGCATGGTGGCCTCCCTCTCGCGCGGATGAGGGACGTAAACTAGCATGAATTACTGTATAAAAACACAGTATAATTTTGAGTGAAATTCGCTGGTCCCGGCGAATCTGTCTGATAGGACTTCTCGCTCACACCATGACCAAACCTATCATCCCGTGGATTGGCGGTAAGCGCCGTCTGGCTGATGATCTCATTCCCCGGTTCCCGCCCCACAAGACCTACGTCGAAGTGTTCGCCGGCGGCGCGGCCCTCTATTTCATGCGGCACCCCGCTCAAGTCGAAGTCATCAACGACATCAACGGCGAGCTGGTGAATCTCTATCGCGTGGTGCAGAACCACCTCGAGGAGTTCGTGCGCCAGTTCAAGTGGGCGCTTTCGAGTCGCGAGGTATTCAAGTGGTTGCAAGACACGCCGCCGCGTGTGCTGACGGACATCCAGCGCGCCGCGCGCTTCTACTATCTTCAGCAGAATTGTTTCGGCGGGAAGGTGCAAGGGCAGACGTTCGGAACGGCCGCGACGACACCGCCTGGACTCAACTTGCTTCGGCTTGAGGAGAACTTGTCAGCCGCGCATCTGCGCCTCTCGAGTGCATATATCGAGAACCTGGACTGGCACGCATGCATCGAAAAGTACGATCGCGAGCAGACCTTCTTCTACCTCGATCCGCCGTATTGGCAAACCGAGGGATACGGCGTTGAATTTCCGCTCGCAGAGTACGAGCGCATGGCGGCGCTCTTACGTAGCATCAAGGGCAGAGCGATCGTGAGTTTGAACGACCACGCGGACGTGCGGCGGGTGTTCGATGGATTCGAGATTGATACCTGCGAGATCAAGTACACGGTCGGCGCAGACAAGCCGGTCGATCGTACTGAGGTGATCATCTACAGTTGGGACCGGCACGCCGAACCCGCGGGGCTGTTTGGATGAGTGGCGATGAAGGCCCGCAGATTTGACACAAACGTGTCACGGCGAGCGCCGAAACCCTTGTCCGGCTGGTCCCCCCGACAGGAATCGAACCTGTATCTAGCGCTTAGGAGGCACTCGTTCTATCCATTGAACTACAGGGAGGGCGCGATGACGGTTTGACGCAGGCATCCTTCAGTCTCGCGAGCGCAAGAGTATAACAAAAAGACCTTGCGCGACACCGTCAAAGCAGCGATCGCGATCTGGCTCATGCCGCTGACGCGTCGCCGAACACGTCGGTTGTGTATGCGGGCGTGGCCGTGTCAAACCACACCCTCGGCGCGCAGCTGCTCGATCCTGGCGTCGTCGAAGCCGAGGCGTTCACGCAGGATGTCGTCGCTGTGCTGCCCCAACGTGGGCGGCGCGGTGCGCGCGATCGGCGGCGTCTCGCTCATCTTCATGGGACTCGCGACCACCCGGGCGACACCCCCAGACGGATGCGGCAACGCCACTTCCATGCCGCGCGCCTTCACCTGCGGATTCGCGAACACCTCCGGCAACGTGTTGATCGGCCCGCATGGCACGCCCGCCGCTTCCAGCTTGTCGATCCAGACATCCTTCCCGAACTTGCGCACCATGTCGGCGAGCATCGGCACGAGCACTTCCCGTTGCCGCACGCGCGATGGATTCGTCGCAAAACGTGCGTCGTCCGCCAGTGCCGCTTCGCCGCCAGCCTCCACGAACTTGCGGAACTGGCCGTCGTTGCCCACCGCCACGATGATCCAGCCGTCGTCCGCCGTCTGGAATGTCTGGTACGGCACGATGTTCGGATGCGCATTGCCCCAGCGAACCGGTGCCTCGCCGCTTGCGAGATAATTCGTGTTCATGTTCGCCAGCATCGCCACCTGCGTGTCGAGCAGCGCCATGTCGATGTGTTGACCGACTCCCGTGCGGTCACGATGCGTGAGCGCTGCCATGATGGCGATGGTCGCGTACATCCCGGTCATCAGATCGGCAATCGCGACGCCCGCCTTCTGTGGGCCGCCGCCCGGCAGGCCGTCACGCTCGCCCGTAATGCTCATGAAGCCCCCGATCCCCTGCACGATGAAGTCGTAGCCCGCGCGCGACGCGTAGGGGCCATCTTGGCCGAAGCCTGTCACCGAGCAATAGACGAGATCGGGCTTGATGGCGCGCAACGACGCGTAATCCAGCCCGTATTTCGCCAACTGACCAACTTTATAGTTCTCGACGATCACGTCGCTCTGCGCCGCCAATGCCTTGACGATCGCCTGCCCTTCGCCAGAGGCGATATCCAACGTGAGCGAGCGCTTGTTGCGGTTTGCGGCGAGGTAGTAGGCGGCTTCGCCCGTCTCGCGTCCGTCGGCGTCACGCTGATAAGGCGGCCCCCATCGGCGAGTGTCGTCCCCGACACCGGGGCGCTCGACCTTGATCACGTCCGCGCCCAGATCGGCCAGATTCTGTGTGGCCCATGGGCCGGCCAACACGCGCGAAAGGTCCAACACCCGGATATGACTCAGCGCACCCATCGTCCGCTCTCTCCTCGATTTCATCGTCTGATTGCTGTCCCGACGTTGTGATCGGAACATTGTTTTGCATTGCGGAACTAGCGCGTTGAAGTCTACGGTGTGCAATGCGCAACTGACCAGCGCCGTTTCGCAGTGCGGTTGTTGGCTGGGCGCTGTGGGGGGACTGATTTCCCGTATAATCAAAAGTTTGCAAAATACCCCGCCCAGCTTGACTGGCCCGGTCCCCACGCTCCTTCGCACGCTATGAAAGTCGCAGACATTCGGGAAAAATTCCTCACCTTCTTCGAGTCGAAGGGGCACACCATCGTGCGCTCGTCGAGCCTCGTGCCGTCCAACGACCCCACGCTGCTGTTCACGAACTCCGGCATGGTGCAGTTCAAGGACGTCTTCCTCGGTCTCGAAACGCGCCCCTACAAGCGCGCGACCACGGCCCAGCGCAGCGTGCGCGCGGGCGGCAAGCACAACGACCTCGAAAACGTCGGCTACACGGCCCGCCATCACACGTTCTTCGAAATGCTGGGCAACTTCTCGTTCGGCGATTACTTCAAGCGCGAAGCCATTCAATACGCTTGGGAACTGCTGACGGACGTCTACAAACTGCCCAAGGACAAGCTGTGGGTGACCGTATACCAGGAAGACGACGAAGCCTACGACATCTGGGCAAAGGAAGTCGGCGTGCCGACCGAGCGCATCATCCGCA
Organism: Pandoraea sp. 64-18; assembly: GCF_001899225.1. Lineage (NCBI taxonomy): Bacteria > Pseudomonadati > Pseudomonadota > Betaproteobacteria > Burkholderiales > Burkholderiaceae > Pandoraea > Pandoraea sp. 64-18. Next base: position 498,132 of record NZ_MKVU01000006.1, on the reverse strand, counting down.
TCGGCGACAACAAGGGCGCGCGTTACGCGTCGGACAACTTCTGGCAGATGGCCGACACCGGTCCGTGCGGCCCGTGCTCGGAAATTTTCTTCGACCACGGCGCAGACGTGTGGGGCGGCCCGCCCGGATCGCCGGAAGAAGACGGCGACCGCTATATCGAAGTCTGGAACCTCGTGTTCATGCAGTTCAACCGCGACGAGCAGGGCAACATGACGCCGCTGCCCAAGCCGTGCGTGGATACCGGTATGGGGCTGGAGCGTATCGCGGCCGTGCTGCAACACGTACACAGCAACTACGAGATCGACCTGTTCCAGCACCTGATCAAGGCGGCCGGCCGTGAGACCGGCGTGACCGATCTCGCCGCGAACTCGCTCAAGGTGATCGCCGATCACATCCGCGCGTGCTCGTTCCTGATCGTCGACGGCGTGATTCCGGGCAATGAAGGCCGCGGCTATGTGCTGCGCCGAATCATCCGCCGTGCGATCCGCCACGGTTACAAGCTCGGCTGCAAGACGCCGTTTTTCTACAAGCTCGTGCCCGACCTGGTCGCCGAGATGGGCGCGGCCTATCCGGAACTGGCGCAGGCGCAGCAGCGCGTGACCGACGTGCTCAAGCAGGAAGAGGAACGCTTTGGCGAGACCATCGAGAACGGCATGGAGATTCTCGACGGCGCCCTGGCCGATCTGGCCAAGCGCGGCGTGACTACGCTCGACGGCGAACTCGCCTTCAAACTGCACGATACGTACGGCTTCCCGCTCGACCTGACGGCGGACGTCTGCCGCGAGCGCAGCATCACCGTGGACGAAGCGAGCTTCGACGCCGCCATGGCGCGTCAACGCGAACAGGCGCGTGCCGCCGGCAAGTTCAAGATGGCGACGGCCCTCGAATACAACGGCGACAAGACGCGCTTCCAGGGCTACGACAAGCTCGCGCTCGACGGCGCGAAGGTGACCGCGCTCTACGTCGACGGCACGAGTGTGAACAAGCTCGCCGCCGGGCAGCAGGGCATCGTAGTGCTCGATACCACGCCTTTCTACGCAGAGTCGGGCGGCCAGGTGGGCGATCAAGGGCTGATTACGGCGGGCAGCGCCCGCTTCGGTGTGTCGGACACGCAGAAGATTCAGGCTGACGTCTTCGGTCACTACGGCAAGCTGGAATCGGGTGAATTGACCGTGGGCGCGGCGGTCACGGCGCAGGTCGATGCCGTGCGTCGCGCACGCACCGTTCGCAACCACTCCGCAACGCACCTGATGCACAAGGCGCTGCGCGAAGTGCTGGGCGGCCACGTGCAACAGAAGGGCTCGCTCGTCGACGCCGACAAGACCCGTTTCGACTTTGCCCACAATGCCGCGATGACGGCCGACGACATCCGTCGTGTGGAGGACATCGTCAACGCCGAAGTGCTGGCCAATGCTCCGACGCAGGCCGCCGTGATGTCGTTTGACGACGCGGTGAAGGGCGGCGCGATGGCTCTGTTCGGTGAGAAGTACGGCGACGAAGTGCGGGTGCTCGATATCGGCACGTCGCGCGAACTGTGCGGCGGTACGCACGTGGCGCGCACGGGCGACATCGGCCTGTTCAAGATCGTGATGGAAGGGGGCGTCGCCGCCGGTATTCGCCGCGTGGAAGCGATCACCGGCGACAACTCGGTGCGTTTCGTGCAGAAGCTCGACGATCAGGTCAACGAAGCGGCTGCGGCGCTCAAGACCCAGCCGGCCGAACTGACGCCACGCATCGCGCAGGTGCAGGAACAGGTCAAGTCGCTGGAAAAGGAACTGGCGGCACTCAAGTCTAAGCTGGCGTCGAGCCAGGGCGACGAATTGCTCGAGAAGGCCGTCGATGTGAGCGGTCTGAAGGTGCTGGCCGCGCAACTCGAAGGCGCCGACGTCAAGTCGCTGCGCGAGACGATGGACAAGCTCAAGGACAAGCTGGGCAGCGCGGCAATCGTGCTCGCGGCGGTCGAGGGCGGCAAGGTCAGCCTGATCGCCGGCGTGACGGCCGACGCCACCAGCAAGGTCAAGGCGGGTGAGCTGGTCAACTTCGTCGCGCAACAGGTCGGCGGCAAGGGCGGTGGTCGTCCCGACATGGCGCAGGCCGGTGGTACCGATCCGTCGCAGTTGTCGCAGGCGCTCGCCGGTGTGCAGGGCTGGGTGGCTGGCAAGCTGTAACGGTGAGGCGAGCGCGGCGGTGTCCGTCGCGGCTCGCTGTGGGACCTGCCAGCCCCGGTAGCGCGTCGGGATCGCGCTTGCCGCTTGCCGCACGCAAGTTGCACAGAACCCCAAGCGTTGGATCGCGATCCGACCCTTGGGGTTTTTTTATCATGTGGCCTGATGCCCCAGCAGTACAGTTTCGGTATTCGAAAGGATCTGTAAGCGGGAGAGGTCAGTGTTTCGCAAGCGAAAGGATTCAGGCGGACGCGCACGGAAAATGCCGCGCATTGCCCCTGATGCCACAGGGGAACCCCCGCTTGTCCTGATGGTTTGCATGTAAAGTATTCGGCAGACCTCGCGTGTCGTCGCGCGATTTTCCCCCGCTACCGTTATGCCCGCCACTTTCACCGAATCCGACCGCGCCATCTCGTCGCGCCAGCCGTCCCCTGAGCGCGCGGCGTGGCGCATTGCGCTGTCTTGCATGCTCGCGCTCGCCATTGCCATGGGGATTGGCCGCTTCGCGTTCACGCCGATGCTGCCGCTGATGCTGCATGAGCACCTCACCGACATTCAACACGGCAGTTGGCTCGCGTCGCTCAACTATGCGGGCTACTTCGTCGGCGCGCTGTCGTGTATGTGGCTGCGCTTCACCCCGACGCGCATCGTGCGTTTCGCACTGGCGCTCACGGTCGTGCTGACGCTCGCCATGGGCCTGCTCGATTCGTTCGCCGTGTGGGCCGTCGTGCGTACGCTGGCGGGGATCATGAGTGCCTGGGCGATGGTGTTTTCGGCCGGCTGGGCCTTCCGAAAGCTCGGTGAGCTACACATGCCGAGTCTGGGGGGCGTGATTTTCGCGGGCCCCGGCGCCGGCATCGTGGTGACGGGGCTGCTCGCGAGCCTGAACAGCTCGCTCGCGTGGCCTGCGCGCGGGGGTTGGCTGCTGTGCGGGGGGCTGGCGCTGGCGCTGCTCGCGTTGATCTGGCGCACCTTCGAGCCGGATGGCCCCGCACCCGCGACGGCAGCTGGCGCGGCAAACCCCGGGCACGCTACGCACGCCGCACAGGCGCAAACCGCGGCGCATGCCGTCAATCATGGCAGCGGCGAGACGGTGATTCCCGTCACTGTGCTCTACGGATTTGCCGGCTTCGGCTACATCATCACCGCCACCTTCCTTCCGGTGATTGCGCGGCAGGCGCTGCCTGGCTCTCCGTGGCCGGATCTCTTCTTTCCGTTGCTCGGCCTCATGGTGATGCCCGGTGCGATCATCGGTGCACGGGCGCCACAGGCCTGGGACAATCGTCTACTGCTCGCGGCATGCTATGTCACGCAAGGGGTGGGCGTTGGCATCGGCATCGTGCTGCCGAACGTCGTGGGGTTCGCGGTGGGTAGCGTGCTGGTCGGACTGCCGTTCACGGCGATTACCGTGTACGCGGTGCGCGAGTGCCGACGCCTGCGTGGGGACAATGCCAATGGTCTGATCGGCCTGGTGACGGCATCCTACGGGATCGGGCAGATCGTTGGACCGCTGGTCGCGGCGCCTCTGGTCGCGGCGACCGGTAACTTCACGGCAGCACTGCTATGTGCGAGTGGCGCGCTGGTGTTCGGGGCGATCGGCTTCGTATGGGACTGGCGACGCTCGCTCGAGCGCGCACCTTGATGCGCCCGGGCGCCAAGGCGCCGCGGCGACACTCTCATCCCCTTGGAACTTGCTATGTCTTTTACCCTGCAGGCGGGCAGAAAAGCCGCCACCGCCATCAGCGACGCCGAGCGCCAGATGCGTGTCGACCTTGCAGCGTGTTACCGGCTCGTTGCGCTGTATGGCTGGGACGATCTCATCTACACCCATATCTCGGCGATGGTGCCGGGAGAGCCGGGGCACTTCCTCATCAATCCATTCGGTCTGACGTTCGATGAGGTGACAGCGTCGAACCTGGTGAAGATTACGATGACCGGCGAGATCGTGGGCGAGAGCGAACATCCGGTGAACGTGACCGGGTTTGCGCTGCATGGCGCGGTGCACGCGGCACGTCCGGACGCCGTATGCGTCATGCATTTGCACAACACGGCAGGTATCGCGGTGTCGATCCAGCCGCAAGGTCTGCTGCCGATCTCGCAGCACGCGCTGCGTTTTCACGAGCGTATCGGATATCACGATTACGAGGGGCTGGCGTTTTCGCCGTCCGAGGGCGAGCGGCTCGTGGCGTCGCTCGGCGCGCATTCGGCCATGCTGTTGCGCAATCACGGCACGCTTACGACGGGACGCTCGGTGGCCGAGGCCTTCGTGCTGATGGCAACGCTCATCAAGGCGTGCGAGATCCAGTTGCAGGCGCTGGCGGGCGGTACGGCGCCCCATCTGCCGAGTCCGGCCGTGCAGGACAAGACCGCGCTTCAGCTCGAAGATGGGGGCGCCATCGAAGGCGTGCTCGAGTGGCCTGCGCTGCTGCGCAAACTGGATAGAATAGACGCCTCGTTTCGCGATTGAACGCCGCCCGGGCGCAACATCGGGAACGCACGGCAAGCCCGCGAGCTTTGAATGCGAGCATGGGCGGCGCTGCCGATCTTGATAACGACACAAGGAGAGAGACTGCAATGCCAACGTTTCACGTCGAGATGTTCGAGGGGCGCTCGATCGAGCAAAAGCGCGCATTCGTCAAAGCGGTCACGGAAGCGGCCGTCGCGACGATCGGTTGCACGCCGGAGTCTGTCGACATCATCATTACTGACGTCAAGCCCGAGAACTGGGCCACCGCCGGCGCGCTGTGGTCGGATCCGCGTCCCGAGTCAGTCTGAAGGTGCCGGTGGTCTCCCGCAGGGGCGCCACCGGTAGGTCGAAGGCAGGGGGCTCGCAGGATCCCTGCCGCATTGATGAGGTTGTCATGTCGCAAGTCCCGTCTGCATCGAACATTCTCGCCTCCGCCCTCACGAACGCTCCGTCCCTGACGGCCGCCGATGGTGGGGCGGCCCAAACGCCACAACATTTTGCCTCCGACAACTACGCCGGGATTTGTCCCGAGGCGTTGCATTATCTGATTGAGGCCAATGCCAGCGGCCACGAAGTCGCTTATGGCGACGATACCTGGACGCAGCGTGTCTGCGACGGTATTCGCAATCTGTTCGATACGGATTGCGACGTCTTCTTCGTCTTCAACGGCACGGCGGCAAATTCACTGGCGCTGGCCTCGTTGTCGCAGTCGTATCACTCCGTGATCTGCCACGAACTGGCCCACGTCGAGACCGACGAGTGCGGCGGTCCCGAATTTTTCTCCAATGGCGCGAAGCTGCTTACCGCCCGCGGTCGCGAGAACAACGGCAAGCTCACCCCGGACGCCATCGAGTCCGTCATCAATCGACGCTCCGATATTCACTTCCCGAAGCCCAAGGTCGTCACGCTGACGCAGGCCACGGAGGTCGGCACGGTCTACTCGGTCGACGAGGTCAAGGCGATCTCGGCGTTGGCCAAACGGCGCAACTTGCGCGTGCATATGGATGGCGCGCGCTTTGCCAATGCGGTCGCGACGCTGGGCTGTCATCCGGGCGACGTGACGTGGCGGGCCGGCGTGGACGTGCTTTGCTTCGGCGGTACGAAGAACGGGCTGCCGGTCGGCGAGGCAGTGGTGTTCTTCAATCGCTCGCTGTCGGAAGACTTCGCGTATCGGGTAAAACAGGCCGGGCAATTGGCCTCGAAGATGCGGTTCATTTCCGCGCCCTGGCTTGGCATGCTGGAGAACGACACCTGGCTGCGCAACGCGCGTCACGCGAATGCGATGGCGCAGTTGCTCGCGCAGCGCATTCGCGACGTGCCGGGTGTGTCGATCATGTTCGAGACGCAAGCCAATGCCGTATTCGCGGAACTGCCGCTGCATGTGATCGAGGCGCTCCGCGCCAAGGGCTGGCGCTTCTACACGTTCATCGGCGCGGGCGGTTGCCGCTTGATGTGCGCGTGGGACACCCGGCCGGAGACGGTCGAGCGTCTGGCGGCGGATATTCGGGCGCTGTGCGCGAACCGGTGACGCACACGTCATCGATCCCGGCACGGCAGTCCGTCGCGCGATTTATGCTTGTCGCGGTGTGGGCGCCGTGGGGGTGAGAAAACGATGCGCCAGCGCGTGATAGAACGACGGCGCGATCGTTTTCGACACCTGGGTCGAGAGCAGGGCCACGGCCATGAGCGGGATCACCATCTGGTGGCCGTCGATCATCTCCATGACAATCACGAACGACGTGATCGGTGATTGCGTGACCGCCGCCAGATACCCGACCATACACAACGCGGCAATGGCCGGGAGCGGTACCACCGATGTGAGATGGGCCATCACGTTGCCCAGCCCGGCCCCAATGGCGAGCGACGGCGCGAAAATGCCGCCAGGGATTCCTGACATATAGGACACGCACAACGCTGCAAACTTGAGCAGCGCGTAAAGCGGCGAGAGTGCGACATGCGACTCCAGCAGGCCGCGCGCCTCAGCGTAGCCGCTGCCGAAGGTTGTGCCCCCCGAGGCGAGTCCGATCAACGCGATCGCCAGGCCACACAGGAACGCGAATCGCACCGGATGCGCACGGCGCATGCCGACCAGCGGCCCGGGCAACCAGCGTGGCACGTTGAGCATCAGCCAGCCGAACAGTCCACCGGCCACGCCGCTCAGCAGACTGGCGGCAACAAGTACCGGGATCAGCGTCCAGTGAAAGTCGCTGATCGCCTTGATCTGTCCGAAGTACAGGTAGTTGCCCTGTAGACCGAGTGCCACGACGCCGGAAAAGATGATGGCCGTGATGAGCGTGCCACTGCTGCGTGCCACGAAGCTACGGCTCAGTTCCTCGATCGCGAACACGACCCCCGCGAGCGGGGTGTTGAAGGCCGCCGCGAGACCGGCGGCGGCGCCGGCCAGCGTTAATTGACGCTCGATGTGCACGCTGCTTCGCCGATACCCACGCCGCATCGCATACATGAGCGACGCACCGATCTGCACCGTCGGCCCCTCGCGACCGATGGTGAAGCCGCAAAGAATGCCGAGAAACGAAATCGCGATCTTGCCGATCATGATGCGCATCGACAACAGCGACGACGACAGCCGCGGCTCCTGGAGCGTTGCGATGACTTGCGGAATCCCACTTCCCTCCGAGCCGCGGAAGAACTTCTGCGTCAGCCAGATGGCCAGCGCGGCGCCCAGCGGCGTCACGATCAGCGGCATCCAGATGCCATACGACAGCATGCGCTGAAACAGCTCGAAACCGAAGTCGATCAGCTTGGAGTACACCACCGAGACCAGACCAACGAGCACCGCACCCAGCCAGAAGACGCCGTAGTTGTGCCAGAGGCGACGAGAGCGATGGATGCCTCGTTTGGCCAGGCGCGCGGAAAGCGATGCGGGCGCAGACGACGATGGTGACGGGGGCGGTGAAGCCGGCGTTGCGGCAGTATGGGGAGGGACGTCTGACACGTGGCGCGGGTGAGAATGGGAAGATAAACGATGATTATACGCCCCGCACCCCCTCGCCATTTTCCACAGGTGTCTCGGAATCTACCGAATGTGCAGCGCGTCATGAGTTCATTTAAGATATTCGAATTCGCCAAACAACGATCATGAACGAACTCATTTTCTGTCCCCGCTGTGCCTCGCCGCTCGACTCGCGCGCGGTCGCCGGGCGCATTCGCCGCGCCTGTCCCGACGCGGCTTGCGGTTTCGTCCACTGGGACAATCCGCTGCCGGTCGTGGCCGGACTCGTGGAGTACCGCGGCCAGATCCTGCTGGCGCGCAATGCCACCTGGACCGAGGGCATGTTTGCGCTCATCACGGGCTTTCTCGAGCGCGACGAAACGCCTGAAGACGGCATCCGGCGCGAGATCAAGGAAGAGACCAATCTGGATGCTGGCGCGATTTCGCTGCTCGGCGTCTACGAATTCATGCGCAAGAACGAGCTGATCATCGCGTATCACGCGGTCTGCGATGGCGACATTCGTCTGTCGGACGAACTCGCCGAGTTCCGGCTTGTCGAGCCTGAGCGGGTGCGTCCGTGGCGCGCCGGCACCGGGCACGCGGTGGCCGAGTGGCTGCGGCGGCGCAATCTGCCGGTCGAGTACGTCGAATCGGCCCGGCTATCCATTGCCGGCTGACAAGCGGGCGCGAGGACTGCGGTAGAATCGCAGCTTGCGGGCCAACCCCCGGTACACGATCAGAACGAGTCGGATCCAAGGGACATCAGGAACATGAGCATGGAATTTCAGAAAGAAGTCGACGCAAGCGGACTGAACTGCCCGCTGCCGATCCTGCGCGCCAAGAAAGCGCTCGCCGACATGCAGAGCGGCGAAGTGTTGCACATCATTGCCACCGATCCGGGCTCGGCGCGCGACTTCAGCGCGTTTGCCAAACAAACCGGCAACGAACTCATCGAATCGCGCGAAGAGGGCAAGACGTTTCACTTCCTGATGCGCCGCCGCTGATCGCGTGGCGGCATCTCGCCGAACCCGACCGCCGCAGCGTGATGGGCGGCACAGCGGGCACAAAAAAGCCGACGGACAACTGCCGTCGGCTTTTTCTTTGACACAAGGCCTGGCGCTTATGCCAGATCGAGTTGCGTCTCGCGCAGGTATTCGCGGAAGGCATCCTTGAGTTCCGGATGGCGCAGCGCGAACTCCACGGTGGCTTTCAAGTAGCCGAGCTTGCTGCCGCAATCGAAGCGCTTGCCCTGGTAGCGATACGCCAGCACGACTTCATCCTGCATCAGCTTCTGGATGGCGTCGGTCAACTGAATCTCGCCGCCAGAGCCCGGATCGATTTCGCGGATGCAATCGAAAATGCGCGGGCGCAGCACATAACGGCCGACCACGCCCAGATTCGACGGGGCATCTTCCGGCGCCGGCTTTTCGACGATATTCGTGAGCTTGACGATATCCTTCTCGCCCCACTCGTTGCCCGCGACGATCCCGTACGAGCGGCTTTGCTCGATGGGGATCTCTTCCACGCCGATGATCGAGTTGTGATAGTGGTTGTACAGGTCGACCATCTGCTTGAGCACCGGCGGCTCGCCGTCGAGCAAGTCGTCGGCGAGGATGACGGCGAACGGCTCATCGCCCACGAGCTTCTCGGCGCACAGCACGGCGTGACCCAGGCCCAACGCCTTGGGCTGGCGCACGTAGAAGCAATCGATATGCGGCGGCTTGATCGAATGCACCACGTCGAGCAGCGCCTGCTTGTTCTTGGCCTCGAGTTCCGCTTCGAGTTCGAAGGCCGTGTCGAAGTGGTCTTCGATCGCGCGTTTGTTGCGGCCCGTCACGAAGATCATCTCCGTAATACCGGCGGCCGCCGCTTCTTCCACCGCGTATTGAATCAGCGGCTTGTCCACGACGGGCAGCATTTCCTTCGGGCTTGCCTTGGTGGCCGGGAGGAATCGGGTGCCGAGGCCCGCAACGGGGAACACGGCTTTGGTCACAACGGTTTTCATTGGTATCTCCCTGGTGATATGAGCACGTCTCAGGCGGGCAGGCGAGCGAGCTGGGCCTGCAATTTACCGAGAACCGCTTCAAAGTCGACCAATCGTTGCTTCTCGAGTTCCACCACATTGGCGGGCGCACGTGCCACGAAGCTCTCGTTGGAAAGCTTGCCGCGGCATTTGGCGATCTCGCCTTCGAGGCGCTTCACTTCCTTGCCGAGTCGCTCGCGCTCCGCGGCGACGTCGACTTCCACCTTCAGCGCCAGTTTGTTCGCACCCACGACAGCAAGCGGCGCACCGGCCGCTTGCGCGTCGAGCGTTGCTTCGTCTGCCAGCACTTGCACTTCAGAGAGCTTGGCGAGCGTTTGCAGATACGGCGCAATCGACGTCAGGAAGTCCACATCGCCCGCGACCAGCAGCGGCACGCGTTGCGCGGGCGAGAGGTTCATTTCGCCGCGCAGGTTGCGGCAGGCGTCGACGGCGGTCTTCAACTGCTGCATCCAGGCTTCATCGCCTTCGTCGATCTTGCTCGCGTCGGCCACCGGATACGGCTGCACCATGAGACTGGCTTCGCCTGCTGCCTTGTCCGCCGGATAGCGGCCCGCCAGCGGTGCCACCTTCTGCCACAACGCTTCGGTGATGAACGGAATGATCGGATGCGCCAGACGCAGCACCGTTTCGAGCACGCGCAGCAAGGTGCGACGCGTGGCGCGTTGTTGTGCCGGGGTGCCGTTCTGAATTTGCCACTTGGCCAGTTCAACGTACCAGTCGCAGTACTCGTCCCAGACGAACTTGTAGATCGCGCTGGCGATGTTGTCGAAGCGGTAGTCGGCGAAGCCCTTCGCGACATCGGCTTCCACGCGTTGCAGCAACGACACGATCCAGCGGTCGGCGCGCGAGAAGTCGAGCTGGCCGTCCGGGCCGCAATCGCCTACGCACGGCGCAAGACCGCAGTCGTGACCTTCGCAGTTCATCAGCACGAAGCGCGTGGCGTTCCACAGCTTGTTGCAGAAGTTGCGATAGCCTTCGCAGCGCGCCAGATCGAAGTTGATGTTCCGGCCAAGCGTGGCCATCGAGGCGAACGTGAAGCGAAGCGCGTCGGTGCCGAACGGCGCGATGCCGTCCGGGAACTCCTTGCGCGTCTTCTTCTCGATGCTCGCTGCCTGCTTCGGGTTCATGAGACCCGTCGTGCGCTTGGCGAGCAGGGCGTCGAGCGACACGCCGTCGACGATGTCGATCGGATCGAGCGTGTTGCCCTTCGACTTGGACATCTTCTGACCTTCGGCGTCGCGCACCAGACCGTGCACGTAGACCGTCTTGAACGGTACCTTGCCGGTGAAGTGCGTGGTCATCATGACCATGCGCGCCACCCAGAAGAAGATGATGTCGAAACCGGTCACGAGTACCGACGACGGCAGGAAATGCTTGAGTTCGGGTGTTTCTTGCGGCCAGCCGAGCGACGAGAATGGCACGAGCGCCGACGAGAACCACGTGTCGAGCACGTCTTCGTCGCGCTTGAGCGCGCCGGTGTAGCCCGCCGCGCGGGCCTTTTCGGCCGCTTCTGCTTCCGTGCGGGCGACGTACACGTTGCCGGCGTCGTCATACCAGGCCGGAATCTGGTGGCCCCACCAAAGTTGACGCGAGATACACCAGTCCTGAATGTTCTCGAGCCACTGGTTGTATGTGGTCGTCCAGTTCTCCGGGACGAACTTGATCTCGCCGCTGCGCACGACGTCGAGCGCGGTTTCGGTGATCGACTTGCCCGGATGGAACGTGCCTTCGGGGGCCGGTTTGCTCATCGCCACGAACCACTGGTCGGTGAGCATCGGCTCGATGATCGTGCCGGTGCGATCGCTGCGGGGCACCATCAGCTTGTGCGGCTTGACCGATTCGAGCAGGCCGAGGGCGTCGAGATCGGCCACGATCTGCTTGCGCGCGTCGAAACGATCGAGCCCGCGGTACTTCTCCGGGGCGTTGTCGTTGATCTTCGCGTCGAGCGTGAGAATGTTGATCTGCGGCAGGTTGTGGCGCTGACCGACAGCGTAGTCGTTGAAGTCGTGTGCCGGCGTGACTTTCACCACGCCCGTGCCGAATTCGAGATCGACGTAATCGTCGGCAATGATCGGGATTTCACGATCGCACAGCGGCAGCCTGGCCGTCTTGCCGATCAGGTGCTTGTAGCGCTCGTCTTCCGGATGGACCATCAGTGCGGTGTCGCCGAGCATCGTTTCCGGACGCGTGGTCGCCACCGTGAGCGAGCCCGAGCCGTCGGCGAGCGGGTATCGGATGTGCCACAGCGAGCCGTCTTCTTCCTCGCTCACCACTTCCAGGTCGGACACGGCCGTGAGCAGGGTCGATTCCCAGTTCACGAGACGTTTGCCGCGATAGATCAATCCTTGCTCGTGGAGCGTAACGAACACGTCGCGCACGGCGCGCGACATCTTCTCGTCCATCGTGAAGTATTCACGGCTCCAGTCGATCGATGCGCCCAGGCGGCGCACCTGACGCGTGATCGTGCTGCCCGATTCTTCCTTCCATTCCCAGACGCGCTCGACGAATTTCTCGCGGCCGAGGTCATGGCGCGAGACTTTCTGGGCATCGAGCTGGCGCTCGACGACGATCTGCGTGGCGATGCCCGCGTGGTCGGTGCCCGGTACCCAGAGGGTGTTGGCGCCTTTCATGCGGTGATAGCGGGTGAGGCCATCCATGATCGTCTGGTTGAACGCGTGACCCATGTGCAGCGTGCCGGTCACGTTCGGCGGCGGCAACTGGATGCTGAAATCTTCGCGGGCGTCGTCGAAAGTCGGCCGGGCATAGCCGCGGCGCTCCCATTCGGGGCCCCAGTGGGCTTCGACGTCCTGCGGCTCGAAGCTCTTGGCAAGCGTATTGTCGCTGTCGCTCATGGATTGAATGGACCGTGTAATGCGTGAAACCCTGAATTATAAAAGATTCGGTGGCATTTCCGCGTCGCAGCAGGATTTATAATCGAGCTTCACTCGAATTTCCTTCCCGACATGCCCGATCTGCTCGCCAATCTGAACCCCGAACAACTGGCCGCCGTAACCCTTCCGGACGAGCCGGCCCTTATTCTGGCGGGCGCGGGTTCCGGCAAGACGCGCGTGCTGACCACGCGTATTGCCTGGCTGATCCAGCACGGGCACGTGGGGCCGGCCGGGATTCTGGCCGTCACCTTCACCAACAAGGCGGCCAAGGAAATGCAGGCCCGTCTGGGCGCGATGCTGCCGATCAGCACGCGCGCCATGTGGATCGGCACCTTCCATGGGTTGTGCAACCGTATGCTGCGCGCGCATTTTCGCGACGCCGGGCTGCCGCAGAGCTTCCAGATCCTCGACCAGGCCGACCAGCTCTCCGCGATCAAGCGTCTGCTGAAGGGTTCGAATGTCGACGACGAGAAGTATCCGCCGAAAAACCTGCAGTATTTCATCAACAACGCCAAGGAACAGGGCCTGCGCCCGCACGAGGTCGAGGCCAACGACGCCTTCAACCAGAAGTTCGTCGAGCTTTACGCCGCCTATCAGGCGCAGTGCCAGCGCGAAGGCGTGGTCGATTTCGCCGAACTGCTGCTGCGCTGTTACGAGCTGCTCAAGCACAACGAGCCGTTGCGCGTGCACTACCAGTCGCGCTTCCGGCACGTTCTGGTCGACGAGTTCCAGGATACGAACAAGCTCCAGTACGCGTGGCTCAAGATGCTCGCGGGATCGAACGCCGCGGTATTCGCCGTGGGCGACGACGATCAGAGTATTTATGCGTTTCGTGGCGCCAACGTCGGCAATATGGCCGACTTCGAGCGTGAATTCCGCGTGCGCCACCTGATCAAGCTGGAACAGAACTACCGCTCGCACGGCAATATCCTCGACGCGGCCAACGCTTTGATTTCCAACAATGCGCGGCGTCTGGGCAAGAATTTGCGCACCGACGCGGGGCACGGCGAGCCGATCCGTGTCTATGAGGCGGCCACCGACCTGCAGGAAGCGAGCTGGCTCGTCGAAGAGATCAAGGCACTCGTTGCGCAGGGTCTCTCGCGGCAGGACGTCGCCATTCTCTATCGCAGCAACGCCCAGTCGCGGGTGATGGAGCACGCGCTCGTGGGGGCGGGCATCGCCTATCGGGTGTATGGCGGTTTGCGCTTTTTCGAGCGTCAGGAAGTCAAGCATGCGCTGGCGTATCTACGCCTGATCGAGAATCCGAACGATGATACGGCGTTCGCGCGGGTCGTGAATTTCCCGACGCGGGGGATTGGCGCGCGTTCGTTGGAGCAACTGGCCGACGCGGCGCGACTCTACAACTGCTCGATGTATGCCGCAGTGCCCTACATGACCGGCAAGGCGGGCACGAATCTGACGGCATTCGTGCGGCTCGTGGAGCAGATGCGCCACGATACCGAGCGGCTCACGCTGCCGGAGGTGGTGGCGCGGGTCATCGACGCCAGTGGGTTGATGGCGCATTATCAGACCGAGAAGGAAGGCCAGGATCGCATCGAGAACTTGCAGGAATTGGTGCATGCGGCCACGGCATTCGTTGCCGAGGAAGGTTATGGGCTCGATGCCCCGGCGCGGTTGATTGCCATGCGTCCTGCGCTGCCGGGCGCGCCCGACGTGCTGGCCTCGCCCGACGGCGTGGTCGACGCCGATACGCCGGTGGAGATGACGCCGCTTGCCGGCTTCCTGTCGCACGCGTCGCTCGAAGCGGGAGACAACCAGGCCGAGGCCGGGCAAGACGCTGTGCAATTGATGACGGTACACGCGGCCAAGGGGCTTGAATTTACGGCGGTGTTCGTCACCGGTCTCGAAGAGGGACTCTTCCCGCACGAGAACAGTGCGCTCGAACTCGACGGTCTCGAAGAAGAGCGGCGCCTGATGTACGTGGCCATTACGCGTGCCAAGGAACGGCTGTATCTGTCGTTCACGCAAAGCCGCATGCTGCACGGACAGACGCGTTACAACGTGCGCTCGCGCTTCTTCGACGAAATCCCCGAGACGGTGTTGAAGTTCCTGACACCGCGGGCGCAGCCGGGCGCGCGGCTGGGGCAGGCCGAGCCGGCCTGGGGGCGCGATTGGTTCGGGCGGGGCAAGACGAGTGCGCCGAAGCCGGAAGAATGGGTGGCCACCCAGTCGGAGCAGGCGCTGGCCGACCGTTCGCGCGCGTCGGAGACGGGCTTCAAGTTGGGGCAGGGCGTTTTTCACACCAAGTTCGGCGAAGGCAAGATCATCGGCCTGGAGGGCGCGGGGGCGGAAGCCCGCGCCCACGTGAAATTCGGGCGACATGGTGAGAAGTGGCTGGCGCTGGCTGTCGCGAAGCTTCAGCCGATCGAGTAACGGCGCGGCCGTCATCGTCACCCACGACAAAGGGCACCCGCGGGTGCCCTTTGTTTTGCGCGTCTGACGGTGACGCCGACGTTTCCGCTTACGCTTCAGGCGGGGCGACGTTCGGATCGATGGCGCCGATCTCCTGCACGCCGAAGCAACCGCGATAGCTCGCGTAGAACGAGCAATACAGCACGGCCGTGAACAGGATCGAGTAAGGCATCAGCAAGAGCATCGCGTATTGATGAATGCCCATCGCAGCCATCGCCAGCGTCACGATCAGCGGCAACACGGTGGCGACGACCGCCGTGCACAGGCCGTAGACGACGAACGCACGGAAGTTGCGCACGCAGGCCGTCCAGCTGAAGAACAGCGCCTTGATGGGTGGGATGTCGTGCCAGGCCACGAGCACCGGCGCGAACCAGAACATCATCGCCACCGGTATGTAGGCCACCGCCACCGCCAGCATCGCCTGGCCCATCGAGCCGTTGGTGAGCGACTCTTCGCTGATGCGGCCATCGAAGAGCATCTTGTTGACCAGGTCGCCGCCGTCGAACAGCGCCGAGAACAGGAACACGACGGTCATCGCCACAATGTAGTAACCGCCTAGCATGAGCAGCCGGCGCGAGACTTCCTTGCCGTGGCCGCGAAAGCCGTCGAGCAATACGTGGGGCAACACCTGCTTGTTCTTGATGATGTCGCGACAGGCCGCCATGAAACCCACCGACAGGCCTGGGATGAACAGCAGCGGCAGGAAGGCGCCCACGACCGGCAGGATCGAAAGCACCATCACCCCGAACAGATAGGCGAAGAGCAGCGTCAGAATGGCGAGCGGGTTCTTGCGGAACAGCCAGATGCCTTGGCGCAGCCACACATATCCACTCTTCGGCGGGACTTCAAGCAATTGCATAGGGTTCGAATGACTCCGATAGGATGTCGAGTTACCGCCAGGGGATGGAATGGGCTTCGATGCGTTGGCGCAGGATTCGTTCGAAATGCCCCGGATCGTGCGGCTTGAGCATTTCGGCCGCCCGTGGCAGGTGAAAATCATACAGGCGCGACAGCCAGAAGCGCAGCGCGGCGGCGCGCAACATGTCGCGCCAGTGCGACGCTTCGATGTCGGTCAGTGGGCGCACCGTCTCGTAAGCGCGCAACATGGCATGCACACGCGCCTCGTCCAGCACGCCGGTCGACAGGTCGCAGCACCAGTCGTTGACCGTCACGGCCAGATCGAACAGCCATTTGTCGCAGCCCGCGAAGTAGAAATCGAAGAATCCGCCCAATCGTGGCGAACCGTCGTCGGCCTTGTCGAACAGCACATTGTCACGGAACAGATCGCAGTGGCACGGACCCGCCTGCATGGCACGATAGTGACTCGACGCGAAGAACGCCGTCTGATGCGCCATCTCGCTATCCAGTAAGGCGCGTTCGGCGGAGCTCAGGAACGGCGTGACCTCGGGGGCGGCTTCGCGCCACCAGGGCAGGCTGCGCAGATTGGCTTGCTCCAGCGTGAAGTCGCGCCCGGCCAGATGCATGCGTGCCAGCATCGCCCCGACATGCGCACAGTGTTCGGGCGTGGGGGCCAGCTCGGAGCGTCCGGCCAGCTTGGTGACAATGGTGGCGGGCTTGCCGTTCAACTCGCTCAGAATCTCGCCCGTGCGATCGGGCATCGGATCGGGCACCGGCACGCCGTGATGGGCGAGATGGCCCATCAACTGGAGGTAAAACGGCAGCTGCGTGGCCGTGAGCTTCTCGAACAGCGTCAGCACGAACTCGCCGCGCTCGGTCGTCAGGAAGTAGTTGGTGTTCTCGATGCCGGAGCTGATGCCCCGAAAATCGAGAACATTCCCCAGATCGTAGCGTTGCAGCCATGCCTGGAGCTGCTCGGGCGAGACGGTAGTGAAAACGGCCATGCGTGCGTTAAGTGGAGATGTCTCAGACAAACGGCCCGCGCACGTGCAGCGGGCCGCTGGTGTGAAACAGACAGGATGCAGGCGCACCGCTGGGCGGCGCGCGGAGGTGGCTCAGATTACCAGAGACGTCAGAACTTCAGGCCGACGGACGGCAAACGGTCGTTTTGCGACGTGTTGTCGCGCGTGCGCGGCGCGTTGTCCGGCGGCGTGGTCAATTGGTAATTGGTGCCGAAACGCGAATGGACATCGACCTCCGTGGGTTTGCCGCGGTCGCGGAACTCGGTCACGGTGGTGCCTTGGTCGTTGACGTAGTAGCTCGGCTTGCGCTCCTGGTTGACGTCGACCGACGATTTGCTGGTGGCGGCGGCGCGGGCGTCGGCCTCGCGTTTGGCGGCCTGCGCGGAGGTCTCCTGACCATCCTGGGCGAAGGCATGGCCCGCGAACAGCAGGCCCGCACCGATCATCAGGGGCAGGACACGGGAAAAGCGCGTTGTCATCATTATTCTCCGAGGGCGGGAACGCATTCGCGGCGCGTGAGGCAAGCCTGGCCGACGCAACGGGTTCCAATGTTTACATTCTATCAAACGTCCCCCGCTTCGCATCGTGAAATCGCGTCGAATGTGCCGTCGTGGCTGGCCTGTCGAGGGATGCCATGCCGTAGACGCGTATTTTTTCTCGTCATCGGCGCAGGGTTAAGCGATTCGATTGCATACGCTTAGCATCTTTATATTGCTTTTGGTTATAAATAAATCGCGAGACAATCGTTTTCGTTGAAGTCATCTTCTGGCATCCTGCGTCATTGTCTTGATGGGCGGCCGTGTGTCGCCCATCTGCATTCTGGAGTCCCAAATCATGTCGTTATCCGCCGCCTCGGCCGCCGTCAAAACGGCCCCGCCTTCGCCGTCCTCCTATAACGCGCGGCCGCTCGCCATCGCGCTGGTGCTGATCGTTGTGGGCATCGCCTACGTGCAGGCCACCGTAGGGCCGAAGCAGGCCGCACTGGCCGGTATCGGCGCCTTGCTTGGCGTGACGCTTTACCACGCCGCATTCGGCTTCACGTCGGCCTGGCGCGTGTTCATCGCCGACCGGCGCGGTGCGGGTCTGCGCGCACAGATGGTCATGCTCGCGGTTGGTGTCGTGCTGTTCTTTCCCGCGCTGGCGGATGGCGTGCTCTTCGGTAACAAGGTAGCCGGCTTCGTCTCGCCGGTTGGCGTGTCGGTGGCGTTCGGCGCCTTCATGTTCGGTGTCGGCATGCAACTCGGCGGCGGTTGCGCGTCGGGCACGCTCTATACCGTGGGGGGCGGCAGCACGCGCATGATCGTCACGCTAGCGGCGTTTGTCGTGGGGTCGGTGGTGGCAACGGCGCATCTGCCGTGGTGGGAAGCACTGCCGCATATCAAGCCGGTCTCGCTGGTCATGACGTGGGGCTTGTGGCCTGCGCTCGTCGCCAACCTGGCGTTGTTCGCCGCGATCGGTGGCTTGACGCTGTGGGCGGAGAAGCGTCGTCACGGCCGTGTCGTCGGTGTGCCGATGACGCGCAGCGCAACGGGCACGCCCGCGTTGCTGCGTGGCCCCTGGCCGCTGGTGTGGGGTGCGCTGGCGCTCGTGCTGCTCAATTACGCCACGCTGGCATTGGCCGGCCGTCCGTGGGGCGTGACATCGGCGTTCGCGTTGTGGGGCGCCAAGGCGTTCATGGCGCTGGGCATTGACGTAGCCTCGTGGCCGTACTGGGCGAAGCAGGCCAATGTACTGAACGCGCCGATCGCACAGGACGTCACCACCGTCATGGACATCGGGATCATTCTCGGCTCCCTCGCGGCCGCGTCCATCGCAGGCAAGTTTGCCCCCGTGTGGAAGATTCCAGCGCGTTCGCTGCTCGCGGCGGTCATCGGCGGATTGCTGCTCGGTTACGGCGCACGTCTGGCGTACGGCTGCAATATCGGCGCGTACTTCAGCGGCATCGTCTCGGGCAGCCTGCACGGTTGGCTGTGGTTGGCGGCGGCGTTTGCGGGCAACGTGTTCGGCACGCGCCTGCGCCCGTTGTTCGGTCTGGCCGTGGAAACGACACCACGCGACACCGGCTGCTGATCGACATCCCCCGCCGGCAGATATTCCGTCTGCCACATAAGAATACGGCGCCAGCGATCATTCGCGGCGCCGTATTGACTTTGGACGATGACGCTTGGGCGGCTGCCCGTCGCGATTACAGGTAGAACATCTTCTCGCTGCTTTCCGTTTCGGGCTCGATGTGGCCGTCGTAGAACGCGAACACCGCTTTGAGGATGTCGTCGGGGTCGTCCATGACCTGCACCAGATCGAGATCCTTTTCGCCGATGAGGCCCATCGGCAACATCGTCGAGCGCACCCATTCGAGCAGTCCCTTCCAGAATTCCGTGCCGACGAGAATCACGGGCACCTGGCGCGACTTCTGCGTCTGGATGAGCGTGAGGACTTCGGACAGTTCGTCGAGCGTGCCAAAGCCCCCCGGCATGATGACGAACGCGTCCGAGTTCTTCACGAACGTGACCTTGCGCGTGAAGAAGTGTCGGAAACGCAGTGAGATGTCCTGGTACTGATTGCCCTTTTGTTCGTGCGGCAGTTCGATGTTCAGGCCGACGGTCGGCGAGGCGCCACCGTGCGCGCCCTTGTTGGCGGCTTCCATGATGCCGGGCCCGCCGCCGGAGATGACGGCAAAGCCATTGTCGGAGAATTTCCGGGCGATGGTCATCGTCAGTTTGTAAAACGGCGATTTCGGCTTGATGCGCGCGCTGCCGTAGATGCTGACGGCCGGCCGGATCTCGGACAGGTACTCGGTCGCCTCGATGAACTCTGCCATAATCGTGAACATCTGCCACGACGCGCGCGCCTTTTTTGCGGTGGCGCGCTCATGGTCTGCCAGCATGCGCAGACTCGGTATTTCTTTTCTTCTCTTGGTCATATGTCGGAACAGCAAAGTCTGGAAGGTAAGACGCTCTTATTGGTCGATGGTTCGAGTTATCTCTATCGAGCCTATCACGCCCTGCCGGATTTGCGCGGTCCCAATGGCGAGCCGACGGGGGCGCTTCACGGCATCGTCAATATGCTGCGCCGCATGCGTAAAGACGTCCACGCAGAGTATAGCGCCTGCGTTTTCGATGCCAAGGGCAAGACGTTTCGCGACGATTGGTACCCCGAATACAAAGCGAATCGACCGTCGATGCCGGAAGATCTGCGCGCGCAGATCGAGCCGATTCACGAGGCGGTGCGCGCCATGGGCTGGCCGCTGTTGATGATCGATGGCGTGGAGGCCGATGACGTCATCGGCACGCTGGCAAGGCAAGCGGCCGAGCGCGGCATGCGCGTGGTCGTCTCCACCGGCGACAAGGATCTGGCGCAACTCGTGAACGACCGCGTGACGCTGGTCAACACAATGACGAACGAAACGCTCGATGCCGCCGGCGTCACCGCGAAATTCGGCGTGCCGCCCGAGCGCATCGTCGATTACCTCACGCTTGTCGGTGACACGGTCGATAACGTGCCGGGCGTGGACAAATGCGGGCCGAAGACGGCCGTCAAGTGGCTCGCGCAATACGGCGATCTCGACAATCTCGTGGCGAACGCCGCGGAGGTGAAAGGGGCGGCGGGCGAGAACCTGCGCCGCGCGCTCGACTGGCTGCCGATGGGGCGCAAGCTGGTGACGGTTGCGCTCGATTGCGATCTCGCACCGCAGGTCACCTCCATCGACGCGAGCTTGCAGTCGCAGCCCGAAGATGTCGAAACGCTGCGCGATTTCTTCGTGCGTCACGGCTTCAAGACCTTGCTGCGCGAAGCGCAGGCCGCCGTTGCCACGCAGGCCGGTGAGCCGGCGCCGGCACCTGTGGCCGACACGATCGAGCGAGAGTACGAAGCGGTGCTGACGTGGGCGCAGTTCGACGCATGGCTGAAGATCATCGAGTCGGCCGAGTTGACGGCATTCGATACCGAGACCACCTCGCTCGACGCGATGCAGGCGCAACTGGTTGGCCTGTCGTTGTCCTGCGAACCGGGACGCGCCGCCTACATTCCGGTGGCGCATCGCGCGCCGGGCGATGTCGACCAATTGCCGCGAGACGAAGTCCTGGCGCGCCTGAAGCATTGGCTCGAAAGTCCGGACCACAAGAAGGTGGGACAGAACCTCAAGTACGATGCCCACGTGCTGGAGAACTACGGCATCGTGTTGCGCGGCATTGCACACGACACGATGCTTCAGTCGTACGTGCTCGAATCGCACCGCGGCCATGACATGGACGGCCTGGCCGCGCGCCATCTCGGCGTGACGACGATCAAATACGAAGAGGTGTGCGGCAAGGGCGCCAAGCAGATCGGCTTCGACGAAGTGACCGTCGAGCGCGCGACTGCCTACGCCGCCGAAGACGCCGACATCACGCTGCGACTGCACCGCGCGATCTATCCCGATGTGGCGCGTGAAGCCACGCTGGAGTTCGTCTACCGAGACATCGAAATGCCCACGGCGCGCGTGCTGCAACGCATGGAGCGCAACGGCGTGCTTGTCGACACTGCCCGTCTGGCCGCACAGAGCGACGAGATCGGCCAGAAGCTGGTCGCGCTCGAAGCCGAAGCGTACACACTGGCCGGGCAGCAGTTCAATCTGAATTCGCCCAAGCAGATCGGCGACATTTTCTTCACGCAGCTGCAACTGCCGATCGTCAAGAAGACGGCGAGCGGTGCCCCGTCGACCGACGAGGAAGTGCTGCAGAAGCTCGCCGAAGACTATCCGTTACCGAAGGTGCTGCTCGATTACCGCGGCCTTGCCAAGCTCAAGTCGACGTACACCGACAAGTTGCCGAAGATGGTCAATGCCTCGACTGGCCGCGTGCACACGAACTATGCGCAGGCCGTGGCGATCACCGGTCGCCTGGCGTCGAACGATCCGAATTTGCAGAACATTCCCGTGCGCACGGCCGAGGGGCGCCGCATTCGCGAGGCGTTCATTGCACCCCAGGGCAGCCAACTGGTGTCGGCGGACTACTCGCAGATCGAGCTGCGCATCATGGCGCATATCTCGGGCGACGAAAGTCTGCTGCGCGCATTCGCCAACGGCGAGGACATTCACCGCGCCACGGCGGCGGAAATCTTCGCCGTCACGCCGATCGAGGTGTCGAACGAACAACGTCGCTACGCCAAGGTCATCAACTTCGGTTTGATCTACGGCATGAGCGCGTTCGGGCTGGCCGCGAACCTCGGTATCGAACGCGACGCCGCCAAGCAGTACATCGACCGCTATTTCATGCGCTACCCGGGCGTGGCGCGTTACATGGACGAGACGCGCAAGAGTGCGAAGGCGCGCGGCTATGTCGAAACGGTCTTCGGACGCCGTCTGTGGCTACCGGACATCAATGGCGGCAACGGACCGCGCCGCCAGGCCGCCGAGCGCGCCGCCATCAATGCCCCGATGCAGGGCACGGCCGCCGATCTCATCAAACTCTCGATGATCGCCGTGCAGCGCTGGTTGGACGACAGCGGCCTGCAGACGCGTCAGATCATGCAGGTGCACGATGAACTGGTGCTTGAAGTGCCCGACCATGAACTGGCCGAGGTTCGCAAGCGTTTGCCGGAACTGATGTGCGGCGTGGCGAAGTTGCGCGTGCCCCTCGTGGCCGAGGTCGGCGTGGGCGAGAATTGGGAACAGGCCCATTGAACGGCGTTGGGTTGACACCTAAAGTGAGTGCGTCGCACGGGCGGCCCCCCGCCTTGGCCGACGCCGCTGTCGGCCCGTATCGCATGGCTCAATAGCGGGAATAGGGTGACAGCCATACCCGAACTCCGCACTCTGCGGTAAGGTAATCGCTATCGCCGGCGCGGCAAATGCCGACCGGCCGGACGGTTTTCCAAGCACGGGGAGTTATTGTGAGTGTGCATCGTATCGTTGTGGTCGGCGGCGGCGCCGGCGGTCTGGAGCTTGTCACCCGACTGGGCGACAAGTACGGGCGTGGCAAGGACGTTCAGGTGACGTTGGTCGACCGGTCCTTGTCGCACATCTGGAAGCCGCTGTTGCACGAGGTCGCTGCCGGTGTCATGGACACCGCAACGCATCAGCTCTCGTATGTCGCTCAGGCCAACTGGCATCGATTCGAGTTTGCGGCCGGCGAGATGATCGGTCTGGATCGCGCGAACCGGACGATCCGGCTGGCGGCGGTGCCTGCGGCAGCCGACGAAGGCGAGGGCGATTTGCTGCCCGAGCGTACATTGGCGTATGACACGCTCGTGCTCGCCATCGGCAGCACGACCAACTTCTTCGGGGTGGCCGGCGCTCAGGAAAATACCATCGCACTCGATACCGTCGAGCAGGCCGAGCGCTTCCGTCGTCGGCTGATGGCCGCCTGCGTGCGCGCGCAGAATGAAGCCGAAGCGCCCGTGCCGAGCGCGCTGGCGGCGCCGGTCGCGCAAGACATTCATGACGTGCCGCCCGATACGGCGGTTTCACCGGCCCCCAAGGTTGAAGGCCGCCCCAAGGTCAACCTCGTCATCGTGGGGGCCGGCGCGACCGGCGTTGAACTGTCGGCGGAGCTGCGCAACACGGCGGAAGTGTTGCGCTCCTACGGGTTGAAGCTCGATCCGCGCAAGGACGTGCGCATCACCATCATCGAATCGAGTCCGCGCATTCTGAAGGCGCTGCCGGAGCGTGTATCGGGAGCGGTGGCCGGGTTGCTGGGCAAGCTCGACGTCGACATCCTGTGTGGCGATTCGGTCGCCGAGGTGCGCAAGAATGAAGTCACGACGACCGGGGGCCGTGTGCTGCCGGCGGACATCACGGTCTGGTCGGCGGGCATTACGGCGCCGCTGGTGCTGGGACAACTGGGGCTTGCCGTCAATCGTCTGAACCAGATCGAAGTGTTGCCGACGCTGCAAAGCAAGTCGGATCCGGACATCTTCGCGTTCGGCGACTGCGCGAGTTGCGAGTGGCCGGAGCATGGCTTCGTGCCGCCGCGCGCGCAAGCGGCGCACCAGCAGGCGAGCTTCCTGGTCAAGGCGATTGACGCCCGGCTCAAAGGGCAAAGCCTGCCGACGTTCACTTATCGCGATTTCGGTTCGCTTGTCTCGTTGGGCAAGTTCAGTGCGGTGGGCAATCTGATGGGCGGGCTCATCGGCGGCAGCATGTTCATCGAAGGGCTGTTTGCGCGGGTGATGTACACGTCGCTCTATCGCATGCACGTGGCGGCGCTGCATGGGGTCTGGCGCATGATGCTCGATACCGTTGCCAATCGCCTGCGTCGTTCGACCGTGCCGCGCGTGAAGCTGCACTGACGATGGGCTGACGCTGGGTTGGCGTTTTGCCGCTGGTCCGTTCGGACGGGGTCGCGGCCTGACCGTGTGCCAGGCGGCCTGCGCTGTGGCGGTGGGTACCCGTTTCGGAGGGTTCCGATCGCCGTCGCGCCGGCGTCCGAGTGCAAGCGCATCTTCACTCTAGTAAGATCCCAACGTCCGGCCCCGGGGCGGTGGCGCATCCCGACGTTTCCGTTGGCGGTCTCCCCGGCATGCCTTTACTGACGTGTTTCCCTGGAGTACGACATGTCGCAAGCGGATCTGGATAGTCTTGTGCCCGAAGTGGCGCCGAGCAACCGGCGCGATTTTCTGAAGACCGCCGTCGGTTCGGCGTTTGCGCTGGCCGTGCTGCCGGTGGCGGCCGAAACGATCACGACCGACACGCAAGGGCTGGAGGCGGGCGAAACCCTGCTCGACGTGCCCGACATCAAAATGCCGGTCTACTACGCGAAGCCTGCGGGCAAGACGCATCTGCCGACCATCGTCGTGGTTTCGGAGATCTTCGGCGTGCATCAGCATATCGCCGATATCTGCCGACGTTTCGCCAAACTCGGTTATTTGGCGGTCGCGCCGGAACTGTTCGCGCGCGCGGGCGATCCGCAGTCGCTGGGCACGATTGCCGAGATTCAGTCGCAGATCGTCGCCAAGACACCGGACGAACAGGTGATGCGCGACATCGACGCGACGCTCAAGTGGGCGCTGGCCAATGGCGGAGACGAGAAGCGTATCGCCATTACCGGCTTCTGCTGGGGCGGACGCGTCGCCTGGCTCTACGACGCGCACAATCCCAACGTGAAGGCGGCGGTGGCCTGGTATGGGCGCATCGTTGGTGACAGGAGTCCGGATTTCCCGAGCCAGCCGATCGATATCGCGGGCAAGCTGCACGGACCGCTGCTCGGCCTGTACGGCGGCAAGGACCAAGGCATTCCCGTGACAAGCGTGGAACAGGCACGCGAGGCCCTTGCACGGGGCAATGCGGCGTCGAGGGCCTCGAAGTTGAAGGTATTCCCGAATTCAGGGCATGCATTCTTCGCAGATTACCGGTCGAGCTATGTCGAAGCCGACGCGAAGGAAGGTTGGGCATTGGCATTGGCCTGGCTGCACAAACACGGCGTGGCGTGAGCCGCCGCTGTTGCGGGCCGGCTGGCGGAGCCATTGAGCCCGTCGGTGGGGCGGTACGCCACTGTGCTTCCGGACCCGACGGTTTGCCTGTCACGGGAAAAGCTGGTTAAATCGCCGCCTTGCCTGCGGGAGAATCACCATCGACGCCATCTTTCTATTCATCGTTATCGCCACGCTGGCTTCCGGCGTGCTGAGCCTTGCCGGCGCGGCGTCGCTGTCGCTTGGCCTGCTCTCGAAGCTCATCGACAAGATGGTCAGCTTTTCGGCGGGCGTGCTGCTTGGCACGGCGCTGCTGCATCTGCTGCCGGAAAGCCTTGAGTCGCACGTCGATGCGCACGTCATCACCGGTTGGCTGCTGGGCGGTTTGCTCGGCTTTTTCCTGCTGGAGAAGCTGGCGCTGTTGCGCCATAGCCATCATCACGAGGGCGATGGGCATCACCATGAGCACGGGCACGACGCCCATGAAGCAGGCAAAGGCGGCTGGATGATTCTGGTCGGCAGCGCGATTCACAACTTTGCCGATGGTGTCGTGATCGCGGCGGCGTTCCTCACCGATCCGCGCCTCGGGGTTGCGGCAACGGTATCCATCACGGTCCACGAGGTGGCGCACAAGCTCGGCGACTTCATGGTGCTGCTCAACGCCGGCTTTCCGCGTCGCAAGGCGTTGGTGCTGACGCTGGCCTCGAGCCTCACGGCGCTGGCCGGCGGTGTGCTCGGTTACTTCATGCTCGACCGTCTTCAGAGCCTGATCCCGTATTTGCTGGCGCTGGCGGCAAGCAGCTTCATCTATATCGCCGTGTCGGATCTGATGCCGCAGATGCAGCGCCGCACGTCGCCGCGCGACGCGCTGCCCCAGATTCTGCTGATCGCGGTGGGACTGGCGCTGGTGGTGTGGCTCAACGGCCACGATCACGAGCACGCCCACGGTCGCGACCATGAGGCCCCCAGCAGCGCCCTGGCGATGTCGTTGGCAGGTGCCGGCGGGGCTTACGGCTGGGCGCCGGTGGCGACCGGGCGGCGCTTGTCCGCACACCACTCGCTCCACGACCCCGCATAGAGGCTGGCCCCATGAAGGCCCGCGACCTCCATCGCCAGTAGATTGTGGCAAGCCGTCACGCCTGAGCCGCATTGCGATATGACGCGCTCGGGCAGGCGGTCCTTTCCTAGGACCTGCGCGAACGCTTCCCGCAGGGCGGCGGCGGGTTTGAAGCGCCCATCCGGGCCGAGGTTGTCCTTGAAGAAGTGATTGACCGCACCGGGAATGTGGCCGCCGATCGGATCGAGGGTTTCGTTCTCGCCGCGATACCGATCCGGTGACCGTGCATCGACGACCAGTCGCTCGTGCGACGTCAGGTTGCGCTCGATGGCCGCCGCATCGGCGGTGGTGGCGAGCGGCTCGCCTGCGGTGAAATCACCCGGTGGCGGCGCTTCGGGCGGGGCGGCGTCGAGCGTGAAGCCGGCCGCTTCCCAGGCCTGCAAGCCGCCATCGAGCACGGCAACCGACTCGTGGCCGAGCCAGCGCAGCAGCCACCACAGGCGGGCGGCGTAGACGCCACCTTGCGCGTCGTAAGCCACCACTTGCTGGCCCTTCGACAACCCGCACGCGGCGAGTTGGCGGGCGAGGGTGTCGCGCTCGGGCAGCGGATGGCGACCGTTCTTGCCTGTCGTCTTTCCCGACAGGTCGCGTTCGAGGTGAGTGTAGAAGGCACCGAAGAGGTGGCCGTCGACATACGCCGTTTCGCCGGCCGTCGGATTCGCGAGATCGAATCGGCAATCGAAGAGGATCACCGGGGCACCGCCGTCGGCGGCGGTTTGCATCAGCGCGTCAAGATTTTGCGGGCTGATGAGCGTGGTGAAGTGCGTGTGAATCATGGCGTCTCCGCAGGCGGGCGTGGGGGAACGGGCAGCGGGAACCGCCCGGCATCAGGCCGTGGCCGACGGTCGGCGCAGTGCGGTCATGCCGCTCGCCACAATGAGCAGCATGCCGATCCAGCCGGCCAGCGCGGGCCAATCGTCCCAGACAAGCATGCTGATCAGTGTAGCGAAGATTACGCCGGAATATTGCAGATTCGCAGTGACCAGCGTGTTGCCCAAACTGAAGGCTCGGGTGAGTGCCGTTTGGGCGACGAGCGCCGCGATACCGACTCCGAGCATGAGGCCGGCGCTGCGCCAGGTCAGCGCGTGCATGCCGTCGATGGCGACCCAGCCGAGGCCTAGCAGTACCCCGCCCAGCGAGAAATAGAAGACGATGCGCCAATCGGGTTCCCCCGCCGCGCCAAGGTCCTTGACCTGCATGTACGCGATGGCCGAGAACACGCCCGAGACGACGCCCGCCACGCCGGCAGTCCACGCCTGGCTGTCGATGGTCGGCTGGAGCAACAGGGCAACACCGACGAATCCCGCAAAGATCGCGGCGACCAGGCGGAAGTCGGCTCGCAGGCTGCCGCGCATGGCCGCCGTCGCCATCACGATCAGGGAGATCCAGATCGGCGACATGTAATTGAGGGTCATCGCCGTGGAAAGCGGCAGTTGCGTCAGGGAATAGAACCACAGGCCGAGTGAGATCACGCCGGCAGTACTGCGTTTGACGTGCGCGCCGAGGTGGCGTGTTCGAATCGAATGACCGCGTGCGCGCGCCAACACCAGCAAAACGATGACACCGATAAGGCTGCGGTAGAGAATGATTTCGCCGGTGTTGTATTCGTTTGCCGCCAGCTTGATGAATAGCCCCATCAACGTGAACATGAAGGCGGAGACCAACATCCAGAGCGATTGCATGGCGAATGGGGGCCGATTGACGGCGAAGAAGCGAGCTGAAGCGCGGTGAACCGAGCGCGGGCGACGCGTGCGGCAGATGGAGTGCCCGCGCGGTCATGTCGAGAACGTTGCGACGATTCTAACGAAAACGGCGGGCCGATGGCCCGCCGTTCTCCGAAATTTCGGCAAATATTTAATTCAGTCTCGCGGGCGCCACATTGGCCGCTCGGTGGTGTCTCAGTCAGACACGCTAACCGTCTCAACCCGTGAGACGTGCTGGCGTGCCAGCGCTCAGAAATCGCCCATCTGGCGGCGCAAGAACTCATGGAAGTGCTGCATGCCGTCTTCCATCGGGCTTTGATACGGACCGACTTCCGACACGCCGCGATCGAACAAGGCACGGCGGCCGGCATCCATGCGCTCGGCGATCTCGTCGTCTTCGCGGGCGGTTTCCATATACGCGGCCCGCTCGGCCTCGATGAATTCGCGTTCGAAGAGCGCGATTTCCTCGGGGTAATAGAATTCGACGATGTTCGTCGTTTTCTGCGGTCCGCGCGGAATCAGCCAGGACACCACCAGCACGTGCGGATACCACTCGATCATCAGATGCGGGTAGTAAACCATCCAGATCGCGCCGAAGTCCGGCGGCACGCCTTCGCGGTACCGCATCAGCACGTCGTGCCACTGTCGATAGATCGGGCTGCCCGGTTTGGCAAGACCTTCGTGCACGCCGACTGTCTGAACGCTATACCAGTCGCCGAATTCCCAGCTCAGGTCTTCGCAGGAAACGAAGCTGCCCAGCCCGGGATGGAACGGCACGACGTGATAGTCCTCGAGATAGACCTCGATGAACGTCTTCCAGTTGTAATTGCATTCATGCACTTCAACGTGATCGAACATGAAGTTCGAAAAGTCGAGATGATGCTTGACGCCCAGACGGGCAAGATCGGCCTGGACGTCGCGGCCCTGCGCTTCGAACAGCAGTCCGTTC
This sequence comes from Pandoraea sp. 64-18, assembly GCF_001899225.1. NCBI lineage: Bacteria > Pseudomonadati > Pseudomonadota > Betaproteobacteria > Burkholderiales > Burkholderiaceae > Pandoraea > Pandoraea sp. 64-18. Next base: position 469,145 of record NZ_MKVU01000006.1, on the reverse strand, counting down.
CAGCGTTGCAGCGGGAACTTGCCGAGGTTCAGGCAGGGCTTCTCCGGGAAGTGCGGCGCGCCGAGCAGTTCGCCCTTCGTGTCGTAAGTCCAGCGGTGGAGCGGGCACACGATGTTGCGTGCATTGCCACGGCCGCCCAGCATGATCGCCTGACGATGACGGCAGACGTTCGAGAGCAGTTCGATGCCGCCATGCTGGCCCGCGCCATTGCGCACCAGCATGCGACCTTCCTGTTCGGCAGGCAGCGCAAAATAGTCGCCGGCGTCGGGCACCATCAGCTCGTGGCCTACGTAGCGGGGACCATGTTCGAAGAGGACTTCACGTTCGCGGGCGAGGAGCGCCTCGTCGAAATACGTGTAGACCGGCAGTTGGCTCGAGGCCGGTTTGAGTTGCAAAGCGCTGCTTAGATTGGACATTCCCACTCCCGACTAGCTTGAAAGCAGTGAACAACCCAACCATCGAAAAATCGATTTAGGGGAACCGAGAATTATACCTTGTCTGGGCTCATGAGGGCCGCTAAGTCCATGATTTGCGTTAAATAATGTCCGAAAATTGTCAGTGCGATCGGTTTTGAGGCAATTTACGCTCTGCGAGCCGATGCGCTTTTGCCGTAAAATGGAACATTCGACCCGAATTTTGCGTTTATGGCCAAGACTGCAAAGTCGCAAGACGCGGCGCCCGACGTGCCGCAGGACCTGCCCGAGACCTATGAGGCTGCGCTCGCCGAGCTGGAAAAGCTCGTGGGGCGCATGGAAGGCGGTGAGCTGGGGCTGGAGGAGTCGCTTGGCGCCTACCGGCGTGGTGCCGTGCTGGTGAAATACTGCCAGGGCCTGCTCGAGAAGGTGGAGCAGCAGGTCAAGGTGCTCGAGGGAGAGACGCTCAAGCCGCTCGAGCCGGTGCGCGACGAGTTCTGAGCGGCGCCGGGTGATGCGGCAAGCCGACCTGCGACACGCGACACGCGACACTCGACACGCGACGCATGAGCGTAGACGTCCCAACGCGGCGCGGGGCGACTCAATAACACGCACGGCCCAATGGGCACGTGCAGGATGAAGACGATGGCGGATCAGAATATCAAGGCCTGGATGCAGGCAGTGCAGGCCCGTGTGGAACAATCGCTCGACGCCGTGCTGCCCAAGGCCGCCGATGGCGGCTCGGCACGACTGAATGAATCGATGCGCTACGCCGTGCTCGGCGGCGGCAAGCGTGTGCGTCCGCTGTTGTGCTTTGCCGCTGGCGAGGTGACCCAGGCAAGCGAGACGGCCCTGGATCGTGCCGCGTGCGCCGTGGAAATGATCCACGCCTATTCGCTGGTGCATGACGATCTGCCGTGCATGGACGACGACGATCTGCGCCGCGGCAAGCCGACGGTGCATGTGCAATACGACGAAGCGACCGGCCTGCTCGCGGGCGACGCGCTGCAAACGCAAGCGTTTGTGCTGCTCGGCGAAGCCACGGGCGATCTGAGCGCCGCACAGTCGCTCGCGCTGGTGCGCGAACTGGCGCTGGCCTCGGGGGCGCTGGGCATGGCCGGCGGGCAGGCGATCGATCTGGAGAGCGTCGGCATCAAGCTGAATCAGTCGCAACTGGAAAACATGCATCGACTGAAGACGGGGGCCCTGTTGCGCGCGTCGCTGCGCATGGGCGCCATCTGCGGCCGTGCATTGTCGGACGATGAAACGCGCGCGCTGGACACCTACGCGGCGGCTGTCGGCCTGGCCTTCCAGGTCGTGGACGACATTCTCGATACCACGGCCGATTCGGCCACGCTTGGCAAGACGGCCGGCAAGGACGCGGCCAACGACAAGCCGACCTACGTATCGCTGATGGGCCTCGACGGCGCGCGCGGCTATGCGGAGAAGCTGCGGGCCGATGCTCACGCGGCGAGTGCGACGCTTGGCAATGCGGATCGGCTGCGTGCCCTGGCCGATTACGTGGTCGATCGCATCAACTGACCGGCGAATCGCCTGACAGGCAAATTTCGAGGCGACCCAGGCGGCAAAGGATCGCGTGATCCGGGGGCGTTTGCAGTAGAAACAGGCAAGGGGCAATGAGGGTCGGCGCGGATCTCCCCACAGAACGCACCGGCAGGAGATCGGGACCGGCTCGCCAGGCAGGGCTGCCCGACCAGAACGCCTACATATGGAATGACGATGTACGAACTGCTAAATACCATCGATGACCCGGCCGCGTTGCGGCGTTTGGAGCGTCGCCAACTCTCACCGTTGGCCGAAGAGCTGCGTGCCTTCGTGCTCGAGAGCGTGTCGCGCACGGGCGGTCACCTGTCGTCCAATCTCGGTACGGTCGAGCTGACGATTGCACTGCACTACGTGTTCAACACACCGGAGGATCGCATTGTCTGGGACGTGGGGCACCAGAGCTATCCGCACAAGATCCTGACCGGTCGCCGCGACGCCATGGCGTCGCTGCGTCAGCTCGGCGGTATTTCGGGCTTCCCGAAGCGCGATGAGTCGCCGTATGACACGTTCGGCACGGCGCATTCGAGCACATCGATTTCAGCGGCGCTGGGCATGGCGCTTGGTGCGCGCACGAAGGGCGAGCATCGCTTCGGCATCGCGGTGATCGGCGATGGCGCCATGACCGCCGGTATGGCGTTCGAGGCGATGAACAATGCGGGGGTGCATGAAGACGTGCCGTTGCTGGTCATCCTCAACGACAACGACATGTCGATCTCGCCGCCGGTCGGTGCCCTCAATCGCTATCTTGCCCGCTTGATGTCGGGTCGCTTCTACGCGGCGGCGAAGAAGGGCGTGGAGAAGGTGCTGAGTGTGGCGCCGCCGGTGCTGGAGTTGGCGCGCAAGTTCGAAGAGCATGCCAAGGGCATGGTCGTGCCGGCGACGATGTTCGAAGAGTTCGGCTTCAACTACATCGGCCCGATCGACGGACACGACCTCGACTCGCTGATTCCGACGCTCGAGAACATCAAGAATCTGAAGGGGCCGCAATTCCTGCACGTGGTCACGCGCAAGGGGTACGGCTACAAGTTGGCCGAAGCCGATCCGGTGCTGTATCACGGTCCGGGCAAGTTCAACCCGGCCGAAGGGATCAAGCCGAGCACGAGCAGCAAGAAGACCTACACGCAAGTGTTCGGCGACTGGCTATGCGATATGGCCGAAGCCGACAAGCGTGTCGTGGGGATCACGCCGGCCATGCGCGAAGGCTCGGGCATGGTGGAGTTCGAGAAGCGATTCCCGACGCGTTACTACGACGTGGGCATTGCCGAGCAACACGCCGTGACGTTCGCCGGCGGTATGGCGACCGAGGGCCTCAAGCCCGTGGTCGCGATCTACTCGACGTTCCTGCAGCGCGGTTACGATCAACTGATTCACGACATTGCGCTGCAAAATCTGCCGGTCGTGTTTGCGCTCGATCGGTCGGGTCTGGTCGGTGCAGACGGTGCAACGCACGCGGGCGCATACGACATCGCCTATTTGCGCTGCATTCCGAATATGGTGGTGATGGCGCCGTCGGACGAGAACGAATGCCGTCAGATGCTCTATACCGGTGTGCAGATCGACGGCCCGTCGGCCGTGCGTTATCCGCGCGGTGCCGGCACGGGCGCGGCGATCGAATCGACGATGAGCGCACTGCCGATCGGCAAGGGTGTTGTGCGACGCGAGGGACAAGCCGAGGCGGGACGCCGTGTGGCAATTCTTGCGTTCGGCAGCATGGTGGCCCCGGCGCTTGCCGCAGCCGAGGAACTCGACGCCACCGTGGCCGACATGCGCTTCGTCAAGCCGATCGACGAGGCATTGATCTCACGGCTGGCGCAAACGCACGATTATCTGGTCACGGCGGAAGAGGGCAGCATCATGGGCGGTGCGGGGTCGGCCGTGGCGGAATCCCTGCTTGCCGGTGGGGAGATTCGGCCTGTACTACAATTGGGCCTGCCCGATCGCTTTATCGACCATGGCGACCCGGCGCTGCTGCTGGCCGCCGTGGGGCTCGATGCCGCGGGTATCGCGAAGTCCATCCGTGCCCGCTTCGACCTGCCGCTGATGCAGGCGTCGCAGGGCGCTGGCAAGGTCACGACCAAGCTCGTCGCCTGAGCGTCCGGTAGTCCTGAACCTCCGAACGATCCGGCTTGCATGCCGGATCGTTTCGTTTTGAATCGCCCTTTCCCGATACCGTGCCGGGGGCTCCGGCACGATTCCGACGACAACCGTCAGCGGCTGGCGAGCCAGGCGTCGGATACGTTTGCCTATTGCCTCCCCCAAGTCGGCTTGCCGGCAAAGAAGGAAGAATTAGATGAATCAGATGAACCCCGCTTTCGTCATGCCCGACGTGCAAAGCACCGTCGATACCCGGCAGATCCCGATTCAGCGCGTGGGTGTGCGCGGTGTGCGTCATCCGCTGTCGGTGCGTCTGGCCGATGGGGAGGCGCAGGCCACCGTGGGCTTGTTCAATCTCGACGTGCATCTGCCTGCCGATCAGAAAGGTACGCATATGTCGCGCTTCGTGGCGTTGCTGGACGCGCATCGCGCGCCGATCGACGTGGCGGGTTTTCGCGCCATGCTCGACAGCATGCTGGAAAAACTCGAAGCCGACGCCGGTCGAATTGAAGTGACGTTTCCGTATTTCATCAACAAGACGGCACCGGTCTCAGGCGTGCAAAGCTTGCTGGACTACGAAGTGACGCTCACCGGCGACGTGCGCAACGGCCAGACGCGCGTGTGGCTCAAGGTGCTCGTGCCGGTCACGAGCCTTTGTCCGTGCTCGAAGAAGATCTCGCAGTACGGCGCGCACAATCAGCGCTCGCACATCACGATCGACGCCGAAATCGCGGGCGATATCGCCGTCGAGGAACTGGTGCGCATGGCTGAGGAGGAGGCGTCCTGCGAGTTGTGGGGGCTGCTCAAGCGCCCGGATGAGAAGTACGTAACCGAGCGGGCGTATGAGAACCCGAAGTTCGTCGAGGATCTGGTGCGCGATGTGGCAACGCGACTTAACAATGAGCCGCGCGTCGTGGCCTACGCGCTTCAAGCGGAGAATTTCGAGTCGATCCATAATCACAGCGCTTACGCCGTGATCGAACGCGACAAGCGCGTGGTGGCCTGATCTTGCTGCGCCTCGCGCGGCGCATGCAATGAAAAACCGCTCCTCGGAGCGGTTTTTTCTTGGGCGCGTGCCGGGCGAGGCGCTAGACGCCGCGCACGATGTCGGCGAGATCCCAGCGCGGGCGGACCGTGTAGGCGTATTCGCTGTCCGCTTCATCTGGCCAGTACTTGAGCCGCATGGCGCCGGCGAAGGCGATCATGGCGCCGTTATCCGTGCAGAAAGCCAGGTCCGGATAGTGCACGCGATAGCCACGGCGGCGAGCGGCTTCATTGAGTCCTTCGCGAAGCTGCGTGTTGGCACCCACGCCCCCTGCCACGACGAGCGTTTTCATGCCAGTCTGCTTGAGCGCGGCCATCGACTTGGCGACGAGCACGTCGACGATGGCATCGACGAAGCCTCGCGCGAGATCGGCCTTTTCCTGGTCGCATACGTTGCCGCCGAGATTGCGCACCTGCGTGAGCACGGCGGTTTTCAATCCGCTGAAACTGAAGTCAAGGTTGCCCGAATGCTTCATCGGACGCGGCAAGTCGTAGCGTCCCGGCGTACCGAACTCGGCCAGGCGCGAGATGGCCGGCCCGCCCGGGTAGCCGAGTCCCAGCAGCTTGGCGGTCTTGTCGAAGGCTTCGCCGGCAGCGTCATCCAGTGTTTCGCCGAGCATGGCGTACTGGCCGAAGGCGCGGACTTCCATCAACTGCGTGTGGCCGCCGGAGACCAGCAAAGCGACGAACGGGAAATCGGGAGCATCCGGTGCGAGCAGCGGAGAGAGCAGATGGCCCTCCAGATGGTGCACGCCCACGACTGGACGCCCGAGCGCAAACGCGAGGGCGTTCGCGACGCTGGCGCCCACCAGCAGCGCCCCGGCGAGTCCGGGGCCTTGCGTGTAGGCGATTGCATCGACCGCGCTGAGTGGCTTGCCAGCTTGCGCAAGCACGGCTTCTGTCAGGGGCAGCGCGCGGCGGATGTGGTCGCGCGACGCCAGTTCGGGCACCACGCCACCGTATTCGCGGTGCATGGCAATCTGCGAATGCAGCGCGTGCGAAAGCAGGCCGGCCTCGGTGTCGTAAAGGGCGAGCCCGGTTTCGTCGCAGGAGCTTTCAATGCCTAAAACCAGCATGGCGGAAGGGGGAGACGTGCGGCGTCAAGGTAACGAGATAACCAAGAAGTATACCAGTCGCCCCTAACCCCTGCCGGGTACAATGCGCGCCATGGAAAAGTTCGATGTAGCAATCGTTGGGGCTGGCGCGGCCGGCCTGATGTGCGCGGCGGTGGCCGGGCAACTTGGGCTGCGCGTGGTGCTCATCGATCACGCGACGCGTCTGGCGGAGAAGATCCGGATTTCAGGTGGCGGGCGCTGCAATTTCACCAATATCAACGCCGGACCGGCCAACTACCTGTCAGAAAACCCGAGATTCTGCCGCTCGGCCCTGGCGCGCTATACGCCGCGCGATTTTCTGGATCTGCTGGGGCGTCACCGCATTGCCTGGCACGAAAAGCATCGCGGACAGCTGTTTTGCGACAACAGTGCCGAGGACATCATCGACATGCTCCGCAAGGAGTGTGCGGCGGGGCACGTGCATTGGCGCATGCCATGCACTGTACACACCGTTGCCCATACGTCCTCGGGCGGCGCGCATCCTTATCACTTGACGACAGATGCGGGGCATATCGCGGCCAAACGACTGGTGATCGCCACGGGCGGCCTGTCGATTCCCAAAATCGGCGCGACGGACTGGGGCTATCGGATCGCACGTCAATTCGGACTGGAGATCGTCGAGCCGCGTCCGGCGCTGGTGCCGCTCATGTTCGACGCGTCGACCTGGGCGCCCTTTGCGGGGCTATCGGGTTTGTCGCTGGAAGTCGAGGTGAGCGCGGGCAAGGGAAAGGACGGCGGTCGTTTCGTTGAGGATCTCTTGTTTACGCACCGCGGGTTGTCCGGTCCGGCCATCCTGCAAATTTCCAGCTTCTGGGCGCCTGGGCAGTCAATTGTCCTGAATCTGTCGCCATCGTCGGACATCGAGGCGGCATTGTTCGAGGCGAAGGCGACGTCGAAGCGGCAGTTGGCCAACCTGTTGGCGCAATGGGTGCCGGCCCGTTTGGCCGACGCCTGGGTTGCGAACAGCGGGCTTTCGCCGCAGGCGCGCGTGCAGGAATTGCCGGACAAGGCGTTGCGCTCGCTTGCCCAGGCGTTTTCCAGTTGGACGCTCAAGCCGTGCGGGTCTGAAGGCTGGCGCAAGGCCGAAGTCACGCGGGGTGGGGTCGATACGAAGGCACTGTCTTCCGCCACCCTGGAGGCACGCGAACAACCGGGGCTGCATTTTGTCGGGGAAGTGGTCGACGTGACCGGGTGGCTCGGCGGCTATAACTTTCAGTGGGCGTGGGCGTCGGCCGTGGCTTGCGCGCAAGCAATGTCCGAAAGCGTGAAGGCGGAGCGGACGGGGAGCGGCGCGTTGTCGTAGACGGCGACTTCCGTGCTGTGATAATCTCTCCCCTTCGTGGAGACGACGCACCGAGGGCGGAGCCGAGTCTCCTGCGGCCCGCTTGTGATCGCGCGTGTGATCGTTTCCTCAAGCGGGTTTTTGTGCTTTCTGCGCTCGCTAATGTCAGCGCCGAGCCGTCGGCTGCGGCCGCACGCGGCAAGTGCCTGACGACAGTCGTCCTTTCCTTTGGGGCGGCATGCACTACACTGAAACGTATTCGAAATCCGGAACCCCTGCTCATGAGTCTGAAAGAACGCATTACCGAAGATATGAAGACGGCCATGCGTGCCAAGGCCGCGGAACGACTGGGGACCATCCGGCTGCTGCTCGCGGCAATAAAACAAAGGGAAGTCGACGAGCGCATCACTCTCGATGACACGGCGATCGTGGCCGTCGTCGACAAGCTGATCAAACAACGCAAGGATTCCATCAGCCAGTTCCAGGCGGCCGGTCGCACCGATCTGGCCGACAAGGAGGCCGCCGAACTCGACGTGCTCATGGTCTATATGCCCCAGCAACTCTCGGCTGACGAGGTCGAGCGGGCGGTCAAGGCAGCCGTGGCGCAAACGGGCGCAGCGGGTCCGCAGGACATGGGCAAGGTGATGGGCGTGCTCAAAGGCCAGTTGGCCGGCCGCGCCGACATGACGGCCGTGTCCGCGCAGGTGAAGGCGGCGTTGGCTGCGTAATTGAGTGGTGCGGTGAGTTGCCGTCGCAAGCGACGGCACGGTGCCGTGCCGCGATGGTATCGATCCAGTGATCCCCCAGTCGTTCCTGCAGGACTTGCTCAACCGCGTCGATATCGTCGAGGTGGTGGGCCGCTACGTGCAGTTGAAGAAAGGCGGGGCGAACTTCATGGGGCTGTGCCCCTTTCATAACGAGAAGTCGCCCTCATTTACCGTAAGTCCCACGAAGCAGTTCTATCACTGCTTCGGGTGTGGCGCGCACGGCAGCGCGATCAGCTTCCTGATGGAGCATGCCGGACTCGGATTTGTCGAAGCTGTCGAGGACTTGGCCCGCAATGTTGGGCTGGATGTGCCGCGTGAGGCGCCGTTGCCGGGCGCGCCGGCACCTGCCGCGCAGCGTGCGCAAACCCTCGGCCTGGTCGACGTCATGACGCGTGCCTGCGACTACTACCGCAAGCAATTGCGTAGTGCGCCGACCGCCATCGAATATTTGAAGCGACGAGGATTGACGGGCGAAATCGCCGCGCATTTTGGACTCGGCTACGCCCCCGATGGGTGGCAGAACCTCGACGCGGCGTTTCAGGACTATCGCGACGATCAGTTGCTCGACGCGGGTCTCGTCATCGAGAGCGAGAAGGGCGAGGCGGGCAGCACGAAGCGTCGTTATGACCGTTTTCGCGACCGGATCATGTTCCCGATCCGAAACACGAAAGGGCAGGTGATCGCGTTCGGCGGACGTGTGCTGGACAAGGGCGAGCCCAAGTATCTGAATTCGCCCGAGACGCCGCTGTTCAGCAAGGGCAGCGAACTGTATGGGCTGTTCGAGGCGCGCACGGGGATTCGCGACGCGGGCTATGTGCTCGTGGTCGAAGGGTATATGGATGTGGTGGCGCTGGCGCAGCTCGGCTTTCCACAGGCGGTGGCCACGTTGGGCACTGCCTGCACGCCGATGCACGTGCAGAAGCTGTTGCGCCAGACCGAGACGGTGGTGTTCAGCTTTGACGGCGACGCGGCCGGCCGGCGGGCGGCCCGCCGAGCGCTTGAGGCATGTTTGCCGCATGCGGACGACAACCGGAGCTTCAAGTTCCTGTTCTTGCCGAGCGAGCACGATCCGGACAGCTATGTGCGTGAGCACGGCGCTGACGCGTTTGCCGATGAGGTATCGCGCGCCATGCCGCTGTCGCAGTTCCTGATCGGAGAAGTGACGGCAGGTAAGGAGATGCATCAGCCCGAAGGGCGTGCGCGTGCGCTGTTTGAGGCGAAGCCGTTGTTGCAGCAGATGCCGGCAAACGCGTTGCGAGGGCAGATCTTGCATGCACTGGCCGAGCGGGTGGAAAGTTCGGTCGAAGAAGTGGCCGGGTTGTGCGAGTTGTCGATCGGCGCGGCACGCCGTCAGAACACATGGGATAAGGCGCCGGCCAAGCGCGAGAAGCGCCGCGTAGTGGGAACCGAGCATCGAGCGCTGCAGAACTTGCTCATGTTTCCGGCACTAGGGAATGAATTAACCGAAGAAGAAGTCAAGATTTTGCAGGAAGGGCCCCATCACGCCGAGATTTTCTCGGAAGTGCTGGCGCATTGCCGCGAAATGGGGGCGCAGGCCGACTTTCGTTTCATGTCGGATCGGCTGCGGGTGTCGCCGAACTGGGCGAGTTTCGACGACATTCTTCGCGAAATTCTCTCGTTCGAAGAGAACGCCCGCGACCTGTTGTTGTTCGACCCGGAGGATGAGACCCAGGTCGAGCGTCGGGAGGAGCAGATCGCGCTGCGGCTTGCGGAACTGAGAAGCGCGATTCGGCGCTTGCAGTACGACGGTCTGTGCGACGCCCTGGAGACGATTTTCAAGCGGACGTCGCTGACGTCCGATGAATTGCGCCACGCTCAAGCGCTGTCGCGGCAACGCGACGAATTGAAGCGGCTGCTGGCTCCGGCCGGCACAGGGGGCACGCGAAGTTGAGGTAAGCCCGCGTGCTACAATGGAAGGTTTTCAGTGGGCTGTTTTCTGGCAAGCGAGATCGCTATGGCAAAGATGACAACGACCAGCGGAAAAAAGACGGTTATCCCTGCACCGAAGGCAAAGCGCGCGACCAGCGCGGCGGCGGCATCCGGTGGGAGGGGGGCGTCTCGTTCTGCAAAAGCTGGCGTTGCCGTGAAAGCCGATGCGGTGGGTCGAGCTACGAAGAAAACGGCCAGCCAGGCAAGTTCGGCGAAACGTACCACGCAAGTAAAGGCAGCCGCCGGCGCATCGAAGACGACCGGCAAGACGGCTGCGAAGGTGACCGATGTCACCAAGCGCAAGAGTGCGACCGCCGCTACGGTGGGGGCTGCGAAGGCAGCCAGGCCGACGGTGAAGTCCGAGGCGCCCGTCAGGGCGACGAAGGCGGAAACGACCGTGAAGGCGACGGCCGGTGGGAAACCGCAGGCCCGACAACCCGCTGAAAAAAGCGCCAAGAGCGCAACTACCGCCAAGGCATCGACCCTGGCGGGCCGCAGTAAACCTGCGACGCAAGCCCCACGCAAGACAGGGGCTTCCAGCAAACCCGAGGCTGTGGAGGTCGTGTCGGCAGCAAGCGAGCCGCTCGTCCCCAGGACGCGCGGCAAGGCCGCGAAGACCGCCGCCTCGGTGGCGCAGAGCGTCGCAGCGGATACTAGTGATCAACCCGTGAACGAAGATCAGACCAAAGTGGAAAAGCAGAAGGCGCGTGATCGCCGGGCAAAAGAGAAAGCACTGCTCAAGGACGCATTTTCCTCGCACCAGCCCGGTACGGCCGAGGAACTTGAGGAACGTCGTGGCAAGCTGCGGGCACTGATCAAGCTGGGTAAGGAACGAGGTTTCCTGACCTTTGCAGAGATCAACGACCACCTGCCCGACGACGTGGTGGAGGGCGACGCGCTGGAAGGCGTGATCGCTACGTTTAACGACATGGGCGTTGCCGTGTACGAGCAGGCACCCGATGCCGAAACGCTGTTGCTCAACGACAATGCGCCGAACGCCGCAACGGACGACGAAGTCGAGGAGCAAGCGGAAGCGGCCCTGTCGACGGTCGACTCCGAGTTTGGCCGCACGACCGATCCGGTGCGTATGTACATGCGCGAGATGGGCACGGTCGAGTTGCTGACGCGCGAGGGCGAAATCGAGATCGCCAAGCGGATCGAGGAAGGCCTGAAGCACATGGTGCAGGCGATTTCCGCGTGCCCGACGACGATTGCCGAAATTCTGGCGATGGCCGAGAAGGTCGAGCGTGAAGAAATGCGCATCGACGAGGTGGTCGACGGCCTGATCGATCCGAATGCCGAGGCGGTTGCGGCAGCGGCGGCAGCGGCTGCGGAAGACGAAGACTTCGACGCCGACGCGGAAGCGGAAGAGGAAGAAGCAGAAGAAGCGGCTGACGAGGACGACGACAGCAGCGGCGGCGGGGCTTCGGCCGCGCAGGTCGAGCAGCTCAAGCGTGACGCGTTGGCCAAGTTCGCCGAGATCGCCGACTGGTTTGGCAAGATGCGTCGTGCGTTCGAGAAGGAAGGCTACCAGTCGAAGTCGTACGTGAAGGCGGGTGAGTCGATCCAGGCGGAACTGATGACGATCCGCTTCACGGCGCGCACGGTTGAGCGTCTGTGCGACACGTTGCGTTCGCAAGTCGATGAAGTGCGCAACATCGAGCGAGCGATCCTGAATATCGTGGTCGACAAGTGCGGCATGCCGCGTGCGGATTTCGTGTCGCGTTTCCCGGGCAACGAAACCAATCTCGACTGGATCTACACGGTCGTGGCGGACAACAAGGCGTACAGCTCGGTGGTTGAGCGTAACGTCCCGGCGGTGCGTGAATTGCAGCAGAAACTGATCGACTTGCAGGCGCGCGTGGTGTTGCCGCTTACCGAGTTGAAGGACGTCAATCGCAAGATGTCGGAAGGCGAGCGCCGTGCACGCAAGGCCAAGCGCGAGATGACCGAAGCGAACTTGCGTCTGGTGATTTCGATTGCGAAGAAGTACACGAACCGTGGCCTGCAGTTCCTGGATCTGATTCAGGAAGGCAACATTGGCCTGATGAAGGCGGTGGACAAGTTCGAATACCGTCGTGGTTACAAGTTCTCGACGTACGCGACGTGGTGGATTCGTCAGGCCATCACGCGTTCGATCGCGGACCAGGCACGTACCATCCGTATTCCGGTGCACATGATCGAGACGATCAACAAGATGAACCGGATTTCGCGTCAGATTCTGCAGGAGACCGGTGTCGAGCCGGATCCGGCGACGCTGGCCGAGAAGATGGAGATGCCGGAGGACAAGATCCGCAAGATCATGAAGATCGCGAAGGAGCCGATCTCCATGGAAACGCCGATCGGTGACGACGACGATTCGCATCTGGGCGATTTCATCGAAGATACGGGCACGGTAGCCCCTGCGGACGCCGCGTTGCATGGTAGTATGCGCGACGTCGTGAAGGACGTGCTTGATTCGCTGACGCCGCGCGAGGCCAAGGTGTTGCGCATGCGTTTTGGCATTGAGATGAGCACGGACCATACGCTCGAGGAAGTGGGCAAGCAATTTGACGTGACGCGTGAGCGTATTCGTCAGATTGAGGCCAAGGCGCTGCGCAAGCTGCGTCACCCGAGCCGTTCCGACAAGCTCAAGTCGTTCCTCGAAGGCAATTGATTGCGGCTGAGCGAGCGCCGGTAGTTGAGGGCCGTTAGCTCAGTGGTTAGAGCAGGGGACTCATAATCCCTTGGTCGCTGGTTCGAACCCAGCACGGCCTACCAAAGAAGTAAAAAGCCCCTGACGGTGACGTCAGGGGCTTTTTGTTTTGAGTGAGGTCATCCCGATGACTTCTGGGGGCAGGGAGGGGCGATGGAGCGTTGCAACGAACAGAAACGCGCCTGTCTCAGGACAACCTATCCTTCGATATCTGATCGTGCGCGAACGTCAAGCATGTAGCCTTCTCCGCGTATCGTCCGTAGCAATCGTGGCTCCTTGATGTCCTCTCGCAACTTTTGCCGCAGCCTTGATATCTGTACGTCGATGCTGCGATCAAATGCATCGATCGACTTCCCTCGGGCCGTATCCATCAAATACTCACGACTCAGCACGCGCCCGGGTGCGGAAAGAAATGCGTTCAGCAGTCTGAATTCCGCGTTCGAGAGCGGAATGACGGTGTTGTCGGGCGCAATGAGATGGCGACCGATCAAACTCAGGCGCCATCCCGCGAATCGCCGCTCGTCCTTTGGCTCAGGTGTCGACCTCGTTTGCGCTCGGGTACGACGAAGAATGGTTTGAATTCGTGCCACCAACTCGCGCGGCTCAAACGGCTTTACGACATAGTCGTCGGCACCCAGTTCGAGGCCAACAATTCGGTCAGTCATTTCGCCGCGCGCGGTGAGCATGATGATGGGAATTTCCGACGACGTGCGCAATTCTCTGCATAGCGTAAGGCCGTCGCTGTCCGGAAGCATCAAATCGAGTACGACGATGTCGATATCGTTGTGCTCGAGCACGTCGTGCATCTCCTCGCCGCTCGCCGCCTGCATACAGGTTATGCCAAAGCCGGCAAGGCACTCGCAAAGCAGACTACGTATCTGTGCATCGTCGTCGACTACAAGTACGCGCGTTGCCATGGTCATGTTCCTCTCTTGGTCTCTCGCCAGGTCGAATCGAATCTCCCGATTTCCGGATTATCCGCGACAAACGTGCCGACAATCTTGCGCAATTGTTGCAGTCTCGAAACATTCGGTGCCCGTGCACCGCATCTCCTATGTATCAAACCCGATACAAAGTCGAGATGAAACAGAAATACCCGAGCCGTAACGTGACTCCACACAAGACATATGCAAGCAGGAGCCACGTAGTCCATGAATTACGCCCAACCCAAACCGCCCGCGCGGCGACTGCTCGGAATCGGCGTTGCACTGCTCGTGCACGCAGTCATTCTGTATGCCTTGCTCAGTGGGCTGGCAACCCGTGTCGCGACGATCATCCAGGCGCCCATTGAGACACGAATCATCGAGGAGATCAAACCTCCCCCCCCTCCGCCGCCGCCCCCTCCGGTAAAGAAGATCGCGCCGCCTCCACGCCCCGTGGTCCAACCGAAGGCTTACGTGCCACCGCCTGAAGTTCAGGTACAGGCGGCGCCACAACCCAATGCGATTGCCGTTCAATCCGACAAGCCCGTCGCCACGACACCGGTGGCGCCACCTGCGCCTCCCGTAAGCAAGCCGGTGGCGGGCAACGTCGGCGTCGTTTGCCCGAACTCCGCGCAAGTCCGGGCCGCCATCCGGTACCCGCGCGAAGCGCTTCGCGACAACATCACGGGCAACGTGCTCGTCGAGTTTGTTGTCGGGACCGACGGGCAGATCAAACAACTTCGTGTCGGCCGATCGGCTGCCCCGGCGCTGGACCGAGCGGCCGAGAACGCGGTCCGGCAGTTTCATTGCGTCGCGCAGGGCCAGGAGGTACGCGTTCAGGTTCCATTCGATTTTCAACTCAATTGAGGCTGTCCTCGGCAGCCCATATGCAACCCTGCATTCACGTCAAGGAGACGATCATGTTTCAGTTCCAATCTCGTGCCACAACGCGTGCGCGCGGCTCGGCGGTCTCGATGGCCGTCGTATCGATGATCGCGGCGTTCGCCTCGCTCAACGCCCATGCGGCCTCGACGGTCACCAACCCGTACGGGCTGCAAGCCCTGTGGGAAGGCGGCGACATGATCGCTCGCGGAACCCTGCTCATCCTCGTGGTCATGTCCATGGGGAGTTGGTACATCATCGTTGCCAAACTGCTCGAACAAGCGAAGGTCCTGCGTCGGGCGCGCGCCGCGGAAAAAAAGTTCTGGAACGCCGCTTCCCTGTCCGAAGGCGTCCGGTCACTCGATGCGGAAAGCCCGTTTCGCTACATTGCCGAGACCGGGCTATCGGCCCGTGATCATCACAAGGGGGCAATGCTTGACCAGGCCGATTTGAATACCTGGGTCGCGAGCGCCATCGAACGTGCCATGACCGGCGTATCGAATCGGCTCCAGGATGGGTTGTCCTTCTTGGGTACCGTCGGTTCGACGGCCCCCTTCGTCGGACTTTTCGGTACCGTTTGGGGCATCTATCACGCGCTCACCGCCATCGGTATTGCCGGGCAAGCCTCCATCGACAAGGTCGCAGGGCCTGTGGGCGAAGCGCTGATCATGACGGCCATCGGCCTGGCGGTCGCCGTGCCTGCCGTGCTCGGATACAACTGGCTTGTCCGTCGCAACAAGGCCGTCATGGAACGCGTGCGTGATTTCGGAAGTGAACTGCACAACGTGCTGCTCACCGGAAAAACGACAGCGTCCGCCGTCGTGGCGACCCGCACCTCGCAAGTCGCTCGCGTGGGGTGATGCCATGGCAATGACCGTACCTGGCGGGAGTGGCGGCGCAGAGCACGACGAGGTCATGGCGACCATCAACACGACGCCGCTGGTCGACGTGATGCTGGTCCTACTCATCATCTTCCTGATCACCATTCCTGTGGTCTCGCACACCGTTCCCGTCACTCTGCCGAAGGAAGCGGTTCAACCCCTGCAGACCACGCCTCAGAACGTTGTCCTCGCCGTCACGCGAGACGGTGAGGTCTATTGGGACGAGCGACGCATTCCCGATGCGTCAACGTTGCTGGAGAAACTCAAGACGGTCGCCGTATTGACACCCCAACCCGAAGTGCAGATTCGCGGCGACCTCGATGCTCGCTACGCCGCGATCGGACGCGTTGTCCTGGCATGCCAGCGTGCAGGCATCGCCAAGGTCGACTTCATTACGGAAGCGCCACCGCGCCAATAGCGCTCGATGCGCACCACATCAGGAGACTGCCATGGCAATGACCATGCCATCGGGCGCTGGCGAGAACAGCGACATTTTGGTGGAGATCAACACGACACCACTCATCGACGTCATGTTGGTGCTTCTGATCATGTTGATTCTCACCATCCCGATCCAGACGCATGCCGTAAAACTCGACATGCCCACGCCCTCCAACGCCGCCCCCACGATCCCGCCGCTCGTCGTGCAGATCGACGTCGATGCGAGCAGTGTCGTCGCATGGAACGGCTTGCCGCTCAGCGACCGTGGTCAATTGGAAACCCATCTCACCGAAGCCGCGACGTCAACGCCGCCGACGGAGCTGCACCTGCGTGCCGACGCGCAAGCCCCCTATCGGTCGGTCGCCATGGTCATGGCGTCCGCGCAACGGCTGGGGGTGACACGCATTGGACTGGTTGGCAACGAGCGCTTCGCAAAATGACACCTTGTCTCCCTGCCAGTGTCCTCGCGCGCTGACGCACTAAAACTGGACTTCCAATGTTCGATTCGAATACCGAAATTCCGCCGTATGCAACGACGGCACGCCGCGAAGGATATGCGCGTGTCGGGGCGTGGCTAGGGCTTTTGGCCCTCGTCATCGTGACCTTCTTCGCCAACGTTGATCGCCAGATGCTGGTGCTGTTGGCCGAACTCATCCGCACAGAGTTCGGCCTTGCCGACATTCAGGTGGGGCTTTTGCAAGGTGCCGGTATCGCGCTGTTTGCCGGTGCGGCGGCCATACCGATCGGATGGCTCGCGGACCGAGTGGACCGCCGTGTCATTCTGGCGCTTTGCATCCTTCTCTGGAGCGCCGCGACTGCCGCTTGCGGTTTGGCGACCGGATTCTGGACACTCTTCATCGCATCGATCGGCCTGGGCATCGGCGAAGCGGGACTCATGCCGATTATCTACGGCTTGCTTCCCGACCTTTTCCCCGCACGTCAGCGCATCCTCGCCAACTCCGTCTTTGCCCTGGTCAATCTATTGAGCGCCGGTGCAGGCATGGCACTTGGCGGGTTGCTGATCCAGGGGATCGACACGATGCATGGCGCATTACCGTTCCATCTGGGAAGCGTGTCCACGTGGCGTATTGCATTCTTCGCCGTCGCGGTACCTGCGCCGTTGCTGGTGCTGATCGTCGCGCTGATCCGACCGCGCTACGCGCATTCGGACATCAAGGGCGCGACGGACAACGCGCTGGCACCCGGACTCGCGGCTCGGGAATACTTCCGCCGGGAGATGCCGATGATGATCCGCTTCTTTGGTGCGATCGCATTGGTCAACATGGCCTTCGCGGGCATTACGAGCTGGATGCCGGTCGTTGCCGTCCGCTTCTTTGGCGCAACGCCGGCAACGGCCGGCGCCGGACTGGGCGGCGCCGCGATGATCGGTAGCGTCATCGGATGCTTTCTCGGCTGGCTGCTCGCTCGCCGCCTTGGCACACGACTCGGCGTGCTCGCCCCGCTGCGCGTATGCGAGTGGGGCGCCCTCGGGGCCTGCGTCGTCAGCCTCGGCTATTTGATCGCGCCATCCGTGTCGTATGTCTACGTCCTGTTTGGCGCCCAGTTCATGTGCGTCGTGGCGGGCATGATCATGTTTCCCGGCTTGATGCAGAGCATTTGCCCGCCGCATCTGCGATCGAGAGTGGCGGCCATCGGGGTCCTGGCAACGGTGCTGATGCAGTCCGGCAGTCCTGTGGCCATCGGCCTGATATCGGATCACCTGCACCGCACCGCCTCTGGTCTGATATGGGCCATCGTTGCCGTGGCGTTGACCGGATTCATCGTGGCCTGTCTCTTGATGCGCAGTGCGGCCAATGCCGTGCGTGTTGCCATCGAACGCTACGCCTGAGTTCACATGACGATTCTCTGCACACTTTCCGTCTGCATCGAACAGTGGCCGCTGGTCACGCCCTTTCACATCGCGGGTCACACGGTCGACGCGGCCCGCGTGTTAGTCGTGTCTTTGAGATCCGGCCAGTATGAAGGCCGAGGGGAGGCCGCCGGCGTCTACTACCGAGGCGAAACGCCGGACGCAATGGCCGAGCAGATTGCCGCCGTGCGCCCCGAAATTGAGCGCGGCATCTCGCGGGAGGACCTCATCAAGCTGCTGCCCGCTGGCGGTGCAAGAAATGCCGTCGATGCGGCGCTATGGTCTCTGGCCGCTCAGCGTTGTGATACGACGGTCGCGCGATTGGCCGGACGCTCACGCCTGGGCCCGTTGCGGACCTCATTCACGGTCGGTGTGGATACAGCGCGAGCCATGGCCGAGGCGGCCCGCGGTTACGAGGGCGCCGTTGCATTGAAGATCAAACTGGACGGTAGCCCGCTCGACGCAGATCGACTCCTCGCGATTCGAGCGGCTTGCCCTGGCGTCGAACTGTCTGTCGACGCCAATCAGGGATGGACACAAGCCTACATGATGCAAATGCTGCCGGTCATGCAGCGAGTTGGCGTCGACCTGCTCGAACAACCCTTGCCGGTCGGCGAGGACGAATGCCTTGAATCGATGCAGTACCCGATTCGCATGGCCGCGGATGAATCGTTTCAGGATCTGGACGATCTCGCCACCGTCGCCCGCAGGTATGACGTTGTCAACGTCAAGCTCGACAAATGCGGCGGCCTCACGCGAGCGCTTTCGCTGGTTACGCCCATTCGAGACCTCGGACTCTCGGTAATGGTTGGATGCATGCCCTGCACCTCGCTCGGCGTCGCCCCGGCCTACCTTCTGGGACAGTTGTGTGACCGGGTCGATCTCGATGGGCCCTGCTTTCTGGCAAAAGATCGCAATCCCTCGTTCCAATACCGGAATGGGTATCTGCTAAGCCCCGATAGCCACTGGGGCCGCGAGGATGCGCAGCATGAGAAAAATTGATTCAGGCGGATATGCCGTGTCGACTCGGGAGCGATTTGACGGCGAAGCGCTGACGGCGCTGTTTGATCCGTTCAACCAAAGCGATGCGCCGGGCGTCGTCGTTGCCGCCGCGATTGACGGCGAGGTCGTGTTACGCCGTGCGTTCGGCATGGCGAACACGGGATTAGGGGTTGGATTGGATGTGCGAACCCGGCTGCGTATCGGATCGACGACCAAGCACATGACGTGCCTCGCCGCCTTGCTGCTCCAGGAAGCGAATGCGCTGGACATTGATGCACCGATCCGCCGCTATTTACCGGAACTGACAGGTATCGCTGGCGAGCCGTCCCTGCGCTCGCTCATGTTTCACACAAGCGGACAGCGTTGCGCGCTCGACATCTCGCTTCTCACCAACGGATTGGCGGCGCCGCAGGCCGGCTACATGCTTGACATTCAGCGCCGGCAGACAAGTGTCAACTTTCCAGCGGGCGAGCGGATGATGTACTGCAACGGCGGATATCACCTGATTTCGTTGGCGATTGAGCGTGTCAGCGCGCAATCGTTCGCATCGTTCCTCGCTTCCGAAATCTTCGCACCGTTGGGCATGAACGATACGTTCTGCCTGTCCGACGATTTTCAGCTCCAAAGCCATATGGCCGCTAGCCACGTCAAAACCGGCGAACGATCTTACAACCGGGGAATATTTCCTTTGCGTGAGATTCTTGGCGAAGGCAGCGTCGTCTCGTGCGTGGACGACATGCTCAAATGGTGCGCCCATTTGCGCGGGGAAAAATTGGTGGGAAGCCGCGCCACTTGGGAAATGATGTTCTCGTCGCCAACGTTCTCCAGCGGCCTGCGCAGCGATTACATGATGGGGTTGAAGCGCACGCAATATCGCGGGTGCGAACTGGTCCATCACGCAGGCGGTGTCGTCGGGGGAACATGCCAAATGCTGTGCGTTCCCGAGCACGGCGTCGATGTCGTTTTGCTTAGTAATGGAGCCGTCTCAGCGCCAACTACGCTCTCACTTCGCATACTGGATGTCTTGTTGGCCGACGAGATGAAGGGCGACCCCGCGCCGAGACCTGCCAGAATGGTTCCCGCACTCGGACGAGGCGGGACCTATCGCGAAGCGAGCGGGGACATCGTGTACGACATCACCGAGCGCGACGGAATCATGACGCTCAGCGGTCCGCTGGAACCGAGCGCTCCCACGCTATATGAACGCGATTCCACCGAAACCGATACGGGCGAATTTGCACTGGAGTCGAGCGGTGACGGCACATTCCTGTTCCACTGGGAACCCGCGATCGAGCCGGACGAAGTAGAGCAGTTGTGCATCTCTCATTGCGGCCACGCGACACCCTATCGCCGCGTCGAGATGCCAGCGTCGGTGAGCATCGAGGACATCGACGTCCTAAGCGGCGCCTACGCCAGCGAAGAAGCAGATGCTCGCGCTACGCTACGCCGTTCGGAGGCGGGACAAGCTGTTCGCGGCGACGCTTGCGCGATCATGTCACTCGAGATCGTGGGCAGAGCGGGCAAATGCCGTTACGACGTCTTTCCCGTGGACATCGATCTTTTCCGCTTTTCGCCACGAGGGCCGAACGCCATCACAGGGGGAACGATTTCTATCGTCAGGCGCCCAGGCACTCGGAATGTCGACGGATTTTCGATCAATACCCCCCGGACGCGAAACCTTCTATTCGCGAAATCCTGAGCGTAAGCGTCGCCCCGCCCGCCACGCATCGGCAGGCGGCGGGAACTCACGTTTGGAGTTCCCGCCTCACGGCGACGTTATCCGATACGAGAGAACTGCAGGGCCCGCGTGCGGGACGTGTACAGGGAAAAAGCGGTAGCCTTGTCCTCGCGACGCTCAACAAGCGCAGTGCCCGAAGATAATGCCGAGGCATCGGCAGGCTCGAAGGTCCAGGCATCCCGGGTTAGCGGACTCAGGCGATAACGCGCACCTCCCGCAGCGCCACGAATGGACAGCGTCAGAAGCCCATCCTCAATCGAGACGACGGCATGTGCGTCGGCATCGTGGCTGAAGTATTGACCACAGAGCCCTTCCATCTCCAACCCAACCGGTGGGGCACCTTCATGGCGGCTCAGTGTGACGGCATATCCGCATTCGATGTAATCGATTGCCGTCACTTCGCCCGACGCCGCACGTGCATGGGGTATGACGCGAGTCTGCGCGCCTGCACCGTCTTCGATACAGTACCCACTCTCGAGCGCGATTAGCGGCTGAGGAGGATGTTGCTGGTTGTGCGTTACTGCGTGCAGACGCCCGTCCTGCTCAACGATATCCACCAACTGAAGGGGGGCGACGGACAGATACCTCCCGAGCAACCCGGGATTCTCCGAAGCCAGTTGCGCTACCGGTCGGGGCGACCCAAGCAATTCATCACCAAGGACGATATCCACAATCTCGGTCGCAAGCGCCGTGGGATCGACCGGTGCGCCGTTGCTCATCAGAATGATATCCAATGCGTGCGAGGGAACCGTCAGCATCTGGCATGTTCCGCCGAAAACGCCGCCCGCGTGATGAATGGTTTCGACATTACGATACCGTGAACGCATCAACCCCAGGGCGTAGACGCCGACTTCCCCGCTCGAATATTGAGGCATCGTCAGCATTTCACGCCACGTTTCGGGACTTCCCAGTTTGACCGGATGACGAAGATGGCCGGCCCACTTCAACATATCGTCGATCGTGGAAACGATACCGCCTTCGCCCAAGACATCGACGGTCGGAAACAACCCACGGATATACCCGCCAGCGCCGTCGGGAACATGCTGTGTGGCCATGCGCGGCCGGATTCGCAAGTCGTCGCTGACGGATTCGGTGTCGTTCATGCCCATGACGCGGAAGATCCGCTGCTCAAGAAACTGCTCGAACGACGTGCCGCTCACGCGGGCGATGATATGCGACAGCAACTGATATCCACCGTTGCAATAGAGCATGCGCTCCCCGGGGGGGAAATTGACGTCTCGTTGCCGTAGCTCGACCGCCAGCGGCACGCCCGGCCCAATCATGGAAACGCCTTGCGTGATCACCGACAAATCCAGATAACAGCGATAGCCGCTGGTGTGCGTCATCAACTGGCGCAGCGTGGGTTCACCCGCCAACTCGGGCAGTTCCGGCATATACGTGCGAACACCCGCATCGATATCCAACTTGCCGTCCTCGGCAAGAAGCAGGGCGGCAAGGCAAGTGAAATGCTTGCTGGTCGAGCCAATCCGCATCCGGGTCGCCGGCGTGTTGGCGACGCCATGTTCGAGGCTCGTCATGCCGAACCCCTTGCGGTACAGTGCCCGTCCTTCACGGGCGACCCCGACCACGAGGCCCGGCGCGTCGCTCCGATTGAACCGCGCCAGATGCGCGTCGAGGCGAGCGTGCAAGTCTTTCTGCTGCAAAGTCATTTGAAGTTCTCCAATAGTCACTAACGCGTATCAGAACGGAACGGTGAGCACCGCGCCGATCGTGCGCGGCCGTTCCACGCTGACCAGTGCCGGCCCGCCAAGCGGCATCAACGCAGTCCCCGCGGCCAGAAGGGCGCGGCGGTCAAACAGATTGCGCACGTAGAAGTTCAGACTCGCCTTGCCGAAGTCGATCCCCGCCAGGAGGTCGGTCACTGCATAGCCAGGGAGCGGATAATCCGGCCGTCCGTTGCTGGTGCCGAACCCTGCGTGGCGACGGCCGACGAATCGTTGCGCAATACCCACGTATGAGGCATACGTGCCGAGCGAAAAGTGGTACGTCCCAGTTAGCGTGGCCGAGAACTTCGCGGAGTTCGGCAGGGGATCACCCGATTGCGTCCCGGTGGCAGCATTTCCCTGCGTCAACTTGGCGTCGATGTAGGAAAACCCCGCGCCAAAATCCCAATGCCGATCGGGACGGAAGCTACTTGCCAACTCGAACCCTTTGATGCGCGCGTCCCCCGCATTGATCACCTGATTGACACCTTCCAGAGCGCCAAGCTGCTGGATGTTTTTCCACTCGATGTCATAGGCGGTTGCAGACAACGAAAGCCGCTTATCGAACAAATCTGCCTTGTAGCCTGCCTCATAGGTCCAAAGCGTATCGGGCTGAAACGTCGCACTCCCATTGCCGGGGCGCCCCGTGATGGGACTGACGAGCAGCGCGTTCGGCCCGCCCGGTCGATAGCCGCTTGCCGCGCGGACGTAGACGTTGCTGTTATCGGTCAATCCATAGCTGGCGGTCAGCATGTAGGTCTTGCTGGTATCGGACGACGGTGCGGAAATCGATTGAGGCGGTCCGCCCAGAAGGCCCGATGTGCTTTGGTTGTAACTCTGTTGGTTGTGGGCGATGCGAATACCGCCCGTGAGCGCCAGACGCTGTGTCACGTGATAGGTCAGATCTCCATATGCGGCGTATTCGGTATAGGTGCTGGGCGCCGTCAGTGCAGAGAGCGAAGGCGTGGTCCCGTCGGCAAATGCACCCACAATGCCCTGATCCGCCTCACTGCGCTCTCGGGTAAAGAAAAGCCCCCCGAGCCATTCAAGACGGCGGTTCGCGGGTGACGTCATGCGAAATTCCTGCGTCACCTTGTTCGTTGTCGCCAGGTTCATCGCGACAACCGAGTTCAGATTGAGCCCTTGCGCGGCCAGCGCCGGCACGTAGACCACTGACAGATCCTGAGGCTGGTCTGTCTTCACCGACTGATACGATGTGATCGAGTTGAAGCGCGACCATCCGAAGTCGTACTCCAAGCCGAGCGAGTAAAGTTCGACGTTTTGATGGAACGGTTCCGGCGCATAAATTCGCGTTGTCAGATCGCCATCGACGGGTTGGCCGCTCTTGTCGTATGCAACGTAATTGGGGGCGTTTCGATTGATGTTTTGCGTGATCGCGCTCAGACGCACGGTGAACTGACTCGTCGGCGTCAAGAGCAACGACGCGCGCGCGCCGTAGGTATCGCCTCTGTCGATTCGGCTACCCGCCTGCGGTCCGATGGCATCGACGTAACCTGCGTCGTGTTGGCTGAAAGCCGAAACGCGCACGGCAGCCACATCGTTCTTGATGGGAATATTCAGAACCGCGCTGGCAGTATTGCCAATACCGCCGTGCTTGGTTGCCGACATTCCCGCGCTCGCCTGGCCGGAGAATTCCTCCGTATCCGGCTCGTTGGTGACGTACTTCAGCAATCCGCCCATCGCCCCTGCGCCGTATAGCGTGCCCTGCGGCCCACGCAGCACTTCGATGTGATTCAGATCGAGCAGGCTCATGTCCAGCGCGAACGTCGCGCCTTGCGAGAAGACCGTGCTCCCACCGAAGGCGACGTCATCGACATAGACACCCACGGTCGGACCGGTTTGCTCCCCGGTCGTCACGCCGCGCATGCTGATCTGTCCGGCGCCGCTTCCGCCTTGGGAATTGAGGTCCACCCCAGGTTCCGACGAAAGATAATCAGACATCGTTTTCGCGCCGCTCTTCTGCAATGCGTCAGCCGAAATGACATTGATCTGCATAGGCACTTCGCGCGCGGGTTCACGGCGACGTGTTGCGGTCACCACCACAGTGTTGAGTGTCGCGCCGTCTTTGCCTGACGCTGGCGTCATGGTTTGCGCGTTGCCGTTCGTTCCGGCATTAGTGTCAGCCGATGATTTGGCGCTCTCGGCCTCGGCACTCACCGCCGAAGCCGCACTGGGCAGTGCGACCGTTTGCGCATGTCCATAGGCTGACGCAAGCCCCAGCAGTGAACCCACCAACCAGGTGCCCCCGCTCGGCCTAAGCCTGAATCGGCGCATAGTGACTGCGGTTTGCCTGCGATGCTGTCTGATTGCCACTGTCGTCTCCTTCGAGATTTCCGCACGTCGGCCGTCACAATCGCCTTCGCGGTATGGATCGTGTAGCGAGGGATGTCCACGCTGATTCGAGTCTTAGCTCTGGCTTCAACGTTATTTGTGCGATATTTCTGGTTCATGTGGACTTTGTATCTCGCGTGAAACATAGACCCACCGGCCGTGGCTTTCCATTGCTGCACAATCCAGGTGAGCGGTGATCCCTCCCGGATGTTTCCGTCCTGAAACAATCTGTTGACGAAGCGGCTACATAGGCGCCGGATAATAGCGACCATGTTCGCGTTTTCTTTCACGGCACCCGCCGCAACCATCATGCAAAAGCCATCGTTCGATTCCGCGTTCTATCGGCTACTGTTTGTCATGCTCGTCATGGTGGCGCTGACACAGGCTGGCACCGCGATATTGATGTACACGGTGTACTCCGCAGCGGCGTTCAAGGCGCCCCCCGGCATGTCGACCGGACTGCAGTTGAGCATCGCCGCTGCCGTGCAGATCGTTCCGCTGCTCTTCTCTTCCTGGGTCGGTGCGCGAATGCTGTCGGTACCGTTCAAGTCGCTGGCCGCAGGGGCCGCAGCCTTGTCTCGCAATATGGACGCGCCACCGATCCCGGAAGCGGGCCCGATTGAAGCGCGGCAGGCGGCTCGTGTTTTCAACTCGATGCAGGCGGCCATACGGCGCCAGGTCAACGATCGCAATCGCTTCCTTGCCGCCGTCTCGCATGATCTGCGCACGCCGCTTACGCGAATGCGTCTGCGGCTACGGACGCTTGAGCCCTCGGAGTTCAGCGATCGATTGGTTGCCGATATCGACGAAATGACGCAGTTGCTCGACGCAACGCTCTCGTTTCTACGCAATGAGGCCGTGACCGAAGCGTTCAGTCCAATTGACATCGACGCGCTCATGGATGCCATCGCGGAAGACGCGATGGAGCGTGGGCAGAAGGTCTCCGTTCACGGGGCGATCGCGCCTATGCTTGCGCAGCCCTTGGCGTTGAAACGTTGCCTGACCAATCTGGTCGCCAATGCGATTCGCTATGGAAGCGAAGCGCATATTCAATTGGTCGATGGCGATGAGCAAGTGCAGATCAACATCGTCGATCGCGGGCCCGGCATCCCGGAACGAGATCTCGAACGGGTGCTGGAGCCGTTCTTTCGACTCGAACAATCCCGTAATCGGGAAACCGGTGGTACCGGACTTGGGCTGGCCATTGCAAACGATGTCGTCAAGCGACATGGAGGCACGTTGACATTGCTCAATGGCAGCGACGTTGGGCTGATTGCACGCGTCGTGTTGCCAAGGCGATAGCCGCGAGCGCTTCGCAGACAATGCACCCGCTTCTGTGTCAATGTGGATACACACTGCTCACAATCAGGCAACGAGGTCCAAATACAGTGTGAAGGACACGCTTCTTCACACATCTGGACTCACCATGAAGATTTTCGCGGCACAACTCGCTACAGAAACCAACACCTTCGCGCCGTGCCCCACCGGGTGGGGGGGATTTCAGGAAAATGGGATTTTCCGGGGCGACGCCAGCATTCGCGCGCCGGAAGGCGTGGGCTATCTGATGGCGGAACTTCGGCGACTCGCCCGTTCGGACGGAAACGAAATCGCCGAAGGGCTCAGCGCCGAGGCGCAGCCGTCGGGCCCCGTCATTCGAGAGGTCTATGAAACGCTGCGTGACGAGATCGTCGCCGGTGTGCGCGCAGCGCTACCGCTCGACGCTGTCGTCCTCATGCTCCACGGTGCCATGGTGGCGCAGAATCATGACGACTGCGAAGGCGACCTGCTCGCGTGCATTCGTGAAGTTGTCGGCCCCGAGGTACCGATTGCCGCGACGCTTGATCCGCATTGCCACTTCACTGAGCTGATGCAGTGCGCGGCCAACATTCTTATCGCCTATAAAGAGTATCCGCATACCGATGCGATCGACCGATTGCGTGAAGTTTATCGACTTGTCACACAAGCCGCCGAGGGGGAGGTCACCCCGGTAACCGCCGTGCACGATTGCCGGATGGTGGGCGCTTGGCACACCACATCGGAACCCATGGCCGGCTTTGTGCGACGAATGCAGTCGTTCGAGGGGCGCGACGGCATTCTCTCTGTGTCGCTGGGCCATGGATTCCCCTGGGGCGATGTCCCCGAGGCCGGCGCAAAGCTTTGGGTGATTGCGGACGGTGACCCGGCGCGCGCCGGTGCGTTGGCGAAGCAACTCGGGAGTGAATTCTGGGCAATGCGACATGACGTCCAGCCCAAATGGTATGACCTGGATCAAGGGCTCGACGCCGCCTTGGCCGTCGGCCTCGGTCCGGTCGTCCTGGCAGATGTTGCCGACAACCCCGGTGGTGGCGCCCCTGGCGATAGCACCTTCATCCTTCGGCGAGTCGTCGAGCGATGCATTTCCGATGTTGCCCTGGGTTGCTTGTGGGATTTGGGGGCCATTCAAATCTGCGCGGACGCCGGCGTCGGCGCCACGCTGGATCTTCGCGTCGGTGGCAAATGCGGTGCCGCTTCAGGCGACCCCATTGACCTGCGCGTCACCGTTCGAGCCGTGCATGATACGCATTCGCAGAGCCTTGGCGGCATGTCGATTCCACTGGGCCGTTCGGTCTGGGTTGAAGGGCCAAACGGATTGGACATCGTGCTCGTTTCCGTACGAA
Source organism: Pandoraea sp. 64-18 (assembly GCF_001899225.1). Taxonomy (NCBI): domain Bacteria; kingdom Pseudomonadati; phylum Pseudomonadota; class Betaproteobacteria; order Burkholderiales; family Burkholderiaceae; genus Pandoraea; species Pandoraea sp. 64-18. Next base: position 441,752 of record NZ_MKVU01000006.1, on the reverse strand, counting down.
CCCAAGTCATTGGTGTGGACGCATTCACCGGCATAGGCGTTGCGATGGACGCGAAGCGACTTGTGATCGTGAAGTCGACACAGCACTTCCATGCCGAATTTGCCCCCCGGGCAAAAGCGATTCTTCACGTTGCAGCCCCTGGCGCACTGACCCCCGATTTCGCAAAACTCCCCTATCGACGCCGTAGCCTCGAGTACTGGCCTCGCGTCGAAAATCCGTTCGTCTGATCGGGTGGCGCCGCGACGCCACAGATCAATCCAATCGATCACGCGTAGGTTGACCCAATATTTTGCCGGGAATCGCCAAAACTCCGGCAAAGTTTGCCCTTCTTCTGGAAGGGCTTTTTTTCGACTGATGTGCCGCCTGGCGGCGGCACATCTCGAGTGGGGCGGCGAAGCGATACCGAGTCAGAAGCGATCGGCACGAAATGGAGAAGGGTCGACCAACGTCGGCGCGCCAGTGAGCATCTCGGCAATCAGACGCCCGGTCACGGGGCCGAGCGTCAGACCGTGATGCGCGTGACCGAAGGCGAACCAAAGATCCCGATGCCGGGGGGCCGGGCCGATGATCGGCAGCATATCGGGCGTGCACGGTCGACAACCCATCCATGGCTCGGATTCAACCGCTTTTCCCAGCGGGAACAGCCGTCTCGCCAGAGGTTCAACGGCCGCTAGCTGAACGGGCGTCCGCGGTGCATCGCGTAACGCAAGTTCGACGCCCGTTGTCAGACGAATTCCCTGGTTCATCGGTGCCAGCAAAAAGCCGCTCTCGGCATCCAATACCGGCTGATTCAGTTTTGTACCGATGTCGGGCAGGAAGTGCCGGTGATAGCCGCGCTTGACCGCCAGCGGCAGCCGGTAACCCAGCGCACGCGTAATCGTGTCGGACCAAGGCCCCATGGCCACGACGGCGTGCCGACCTTCGATTTCCCCCTCGACGGTCTGTACGCGCCAATGGGGCTTCAACGTGGTCGCATCACCGCGCATGATGTGCCCACCTATCGATGTGAAGTACTGAGCATAGCGGGCAACCAATTCGCCTGGGTCGCGAATCGAACTCGAAGCCGTATGGCGAATCGCGCCGATGAGCGTTGCCGAGAGCGACGGCTCATCCTTCTGAAGTTGCGCTGCATCGAGTCGCTCAAACGGTACGCCGTACTCACGTTGCCAGCGCTCGACATCGAGAAGCGCTGCGTCGAACGCATCACGCCGATGGAAGACCTTAAGCCACCCGCCTTCGCGTAGCAGATCATCCGCACCCGCACGTTTGATGAGTGCCTGGTGCTCGGTCAAGCAATGCTCGATCAGTGTGCTGTATTGACGGGCGATGCGGGCATGGCGTTGCGGCGCGGAGTGATGCCAATATCGTGCGAGAAATGGGGCGATGCTCGGCAGCGCCGACGGGTGATAGCGCACATCCGTGGATTGATTCCGCGCATAGTGAAGCAGCGTTCCGATGTCGCGAGGAAACGCGTACGGATACACGCCTTCACGCTGTATCAATCCGGCGTTGCCAAATGACGTTTCCCGACCGGGCGTGCTGCGGTCGACGAGCGCGGTCGAAAGGCCACGGCTCTGCAAATGGATAGCCGTCGAGACGCCGACGATCCCGGCGCCGAGTACGAGAACATCGAATTTCATGATGGAGACACTGTCGTTATCCCATTGCTGTGGCTAGCCGCGTGGTCGCGTCGCAATGCCACAGTGGACAGTTTGAATAGGTCAACCGATTCGCAATGGCGTCGTGAACGCCAAATCGTGGATGTCGCCTGGCAAATGTCGCACGGCCTAGGCCAACGCCGTCACGGCAACTTCCACGTCGAAGCCGGCTCTCATCAACAGCGATTGAACACACGCGCGCGTTGGTGCATGTCCCTGCGGAATCCAGGCGTCCCATACGCGGTTGAATTCGTCAAAATAACGAGCATCGGAAAGCCAGATGTTCGCCGTCAGAAGACGTGTTTTGTCGATGCCCGCCTCGGCGAGTAGCCCATCGATTTGCGTCAAGACTTCGTTCGTCTGCTCGGGAATCGTGGCGTATTGCGTCATCGGCACTTGCCCGGCCAGATATACGACACCCCCCGCAATGACCACCTGACTCATGCGGACATTGGTATGCAAACGTGTGATTTCTTTGTTCATTTTTTGGGCTCGGAGAAGAATGACAATGCGTCGGTCAACGCAGACGCAAGGCGTCCGTGACTGTTCCGGTTATCATATATGAGAATTTAAGTTCTCGTATACGAGAAAATGTCAAAAAATCAACGCAATCGGTTTCATGTGTTCGGTTCGTATTGTCTGGACCGTACACGCTCAGTGAAAGTCCTATGACGCCATCTACACCAAAGAAGCCTGCGTCGTCAGGCAAGCAGAAGCGCGACGACGGCCAGGTCAGTCATGAAACGGTGGGCGCCCGGCTGCGAAGCGCGCGCAAGGAGAACGGGCTGACACTCAAGACGTTGAGCGAGCGCTCAGGCGTCGCTGTATCGACCATCTCAAAGGCGGAGCGCGGCGACATTGCGCTCACCTACGACAAGTTTGGCGCGCTTGCCCGTGCACTCGGCCTGGATTACTCGGCCATCTTCGGGCATGGCAACGCCGAACTCAGCGCAGGGATGAGTCCATCGTTCACTGAAGCGGGAAAGCAAACGATATACGAGACTTCCAACTATCGCTATGGCATGATCGCTTCCGACCTTGCCAATAAGCGCATGGTGCCGATGCGTGCACACATTCGCGCGCGCAAGCTGGAAGATTTTCCTGACTATATTCGCCACGCGGGCGAAGAGTTCGTGTTTGTTTTGTCAGGCAGTTTGTTGCTGCAGTTTGAAAATGGCAGCGAATTTCGGGTGGCGCCAGGCGATAGTCTTTATTTCGACAGTGGCGTGGGGCACGTCTATCTGAGCGAGCACGATGCTGGCGTCGACGCCATCGTCTGCTGTGTAGACATGCATGTTCCACCCGCAATGTCGCGCTCGCGATGAGGGTCGCCAGGGACTCGCCACCCGTTGTTGAATCGGACACGCCGGCCGGACTGAGCGAACCTTTTCCGGTGGATCTCCACGTTTTTGTGGACGCCTATCGTCGGGTGCCGATCATCTGGGACTTCTGAGTGCTCGGGTATCCAGGCGGTGAAACGAAGTCAGTGAGCCCGCGACGGTGGCGTCAAGGGCTTTTTGCTTTTTGACTCAATCCGCTGCGAAATCGAAATGCGGTCTAGCCGCGATTGTCGACCCAGTCGCGCGCCCACGTGGTGGCGTGTCCCAGCGCCTGCGTTTCGTTGTCGAAATAGTCGAGCGCGTAGAAATTGTACGAAACCGGATCGGCGTCCAGGGGGCCGCCTCTGACGAGCACGAGGTTGGCCGCAAACCAGCCGTCCGATAGTTGGTGCGCGGATGGGGAAATTGAGTAGCCGTTGTATTGGTGGTGATGTTCGATATTTTGCATTAGCGATTGTCGAGCGCACACATGGCATTCGCGCCATACAAGCAAGACAATTTGAAAGTTGGGGGGAGACGGATTGTGTCTAAACGACAAACGATGCGCGCGTTGAGGTGTGGCGATCGGATCGGGGGGAGCGTCGCTGCGCGAGGAAGCGCGCGCGTGAGGCAGACAAGCAAAGGGCCGGAAGACCGGCCCTTGAAATACGTTACAGCGGGGTGATATTCGAGGCTTGCATGCCCTTCGGGCCACGCTTCGTCTCGTAGCTTACCTTCTGGTTCTCCGCGAGCGTCTTGAATCCATCGCCGCGAACTTCCGAGAAGTGAGCGAAGAGATCATCGCCGCCAGCGTCAGGAGTAATGAAGCCAAAGCCCTTGCTATCGTTGAACCACTTAACAGTACCGGTATCCATATTGAATCCTTGAAATAAAAAAATACAGCTCCACCGCGGAGCGACAAAAACTTCAAGGAAGAGGAGAGGACAACGAGTACCGCGCAGACAAGGCGGAAAATGGTGATCAGCAATCGAGCTTCTTGAATATTTCGAGGCCCACAATACAGGGGCGGATCGGGAATGTCAAAGCATATCGTTATCCGCTCTCGCTATTGGGCAATACATTGTTTTGCGTAAGTCGTGCGCCAGAAAGGGGGGGGCGGGCATCCACCGGCACCACACACGCGCATTTGATTGCGCTGCCGGCGTCAACAAGGATCCCACGTCCCACCGCGCTCATACGCCGTAGAACCGCTCGCAAAACGCGGCACTCGCCCCGAGCTTCCGCGACAAATCGGCCGCGGCGCGCAATTGCGGGACCACCAGCTCGCCGGATTCATGCGCAGCATTCAGTCTCGAGGCCGGACCGGAGAGCGTGAGTGCCGCCATGAACTTGTCATCGGTACCGAACACCGGCGTCGCAAACGCCGCGGTATGCACGTCGCGCGCACCCGACGTGAAGATGGGGATCGTCGGCGGTTGCTCGTACAGCGGCTCGTTCAACCCCCAGAACCGAATGACCTGGCCGATGGCCGTGTCGTCCAGCGGCAGCGACGTGCCCGGAAGGCGCGTCTCGCGCAGCCCCTCGGACGGCTCAACCCGGAACAGGCAAAGCCGGTTGCCATTCTCGTGCACGTAGTACGATGCGCTTTCCTTCGCCAGCGCAGCCAGATCAAACAACACCGGCTCGACCACCGTCGACAGGTGAAACGATTGCTCGAACAGCTTGCCCAGATATAGCAGTCGATGGCCGAGCGCATAGTTGCCCGATGACGAGCGCACCACATAGCCCATTCGTTCAAGCGAGTTCATCAGTCGGTACACGGTCGTCTTGTGCATCCCGGTCGCCTGCGAAAGCGTACCGAGAGAATGCGATTCCGCACCCGGCTTGAAACAGTCGAGCAGCGATAGCGCTTTCTCGACTGCGGCGACCCCGTCGTTCCCCATCCCGTTCCCCTGTCAAATAGATGTCATTGTACATGGTACAGCGACAATTTACCCAGTAAAGGGGTAAACGCTAGTGCCGGTCATGCGTCGCCTGTCTTATAGTTATTTCACTCTGTACATTAGCTCTGTACATCGTACAGCGCATCATTTGAGGTCAAATTATGAGCACGACTCCCGCAGGCACTTCCATCCAACGAAACATCGAGCGCGTCTCGCCCGAACTTGTCGAGGCGGCAGCCAAGTATCAGGCCGCCATTCTTGCCGACGTCGCTGGCCGTCGCGGCACGGTGCACGGGCGGGTGAAACCGCTGTCCCCCAAGATGAAAGTCGCGGGTCCGGCCATTACTGTCGAAGTCCGCCAGGGCGATAATCTGGCTATCCATGCCGCGTTGGCGATCGCCCAGCCGGGCGACGTCATCGTGGTCGACGGCAAGGGCGACGTGAGCTGCGCGCTGCTGGGAGAAATCATGGCCACTCAGGCAAAGGCGACCGGCATCGCGGGCATCATCATCGACGCTGCCGTGCGCGACGCGCACGAACTCGCCAACGGCGACTACCCGATTTTCTCGGCAGGCCTGAATCCGTGCGGCCCGACCAAGAGCGTGGCCGGCCTGGTGAACTCGCCCATCTCGCTGGGCGGCACCGCGGTGAATCCTGGTGACCTCGTGGTCGGCGATGCCGATGGCGTCGTCGTCATTGCACGGCAGGACGTGGCGCGCATCATCGATCTGGCGCAAAAGAAGCTCGAAGCAGAAACGGCGCGCATCGACGGCATTCTGCGCGGCGAGCAGTTGCGTCCGGCGTGGGTCGAGAAGGAATTGCGGGCCGCCGGCATGCTGGCCGAAGGTGAGACGCTGTAATGACTGCCGTAACGCAAAAGCCGGTTCTGCTGGTCACCGCCGCTGACCTCGCCCCCGAAGCTATCGCCATGCTCGATGCCTTCGAGCTGATCTTCGCGGGCAAGCAGCCCACGGAAGACGACATCGTCGCCCTGTGTGAACACCACAAGCCCGTTGCCATCATCGTGCGCTACGGGAAGATCAACGCCCGGATCATGGACGCGGCAGCGAATCTGCGCGTGATCTCCAAGCACGGCAGCGGCATCGACGTCATCGACCAAGCGGCGGCAAAGGAGCGGGGTATCGCCGTGCTGGCCGCCGTCGGGGCGAACGCCGCCGCCGTCGCCGAGCATGCCTGGGCGCTCATCCTCGCTTGCGCCAAGGCGGTCCCCCATCTGGACGCTCGCCTGCGAGCTGGCCATTGGGACAAGGCCACGCACAAGTCGGTCGAACTGGAGGGCCGCACGCTCGGTCTCGTGGGCTTGGGGGCCATTGGGCGCAGGGTCGCCGCCGTGGGCTTGTCATTCGGGATGACGGTCGTGGCGTTCGACCCGTATGCGAAAGAGGCACCGCAAGGCGTCAAGCTCGTGTCGCTCGAGGCGCTGTATGCGGCGTCGGACGTCGTGTCGCTGCACTGTCCGCTCACCGCTGAGAACCGCCAGATGCTCAACCGCGAAACGCTCAGCTGCTTCAAGCCGGGTGCCATTCTCGTCAACACGGCGCGCGGTGGCCTCATCGACGAAGCGGCGCTCGCGCAGGCACTCGCCAGCGGGCAACTGCGTGCGGCGGGTCTCGATAGTTTCGATGTCGAGCCGATGACCATGCCCCATCTGTTCCAGGGCATTCCCAACGTCATCTTGTCCCCGCACATCGGCGGCGTGAGCGACGCGGCTTACGTGAACATGGGGAAGGGCGCTGCCGCCAACGTGCTTGCCGTCTTCAACGCACAGGCGCGCGACGCCGCCTAGCGTTCGAATCCGGAGGGCAGAGCATGTTCTTTCTCACAACACCCGAAGTGCGCGAAGCGGAAGTCTTCACGCGCATGCCGGTGCGGTTCCGCAAGCCCGATGTCCAGACCGACTGGGCGCTAGCGAATCGCGGCGGCATGGCCACCGACTCGTTCCTGGAAGGACCCGTCTGGGATCCGGCCGGCTACCTGTTCGTGACCGACATTCCGCACGGGCGCATTTTCCGTATTTCGTCCTCGGGCGAATGGGATCTCGTCGTGCAGTACGACGGTGAACCGAATGGGATGAAGCGTTTCGACGACGCGCATCTGCTCATCACCGACTATCGCAACGGCCTGATGCTGCTCGATATCGCGCGCGGTGAGGTTCGTCCGTACCTCGAGCGTCGCAATACCGAGCGCTTTCGCGGTGTGAATGATCTCACCTTCGATTCGCGCGGCAACCTGTACTTCACCGATCAGGGACAGACCGGCCTGCACGACCCCACGGGCCGCGTCTATCGCCTCTCGCCAGACGGCAAGCTGGACACGCTGCTGAGCCAGTGCCCGAGCCCCAACGGGCTGGTGCTCTCGCCGGACGAAAAGGTCCTCTTCGTCGCCATGACGCGGGGCAACTGCGTCTGGCGTGTGCCATTGCAGCCCGACGGCTCGGTCAGCAAGGTCGGCCAGTTCTTCACCTCTTACGGCCCCAGTGGGCCTGATGGCCTGACGGTCGACGTCAACGGGCGGCTCTTTATCGCGAATCCGGGCCTCGGTCGCGCATGGGGGCTCAACCACCGCGCCGAGCCGGAGGTCATACTCATCAGCCCGGAAGGGGCGTCGCTCACGAATCTGTGCTTCGGTGGCCCCGACATGCAAACGCTGTTCATGACGGAGTCGGTCACGGGCACCGTGCTGAAAGCCGAGATGACGATTCCCGGGCCGTTGCCCAAACAGGCGAAGACGAAGTCCTGACGTTTGATCACCGGGTGGTCTGCCCGGTGCCCCCTATATCGATATCGCACCATAAGTAGTGCGGTGGAGGAGCAAGCATGACCCTTTCGCAAACCATCACCGCCGCGCCCGCCGCCACCGGGTGCGACACGCCGCACAGTCAGCACTTCGCGAGCGACGAGTATGCCGCGAGCGAGCGAACGCTTGCCAAGGCGTTCTGGCGGATTCTGCCTTTCATCTTTCTCTGCTATGTCGTGAGCTACCTCGACAGAACCAACGTCGGCTTCGCCGCGTTAACGATGAACAAGGATCTGGGGCTGACCGCAGAACAGTTTGGCCTTGGCGCAGGGTTGTTCTTCATCGGGTATTTCCTCTTCGAAATCCCGAGCAATCTCATCATGCAGAAGGTCGGCGCGCGCGTGTGGATCGCGCGCATCATGATTACCTGGGGCTTGTTCTCGATGGCCACGGCCTTCGTCGTCGGCCCCAAGAGCTTCGCGGCCGCGCGCTTTCTTCTCGGCCTCGCCGAAGCGGGCTTCACGCCCGGCATTTATCTCTATTTCACGCACTGGTTCCCGGGGAAATGGCGCGCGAAGGTCACCGCCGCGTTCCTCGTCGGCATTCCCGTCGCGAACATGATCGGCTCGCCAATTTCGGGGGCGTTGCTGCAACTGGGCGGCCTGCACGGTCTGCGCAGTTGGCAATGGCTGCTGCTCATGGAAGGCCTGCCAGCGGTGGTCCTCGGTGTGGTTTGCCTCTTCGTGCTGGCCGACCGGCCGGCGAAAGCGAAGTGGCTGACGCAGGCCGAGCGAACGCTCCTGGAGCGGCGCATCGCGCACGAGCAGCGCGACATCGGGACCAAGCATGGCAGCAGCCTGCGTGACGCCATGACGAACTGGCGAGTCTACGTGCTGGCGTTCATCAACTTCTGCGGCATCGTGGGGTCGCTGGGTGTCGGCCTCTGGATGCCGCAGATCATCAAGCAGTTTGGCGTTGCGCACTCGGTGGTGGGCTGGCTGACCGCGATTCCGTACGCCATCGGTGCGGTCGTCATGATCGTGTGGGCGCGCGTCGCGAATCGTGCGAAGCACCGCATTCCGTATGTCGCTGGCGCCCTGGGCGTCGCGGCGATGGCGCTTTGCATCAGCACGTTCGTCGACGCGCCGGTGCTCAAGCTGATTGCGCTGAGCTTTACCGTGAGCGGCATTCTCGCGTTCCAGGCGACTTACTGGGCCATTCCGTCTGGCTTCCTCACAGGACGCGCCGCCGCCGGTGGCCTCGCGCTGATCGTCTCGGTCGGCAATCTCGGTGGGTTTGTCGGACCCTCGATGATCGGTGCGCTCAAGCAGTTCTCGGGCGGCTTCACCGCACCGTTGATTGCTGTGTCGGCCTTCTTGCTGGTGGGCGCACTGACCACGGCATGGCTGGCCGACCCCGGGGCGAACGCAGGCGAAGCGGTGTCCGATCCCGGACACGATCCGGTCGACGCCGCAAACGGCATGCGCTCGAACGGCTGACGGGGACCGCGCCATGCAAATTGTCCATGCGCCTCACCTGACGGTTCGCGAAGCGTGGCTGGCCTTGCGCGAAGAAGCCGCGCTCGAACCGGCGCTGCCCATCGTCGACGCGCATCACCATCTCTGGGACCGTCAAACCGGGCGGTATCTCGCCGATGAATTCGGCAAGGATGTCGCGAGCGGGCACCGCATTGTGTCGACGGTCTATGTCCAGTGTCGATCGATGCTCCGACGCGATGGTCCGGAGCCGATGAAACCGCTCGGAGAAGTCGAGTTCGCCAACGGTGTCGCGGCCATGTTCGCCAGTGGGGCTTACGGGCCGACGAGGGTCTGCCAGGCCATCGTCGGGGGCGCGGACCTGACGCTGGGGTGGCATCTGGAGGGCGTACTCGAGGCCATGCTGCAGGTGTCCGGGGGCAGGCTGCGCGGGATTCGCAATCCGCTCGCGTGGCACGAGAGTCCTGCGGTCAGTTCCAGTCCCGTCACGCCGCCGCGCGACCTCATGGAAAACCCGGCGTTTCAGCAGGGCGTGCGAACCCTCGCGAAGTACGGCCTGTCGCTCGATGCCTGGGTTTATCACACGCAACTCGATCAGCTGTATGCGCTGGCGCTGAGTGCACCGGAGGTGACTGTCGTCATCGATCACTTTGGCGGCCCCCTGGGCGTTGGGCCTCACGCCAACACCGCAGAGGACGTTTGGGCGCGCTGGACGCGCGGGCTGGCGCGACTGGCCAGTCTGCCGAACACCGTGATCAAGTTGGGTGGTGCGGGCCTGAGCGTGTTCGGTTTCGGGTTTGCCGCAAACGAATTGCCCCCGTCGTCCGACATGCTCGCCGCCGCATGGCGGCCGTATTTCGACACCTGCCTCGACCTCTTCGGTGCGAACCGCTGCCTGTTCGAGAGCAATTTCCCCGTCGACAAGGGGATGTTCAGCTACGGCGTTCTGTGGAATGCCTTTAAAAGATTGGCGAGTGCGATGTCGGCCGATGAAAAGGCGGCGCTGTTCAGCCGCACGGCCGCGTCAGTTTATCGCTTAGATATGTCAGGAGACAAAGAATGAAGACTAGTGCAAGCCTCTCCGAGGCAAGCCTCACCGATACGGGACACGGGAGCGGCTACAAGGCGATCACCAAGGGCGAATGGCGCTCGCTCTCGCTGGCTGGCCTGGGATGGACGTTCGAGAGCTACGACTCGTTCCTGCTCTCGCTTTTGCTGCCGACGCTGGCCCTTCAGTTTGGATTGAGCAAGGCGCAGCTCGGCCTGTTCACCAGCATCACGGCGGCCGGGCAGATCGTCGGCGGCATTCTCTTCGGCTACGTCTCCGACCGCTTGGGCCGCGTGCGCACGGCGCTGCTGTGCATTGGCATCTACTCACTGTTTTCCGGCTTGCTGGCGTTCGCGCCCAACGAGCATTGGTTTGCGACGCTGCGCTTTTTCGGGGCGTTGGGCATGGGCGGGACATGGACTGCCGGCGCAGCCCTCATTGCAGAGACCTGGCATGCGAGCCGTCGCGGCAAGGGTGGGGCGCTTATGCAGATGGGGCTGCCCATCGGCGCCATTCTCGCGATTGCGATTTCCGGCATCGTGAGCGCCGCGTACGGCGGTCTTGTCGACAGCGGTTGGCGTCTGCTTTTCCTGATTGGCGCGCTGCCGTTCTTCATCCTCTTCTGGGTGGCACGCAAGACGCCTGAGTCGCCCATCTGGCTCGAGCGGCGGCAGGCGAGCGCAACGCCCTCGAGTGGCACCCAGGCGGGCGACGAGAAGCTCAACGTTCGCGGTCTTCTGCTCGCGTTCACGTTCATCTTCTTCCTGCAATACCTCTACTGGGGTGTGTTCACCTGGACGCCGACATTCCTCGTCACGGTGAAACACATCGACTTCGTGCATAGCTTGAAGTTTGTGCTCGCGCTTCAGTTCGGCGCCATCACGGGGTTCCTGCTGTTCTCGGCCTTTGTCGACCGCCTTGGTCGCCGTCCGATGTTCCTGGCCTATCTGCTGGTGGGCGCGGGGGCTGTGCTCGTGTACATCCTGTCGTCGAACGCGATGCTGCTCATGGCGGCGATATTCCTCACGGGGTTCAGCGTCAACGGGATTTTTGCCGGCGCCGGGCCGTTCCTCGCAGAAATCATCGGAAACACCGCGAAGCGCGGTTTCTTCATGGGACTCGCCTACAACGGCGGACGACTTGGTGGCTTCATCGCACCGCTGGTCATCGGCGCGCTAGCGTCGACGTCGGGCGGCTTTGTCCTTGGGCTGTCCACGACGATCGTCGCCTTCATCGCCGCTGCGATCGTCGTCTTCTTCGCGCCGGAAACCCGCGGAACGACGCTTTCATAACGGCGTCGGACGCGCCAGGCGTGGGGACACCCATCGCGGCGATGGCTGCCGTATGGGACACCGTACTGGCCGCCGCGGGCGTGTCCGCTATCGCCACGCAACGACTCAGACAATAGCGCTCCGGTGCACAATAAATTGGGAGACAACGATGCAACTCACGGGTGTTAGGGAGCAATCCGCGATCGAGCGCCAGACCGTACGGAAGGTCGTGTGGCGTCTCGTCCCGTTCTTGATGGTGTGTTACCTGCTCGCCTTCATCGACCGAGGCAACGTCGGCATGGCCTCGCTCCAGATGAATCACGATCTTGGCATGTCGGCGCGCGTGTTCGGATTCGGTAGCAGCCTGTTCTTCATCTCCTACTTCTTCTGTGAAGTGCCGAGCAATCTCGCGCTTCAGAAGTATGGCGCGCGACTCTGGATCGCTCGCATCATGATCACGTGGGGCATTGTGTCGGCGGCGATGGCGTTGGTGCACAACGCGACGAGTTTCTACGTTCTTCGATTCCTGCTGGGTGCGGCCGAAGCCGGCTTCTTCCCGGGGGTCCTGCTGTACCTCTCGTACTGGATTCCGACGTCGTATCGCGCGCGTATCGTGGCAACGTTCATGGTCGCCATTCCGGCAGCAAGTTTCATCGGTTCGCCGATTTCCGCGCTACTGCTTCAGATGGACGGTATCGCCGGTCTGCGCGGTTGGCACTGGCTCTTTATTCTCGAGGGTGTGCCCACGATCCTGCTGGGCATTGCCTGCCTGTTCTTCCTGGCCAACAAGCCGAAAGACGCGAAATGGCTAAATGAGGACGAGCGGACATGGCTCGCGAGCACGCTCGCCGCCGAGCACAAGGCGCCAAAGAAGGTCTTGTCGATGCCGTTGACGAAGCTCTTCCGCAACCGTTACGTGCTGTGCCTGGCACTCGTCGACACCTGTGCCTCGGCGGCGGGCAGCACGTTGTCCGTCTGGCAGCCGCAGTTGCTGAAATCGTTCGGCCTCACCGTCATGCAGACCGGCCTGCTGAACTCCGTGCCTTACGCGCTCTCATCCGTGCTGATGGTGTATTGGGGCCGCCGTTCGGACCGGCTCGGCGAACGCCGTTGGCATACGGTCGTGCCGATGCTGCTGATCGGTCTCGGGTTGTTTGGCACTTCGTTGAGCGGAACGCTGGTGCCGACGCTCGGTATGCTCTGCGCGGTGTTGGTCGGTGCGTACTCGTTCAAAGGCCCGTTCTGGGCACTGGCGACCGACATGCTTTCGAACAGTGCGGTTGCAGCCGGTCTTGCCACCGTCAACGCCATCGCCAACCTGCTTGGCGGCGGATTGATGGTGAATGTCTACGGATGGGTGAAGGCCGCGACGGGCAGCTATTCGCTCGCGCTGATGCCGCTCGCCGTGTTGACCCTCATCAGCGTGACGACGCTGCTGTTGCTGACGCGCAAGGGCGATGAAACACAACCGACCGGAAAGGCCGAGGTGGCTTGAGCCTGACGCACGGACATCGGCGTTATCGGTTCGCGTGACGGAGCAGTCCCCGTCACGCGCGGGCTTGCGAGACAGGTCACGGGTAGAATGACGACACATCATTCGGAGATACCCCCCAATGCGCAAGCTCTCCTTTCTGCTCGTCGCTACCACGGTCCTGCTGGCAAGTTGCGCCGTCTATCTTCCTGACGATGGCGGTTATGGCGGGCGTGGCGGCCCGGGGAATGGCTTCTGTCCGCCGGGACAGGCGAAGAAGGGCAACTGCTAAATGGCGTGAAGCGCCCGCCCCCGCATCGGTGGGCGGGCGCTTCACGTCGAATCAGGCCGATGCGTCCTGGCATCGCGCCGTCCCCCTTCCGGTCCAGCCCTTGACCGCACCGGCACAGCATCGCCAACACGCGCCCACCGCAGTCGCCACAAACATCAACGAATAGCCGTATCTGGCCGACAGCATGCTGACGAGTGTCGATTATATATAATGCATAATGCATATCGACTGAAATCAGATACCGATCCCCGATGCCCAATTCGCTTCCCGTGGTTGCCGTCGCCTCGCTTGGCGGCACGATCAGCATGACCCCCTCAGACGCCGCCGGTGGCGTCGTCCCCACGCTTGACGCCGCGCAACTGGCCCGCTCGGTGCCCGGATTGTCCGACGTGGCGATGATCACGACGGCATCGCTTCGACAACTGCCGAGCGCGTCGCTGCGCTATGACGACCTGATGGAGGCGCTCGCCTGGGCCGAGCAACAGGTCGCGGCAGGGGCAGTGGGCGTCGTGCTTACGCAGGGCACCGACACGCTCGAGGAAACGGCCTTCCTGCTGGATTTGTTCTGGACACTGCCCGCGCCGCTGATCCTCACGGGGGCGATGCGCGCGCCGCAGGCCGCAGGCGCGGACGGTCCTGCGAATCTGCTGGCGGCCGTCAGGGTGGCGGTGCATTCCGAGAGCGTCGAGCGCGGCGTGCTCGTCGTGATGAACGACACGGCGCATTACGCGCGGTGGGTCAGCAAGGGCGATTCGCTCGCGGTGCAGGCGTTTGTGTCGCGCGACGGCGGCGTCGCCGCACGTCTCGTCGAAGGCGGCCCAGCGTTCTTTCATGCACGCCAGGCGCGCCCGCACGCCCTTACGCGACCCGTGCGTGCGTGGCCGAAGGTCGCGCTGGTGGCAGCCGTGCTGGGCGATGACGGCGAACTGGCGGAGCTGGCGGTGAAGGGCGGCTACGAGGCCGTCGTGATTGCGGGGCAGGGCGCGGGACACGTCTCCTTTGGATTCGCGCAGCGCATCGGTGCGCTGGCCGAGCAAGTGCCGGTGGTGGTCGCCAGTCGTGCGGCGAGCGGGCCGACGGCGTGTGAAACCTATGGGTATGTCGGTGCTGAAATCGACCTGGTTCGGCGCGGCGCGCACATGGCCGGTTGGCTCTCGGCGCTCAAGGCCCGGCTTCTGGTGGCGGCGCTCATCGCGTCGGGCGTTGCGCCCGGCGCCGTTGGGGAAGCGCTGGCGAACTGGAGTACACTCGCGCGTCGATAATCCACACACGGCACTCCTTTGAAAAGCACGCCTTCTGCATCGGCCAGCGTGTCCGGCACACCGAGCCTATCGAGCGCATCGAGCGTCTCCGGCACGTCAGGCCGTCGCCGGCTCACGGCCTACCAATATGCCATCGAGACGTTGCGTGCTGAGATTCTGCAAGGCAAGTTGAAGGCGGGCGACCGGCTTCGGCAGGACGATCTCGCGCGGCGTCTGGAGATGTCGACGACGCCTGTGCGCGAAGCGCTGCGCACGCTGGTGTCCGAGGGGCTCGTGTTTTTCGACGTTCACCGTGGTGCCGTGGTACGCGGTCTTACGATAGACGACGTCAACGAGCTGTACCGTCTGCGCAAAACGCTCGAACCGATGATGGTCGAGCAAGCGATGGCCACGCTTCGGGAGGGGGACATCGCCAACGCCCAGGCGCTGCACACCGAGATGCTCGCGACGTCGGACGTCGCCACATGGACCGAACTGAACCAGGCGTTTCACGCGGCGCTATGGGCGTCGCAGGACAACTCCCGACTGGCGCACCTGATCAAGACCCTGCGCGATGCGTCGGGCCCCTACATTGCGTTGTCGCTCCATATGCGTCCCGCGCATGTCGACGTGAGCAATGGGGAACAC
The DNA here is from genome assembly GCF_001899225.1 of Pandoraea sp. 64-18. NCBI lineage: Bacteria > Pseudomonadati > Pseudomonadota > Betaproteobacteria > Burkholderiales > Burkholderiaceae > Pandoraea > Pandoraea sp. 64-18. The sequence goes on along the minus strand of NZ_MKVU01000006.1, from coordinate 426,647 downwards.
CAGACGATGCTCGACGAGTACCGCGCCCGCGACGTGGATGCGGCCCGGCGGCACATGCAAGCACATCTCGACGCCACGCTGCGCATCATCGTCGAAGCCATCGAACAGACTGAGGCCGAGGCGGCCAACGAGTGACGGTCGCCGGTAGGACCTTCATGTGACGAAAGTGGCGACGCGGTGGAGAATTACCCACCCGCTGGATCGTCGAAGCAATGGCCGGTGCTTCCAGTTTCGATAACGACGCCACGCGCACACATATAAAAAGCGGCTCGCCTGCGCACGCCGGCGAGCCGCGAATGCCTGAACGCCCGCATCGGCGTTCGGCCCACAGGACCGCATGCGTCCCATGTTCTTCCCCGGCGTCGACAATGCGCGTCGGCGCCATCGCAATGGTTGAGCCCGTCGCATCCATCGCAACGGTCGTCGCATCCGGTCGCCCGCCCGTCGGCGTTGGCGACCGTCGGCGATGTCATCTGCCCGCCAGCATCGAGCCACGCTCGCGCAAGTTGACGTGCATGTCGAACGCGTGTTCCAGCGCGTGCGGCGTCTGCCCGCCATAGCGCAGGGCGTCGCGATAGTAGTCGCGCAACACTTCTCGGTAGCTCGGGTGCGCGCAATGATCGATCACCAGGTTCACGCGCTCGCGCGGGGCGAGCGTGCGCAGATCGGCCAGGCCTTGCTCCGTCACGAGGATGTCCACGTCGTGCTCGTTGTGGTCGACGTGCGGCACCATCGGCACGATGCTCGAGATCTTTCCGTCCTTTGCAATCGACTTGGTGGCGAAGATCGCCATGCGGGCGTTGCGAGCGAAGTCGCCCGAGCCGCCGATGCCGTTCATCATGTGCGTGCCACCGACGTGCGTGGAATTCACGTTGCCGTAAATGTCCGCTTCGAGCGCGGTGTTGAGTGCGATCAACCCCAGCCGTCGAATGACTTCAGGATGGTTGCTGACCTCCTGCGGACGCAGCACGAGCTTGTCGCGATAGCGCTCGAGATGCTTGAAAACACGATCCTGCACGGCTTGCGACACCGTGATCGACGACCCCGACGCGAACACCATCTTGCCCGCATCCATGAGTTCGAACGTCGAGTCCTGCAGCACCTCGGAGTACATCGTGAGGTTCTCGAACGGCGAGTCGATGAAGCCCGTGAGCACCGCATTGGCAATGGTGCCGATGCCCGACTGAATCGCAGGCAGCGTGCGCGGCAGGCGACCGCGCGAGACTTCGTGCTGGAAAAATTCGATGAGGTGGCCGGCGATGTTCTGCGTGTCCGCATCGGGCGGCAGCGCGTTGGAGGCGCTGTCCGGCGTGTCGGTGATAACGATGGCGGCGATCTTCTCCGGCGCAATCTTCACCACGTTCGTGCCGACGCGATCGCGCACGTCGACGATGGGCAACGGCGCGCGATGCGGACGCTGACCCGGAATCCAGATGTCGTGCATGCCTTCGAAGGCGAGCGGCTGCGCGAGGTTGATCTCGACAATCACCTTGTCCGCGAGGATCGCAAAGCTCGCCGAATTGCCGACCGACGAACTCGGCACGAGCCCGCCGTCTTCCGTGATGGCGACCGCCTCGATCACGGCCACGTCGAGCGCGCCGAACTGTCCGGTGCGCAGGAATTCGACAGTCTCCGACAAATGCTGATCGACGAACATCACGTCGCCGCGATTGATCGCGCCGCGCAGCGTCGTGTCGACCTGGAACGGCAGACGCTTCGCCAGCACGCCCGCTTCGGTCAGCGTCTTGTCGGAATCGTGTCCGAGCGACGCCCCCGTGATCAGCGTGATCTTCATCGGGTGGGCCTTGGCCCGCTTGGCCAGCGCGATGGGCATGTCCTTGGCGTCGCCGGCGCGGGTGAACCCGCTCATGCCGACCACCATGCCGTCTCGCACCAACATTGCCGCTTCGTCGGCACTCATCACCCGGTCGCGCAGCGACGCCAGGCGGATGCGGTCTTCAAACATCTTCAGGCTCCTCGTCTCTCTTATTCGAATCCCTTGATCTTTCGGCGTGGCAGCTAAGGGCAAGCCTGTCCGCGCCTGATTCGCAGTGTATTGACCCATCGGTCACATTTCCAATATATTCAAGACGCTATTTGGATACCTTTTATGTATGAATGACGGGAACCCCAATGGGGCCGGGCAGACAGAGGAGCGGTCATGGAATTGCGACATTTGCAATATTTCATTGCGGTCGCCGAAGAACGCCACTTCACGCGGGCGGCGGCGCGTGTCGGCATTCAGCAACCGCCGTTGAGCTTGCAGATTCGGCAACTCGAGGCCGAATTGGGCGGGCCGTTGTTCGTGCGTCTGCCGCGCGATGTCGTCCTCACGGAGCTGGGGGAGGCGTTCCTTCCGGAAGCGCGGCAGGTGCTGGAGCGAGTAGAGCGCGTCAAGCGCCGGATGCAGCAGATCTCACGCGGCGAGGCGGGGCAGATCCGTATCGGGTTTGCGGGCGCGACCTACTTCGAGCCCCGCATTCCGGCGTGGATCCGTGACTTCCGCGCACGCTATCCGGACGTGCAACTGCATCCGCAACAGAGCAACACGGCCAGTCTGCTCACGGCGCTGGTCGACGAAGCGGTCGACGTGGCGTTTGTGCGCACGCCGTTCGAGGTGCCGCCCGGAATCGTCATGGTGCCGGTCGTCGACGAGCCGATGGTGCTGGTGTTGCCGCTCGGCCACGCGATGTGCGCGCGCAAGCGCGTGCCGCTGGCCGCGCTCGCCCGCGACGAGTTCATCCTGCTGCCGCGCGAGATCAGTCCCGCGCTGTATGACCGCACGATTGCGGCCTGCGAGTCGGCTGGATTTCACCCGAAGCTCGGGCAGGAGGCGCCGCAGATCACGTCGATCGTGCCCATGGTCGCGGCGGGGTTCGGGGTGTCGCTCGTGCCCGCGTCGGTCAGTCAGATCCGCACGCCCGGCATGGGGTTCTGGCCGATCGAGGGTGACGTGCCGCTCGCACCGATCAGCCTCGCTTATCGCGCCGAACACGCCTCGGCGGCGATCGATCGATTCATTGCAATGTCGCCGCAGGCCTCACCTGACACTGGCGACAGCGTAACGTCGCCCGTCTGATCGCCTCGGTGCTGTTCGGGCACGGCTTGTCGCGTTACGCCGACGACTCGCCATCGTTGGCGGCAGGGCGTGGCGTCGCGGGGAGGGGGTGGCCTGCGTCCGCGCGCCGGAGGGCCGGCGCATCGCCGTACACGTCGTAGCCGCGCTGGCGAGGGCTGGGCACGGCGTCGTCGCGCGTGGGCAGCCAGCCATTGGCGCGCAGCTTGCCGATGAGCAGCGGATGAATCATCAGCGAGTAGAGCAGGCAAGTGGCGGGCAGCGAAAACGCTAACGCCGATTCCTTCCAGATCAACGCGGGTCCGATGGCGAGGAGGGTCCAGGCGAGCGCATGCCACGTGAATCCGTAGGCCATGAGGTAAAGCGGACCGAGGAAGAAGGCCGCGACACACGACAGACGCGTGATCTCGACGACATCTCCGTTCGCCGGATTGCGAAATTTGAGCGTCATGGCGAGGTCGTGGGAGGGAGGACGGGGAGCCTAACGTTACCGTAGCGCCGACCCCATTTCGTCCCCCCCTGTTTTGCGGTATCGGCTTGCCGGATTGTCGAGTATCTGCGGGCGATGTTGGCCGATGCGTTCCCTTCCGAGGACACGGCGAGCGAGCGTGGCAGTCTCGCTTCGAGAACGACGTCGCGATGTCGACGGCGGACAAACTATTTACGCCGGATCCGGACAATTACCGAGAATAGCGACAGTGATTCGGGGCTAGAGTGGAGTTGCCGTGGCTCAGATGTGCCCCCGACCTCCACGGACTATCCGGCTCGCCGATCAGGCGGGCCGCTTTTTTTTCGACCGTTTGTCGAGATTCCTTAACATGCTAGGATTTCCTGAAAAACAGCATCGGTCGGCAGCGTGATCGCTGCCGCTGGATTGAAGGGGACTTGTGATGCAATCTTTTCGGTTTTCCTGGCACTACGTCAGCCACACGCCGCCGGGGCGCCCGTTCGACTTGGAGGGGGCGGTTACGCCGCGTACCGACGAACGTTTTGATGGTGCCGTCGATGCCTATTGTGAGGGGCACTACATCGGACGTTGCGAATTTTCGAGCATCGATGCCCATGATGCGTCCGAGGCCGCGGCAATGGTCCGAAAACGGATCGAGCGCCGCATCGAAGATCGCGTCGCGCACGAGAGTCAGACATCCCACTGAATGCCACTAAGGGCAGGATCGGCGAGCAAAAAAAACGGCCAGCAAGTTGCTGGCCGTGAAATCCACCAGGAGGAGGTGGAGGAGACAGGTGTAACTATATCAGGGAAATCCCTAGACGGGTTAACCTTCGTAAGAAAATTTGTAGAAAAACGCCAACTGCGACAATTCGTCGCTTTTCGTCGCATCCATCGCCCAATTCCCCCGCCTGTATAGCCCACTGGCATTTTGCCAGGGCGGCTCCCATCGTTCCGATGGAGAAAAACCACAAAGCTGAACGCCGTGTCCGTGAGCCGAGGTTCCACCGATCTCGCTCGGATTCCCGCACCCGTCGCGTTTGCATGTCCTGAAAATCTCAGTGTTAACACTAAGCATTGATTTACGTTTGGCGATATAAACTTCCGCAAAGCGTAATTTCATGCGCGACGGAATTGGGTGGATTCGCCGTTCGATCCGGCGCATGACATGCCTTGTTTGCTGGATTCGGGCAACGAGGCGCCTGGGACGAGGCCGCGACGGGAATATGCCGTCGCCAGCCCCTCGACCGGGAACGCAATGCCACGAAGTTGCGAAAAACGTTGGGAGACAAAATGAAAGCAGCAGAAGTGAATGTGGGCGCACTGATCGACGAGAGCCGTCTGGGCGCTTATCAGTGGTGGGTGATTGCATTGTGCGCGATGTGCCTGGTGGTCGATGGCTTCGATGTCCAGTCGATGGGGTATGTCGCGCCGGTGGTGATTCGGGAATGGGGCATTGCCAAGGAAACACTCTCGCCGGTATTCGGCGCGGGGCTGTTCGGCATGCTGGTCGGCTCGCTGACCTTTTCGGCGCTGGCCGACAAGCTGGGCCGTCGCCCGGTGCTCATTGGCGCGACCCTGTGCTTTTCGGCGTGCATGATCGTCACCGGTTTCGCCAACACGATTACGGAACTGGTCGTCTGGCGCTTTGCGGCCGGGCTGGGCCTGGGGTGCATCATGCCGAACGCGATGGCGCTTGCCGGCGAGTACAGCCCGCGCCGCATTCGCGTGTCGCTCATGATGATCGTGTCGTGCGGTTTCACGCTGGGCGGTGTGCTTGGCGGCCTCATCACGGCGGCGATCATTCCGAGCCTGGGCTGGCGCGCGGTGTTCTACATCGGTGGCGCCATTCCGTTGGTGCTCGGTGTGCTGATGTGGATCTCGCTGCCCGAGTCGATCCAGTTCCTGATGTTCGGCAAACGCGACAACGCACACATTCGCAAGCAACTGCTGCGCGTGGCACCCGGTGCCAACGTGCCGGTCGACGCCCGCTTCGTACTCGATGAGCAAAAGGCGAAAGGCGTGCCGTTCGTCGAGCTGTTCAAAGATGGCCGCGCACGGGTGACGCTGCTGCTCTGGGTCGTGAACTTCGCGAACTTGCTCGACATGTACTTCCTGTCGAACTGGTTGCCGACGGTGATTCGCGATGCGGGCTATTCGACACAGGTCGCCGTGATGGCGGGCACCGCGCTGTGGGCAGGCGGGGTGATCGGCACGCTACTGCTCGGCCGCGTGATCGATCGCGTCGGCTTCACGAGCGTGCTGGCCGTGACGTTCCTCATTGCGATGGCGGCGACGGCGGCGATCGGCAATCCGATGGTCATGGTGTCGATGGTCGCGGTGTTCATCGCCATATTCTTCGCGGGCTTCTCGATCATCGGCGGGCAACCGGCGCTCAACGCACTCGCCGCGACGTATTACCCCACCTCGTTGCGTTCCACCGGCATTGGCTGGAGCCTCGGTATCGGCCGCATCGGTTCAGTGCTCGGTCCGGTGCTGGGCGGCGCGCTGATGCATTGGCAATGGTCGTCGTCATCGCTGTTCCTGGCGGCGGCGGTGCCCGCGTGCGTTTCGTTGATCGGCGTGCTGGCGATTGCCCGCACGCAGCGCAGCGACGGCGGCAACCTGCAGGCGGCAACGGCCGGATGAGGTGGCGATGTCAAAAGATGCCGGACCCGAACGCTGCGCCATAAGCATTGGTTAGGGATCCGATAACCATCGAGTATGAAAGTGCGACGCCCGCCAGCGTTATCATGGCGGGCGTCGTTTTTTTGCGGCGTCTCCCGCGGCGCGACAGCCATTGCGCCGACTCATCAGAACGATCATGACATCGACGTCCGAACTCTCTCCTGCGTTGCCTTCCGAGCGTGTGTTGCTGGGCATTCTCGGCCTGTTCATGATGATCGCGCCCGCCTCCACGGACATGTATCTGCCGGGACTCGTGACGTTGCGCCACGAACTGGGTGCGAGTGTCGCGACCACGCAGCTCACGCTCTCCTACTTCTTCCTGGGGTTCGCCTTCGGGCAGCTCCTGTGGGGGCCGCTCGCGGACCGATTTGGGCGTCGTCGGCCGATGGCGGCGGGGATCGCGCTGTACATCTTCGGCAGCATCGGCTGTGCGTTTGCCGACACCATCGATCACATGATGGTGTGGCGCTTCGTGCAGGCGCTCGGTGGATGCGCCATGCCCGTGATTGCGCAAGCCATCGTGCGTGACGTCTACGGGCCGCGCCACAGTGCGCGCGCCTTTTCGATCATGCTGCTGGTGATGAGCGTTGCGCCGATCGTGGCGCCGCTCGTTGGCGGACAGATGCTGCGCGTCACGACGTGGCGCGCGATCTTCGGCATTCTCGCGGTGTTCGGCGCGGTGGCGATGCTGGCCTTGTGGCGTTTGCCGGAGACCGGGGCGGTGCATGCGCGTCAGTCGGGTGGACCGCGTGCCGTCCTGATGTCCTATTGGCATCTGTTGCGCGACCCGCATTTCGTCGGCTACATGCTGGCGGGCGGCGCGGTCTTTGGCGCGTCGTTCACCTACATTACGGGCACGCCGCTGGTGTACATGGAGTACTTCCATGTGTCGCCGCAGTTTTTCGGGGTGCTCTTCGGCATCAATATCGTCGGCATGGCCGCGATGACCATGTTCAACTCGCGCCGTGTGGGGCAGTTGGGTGCAGATCGCCTGATGCGTGCCGGCATTGTGGGCTGTGCGATCGTCACGACCGTGTTGTGCGCGAGCGCGTGGCTGGGGGGCGCGCGGCTGCCGTTGATGGTGGCACTACTGTTTCTGTTCATGTCGCTGCGCGGCATCATCACGGCGAATTCGGTGGCGGGGGCGCTCGCCAATCACCCGACCCGCGCCGGCGCGGCGGCGGCGCTCGTGGGCAGTGTGCAGTATGGTTTCGGCTTCGCGGCGGGCGGGCTGCTCGGCGTGCTCAACGACGGCTCGCCGCGTCCGCTCGCAACGCTCATGTGCGGTTTTGCATGGCTCGCGCTCGTCGCGCTGTTGGCGATGCTACGCAAGCCGCGGCACGCCCACTGAACCCATTGGGCGCGCCGGGCGCCGACGCGGCGACCTATAACGCCAGCACCAGCGATTTGCCGCAGGCGCGCGAGCAGCACGACATCATCTTCGTGTTCGCGTCGCGCTCGGCGCGTGTAAGCACCACATCGCGGTGATCCACGTCACCCTCCAGCACCTGCACCTCGCAGGAACCGCACAGTCCTTCCTCGCAGTCGCTCTGGACGTCGATGTTCGCCGCACGCAGCGCCGTGAGCAGCGTCTGATCGGCCGGCACCGTCACCGTAATGCCGGAATCCTTGAGCGTGACGTCGAACGCATGCTCCTTTGCGGGATCGAGCGTGCTCAGTTGCGACTGGAAGTGTTCGACGCGCAGCGTGTCGTCAGGCCAGGGCGCACAGCACTGTGCGAGGGCGTCGAGCATTCGCAGCGGGCCGCAGGCATAGACTTGCGTGCCGTCTTGCGGCGTGGCGAGCAGGCTGGCGTAGTCGGCGCGCTGGCCCTCGTCTTTCACCCACAAATGCAGGCGCTCGCCATGCAGCGCGTGGAGTTCGTCGATCAGCGCCATCGTGCGGCGGCTGCGGCCGCTGTAATGGATCACGTAGTCGATGCCCAGTGCTTTCGCGCGCCGCGCCATAGCGGCAATCGGCGTGACGCCGATGCCGCCCGCAACAAAGATGGCACGACGCGTCGTTTCATCGAGCCGGAAGTGATTGCGCGGACCGCGAATGCGCAGGCGGTCACCGACTTTCACTTGCGTATGAACCCAGTGCGAACCGCCACGGCCTTGCGGTTCGTGCAGGACGGCGATTTCCAGCGCGCCGGTGTCGGCCGGATCGCCGCACAGCGAATACTGACGCGACAGCCCCGTGTCGCCGCATTCGATGTCGATGTGCGAGCCCGGGGCCCAGCGCGGCATCGCGCGGCCGTCCGGGGCGACCAGGCGTAGCTTCACGATGCCGTCGGCCACCGGCAGCACGGACTCGACCACGACCGGACGCGTCACGCTGTGTCCCGAGGGTTCGCCAATGCGCACGGGCGAATGACGCGTGAGCACGGTGGGGTCGCGGCGCTCGGGGTTCTGCGCCGGATCCCACTCGACCCACACATGCTCCGGGCCGCGGAACGAGGTGTTCGGCACATACGTGAAGGTCTGCTTTGCCAGCGTCATGTGCGGCAGCCGGCGCGTGAATTCTTCGAGGAAGATCTGCATTTCCATGCGGGCGAGGTTCTTGCCCATGCATTGATGCGAGCCGTAGCCGAACGTCAACTGATCGCTCGCGTTTTCGCGGCGAATGTCGAACAGGTCGGCGTCGGCGAAGTGCGCTTCATCATGGTTTGCGGACGAGGTCACGATCAGCAGCTTCGCACCCGCGGCGATGTCGATGCCGCCAATGTTGACGTCCCGAGTGACCAGCCGGCGCCATGCGGCGACCGAGCCGTTATGACGCAGACACTCTTCGACGGCGTTCGGAATCAGCGATGGGTCGTCGCAGATCTCGCGCCAGACGTCCGGATGCTGGAGCAGCAGCTTCATGGCGTTCGCGGTGGCGTTGGCCGTCGTCTCGTGCGCGGCCACGATGCCCGCCATCATCATCGAATGCAGGTACGAATCGGTGACGACGTCGGGATAATCCTTTTGCTTGCGAATGCCGTACTGCATCCAGCCCGACCCCTCGGGGTGCTGGCGCATCTTGTCGAGAATCTTGCCCGCCAGTTGCCAGAAATTGCCTACGGCGTGGGCCACGGCCACCTGCTCTTCGGGCTTGGGGCGTCCCCATGTGTTGACCGTGTGCGCGATGGAATACTCGCGCAGCTTGTCCATGTCTTCCTCCGGCACGCCGAGGAAGTGCAGCGCTACCGTGAGCGGCACTTCCCACAGCATCTGGTCGACGAGATCGGCGCGGCCGTCGTTGATGAAGCGATCCACATAGTCGCGTGCGAGTTGGCGCACCAGCGGCTCGTGATGCTTGAGATGCTCGGGCGTGAACGGCTCCATCAACACGCGACGACGCGGCATGTGGGCGGGTTCGTCTTCGTTCACCAGCGTGCGGTTGAGCGCGAAGCCGTAGGAGGCGAGCACGGCATTCGCCTCCGGTCCGGTCGGCGTGATCTTTTCCAGCGCAATCGACGGGCTGAACGTGAGGTTGTCGCGGAAGATCGCCTTGATGTCGTCGTAGCGCGTGACAACCCAGTAGCCGAGCTTCGGGCTGTAGAACACCGGCTCTTGCTCGCGCGCCCAGCGCACGTACTCGGGCGGGTCTTGCTGGTAGCCGTCTTCGAACGGGTCGAAGTCCGCGGCACGGGCGCTCACAGGGCATCCGTTGGGGGCCGTGGCGGCAGGCGTCTGATGAAAGGGGCAGCCGCCGGCGGCGGCCGTGTCGGGGGTGGGGGCAATCGGTTGGCTCATCCGTTCACGCTCTCTGGGTCCGGTGTGACGAGCGCCGCGTTGGGCTCGCGACGACACGCGCAATATGGAACAAGTGTAGAGGAGCGATCACGCGATCGGGCGGTGCGCCTCTCCTCCCTGGAATTTATTAAGCGTAAATATAATACGCATTGCGTAATTTGGTGGACTGGGGTTAACCTCTAGCCTTGCCGATGCCGGACAATATCGCTTTGCATCATAAAATCTCGGCGATGACGACAAGCAAACGACCCACCGCAGACCTCCCGCGCAGCGCCGATACGCCTGTACGCGCGACGACCGGCCTCACGCCATCGCGCACCGATGCCCCTCATGACGACGATGTTACCGACGCACCGCGCGAGCGCGGGCGCCGTCAACGCGTGCAATCGGCCGAGACCGGCATGGTCGTGCTCAAGGGGCTGGCCCGGCTGGGCGGTCGCGCGAGCCTGACCGCGCTCGCCCAGCATGTACAGCAAAGTCCGGCCAAAGTGCATCGGTATCTAATGAGTCTCGTGGAGGAGGGCCTCGTCGCGCAGGACACCGACTCGCAGCACTACCATCTCGGACTCGAAGCGATGCTCATCGGCGTGGCGGCCATGCGGCAGGCCGACCCGGTGCGTGCGGCCGAACCGGCGCTCGTGCGCTTGCGCGAAGCCTTCGATGTCACCTGCTTCATCGCCGTCATGGGCAACAAGGGACCGACCATCGTGCGTTTCGAGGAGCCGGGCCTGCCCGTGACGATCAACGTGCGCATCGGGTCGGTAATGTCGATGCTCTGGTCGGCCGCCGGCCGTGTTTTTCTCGGATGCCTGGACGATCCGCAAGTGATGGCGATGGCCGAAGCCGAGTTGGCCCATGCCTCGCCGGAGCAACGCGCACAGCTCGATGCGTCCGATCCCATCGGCGCGCTGCGTGCCGAGGTGCGCGCCGCGCAGGGGGCAAGCGTTCGCGACACCAACCTGACGGGGATCAGCGCGCTGGCCGCGCCGGTCTTCAACTACGACGGCCGCTTGGTCGGCGTCGTCACCGCGCTGGGTGCCACGGGCGGGTTCGACGCGCGCATGGACGGCCCGATTGGCGAGGCGGTGCGCCGCGAAGCCTTGTCCGCAAGCCATGCGCTGGGCTATCGTCCGACGCTGCCGTCCGGCGCCTGATGGGGCGGCGTTTCGCAGAACTGACGATCGGTTTCAGGATTCGGGACAGCGAGTGTCGGCGCGGGCCCCAACGCAAGGGCGATTGGCCTGAATCTGCGCTATTCTGACCCGCTGTTTTTCACCGTCATCGACTTCCTGGAGGAGACACCCATGCGTCGTCGCTCGCGCCGTATTTTCGCTGCCGCTCTGACGGCCCTGTCGCTGCCGATGGTGCCGCTCGCCGTGCATGCCAAGGCGCTCACCGTATGCACCGAAGCCAGCCCCGAAGGCTTCGACGTCGTGCGCTACAACTCGCTGACGACGACCAATGCGTCGGCCGACCCGGTGTTCAATCGCCTGGTCGAGTTCGATGCGGCGCAACGCAAGGTCGTGCCCAGCCTGGCGACCCAGTGGAGCGTCAGCCCCGACGGCCTGACCTACACGTTCACGCTGCGCCCGAACGTGAGCTTCCACAGCAACAGCCTGTTCAAGCCGACGCGCGCGTTCAATGCCAACGACGTCGTCTTCACGTTCGAGCGCATGCTCGACGACAAGGCGCCGTGGCACAAGCTCACGCCGTCGGGCTTCCCGCATGCGCAATCGCTCTCGCTGGGCAAGCTGATCAAATCGGTGCAGAAGGTCGACGACCACACCGTTCGCTTCACGCTGTCCGAGCCGGATGCCGTGTTCCTGTCGATGCTCTCGATGGGCTTCGCGTCGATTTATTCGGCCGAGTACGCCGACAAGCTCATCGCGATCAACAAGCCGGGCGAGATGAACGCGCGGCCCATCGGCACGGGCCCGTTTGTCTTCCGTAGCTATCAGAAGGACAGCGTCGTGCGGTACGACGCCAACAAATCGTACTTCGGCGGCGCGCCGGCCTCGGATCGTCTCATCTACACGATTGTGCCGGACGCAGCCGTGCGCGCGCAGAAGGTGAAGGTGGGCGAGTGCCAGATCGCGCTCTCGCCCAAACCGGTCGACGTGCAGGCAGCGCGCAGCGACAAGGCGCTCCGGGTGGTCGAGACACCGGCATTCATGACGGCGTTCGTCGCGATCAACACCCAGCACAAGCCGCTCGACGATAAGCGAGTCCGTCAGGCGCTGAACATGGCGTTCGACCGCGCGAACTACGTCAAGCAGGTGTTCGAAGGGGCCGCAACGCCAGCCACCAACGTGTATCCGCCCAATACGTGGAGCTTCGCGAGGAATGTGGTCGCGTATCCGCTGGACATCGCCAAAGCGAAGCAGCTGCTCGCCGACGCGGGCTTCCCGCAAGGGTTCGAGACGACGATCTGGACGCGCCCGACGGGCAGTCTGTTGAACCCGAACCCACGTCTGAGCGCCGAGATGCTGCAAAGCGATCTCGCCAGGATTGGTGTTCGGGCGCGGATCAAGACCGTGGAGTGGGGCGAGCTGATTCGTCGCGGCAAGGCGGGAGAACATGATTTGCTCTTCATGGGCTGGTCGGGCGACAACGGCGACCCCGATAACTTTCTGACGCCGCAGTTCAGTTGCGCGGCCGTGCAATCAGGCACCAATTTCGCGCGCTTTTGCGACAAAGACCTTGACCAGTTGATCAGCGAAGGCAAACGCTCTCATGATCTCGCCGCGCGAACCGTGAAGTATCAGGTCGCGCAGCGCATGATCAAGGACGATGCGCTCTGGATTCCATTGGCGCACCCGATTGCAGCGGTCATCACGCGCGCGGACGTGACCGGATACGAGGTGAGTCCGTTCGGCCGACAGGACTTCTCCGCCGTGCAAGTCAAGTAAGCCCCACGCCGATGGTTCGACCATGCCCGCCGTCGGGGCATGGTCGAGCCGTTGGGTCCTTAAGGGCATTGTCGCGGCATCCCCCCCTCTGGCGAGCGCTCTGCTTCGCCAAACTGCACATCTGAAACCTTTCTGAATTCCACCATTTCGCGTTGAACGGCTACCGGGCGTTCGGTGACGCGAGCCGCTCATCATGCGCGCCTCATGCACCGCTCAACCTTGCCTCATGAACCGGTCGTCCGTGCGGTGGATTGCCACAATGATGGGGCGTGTTGTAGGCGTTTCAGGAACGATACGTTTTCGGCGCACCGCTTCACGATGTCTCGCAAATTAAGGTATTAATTTGTTTTAAATCAATAGTTTACAGTGATTGGCACGGAAATCGCGTATATGAATCGCGTATGGCGAAGCGCCAACCCGAACTTCCAGCAGGCTGTTGGCGAGGTACTCCTGTGCTCGCGTGCATGGGACGGCCAGCTATTGCCCGCGATTTTCGCTGACGTGCTCGCGCCGTAACGCAGCCTATGTTGGCCGAGGGGTGCGTGTGTCGAAGTGAGTGTGCGCGGGGAGGGAACCATGAACGGGTTCAAGGCGACTTTGGTGACGGCAGCCGCAGCGGTTGTGCTGTGCGGCATTTCGATCAACGCATTACATGCGGCGGGAGGCGGTGGGCACGGTGGTGGCGGTGGCATGGGCTTTGGTGGCGGCAGTAGCGGCGGGCTGGGTGCCTTTGGTGGCCCCGGAGGATTTGG
>NZ_MKVU01000006.1:60289-413011 GCF_001899225.1 Pandoraea sp. 64-18 | reverse complement strand
GGCGGTGGCGGTGGCGGCGGTGGCGGTGGCAACGCCCCCGGCGGCAGTGCCGGCGCCAGCAGCGGCGGAGGCGTGGGGGCTTCCGGACCGGGCGGTCGTGGCATCGGTGGCGCGGCCGGCGGAAACGGGCTTGCCGCGTTCGGCGGCCCCAGCGGTTTTGGCGGTGGCGGTGGATGTTCGATGAACGGCTTGAATGGTGAGGAGACGTGCCCCTGAGTCAGTCCCGCGTGGGCCGTCCGCGTTCGGCACAACGCGGGCGGGCGCTTGCCTGCGGCATTTGCCGATGCCTGCCAACGCGCTTTGCAGGTTTATCGTCGGTTCCTGATGCGACCGGCTGACGGCCTCGCCGTCAGCCGTGCCACCCCCCCGGCCCGTGATCAGGCAGTTCTCCCGGCGACACGCCCCTTCGGATGACCGAAGGGGCGTTTTTTTATGCGACCGATGAATCGACGCGCGGAGGATATCGAAATGCCGATTGTGTATTTCGCGTAAACCCGTATCTATGGCAGCATCCTGGGTCTGGGCCGTGCAAGGGCGTTGCCGTCCCTTGTGCGACCGTTGTGGACCCATCAAGTCCGCCCCATCGAACGGGCGCTCAACAGGCGCCAAATGAGCAATAGGAGAAATCGCACATGCTGTCCCGTCAACTGATTCACGCGTTCCTCGGCGCCACGTTTGCGCTGGCCTCTCTCGGTGCCACGGCCCAGACGGCCGCCAAACCCCTGAAGGTCGGCACCATGGCCGGCTCGGATGCGCAGATCTTCGAAGTCGTCAAGAAGGTCGCCCATCAGCGCGGCCTCGAGATCAAGATCATCGAGTTCAGTGACTACGCACAGCCGAACGCCGCGCTCGACGCCGGCGACCTGGACGCCAACGGCTTCCAGCACAAGCCGTTCCTCGACAGTCAGGTCAAGGATCGCGGCTACAAGATCGTGAGCGCCGGTCTCACGTACGTCTCACCGCTGGGCTACTACTCGAAGAAGTACAAGTCGCTGAAGGATCTGCCGAATGGCGCCAAGGTCGGTATTCAGAACGACCCGTCCAACGGCAACCGTGCGTTGCTCCTGCTGCAGAAGGAAGGCCTGATCAAGCTGCGTGCCGGTGCTGGCGTCAATGGCAAGAACGCGACCCCGCTGGACATCGCCGAGAACCCGAGGAAGCTGAAGATCGTGGAACTGGAAGCGGCGCAACTACCGCGTGCGCTGCCGGATCTGGATGCCGCCTCGATCAACACCAACTTCGCGGCACAAGCCGGTCTCGTGCCGAAGCGCGACGCGATCGCCATCGAAGATCTGAAGGGGCCCTACGCCAACCTGATTGCCGTGCGCGCACAAGACCTGAACAAGCCGTGGGTCAAGCAACTGGTCGACGCCTATCACTCCGACGAAGTGAAGGCATTCATCGAGACGCAGTTCAAGGGCGCGCTGATTCCCACGTGGTAATCGTCGGCGTTCCGTGCGATGCGCATCGCGCGCGTCGTTCGTCGTAGGTCATGGACCGGGGTTTCGACCCCGGTTTTTTTATGTCGTCGCGACGGACATATGGCTACGCAGGCATGACATCGTTTGACTAGAATGGAAAGTGAGATTCGGACCGACGGGAGGTCGCCATGTCCTTGCTCAACGTTTCGATGATGCTTGTGGCGCTGCTTGTCGGCTTCGCCATCGGCATGTTCTTCGACCATTTCTGGGTAACGCATCACGACGAGCCGTCCCAGCACAGGCGCCTGGATTGGCACGAGATGTGGGACCGCATCCGTCACCAGCACTGACGAGCGGGCCGTACCTGAAGCGCAAGCCTCAGCCGTCGACAGTGTCGCGCAGTTTGCGCCAGAGCGTGGAGCGGCTGATGCCGAGTGCCTCGCAAGCGGCGCCGCGGTCGCCACCGCACGCCGCCAACGTGGCGTGAATGCGGGCAAGGTCTTCGGCTGCGCGACGGGCACGACCTGTCAGCGGCGCTGACGCTGAGTGTGATGTTTCGACGCCGGGGACGCGGGCGCGATGGGTGTCGTGCGCGCCAAATTCGCGTCCGTTGGTCGTGTTGATGACATCGGGCGGCATCGGTGTGCCCAGTTCATCGGTCATCGCGCCCAACTCCGGGGCAATCTCGACCAACCTTGCACGGCTGATCTCGTGCGCGTCGACGACATCCGCGCATACGACGGCAATGCGTTCCAGCAGGTTTTCCAGTTCGCGGACATTGCCCGGCCAGCGATAGGTCGCGAGCAGCGGCATGAGCGACGCCTGCAGCGCTTCGACGCTCATGCGCGCCCCCGCGCGGGCGAGTGCGCGTTCGAGAAAGAGGGGGGTGAGGCGCGGCAAGTCCTCCATGCGTTCGCGCAGTGCCGGCAGCACCATGCGCAGGATGTTGAGCCGGTAGTACAAGTCTTCGCGGAACCCCCCTGCAGCCACCCGCTGGCGAAGGTCGCGGTGAGTGGCCGCAATCACGCGCACGTCGCAGGGCACGGGCTCGGTCGCGCCAAGTCGCAGCACCTCGCGCTCCTGCAGCACCCGCAACAGACGCGTTTGCAGCGGCATCGGCATTTCACCGATTTCGTCGAGAAAAATGGTGCCGTTGTGCGCCGTCTCGAACAACCCCGCCTTGCCGCCGCGCCGCGCGCCCGAGAAGGCGCCGTCTTCATAGCCGAACAGTTCGCTCTCGAGCAGCGTTTCCGGAAACGCCGCGCAGTTGATGGCGACGAACGGATAGTCGCGCCGTCGACTGGCATTGTGAATGCCTTGTGCGAGCAGCTCCTTGCCGGTGCCGCTCTCGCCGTGGACGAGTACGGTCGAGTCGGTCTGGGCGTAGCGGCGTGCCAATGCACGCACCTGCGACATCGCGTCGGAATCGCCGATCAGATCGTCGAGGCGATAGCGCGCCACGAGATGGCGTGGGCGATGGCGCGAGCGTAGCGAGCGATCCACGCGCGCAAACGACTGCGAGTCCTGGCACGTCAGCAGCGCGCCCGTGAGCGTGCCCTGGTCGAGCAAGGGAATGCGATTGATGACCCACGTTTTGCCGGCCATCGAGACAATGGCCTCGAGTTCGGCGCTCGCGCTCTCCAGCGTGCGCGCGATGTCGAGCGCCGGGGCGATGGCATCGAGCGGACGGCCGACCGCATCGGCAACGCTCACGCCGAGCATGCCCGCCATCGGGGCGTTGATCGCTTCGATGCGCCCGTTCAGATCGACGGCAGCGACCCCTTCGTGCAAGTGTCGCAGCACGGTATCGAGCCGCTCGCGGCGTTGCGCTTCGATGCGTCCGAAGCGCGCGACTTCGAGTGCCGTGTCGAACGCGGCGCGCACCGAATCCTGCGAATAGAGAAAGACGCCCGCGAGTCCGGCTCGCTCGGCCAGTTCAGTCACCAGCCCGGGGCCGACAATGACCTCGATGCCTTCGTCGCGCAGCCGGTGCACAAGGTCTTCCGCATCGTGGCGGTCGAAATAGGCGTGTTGCGAGATGTCGAGGTGGAACGCGCTCTTGAAGCGCTCAAATTCTGGCGCGGGTCGGGCATACGACACCAGCGCGATACGCGACGCGGGCGAGGGCGCAGGCCGCGCGCGGCGCGCCCGTGCCAGCGCATGCATCACGTCGAAGCCCGTCACTTTCACGAGCACCACGGGCAGGGCAAGGCGCTCGCGCAGGAAGGCACCGTTCGAGCCAGCGGCGACAATGCCGTCAACACTGCCCGCGGGCAGGCGCTCCAAGGCTTCGATGACGGCTTCATAGCCTTTGTCGATGATCTGCACCTCGGCTTGCGCGGCGTAGTCCGGCACGATGTCGCGGTACAACTCGCCGAGCTTGCTGATGCCCACGGCCCAGATCACGGGTTTTCGAACGGCGGTGACCGGTTGCGCAAACCCCGCGCGCGCGGCGCTCGGAGCCGCCGTCGACAGGCGAGGGGGTATCGCGGGGGAGAAATTTGGCATGACCGGACTCATCGATAGGTGCAGGCGGGTGCGCGGCGCGCGGACGCGGGCCACCGCAGGAGACTGACTCGAATCGTAGCATAATGCAACTATACGTTTCATCTTATGTTTCAATATGAAACATGGTGCGACGAATGCCCGGCGCGAAGCGACGCATTCGACTTGACGCGCGCGTCACACCCGAGAAGAATTTCCGCTGCGAAATGAATGTCTTAGCGATGCGACGGTGCAGTTGGCGCGCATCCGGATAGCGGGCTGGCACGGTCATTGCTAACTACCTTGCCATCACTCAACCCATGTGCGATTTGGCAGCTTCCACCGCCGGCCGCACACGACACGATCGAGGCACTCACGTGACGCAAACCCATCGTTCGGCCGGCGCCGCTTTTCGCGAGGCCGTCAAGACCGAGCAACCCTTGCAGGTTGTCGGCGCCATTAACGCGAATCACGCCTTGCTGGCCAAGGCGGCTGGTTTCAAGGCGATCTATCTCTCCGGCGGCGGTGTCGCGGCGGGGTCGCTCGGCCTGCCCGATCTGGGCATCTCCACGCTCGACGACGTGCTCACCGACGTGCGCCGCATCACCGACGTATGCGATCTGCCGTTGCTCGTCGACGTCGATACCGGCTTCGGGCCGTCGGCGTTCAACATCGCGCGCACGGTGCAGTCGCTCATCAAGTTTGGCGCGGGCGCCATGCATATCGAGGATCAGGTCGGCGCGAAGCGTTGCGGCCATCGTCCCGGCAAGGCCATTGTGAGCCAGCAGGAGATGGTCGATCGCATCAAGGCGGCGGTCGACGCCCGCACCGACGAGAACTTCGTCATCATGGCGCGCACCGATGCACTGGCCGTGGAAGGTCTGCAGGGGGCCATCGATCGCGCATGCGCCTGCGTCGAAGCCGGCGCCGACATGATCTTCCCGGAAGCGATGACCGAGTTGCCGATGTACCGCCAGTTCGCCGATGCCGTGAAAGTGCCGGTGCTCGCGAACATCACGGAGTTCGGCGCGACACCGCTGTTCACTGTGGAAGAACTCAAGAGTGCGCAGGTCGGTCTTGTGCTGTACCCGCTCTCGGCCTTCCGCGCCATGAACAAGGCGGCGCAGAACGTCTATCAGACGATTCGCCGCGACGGCACGCAAAAGGCCGTGCTCGACACGATGCAAACCCGCGCCGAACTCTATGAGAGCATCGGCTACCACGCTTACGAACAGAAGCTCGACGCGCTGTTCGCCCAACAGAAATAACTGAATCCCTGATCCTGGAGGAATGAGCATGAGCGAGACGACTGCCACCGGCTTCAAGCCAAAGAAATCCGTCGCCCTGTCGGGGGTGACTGCGGGCAACACCGCGCTGTGTACGGTGGGCCGTTCGGGCAACGATCTGCATTACCGCGGCTACGATATTCTGGATCTGGCCCAGACCTCGGAGTTCGAGGAAATCGCGTACCTGCTCGTCTATGGCAAGCTGCCGAGCGTGGCGGAGCTGCGCGGCTACAAGGCCAAGCTCAAGGCGCTGCGCGGCCTGCCGGCCGCCGTCAAGGACGCGCTCGAGACCGTACCGGCCGCCGCCCACCCGATGGACGTGATGCGCACGGGCGTCTCGGTGCTGGGCACCGTGTTGCCGGAGAAGGACGATCACAATGTGCCGGGCGCGCGCGACATCGCCGACCGTCTGATGGCCAGCTTCGGCTCGATGCTGCTGTACTGGTACCACTTCAGCCACAACGGCGTGCGCATCGATGTGGAGACCGACGACGACAGTATCGGCGGCCACTTCCTGCACCTGCTGCACGGCGAAAAGCCGTCGGACTTGTGGGTGCGCGCCATGCACACGTCGCTGATCCTTTACGCGGAGCATGAATTCAACGCGTCCACGTTCACCGCGCGCGTGATCGCGGGCACGGGCTCGGACATGCACTCCGCCATCACCGGCGCCATTGGCGCCTTGCGCGGCCCGAAGCACGGCGGCGCGAACGAAGTGGCGTTCGAGATCCAGAAGCGCTATGACTCGCCCGACGACGCCGAGGCCGATATCCGCCGCCGCGTCGAGAACAAGGAAGTGATCATCGGCTTCGGTCACCCGGTCTACACCGTGAGCGATCCGCGCAACAAGGTCATCAAGGAAGTCGCGCACGAATTGTCGAAGGATCAGCAGAATACGAAGATGTACGACATTGCCGAGCGTCTGGAATCGGTGATGTGGGACGTCAAGAAGATGTTCCCGAACCTGGACTGGTTCAGCGCTGTGAGCTACCACATGATGGGCGTGCCCACCGCGATGTTCACGCCGCTGTTCGTGATTGCGCGCACGTCGGGCTGGAGCGCCCACGTCATCGAGCAGCGCATCGACAACAAGATCATTCGTCCGAGCGCCAATTACACCGGTCCGGAAGATCAGCAGTTCGTGCCGATCGACAAGCGCTGAGTCTGCCTGCGTCGGGCCTTCCTTGCCCGGAAGGCCCCGGGGCGGCGGTCGCTTCGCCGCTGTCCCGCGCAGGCGTCCGGCACGCAGGCGCATCGTCTGCTTACGGGTTACGCTGCCATCCACCGGGCCGATACTTTCCTCACATGATGAATTCCGAATACCGTAAATCCCTGCCCGGGACGTCGCTCGATTACTTCGACGCCCGCGCCGCTGTCGAGGCCATTGCGCCGGGCGCCTACGACACGCTGCCCTACACGTCGCGCGTGCTGGCCGAGAACCTCGTGCGCCGCTGCGATCCGGCGGCACTGACCGACGCCCTCAAGCAACTGATCGAGCGACGCCGCGATCTCGATTTCCCCTGGTTTCCTGCTCGCGTGGTGTGTCACGACATTCTCGGCCAGACCGCGCTGGTCGATCTCGCCGGGCTGCGCGACGCCATCGCGGCGCAAGGCGGCGATCCCGCGCTCGTCAATCCGGTCGTGCCGACGCAACTCGTCGTCGATCACTCGCTCGCCGTCGAGTGCGGCGGCTTCGATCCCAACGCGTTCGCCAAGAACCGCGCCATCGAAGATCGTCGCAATGAAGATCGTTTCGACTTCATCAACTGGACGAAGCAGGCGTTTCGCAACGTCGACGTGATTCCGCCGGGCAATGGCATCCTGCACCAGATCAATCTTGAGCGCATGAGCCCTGTGATCCAGGTCTCGGACGGCGTGGCTTATCCGGACACGCTCGTGGGCACCGACTCGCATACGCCGATGGTCGATGCGCTGGGCGTGATCGCCGTCGGTGTGGGCGGTCTGGAAGCCGAGAGTGTGATGCTCGGGCGCGCGTCGTGGATGCGTCTGCCGGATATCGTCGGCGTGGCACTGACGGGCAAGCCGCAGCCGGGGATCACGGCGACGGATATCGTGTTGGCGCTCACCGAATTCCTGCGCAAGGAGAAAGTGGTGTCCGCCTACCTGGAGTTCTATGGCGACGGGGCGGCAAACCTCACGCTGGGCGACCGCGCCACGATCTCGAACATGGCGCCCGAGTTCGGCGCCACGGCGGCGATGTTCTACATCGACGCGCAAACGATCAAGTATCTGAAGCTCACCGGTCGCGAGGACGCCCAGGTCGCGCTGGTCGAGACCTATGCGAAGCAGACCGGCCTCTGGGCCGACACGCTGACGCACGCGCAATACGAGCGCGTGCTTACGTTCGATCTGTCGAGCGTGGTGCGCAACATCGCTGGCCCATCGAATCCGCACAAGCGTGTGCCGACGAGTGAGTTGGCCGCGCGCGGCATCAGCGGCAAGGTCGAAAACGAACCGGGCCGGATGCCCGACGGCGCGGTCATCATCGCGGCGATCACGAGCTGCACGAATACCAACAACCCGCGCAACATGATTGCGGCGGGATTGTTCGCGCGCAACGCCAATCGCGCGGGCCTCACGCGCAAGCCGTGGGTGAAGAGCTCGCTCGCCCCGGGGTCGAAGGCCGTCACGCTGTATCTGGAGGCCGCCGGGTTGCTGCCGGAACTGGAGGCCCTCGGCTTCGGTGTGGTGGCCTATGCGTGTACGTCATGCAACGGCATGTCGGGCGCGCTCGACCCGGTCATCCAGCAGGAGATCATCGAGCGCGACCTCTATGCCACGGCTGTGCTCTCGGGCAACCGTAACTTCGACGGTCGCATTCATCCGTACGCGAAGCAGGCGTTTCTCGCGTCGCCGCCGCTGGTGGTGGCCTATGCCATCGCCGGGACGATCCGTTTCGACATCGAGAAGGATGTGCTCGGGGTCGATGCCAACGGCAAGCCGGTGCGCTTGGCCGACCTTTGGCCGAGCGACGAAGAGATCGACGCGATCATCGAGCGCAGCGTCAAGCCAGAGCAATTCCGTCGCGTCTATGAGCCGATGTTTGCCGCGTCGGTCCACGCGGGCGAGACGGCCGATCCGCTGTACGACTGGCGCGAGATGAGCACCTATATCCGTCGTCCGCCGTATTGGGAAGGGGCGCTCGCGGGTGAGCGTACGTTGCGCGGCATGCGCGCGCTGGCGGTGCTGGGCGACAACATCACGACCGACCACCTCTCGCCGTCGAACGCGATCATGGCCGACAGCGCGGCCGGTGAATACCTCGCGAAGATGGGCCTGCCGGAAGAGGATTTCAATTCCTACGCCACGCACCGCGGCGACCACCTGACGGCGCAGCGCGCCACGTTCGCCAACCCGACGCTCAAGAACGAGATGGTCGTGGTCGACGGGCAGGTCAAGGCGGGGTCGCTCGCGCGTATCGAGCCGGAAGGCAAGATCACCCGCATGTGGGAAGCGATCGAGACGTACATGGCGCGCAAGCAGCCGCTCATCGTCATTGCCGGGGCCGATTACGGCCAGGGTTCGTCGCGCGACTGGGCGGCCAAGGGGGTGCGGCTGGCGGGCACTGAAGCCATCGTTGCCGAGGGTTTCGAGCGCATTCACCGCACCAATCTGGTCGGCATGGGCGTCTTGCCGCTCGAATTCAAGCCGGGCACGAACCGCAAGACGCTCGGCATCGACGGCAGCGAAACCTTCGACGTGACCGGTGAGCGCACGCCGCGCGCCGATCTCACGCTGGTCATCCATCGTCGCAATGGCGAGCGCGTGGAAGTGCCGGTGACCTGCCGTCTCGATACGGCCGAGGAAGTGTCGATCTACGAGGCGGGCGGGGTGCTGCAGCGCTTCGCGCAAGACTTTCTGGAATCGTCACAGGCGGCTGCCTGACCTGCCCGAGGAGAGACGTGATGGCGCATCAGCCACAAATTCGAATACCCGCCACCTACATGCGTGGCGGCACCAGCAAGGGCGTGTTCTTCCGCCTGCAAGACCTGCCCATCGCCGCACAGGTGCCGGGCACAGCGCGCGATGCGCTGCTCATGCGCGTGATCGGCAGCCCGGACCCCTACGGCAAGCAGATCGACGGCATGGGCGGGGCGACGTCGAGCACGAGCAAGACGGTCATCCTCGCGAAGAGCGAGCGACCGGAGCACGATGTGGACTATCTGTTCGGGCAGGTGTCGATCGATCAGACGTTCGTCGACTGGAGCGGCAACTGCGGCAATCTGTCGGCGGCCGTCGGCCCGTTCGCGATCAGCGGCGGCTTGGTGGATCCGGCGCGGGTGCCGCGCGATGGCGTGGCCGTCGTGCGTATCTGGCAGGCCAACGTCGGCAAGACGATCATTGCGCACGTGCCGATGACGGACGGTGCGGTGCAGGAGACGGGGGATTTCGAACTCGACGGCGTGACGTTCCCGGCCGCCGAAGTCCAGCTCGAATTCCTCGATCCGGCCGCCGAGGACGACGGTGAGGGGGGAGCCATGTTCCCGACCGGCAACCTCGTCGATGACCTCGAAGTCCCCGGTGTGGGCACATTCAAGGCGACGATGATCAACGCCGGCATTCCCACCATCTTCCTCAATGCCGAGGACATTGGCTACCGGGGCACGGAGTTGCAGGACGCCATCAACAGCGACGCGAAGGCGCTGGCGATGTTCGAGACGATTCGAGCGCACGGTGCGATCCGCATGGGGCTGATCAAGGACGTGTCCGAAGCCGCGACGCGTCAGCACACGCCGAAGGTCGCGTTCGTGGCGAAGCCGGCGGGTTATACGGCCTCGAGCGGCAAGCAGGTGAACGCGGCCGATGTCGATCTGCTGGTGCGCGCGCTGTCGATGGGCAAGCTGCATCACGCGATGATGGGCACGGCAGCCGTTTGCATCGGTGCGGCGGCGGCGATACCGGGCACGCTCGTCAATCTCGCGGCCGGCGGCGGTGTGCGCGACGCCGTGCGCTTCGGGCATCCGTCGGGCACGTTGCGCGTGGGCGCGCAAGCGACGCAGGAAGGCGGCGAGTGGACGGTCACCAAGGCCCTCATGAGCCGCAGCGCCCGGGTATTGATGGAAGGATGGGTGCGCATTCCGGGCGACGCGTTCTGAGGGGGTAACCTTCGCCCCACGATGGGCGTGGGGCGGTGAGGCGATTCCGGCGGCCGGCGAGCGTTGCGCTCTCCGGCCGCTTATCATGGGAGGTCTCGGCAAGCCGCTTCGTCTTGACAGGATGGCGGCTTTCGTCAACGTCACAGGAGGCCGTCCATGTCCGCAGGCATCTCGAATGTGCGTCCCGCGCCCGACAAGGTGCTGACCGATATTGTCGACTATGTTCTCACCTATGAGATCCGCAGCGATCTCGCCTTTGAAACCGCTCGCCACTGTCTGATCGACACCCTCGGGTGCGGCTTCGAGGCGCTGTCCTATCCCGCGTGTACCAAGCTGCTCGGCCCCATTGTGCCGGGTACGTTCGTGCCGAACGGGGCAAAGGTTCCCGGCACGCCGTATCAGCTCGACCCGGTGCAGGCGGCGTTCAGCCTGGGCGCGATGATTCGCTGGCTCGACTTCAACGACACGTGGCTGGCGGCCGAATGGGGGCATCCGTCCGACAATCTCGGCGGCATTCTCATGACGGCCGACTGGCTCTCACGCACGGCGGTGGCGCAGGGGCAGCCGCCGCTGACGATGCGCCATGTGCTCGCCGCAATGATCAAGGCGCACGAGATCCAGGGCTGTCTGGCGCTGGAGAATTCGTTCAATCAGGTCGGACTCGATCATGTGGTGCTGGTGAAAGTCGCGTCGACGGCGGTCGTTGGGGAAATGCTCGGGCTTTCGCGCGATGAGCTGATCAACGCGCTCTCGCTCGCGTTCGTCGACGGGCAGAGCCTGCGCACCTATCGTCACGCGCCGAACACGGGCAGCCGCAAGTCATGGGCGGCGGGCGACGCCACCAGCCGCGCGGTGCGACTGGCCCTCATGGCACGTTCGGGCGAGATGGGCTACCCGTCGGTACTGACCGCCAAGACGTGGGGCTTCTACGACGTTTTGTTCAAAGGCCAGCCGTTCGCGTTCCAGCGGCCGTATGGCGAGTACGTGATGGAGAACGTGCTGTTCAAGATTTCATTCCCGGCGGAATTCCACGCGCAAACGGCGGCAGAGGCGGCGATGACGCTGCACGCTCAGTTGCAGGCGATGGGACGCAGCGCGCAGGACATCCGGTCGGTGAAGATTCGCACGCATGCGGCGGCGATTCGCATCATCGACAAGCAGGGGCCGCTCGCCAATCCGGCGGATCGCGATCACTGCATCCAGTACATGGTGGCGGTGCCGTTGCTGTTTGGGCGACTGACCGCGGGCGACTACGAGGAGGCAGTTGCCACCGACCCTCGCATCGATGCGCTGCGTGCGAAGATCGTCTGCGAGGAAGATCCGCAATTCACGCGGGATTATCACGATCCCGACAAGCGATCGATTGCCAACGGGCTGACCGTCACCCTGAGCGACGGGACGGCGCTCGACGAAGTGCTGGTCGAATACCCCATTGGCCACAAGCGTCGCCGAGCCGAGGGCATTCCCCTGCTCGTAGAGAAATTCAAGACGAATCTGACGCGGCGCTTCGCGGCGCGCGCGCAGGCCCGCATTCTCGACGTCGCGCTCGATCAGCAACGACTCGAGGCGATGCCGGTGCATCAATTCGTGGATCTGATGGTGTGAGCGCCGGGAGGCGTGCGTCGCACGCGCTGTGTTGTGCTGCGGCGGCGCTCGGGGTGGCGGATGTTTGATTGACGAGCGCGCGAGCGGCCCGATGACTGTCGGGCCGTCGCGGCGACTCGGATTCAGCCCTTGTGCGTGTAACGCAGGCGCGTCATTTGTTCCGCGCTGTCGGCCAGCAGGCCGGCCGCATCGGCAATCGCCTTCTCCAGCGTGGTCGGGCCGAACGTCAGCGAGAAGCATCCCGAGAACACGCGCGACAGGCTGTCGAGCGCGCTACGGTCGATGGCGCCCGAGAGCAGCGAGGCCGTCGCCCCGGCCCTGATCGCCACCTGCGCGGCAATCATCGGGGTCTTGCCGGAGAGCGTCTGACCGTCGCTGCGGCCTTCACCGGTGATGAGCCAGTCGGCCCCTTCCACCGCTTGCGGCAGCCCGACGCGCTCGGCCACGACTTCCGCACCAGAGCGAAACTTCGCACCCAGCAGGTGCAGCGCAAAGCCCAGGCCGCCCGCCGCCCCTGCGCCTGCGCGGCTGGCGGCTTCATTGGCGTTGAACGCGCGATGCGCATGGCCCGCGAAATGCGCGATGGCACGGTCGAGCGGCTCAACCTGCGCGTCGCTCACGCCCTTCTGCGGCCCGAAAATCGCCGTGGCGCCTTGCGGGCCGTTGAGCGGATTGTTCACGTCGGACATGGCGATCAGTTCGCAGTCCTTCAGGCGGGCGTCGAGTCCGTTCAGATCGATTGACGCCACGCGATGCAGCGCGGCGGGCACAGGCGGCACCGCTTCGCCCGACGCGTCGAGCAAGCGCGCACCGAGGCCGACGAGAAGGCCCGCGCCACCGTCGTTGGTGCTGCTGCCGCCCAGGCCGATGAGCACGCGGCGTGCGCCGGTATCGAGCAGTGCGCGCAGCAGTTCTCCCAGGCCGACCGTCGAGCGCTCGGCCACCGGCGTCTGCATTCCGACCGGGTCGGTAATGCTCACCACGTTGGCGCTTTCCAGCACACCGGTGCCGTCGGGCATGAGGCCATACTCGGCCATGACCGATGCCTGGCCGGCGCCACGCACCGAGAGTGGTACACGGCGTCCGCCTGCGGAGAGCAGGGCGTCGAGCGTGCCTTCGCCGCCATCTGCCATCGGACGCAAGCGCAGGTCGGCCTGCGGCAGTACCCGCGCAATGCCGGATGCGATGGCGCGCGCCACTTCCGGGGCACTCAGCGAACCTTTGAACGAATCGGGGGCGATGACGATGATTGGGGCTTGCGCATTGCTGGACATGGAAATCGGGACAGTCGCAAAAAGGTATACGGGTTGGCAGGATTCACGTGCGTGTCATGCCCGCGAGTTGTTATCGCTTATGACTTACCGGCCGGACGGTTGATCCTGGGCCCGGTAGACGGGATGGCACGTCGGCTCGCAGCAGGGTGGGGCGCGAGACGATGCGACGCAGTGTGACAGAAACCAGCAATATACGCGATTCGGGCCAGCGCGCATTGCGCGAATTGCCATGCTATGAATAACGCGGGTAAGATGAGCGCCAACTGACCGTGCGTCGCCCGAAAGGCCGCGCGGCCCGTGCAAGCCGGCGCCGATGCCTGGCTTGTTGCGGCAGAAGAACGACAATGCGTGTGCGACAGCCATTTGCGAGCGTGGAGCGGGGGCATGAACCGGGGCAAAGACAGGAATTCGGGCACGTCGCGCGTGTCGCGGCGCAGGGCGGCGCGCGCGATGGCCGCATCGGCCGCAGCGAGTATCGGGCTCGCCGTGTTGCTGGCTGGGTGTGCGCAGACGACGCCGGTCGTCGCGCACGACGATCCGCCGGTGGGCAGCGTGGCCGACGTTGCACCGGAAAATGTAAAAGTCGAGACGTTCCCCGCCTATCGCGACACCGTTGCGGATGCCCGTGGCAATGGTGCTGTCTGGCAAGGATCGTCGAAGAAGACCACCGCCCGCGTGAGTACCTGCACGGCGCATCTGTGGAAGCGGCAACTGCCGCATGCACGGGTGCAACGCTCGAAGGCAGGCGCGGGCCAGACACTTGAACTCTCCTCCAGCAACGACGGCGTGCTCGCCGTGCTTGACCTGGCGCCGCACAAGCCGGGTAGCGAAGGCACGTTGTATCTCGGTTCGACGGCCTCCCAATCGCTCGCCGATGCCGTGCGCCGCTGCCTCTGACGGCGTCGCGCCAGGCGACGAGGCAGGCGCTCATGCGGCGGTCACGATAACGTCATACCCCGTCGGGGTATCATGACGGCGAACGCGTGGCCGGCCGGGCCGCGCGAAGGCTTTTACTGCGTGCGTGCCGATGTCTCATACTGAACCGATCGACGTCTCCGAGGCGCAAACGAATGCCGGCGATGCCGAGCAGGCGTCGCTGAATCCGCGCCAACAGGCGCTTTTCGACGCCGTTCGTCGCGATGGCTTTCTCACGGTCGATGAACTCGCCGCACGCTTCGAGGTAACGCCGCAGACGATCCGGCGGGACATCAATTTCCTGGCCGAACGCAAGTGGGTGCGTCGCTACCACGGCGGCGTCGGGCTGCCGGGCGGGGCCGAGAACGACGCCTACGATGCCCGTCAGACCCAGTTGGCCGACGAGAAGCGACGCATCGCCGTACGTCTTGCCGAACAAATTCCCGATCACGCCTCGCTCTTCATCAACCTGGGCACCACGACGGAAGCCGTGGCCCGTGCACTGTCGCGTCATCGTGGGTTGCGCGTCATTACCAACAATCTGCACGTCGCTGCCATGATGAGCGGCTATGCGGACGCCGAAGTCATCATTGCCGGCGGCGTGGTGCGCGCACGCGACCAGGGCGTGACGGGCGAAGCGACGCTCGATTTCATCCGTCAGTTCAAGGTCGATTTCGGCATCGTCGGTATCTCTGCCATCGATGCCGACGGCACGCTGCGCGACTTCGACTACCGCGAAGTGCGCGTGGCCGAGGCGATCATCGCGCACTCTCGTACCGTCTTTCTGGCCGCCGATCACAGCAAGTTCGGGCGCCCGGCGCTCGTTCGCCTGGGGCACCTGTCACAGGTTGATGCCCTGTTTACCGATCGCCCGGTGCCCGCTGGCATGGCCGACGTGATCGCCGAGGCCGGTACTCTGGTACACGTCGCGGACTGACGAGGGGGCATCAACCCCCGTCAGGCGCGTATTCGCGCATCGGGACCGTAGAATGCGCGAATTCGAAGCTCCAGTACGCCAATCTGTTAGAATTCGAACATTGATGTTCGTAAACGAATATAAAGCGAACATTTTCGAACTTTTCCTGATTTGACGCTCAACCCCCGGAGTGACGACGTGCAGACACCCGCTCAATCGCCATCGGACAACACACGGCCTCCCTACGACCTGCTGGTCGTGGGCGGCGGGATCAACGGAACGGGCATTGCGCGCGACGCGGCCGGTCGCGGCCTGCGCGTGTTGCTCGTCGAGCAGGACGATCTGGCGTCCCACACGTCATCCGCGAGTACCAAGCTGATTCACGGGGGGCTGCGCTATCTTGAGTATTACGAATTCGGCCTGGTGCGCAAGGCGTTGCAGGAGCGCGAGGTGCTGCTGCGCGCCGCGCCGCACATCATGTGGCCGCTGCGCTTCGTGATGCCACACATGCCGAATCTGCGACCGGCGTGGATGATTCGCGCGGGGTTGTTTCTCTACGATCACCTCGCCCGGCGTGAAATCCTGCCCGGCTCGCGCGGTATCGATTTGCGCCAGCATCCGGCGGGCGCTCCGCTGCGTCGCGATTTGACGCGCGGCTTCGTCTACTCGGACGGCTGGGTGCAGGACGCGCGTCTGGTCGTGCTCAATGCGCAGGACGCGGCCGAGCGCGGCGCGACGATTCTCACGCGCACGCGGCTCACGGGCGCCGAGCGTGGCGAGCGCCTGTGGACGGCCCAACTCGAGACGTCCGAAGGTGCGCACCAGACCGTGCGTGCGCGCGCCATCGTCAACGCGGCCGGGCCGTGGGTCGGTCATTTGCTTGGCGACGTGTTGCACCAGCAGGCCACGCATCGCGTGCGCATGGTCAAGGGCAGCCACATCGTGACACGCAAGCTGTTCGATCACGATCACGCCTACATCTTCCAGAATCCCGACAAGCGCATCATCTTCGCGATCCCCTACGAGCGCGACTTCACCCTGATCGGCACGACCGACATCGAATATCACGGCGATCCGGCGAACGTCGCGATCAACGACGATGAGATCGCCTATCTCTGCCAGTCCGCCAGCCAGTATTTCACCCGACAGATCGCGCCTGCGGATGTCGTCTGGACTTACGCGGGCGTGCGTCCGCTGATGGAGGAGGAAGTCTCCAACCCGTCGGCGGTCACGCGCGATTACAAGCTGGAACTGGACGCGCCCGGCACGCGCGCCCCGCTGTTGTCGGTGTTCGGCGGCAAGATCACGACCTACCGTCGACTCGCGGAAGAAGCGATGTTGCATTTGCGCGGCCCGCTGGGTTTCGCGCACGGCGATTGGACGGCGGGCGCGCCGCTGCCGGGCGGCGATATGGCCGAGCCGGATGCCGGTGCGTTCGAAACATCGCTGCGTGCGCAGACGTCGTGGCTGCCGCCGGCGCTCGCGCATCGATACGCGCGCACCTACGGCACGCGCACGCATGTGCTGCTTGGCGAGGCGAATTCGCTCGACGGACTGGGGCGGCGCATCTGCGGCGATCTCTACGAGGCCGAGCTGCGCTATCTTGCGCAATACGAATGGGCGCGCACGGCGCAAGACGTGCTGTGGCGCCGGACCAAACTCGGTCTGCATCTCGGCAAGGATGGCGAAGCCAGCGTGCAACAGTGGTTTGCCCAGCAGGCGGAAATGGCGGCCTGAGTTCCGCTGAATAAACAGGAGACGTCGGCAATGTCAGGAGGCGCGTACATCCTCGCGTTCGATCAGGGCACGACCAGCTCGCGAGCGTTGCTGTTCCATCGCGATGGCCATGTCGTGGCGACCGCGCAGAAGGAATTCCGTCAGATTTATCCGCATCCGGGCTGGGTCGAGCACGACCCGCGCGACATCTGGGCGACGCAGGCCGGGGTCGCGGCGGAAGCGCTGACGCACGCCGGTGTCGGGGGGCGCGACATCGCGGCCATCGGCATTACGAACCAGCGTGAGACGACCCTCGTATGGGATCGTCGTACGGGCGAGCCGGTGTACAACGCCATCGTCTGGCAGGACCGCCGCACGGCGGATTTCTGCGATGCGCTGCGTATGCAAGGGCACGACGATCTCGTTGCAAGCCGCACCGGGCTTCGGCTCGACGCCTATTTCTCGGGCAGCAAGATCCGCTGGATTCTCGACAACGTGGCCGGTGCGCGCGACGCCGCCAACGCCGGGCACCTGGCCTTCGGCACCGTCGATAGCTGGCTCGTGTGGCAACTGACCGGTGGCAAGTTGCATGTGACCGACGTGTCGAACGCGTCGCGCACGCTCCTGTTCAACATCCACACGCTCGACTGGGACGACGAACTGCTCGCGCTGCTCGATGTGCCGCGCAGCCTGTTGCCGGAGGTTCGCTCATCGAGTGAGGTATACGGACACACGGCCACGTCGCTGTTCTCCGTGCCGGTGCCGATTGCAGGCATCGCGGGCGATCAGCAGGCGGCGCTCTTCGGGCAAATGTGCCTCTCGCCTGGCATGGTGAAGAACACCTACGGCACGGGGTGCTTCATGGTGATGAACACCGGCGACAAGCCGCACGCGTCGCGCCATAATCTGCTCACGACGGTGGCCTGGAAGATCGGAGACCGCGTCGACTATGCCCTCGAGGGCAGCATCTTCATCGGTGGCGCGGTCGTGCAGTGGTTGCGCGACGGGCTGGGCATCATTCGCCATTCGCGCGATGTCGAGGCGCTCGCGACCAGCGTGCCCGACGCCGATGGTGTCGTGCTGGTGCCCGCGTTCGCCGGACTGGGCGCGCCGCACTGGCAACCGCGCGCGCGTGGCACGCTGTTCGGCGCAACGCGTGGCACGACGGCGGCGCACGTGGCCCGTGCCGCGCTCGACAGTATCGGATTCCAGACGCTCGATGTCTTGCGCGCGATGGAGGCCGACGCGGGGCTGCATGTGTCGGAGCTGCGTGTCGACGGCGGCGCCGCGGCCAACGATCTGCTGATGCAATGGCAAGCGGATCTGTTGGGCGCGGACGTGGTGCGCCCCAAGGTCATCGAGACGACGGCGGCCGGCGCCGCCTATCTGGCGGGGCTGGCCGTCGGCTTTTGGCCGGACATCGACACGTTGGCGCACCAATGGGAATTGCAGCAACGTTTTTCCCGCAAGCTGTCCGCGCAAGACATCAGTCGTGCCGTCAGCGGCTGGCAACGCGCGGTGCGCGCGGCGAAGTGCTGGGCGGAAGACGGCGAGGCTCCCTGACGAGGGTGAGCCTCAGCGCAATGCCCGACCGGGCGCGACGTGGCGCCGATCGACGGCGGCGTCGTGTCGCCGATGACGCCAGCTCGCACACCGCTCGCGCGGATGACGGCGGGCCGATTTGGCAGGACTCGCGGGCGCGAGCGATCTGACGCAGGGACTTAGGGCGCAAGGCCCCGTGCGGCGCATTTGCATGATCCCCTCCCTGACGATTTCCCATCGTCTGAACCGAATCGATCATCGGTGCAATCCGTCCGCGCTCGGGGCGCTCCCGGCGAGGGATAGGCATCGGGCGTGCCGGGGCCATGTGGCGTGCATGGCGTGATTCCCGAGGCAGTTGGCCCTGGCGATGAGGCTTCCCCGAGGGCGGACGGCTTGCATCGTTCATGATGCGAGAAGCGTGCCAGTGATAACAACGCCTTGAATCAAAAGGGAACTTGAACGCTCGACGCGAAGCGTATCTCGTCGTTCGATGAAAAACGTTTCAGGAATGAACGGCAAAGCGGGGAGGGCATGCTGAATGTGTCGCGGGTGACGGCAAATTAGGCAATGGACTTGACACCTAATGCCAGCGGTCGTTTGCGCCGTCGGCGGGACACTTATGCATAGGGTTATCAACAGTTGCTGTGGATATCCCGGTCGAGGTGTCCCGGCCGACGCACCGGTGCGGCGTTCGAAGCGATCGAACGACGCGCGTCAGGCGGCAGGCTTCTGGCCGATGGCGAAGGCGATCTCACCCACACCGGCCACGCCGGCGCTGACCTTGTCGCCGGGTTCGAGCGGCCCGACGCCGGCGGGGGTGCCGGTAAAGATCAGGTCGCCCGCGGCGAGCTTCACGCTGCGCGAGATCTCGGCAATCAGATCGGGGACCGACCAGATCAGTTCGTTGAGATCACCGGTCTGGCGGTTCTCGCCGTTCACGTCAAGCCACACGCGGCCTTCCTTCGGATGGCCGACCTCGGCCACGGCGTGCAGCGGGCCGCATGGGGCCGACGCATCGAACGCCTTGCCCCAGTCCCACGGACGGCGCGTGTCCTTGGCTTGCTGTTGCAGGTCGCGACGGGTCAGATCGACGCCAACGCCATATCCCCACACCACCGAGAGCGCATGATCCGCATCAATGTTTTCGCCATCGGCACCGATGGCGACCACCAGTTCAATCTCGTGGTGCAGTTCGCTCGTGAGCGGCGGGTAGGGCAGCGTGCCGTTGGCGGCCACGACAGCGTCGGCCGGCTTCATGAAAAAGAACGGCGGCTCGCGATCCGGATTGCTGCCCATCTCGCGCGCGTGCGCAGCATAGTTGCGGCCGACGCAGAACACGCGACGCACGGGGAAACGGGCATCGCTGCCCGCCACGGCGACCGACGCCTGGGGCGGCGCCGAAATAACGAATTGGCTCATGAGAAGACTCTCGGCTGATACGAAACAATGACGGAAAAACACAGGCGCCGACACGAGGCGGCGCCTTGCATGCCGTCGCGCCTGACCGCGCGAACGACAGCGCAACAGTATTACTTGGCAAAGACCTGCGACATATCCGCGAACGCTTTGAACTCCAGCGCGTTGCCGGCCGGGTCATAGAAGAAGAGCGTCGCTTGCTCGCCCACCTGCCCGGCGAAGCGAATATGCGGCTCGATCACGAAGCGGGTGCCCGCGGCACGCAGGCGATCGGCCAGCGCGTGCCATGCCGGCATGTCAAGGATAACGCCGAAATGCGGGACGGGAACCTCATCGCCGTCGACCGGGTTCGTGATTCGCTTGCCGGCGTCTTCCGGCGCGAGATGGGCCACCAGTTGATGACCGAAGAAGTCGAAGTCGATCCAGTGATCCGAACTGCGGCCTTCGGCACAGCCCATCACGTCGCCGTAGAAGCGGCGGGCCGCATCGAGGTTGTCGACAGGGAACGCGAGATGAAAGAGCGGTGTTGCCATAGGAAACTCCAATGCCATTTGGTGAGAAGCGAGCACCGAATCCGGCGAGCGCTATCGGAAATGCTGTCCTGGGTCATCGGTGGCGTGAACGGCGTCACCGATTTGCGGTAAATTCTATCCATCGATAAAAGCAATCCAAAACGAATAATTCGAACGCTCAGGCAGAAAATTTTCGATCCATGATCCGCTATCTGAAAACCTTCGTCACGGCAGCCGAAACCGCTTCGTTCTCGGCGGCGGGGGCGCGACTCGGATTGACCCAGTCGGCCGTGAGTGCGCAGATTCAGCGACTTGAAGACGATCTCGGTGTGCGACTCTTCGAGCGCACCGCCCGCGCCGTGACCTTGTCCGACGATGGCCGTCGATTGCTCGCCCAGGCGCAGGGAGTGATTGCCGGCTATCAGGCGATGCGCGGCGAGGCGGGCGTATACGGGGGGCAGGCGGCGCTCGCGCCGATCCACGTCGGCGCGATCCTCACGGTGCAACTGGGCCTCCTGCCCGGCGCGATGGCGCGTTGGACCGCGCTCGGCGCGATGCCGCATCTGAACATCGTGCCGGGCATGTCCGTGCAGCTGCTCGCGCAACTCGATGCCAAGGAACTCGATCTGGCGGTGATGATCCGCCCGCGTATCGGCGTGCCGGCCGATATGAAATGGCTCACCCTCATGCATGAGCCGTACGTGGCGATCGCGCCCAAAGGCACGGGCGGAACGGTGGCCGACTGGGCGCAATCCCTGCCGTTCGTGCGTTACAACCGGCGCTCGTATGGCGGCGACCTCGTCGAGCGTTATCTGCGACGTCACCGGCTCTGGGTGCGCGAGGGCGTGGAGCTGGACGAGCCCGAAGTCATCTTGCGCATGGTGCGGGCGCGACTGGGATGGTCGATCGTGCCCGCGACGCTCATCGGTTTGCCGGTTGGCGGCAACGTGGGGGCGAAGCTTGCCAAGGGCGGTGCAACGGGCGTGCAGGTT
Organism: Pandoraea sp. 64-18; assembly: GCF_001899225.1. Taxonomy (NCBI): domain Bacteria; kingdom Pseudomonadati; phylum Pseudomonadota; class Betaproteobacteria; order Burkholderiales; family Burkholderiaceae; genus Pandoraea; species Pandoraea sp. 64-18. The sequence continues at coordinate 391,815 of NZ_MKVU01000006.1, read as the reverse complement.
CTCCCACTCAGCGGCGCGCCGCTCACGCGCGAGTTGGGGGTGTTGGTGCGTCAGCCAGCGCTTGGCCGCCCCCCGGTCGCCACGCTGATGAAGTGTCTTGCGGACGAGGCGCAGTCGCGCGGCTAGGGCGTCGCCTGAACATTGGACGGCTCGACCATCGCTCCGCCCAACGCTTGCCACAATGCGGCCGTGTCCGTCAGGCGAGCCCCTTGCGCGTCGAGTCGCGCGCGTGTGGCGTCGAGCGCCTGACGCTGCACGTCGAGCCAGGCGAGATGACTGATGCCGCCCACCCGATATCGCTCGCTTGCGATCCGGAGCGCGGTTTCCGCTCGCCGGGCCGCGTCGGCACGTGCGGCCAGGGTGTCGGCATCGGAGGCCAGCGCGCGCAGGGCATCGGCGACCTGCACGAGGCCGAGCAGCACGGTGTCCTGATACGACGCCAGTGCGGCGTCGTATGCCGCGATGGCCGAACGCCGTTGCGCCTGCAATGCGCCGCCGCGAAAGAGCGGTTGCAGCAGGTTCATCCCGAGGTTCCAGATATTGATGCCATCGCCCAGATCGGCCAGTCGCATGCGCTGCGTGCCGAAGCTGCCGGAAAGCGTGAACTGGGGGTAGAGGTTCGCGGTGGCGACGCCGACATCGGCACTCGCCTTGTGCAGCAACGCCTCGGCGGCGCGGATATCCGGTCGGCGCCGGGCCAGCGTCGACGGTAGCGAGACGGGAACCGTCTGCGGTAAATGCAGGGTGTCGAGCTCGATGACGGGCGACGCGAACGCGCCAGGCGGCTGACCGGTCAAGCGCGCCAACTGGTGATCGTATTGCGCAATTTGCGTGCGCAACGCGGGCAGCTGGGCTTCGGTCTGGGCGACGAGTGTCGCCTGATTCTCGACGTCGAGCGTCGATACGCCCCCCGCGCGCTCGCGTGAGCGTGTGATATCGAGCTGCGCTCGTTGCGCCGCCACGATACCTTCGAGCGCCGAGAGCTGTGCCCGGGCACTGGCCTGGCGCAGGGCGGCCGTCACCACGTTGCCCGCGAGCGAGAGCCTGGCCGCGTCCAGCGTGAAGTGTTGATAGTCGATCTGAGCGGCGAGCCCTTCCAGCGCGCGGCGATTGGCGCCGAACACGTCGAGCGTGTAGGACACGTCGACGCTGGCGTTATACAAGGTGAACGGCCCGGGACTTGGCAAGCTCGTAATGCCGAACGACGCCGGATCGACCCGTTCGCGCGTGCCGGAGAGCTTCAGATTCGCCGAGGGCAGCGAGCGCGCGCCGTCTTGCGCACGAAAGTCCTCCTGCGCCTGACGCAGCTTCGCCTCGGCCTGACGTAGCGTTGGACTGTCGGTCAGCGCCTGGGCGACGAGGGCGTCCAGTGCGGGCGAGCCGAAGCGGGTCCACCAGGCGGACGGCACGTCCTCGCCGGCGACGAAGGTCTGCGCGGCGCTTTGCGCACCCGCCGCCCCGGCCGTCGTCGACGGTTGTGTGCCCGTGGTGTATTGCGCGACATGCGTAGCGTCGGGGGTGCGCCAGTCCGGTCCGAGCGCGCAGGCGGCAAGCATCGCGCTCAGCCCGAGCGCCAGCCACCGCGACCCGTAGGCGGGGCGGCGGCGATGCGCAAGTTGGGCAAGTCGCATGAGCGCCTCAGTCGAGGGTACGTTTGTAGAACTTCACGGCCACCATCATGAGGATGGCAGAGAAGGCCAGCAGCGGCCACAGATCGTGCCACGCATCGGCCCAGCCGTTGCCCTTGAGCAGAATGCCGCGAATGAGCCGGTTGAAATACGTCAGCGGCAGCAGGTTGCCGATGGCCTGCGCCCACGCGGGCATGCCGCCAAACGGGAACATGAAGCCCGAGAGCAGCATGCTCGGCAGAAAGTAGAACACGGTGAGTTGCATGGCCTGCAACTGGTTCTGTGCAAACGACGATAACGCGATCCCGACGATCAGGTTGGCCGCGATAAACACCAGCGCGGCGAGATAGATCGCGACGACACTGCCTTCGAACGGCACATGAAAGGCGAAGCGCGCGGCGATCAGAATGATGGTCGCCTGAAGCAAGCCAATGGCGACGTACGGCACGATCTTGCCGGTCATGACTTCGATGGGCAATACCGGCGTGGCGAGCAGGTTCTCCATCGTGCCGCGCTCGCGCTCGCGCACGATGGCAATGCCGGTCATCATCGCAAGCGTCATCGTCAGAATCACCCCCATCAGGCCGGGAATGATGTTGTATTGCGTGATGCCCTCCGCGTTATAGAGACGATGCACCTGCACGTCGAACGCCGCCTGCGAGCCGGCCAGATTCGCAAGCGGCCCCGTCAGGTCCTTTTGCGCGACGGACTGGGCGATGGCTGGCAAGGCGCCGAGCGCCGAGGCCATTGCCATTGGATCCGTCGCATCGGCCTCGATGAGCACGGCGGGCCGCTCGCCGCGCAACAGACGGCGAGTGAAATCGGCAGGAATGTTCAGCACGAACTGCGCGCGCCCCTGCGCGAGAGCGGCGCGTCCGGCATCTTCGCTGGTCAACGCCTCGGTAAAGCGAAAGTATCCCGAATGCTCCATCGCGGCCATGAAGCTGCGCGTGAACTCGCTGTCGTCGGCCACGAGCGTCGCGGTCGGCATATGCTTGGGATCGGAGTTGATGGCGAAGCCGAAGAGGGCCAGTTGCACAAGCGGCACACCCACGATCATCGCAAACGTCACGCGGTCGCGGCGCAGTTGCAGGAACTCCTTGCACACGATGCTCCACCACCGGGCGATCGAGAACCCGAGCGGCGCGCTCACGCCTTGTCTCCGAAGTTGTCTTTCGCGTGGCTCATCAGGTAAATGAACACGTCTTCCAGGCTCGTGTCGATGGGCGCGACCCGCAGCCCTCGTTCGCTGGCCAGGTCGTGCAGCAACTTGTCCAGGGCGGTGGCATCCCGCCCGCTCACATGCAGCGTATCGCCAAAGGCGACCGTCTGTGCCACCACGGGTTGTGCGCGCAGCTCGCGCGCCAGATCGATGAGGTTCTCGCCATGCACCCGCCACGTCGACAACTGCTGGCGAGCGGTGACCTCGGCGGCCGTGCCTTGCGCGAGCAGTTCGCCATACGAGATGTAGGCGAGCTTGTGACAGCGCTCGGCCTCGTCCATGTAATGCGTGCTCACGAGAACCGAGATGCCGCGCGAGGCCAACTCGTGCAATTCCTCCCAGAAGTCGCGCCGGGCGGTCGGGTCGACGCCGGCGGTCGGTTCGTCGAGCAGCAGCACCTGCGGCTCGTGCAGCATGCACGCCGCGAGCGCCAGGCGCTGCTTCCAGCCGCCGGAGAGCGACCCGGTCAGTTGCTTTGCGCGGCCCGTCAGGCCGAGCCGCTCGATGGCTCGCTCGACGGCGTCTCGCCGGTTCGGCATGCCATACACGCGCGCCACGAAGTCGAGGTTCTCGCGAATGGTCAGGTCTTCCCAGTACGAGAAGCGTTGCGTCATGTAGCCCACGTGACGCTTGATCTGCGCGCTCTCTCGCACGATATCGAAACCGAGGCACGTGCCGCTGCCCGAGTCGGGGGTGAGCAAGCCGCACATCATGCGAATGCAGGTTGTCTTGCCGCTGCCGTTCGGCCCGAGAAAACCGAAGATTTCGCCGCGCTGCACTTGCAGCGACACATCCTTGACAACATGCTTGTCGCCGAAGCGTTTGTTCAGACCCTTCACATCGATCGCGAGACGGCCCTCGTCGGCCGAGGGGGCGACAATCTCACGCGGGCGCGCATCGCGGCCGTTCATGGGCGCGTCACCTGCACCGGTTGCCCGGGATTGAGTTTGACGGCGTCTGCCGCGGCGGGATGTGCTTCGATCATGTAGACGAGCTTGTCGCGCGTGTCGTTGCTGTAGATGACGGGCGGCGTGTACTCGGCCTGATGGGCGACGTACGTGATGCGGGCGGGTACGACTGCGCCGCATCCGTCGCAGGCGATGTGCACGGTCTGCCCCGCGCTCAGGGTACCCAAGGCGGTCTCCGGCACGAAGAAGCGCACCTTGATGTTGCCCGGCGGCAGCAGACGCACGACGGGGCTGCCCGCCGCGACCCATTCGCCGATGCGGTACATCGTGTCGTACACGCGCCCGGCGGCGCTCGCGACGGCATGCTTCTGCGCGAGTTGCCAGTCGGCCTGCGCAAGCGCCGCGCGTGCCACATCGACCTGAGCGGCCTGCGCCTGGCGCTGCGCGTCGCGGCCCGGCAGTCGCGCGACCGCCAGACTGCTCTGCAACTCCTGCACGCGGGCGCTGCTGCTGCGGGCGTCGGCGCGGCTGGCGTCGAGCTGTTCGCGGGCAATTCCGCCGGCGGCGTATTGCGCCTGATCGCGGTCGAACTGCGCAAGCGACTTGTCGCGCACGGCGATGGCTTGCTTGAGTTGGGCGGCAGCGACGGCGATCTCGTCGGGGCGCTTGCCGGTTTCGAGATCGCGCAACTGGGCCTCGGCGCTGGCGAGCGTCTCGCGCGCGTGGGCCTGTGCGGCCAGTTCATAAGTGGCGTCGAGATCGAAGAGGGCCTCTCCCGCCTTGACCTCCTGGCCGCGGGTCACCGACAGCGTAGTCAGGGTGCCGGCCTGCGACGAGGCGACATAGACGAATTCGCCCTCCACATAGCCTTGCCACGGCCGGGCGGAGTGGTCGCCGCAGCCAGCCAGCGCGGCCATGGCGGCAAGGGTGATCGCGTTAGTGCACATGCGGGGGCTTGCCGGCATGACGCGCCTCGTGCGTTGCGGTTGTTCGCTGTCACCTTAGCGCAAAAGCGGGGCAACGGGCAATCCGTCGCCATGCGCGGGCAGGGACTCTCTGCTATTGTGCGCACATGTCCGGCGGCGCACGGGGCGCGCGAACCTTAACAGCGCAGCGCACCGGACCTCATGCAAGGAGCTTGATTGATATGTCTCACGACACGTTCGACGAAAACGACTGGAAGCGATTCCTGAAACACATCGGCGAAGACCCGAACCGCCCCGGTCTACACGAAACGCCGTCGCGCGTTCAAAAGGCCTGGCGTCAATGGACGTCCGGTTACGGCCAGGATCCGGCCGAAGTGCTCAAGGTCTTCGAAGACGGCGCCGAGCAATACAACGAACTGATCGTCGTACGAGGGATTCCCGTCTACAGCCATTGCGAGCACCATCTTGCCCCGTTCTTCGGCAAGGCGACCATCGGCTACCTGCCCAACGGTAAGATCGTCGGATTGTCGAAGCTCACGCGTCTGGTCGACTGTTTTGCGCGCCGCCTGCAAGTGCAGGAGCGCCTGACCACGCAGATCGCCGAAGCGCTGATGACGCATCTGCAACCGAAGGCAGTCGGCGTGGTGGTGTCGTGTCGTCACATGTGCATGGAAAGCCGGGGTATTCGCACGGCCGGGGAAGAGACTGTGACGTCGGCGATGCTCGGTGAGTTGCAGCCGAACCTGGCGTTGCGCACGGAGTTTCTCGCGCTCGCTCGCGACAAATAGTCGCAGGAAGGCGTACCCACGAAAAGCGCTGGCGGGGATGTCCCGCCAGCGCTTTTTTTGCTGTGCGACGGCGAGCGCTTACCGGCCGTACCGCGCCACGACGGTCGAGCCGTTCAACGTGTGACCGGCCAGCGCAGCAGTCAGACCGTTGGCGTCGAGCCCCGGCGGCAGACGGCCCGGTTCCAGATCGGTGGCCGTCACCGTAATGATGTAGTGATGCGGCGAATCGCCGACCGGCGGACACGCGCCGCGATAGGCCATTGCGCCGCTGACGTTCTTGCCCAGCGTGACGTGCTCGTTCGTTTCATTGCCCGCCCCGGCCGCGAGCGACGAGACGGTCGCCGGAATGTTGTAGGCGAGCCAATGCACCACGCCGCCGCCTTTCGCGCCGTCCGGGTCCTTCATCGTGATGACCACGCTGCGCGTGGCTTGCGGCAGATGCTGCCACGCGAGCGGCGGGCTCACATTCTTGCCCCCGCACTCGCCCAGCCCGGCGTGGATCGCCGGCAGCATGCCGCCGTCGGCGAACGCGCTCGACGACACGCTCATGCCTTCGGCACAGGCCACCCCCGCGCCGGTGCCGAGCATCACGGCCACGGCTGCCGCGCCGGCGATTCGCAACGATTGCTTTCCCGTAGCGGATGAAAGTCGATTCATAAGCACGCCTCCTATTTGGCAGATGCAATGATGAGCTTGAATGGTAGTGCAAGCAGGGCGGTGCCGGCCACACCGGCGCACCAGAGCGCGACAAACCATCCCCAGCCAATCAACCGCACCCGCCAGGCGGGGTGGGCGACGGCTCGCTCGCGCCGCTGGCGCACGGCGGGCCGCACGAGGTCAGTGATAGTGCGCATCGTGAGCCACCTTGCCGCGAAATACCCAGTAGGCCAGCATCGTATAGCCGAGGATCACCGGAATAATGAAGGCCGCGCCCCATAGCGTGAACGACAGACTCGAGTGCGGGGCGGCGGCGTCCCACAGCGTGATGCCTGGGAGAATCGCGTACGGATACGCGCTGATCAGCAGCCCGCTGTACCCCAGAAACACGAGTCCGATGGCGAGCCAGAAGGGCGTGGCATCGTGCGAGCGGCGCAGCACGCGGCGCATGACGAGCGTGGCGCCCGCCACGAGGAACGGCACGGGCAGGCAGCGCCAGAACCACTGGTCGGCGAACCAGCGATCTGCCACGAGCGGCACGCGCAGCGGTGTCCACAGCGACACGACGGCCATCGTGGCCACGAGCCCGAGCGTCAGCGGCCAGGCGAGCACACGCAAGCGTCGCTGCAGATCGCCCTCGGTCTTGCCGATCAGCCAGCAGGCGCCGAGCAGCGCGTACGTCACGACCAGGCCCAGCCCGGTGAACAGGTTGAAGGCGGTGACCCAGGCGAAGGCGTCGCCCGCGAACTGGCCGTTCTCCACCGGAATGCCCGACAGATACGCGCCGAGCGAGACGCCCTGAAAGAACGTTGCGCCGGCCGAGCCACCGATGAATGCGAGATCCCACCACGGCCGGGTGCGCTGCGACTTGCCGCGAATCTCGAACGCCACGCCGCGGAAGATCAGGCACACGAGCATGAGCACGAGCGGCAGATACAGCGCCGAGAGGAGTACCGAATACACCATTGGGAACGCGGCGAGCAATCCGGCGCCCCCGAGTACGAGCCATGTTTCGTTGCCGTCCCAGACGGGGGCGACGGAGTGCATCATCGTGTCGCGTTCGCGCGCGTCGGGGAAGAACGGGAAAAGAATGCCGATGCCGAGGTCGAAGCCGTCGAGCACCACGTAGAGAAACAGGCCGAGCGCGATGATGGCGGCCCACGCCAAAGTCAGATCCATGAGAAGTCTCGGTAACGTCGATGTCGTGATGGGGGGCGATCAAGTGGCGTGCGCGCCGTCGGTGTCCATTCGTCCGGATAGCCCGGACAGGGCGGGGGCGGTTTGCGCCGCGAGGTGGCCGCGTGGCGACGTGTGATCGCTGCCGGACGCCGCCGACGGCTCGCCGGGCAACACCGGACCGACGCGCAGCCACTTGAGCAGGTAATAGATGCCCGTGCCGAACACGAGGCAGTAGGTCAGCACGAGCACCAGCAGCGAGACCTGCACCTGTTGGGCGCTCACCGGCGACACGGCGTGCGCGGTGCGCATCACCCCGTAGACGACCCACGGCTGGCGTCCGGCTTCGGTGGTGACCCAACCCGCCAGCAACGCAACGAAGCCGGTCGGCGATAGGACGAGCATGGCGCGGGCGAAGCGGCGCGACGTGAAGAGCGTGCCGCGACGGCGCAGCCACACGGCGGCTAGCGCAGCGGCGATCATGGCGAGGCCGAGACCGACCATGATGCGAAAACTCCAGAACACCAGCGGCACGTTGGGGCGTTCGTCCTTCGGGAATTCCTTCAGACCACGAATCTCGCCGTCCCAGCGATGCGTGAGGATGAGGCTGCCCAGGTGCGGTACTTCAAGCGCATAACGTGTGGTCTCGGCGGCCATGTCGGGCCAGCCGAACAGGTTGAGCGGCGTGCCGCCGGTCTTCGTATCCCAAAGCCCTTCGATGGCGGCGAGCTTGGCCGGTTGGTACTCACGCGTGTTCAGGCCATGAAGATCGCCGACGACGGCCTGCAACGGGGCGAAGATCAGCAGCAGCCACATGGCCATGGAAAACATGGTCTTGACGGCCGGGTCGCGGCGCCCGCGCAGCAAGTGCCATGCACCGGTGCCCGCCACGACCAGCGCGGCCACGACGAACGCCGCGATGCTCATATGCGCCAGCCGATACGGGAAGGACGGGTTGAAGATGACGTCCCACCACGACAGCACGACCACGCGGCCGTCGACGATCTCGACACCCTGCGGCGTTTGCATCCAGCTATTCGACGCGAGAATCCAGAACGTCGAAATCAACGTGCCGACGGCCACGCACAAGGTCGCGGCGAAGTGCGCACGCTCGCTGACGCGGTTCCAACCGAACAGCATGATGCCGAGAAAGCCCGCTTCGAGGAAGAACGCGGTCATCACCTCGTAAGTGAGCAGCGGCCCGGTGACCGCGCCGGCGAAACTCGAAAAGCCCGACCAGTTGGTGCCGAACTGATAGGCCATCACCACGCCGGAGACGACGCCCATGCCGAAGCAAACCGCGAAGGCCTTCGACCAGAAGCGACACAGATCGAGATAGTGCGGCTGACGTGTTTTGAGCCAGAGACCTTCCAGCACGGCGATGAAGCTCGCCAGACCAATGGAGACGGCGGGAAATACGATGTGAAACGAGACCGTGAACGCGAATTGCAGGCGCGCGAGGTCGACAGCTTCTGGAGCGGCAGTCATGTCGTGATCAATGTAGGCAAACCAACCCTGTCTATAGGGCGACCCTCACTGCCGACCGCCCCTTGTTTGCCTGCATGGTAGGACGTGCTGCACCGCAGCACGCGTGACAAGACGTCACATGCGGCGCATTGACGCGGCATCAATTGCCACGTCGATTTGCGCTAGTGGTCTGTTTTTGTGGGGATTCGCGTCCTCGCCGGGTGCGACCTCATGTCACACGCAGGCGGGCGCTACGCGAGCAATCCGGCGCCGATATTGATCGACAGGCCGAGCACGGCGAGATTGAAGAAGAACGAGAGAACGGCCTGCGCGAGCGCGGTGCGTCGCATGCGGCGCGATGTCAGCGCGATGTCTGCGGTTTGCGAGGCGACGGCGATGGTGAACGAGAAATACAGGAAATCCCAGTAATCCGGATCGCAGTCGCGCTCGGGCCAGGCCAGCGCGAAGGGCGACTCCGTATCCGTGAAGTACAACCGCGCGTAATGCAGCGTGTAGATCGTCGGCACGAGGAACCATCCGGCGATGAGCGTGGCGGCCGCGAACAGCACATGCTCCGAGGCCTGATGCGGGGCGCCGGTCTTGGCGCTCGCCAGCACGTGTATGATGGCGGCCACACTGGCGATGGCCGACAGGCTGACCACGGTGAGCACGATGGCCGCGCTCTGGTCTTCCTGCTCGGCAAAGCGCTCGATGCTGCGCTTGGGGGCGGTGACCATCATGAGCCAGATCATCGCGAGATAGGACCAGGCGCCTGTGTTCCAGCCGATCAATATGCGCGTTATCGTGCTGAACTCCCCGCTCACGAAGACCTGGACGAAGAGTCCGGCAAGCACGCCGAGAGCGATGGCGATGAGCAGTCGCGGATGGAAGCGAAGCAGATGCGGGAAAAGCTTGGCGTTCATGAGCAATGTCTGGACGGTGGCGATGGGCGGTTCGATTATCCACCAACCCGGTCATTCGCCGGTCGTGGGCGGAAATGCGGCCTGCTCGGCAGGCGGGCGGCACAGTTGTGGTGCGCCGCCGCATCGCGATGCGGCATCGTGCCCGTTGCGGTGTCACCGGGGGCGTCGCGCGCACAACGCCGCGCGGCCGATTGCGCGATTTTTCTGATGACCTCGACATCCTGCCTCGCCTTGTCCTGCGGGGCTTCGCCCAGTCTCGAGCCTATTCTGGCAAGCACATGGCACGCCATTTGCTAAGCAGTAGGCAAGGCCAACGACGGCCGAGAGAAGACAAGCGAATTTTCTGCACCGCACGCATGACTTCCGCGCGAGCGCGGACTTCGGGGCAACGGCGTCCCGAAGCCATAGGCCTGTTCACAGGCATACGGCTTCGGGGCGCTTTTTTTTTGGGCATACGAACACGAGGGTATCCATGAGCACGCTCACGCAATCGTTGAAAAGTGGCAACTGGCGCGCGCTGGTTGCGTGTTTTCTCTACTTCGACACGGGTTTCACCGTCTGGGTGATGCTCGGCCCTCTGGCGCCGTTCATCAGCAAGGACATCGCGATGACGCCCGCACAAACGGGCTTTCTCGTGGCGGTGCCGGTGCTGGGCGCGGCGATTCTGCGCGTCACGCTGGGCAACCTGTATCAGGCCTACGACGGTCGCAAGATCGCGTTGATGGGCATCACCTTGTCGGCGATTCCGTCGGTCGTGCTGCTGCTGATGCCGGGTGCGCCGTCGTACACGCTGCTGCTTGTACTCGGTGTGCTCCTCGGCATCGGCGGCGCGAGCTTCGCCGTGGCGTTGCCGATGGCAGGCAGCAACTATCCGCCGAAGGTGCAGGGGCTGGTGTTGGGTCTCGCCGCGGCGGGCAACATTGGCGCGGTGCTCGATGGCTTCATGTTCCCGGGACTGGCCGAGCACTACGGCTGGGCACGAGCGGCCGGTGCCGCCCTGCCGTTGCTCGCGCTTGCTGCGCTGGCGCTGGTGTTCTGGGCAAAGGATCAGGGTGTGAAGTCGGGCAGCGCGCCGCGCGCGTTCACGAGCTTCTTCATTACCGTGATCGGTCTAATCGCGCTCGTGTTGTGCGTGCATGCCGGCGCATTCGGCGAAGGCAAGGCCGGTGTGTTGCTGCTGCCGGTGCTGGGCGCGTTGCTGGCGATTGCCGTGTTGCCGCGTCACTATCGCGGCGTGCTCGGCGAACGGGACACGTGGGTCATCATGCTGGTCTACAGCATCACGTTCGGTGGTTTTGTCGGCATGTCGTCGTATGTGACCACGCTGCTCATCTCGCTGTACAGCATGCCGCGCATCGAGGCGGGGCTGTTCATGTCGCTGCTCGCGTTCCTCGGTGCGCTGGTGCGTCCCATCGGCGGAATGGTGGCCGACCGAATCTCTGGCGTGCGCGCGCTGGTGCTGCTGCTCGCGGCGATTTCGGTCATCGATTTTGTCTTTGCCGCGTGGATGCCCCCGCAAGGTGCCGGTGTCGCTCTGCTCGTGCTGATCTACCTGTGCTTCGGTCTCGGTAACGGCGCCACGTTCCAGCTCGTGCCGCAACGCTGGCAAGGCAAGACGGGGCTGATGTCGGGCATCATCGGCGCGGCCGGTGGCATTGGCGGCTTCTACCTGCCGGTCATCATGGGCATGGCGAAGGAATCGACGGGCAGTTACCAGATGGGCTTCGCCACGTTCGGCGCACTGGCGGCGCTGGCGTTCTTGCTGGTCGTCGCCCTGCGCACGCGCTGGATGTCGTGGGCACTGCCCGCGGAGATGGTCGGTGGCGCGGTGCTTGCAGGCGGTGTGGCGCACGTCGAATAAGCGAAACGCGTTCGCGCACTCGCGGCCCGTCGATGCTTCGGCACGACGGGCCGTTTGGTTTTCTGGCGCAGCTTCGCGCTCGATGTCTCAATCCAGACCGGCCGGCGCGTTTCCCCATCCATCGGCCCCTGTAGCCCAATGGCACCGTGCCTGTGCGCCAGAAGCATCACACGTCACACGCCCTGCCGGAACAGCCCGTTGAGCGTGGCGCCGCTGGCGGCGCCGTCGAACCCGTCGAAGCGTCCTTGGGCGAGCGCCTGCGCGGCGTGCATGAAGCCTCCCCATGCCGCGCGAGCCAGTGCACCGCCCACGCTCACGCGCCGCACGCCAAGTTCGGCAAGCGCCTGCAATGTCATCGGCGACGTCGTGCCAATCAGCACGTTCACCGGTTTGGGCGCCACGGCCGTGACGACGGCCCGGATTTGCTCGACCGATTGAATGCCCGGTGCGTAGAGGCAGTCGGCACCTGCCTCTGCATAGGCTTGAAGGCGTGCAATGGCGTCGTCGAGATCGGGCACGCCCGCGAAGAAATTCTCTGCACGACCGATGAGGAGGGTGTCGCCGCCCGTCTCGTCGATTGCTCGGCGCGCGGCTTTCATGCGCGCGACGGCTTGGTCGAGCGGGAAGAGCGGCGCGTTGACGTCGCCCGTCGAGTCTTCGATGGACAAGCCGGCCACGCCTGTTGCCACGGCCATCTTCACGCTGTGCGCGACTTCTTCGGGCGTGCTGCCGAAGCCGCTTTCGAAGTCGGCATTGACGGGTAGATCGGTGGCGTCGACGAGCGTGCGCAAATGCGCGAGTACGGTGTCGCGTGTCACGCCATTGTCGGGTTGCCCGGTCGACCAGGCGAAGCCCGAGCTGGTCGAGGCAATCGCCTTGAAGCCCGCGTGTTCGAGATACCTCGCGCTGCCGGCGTCCCAGGGGTTCGGGATAACAAAGCAACCGGCGAGGTGGAGTTCGCGAAACGCGACGCGTTTTTCGGCGGTGCTACGTGACATGGTGTGTCTCCTGTAGGGGGGGGCGCAGCTCCGCTCACGCCGCGCACGTAAGCCCGATCATCGCGGTTTTGCACCGGCCTCGCAAGGCAGCCCCGAGGCGATCCAAGGCGTAATATCGACCGTCAGATGTTTTTATCTCGTACACCCGCGCGCAGCGTGTAATCCCGTGTAACACGTTTTTCGAGGGAACTTCAGGAATAAGCGCGATTCCATTGGCGTTATGTAATCATCCTCTTCTGTATTTTCAGGATCACCGACGTGAATTCTCAGCCCCCCTCCGCGACGTCCGTGTCTGCCCCCCCGAGCGGCGTGGCCTTGCACGACGACGCCAAGTACACCCGTGTGGCGATGGTGTTGCACTGGGCGGTCGCCTTGCTGATGCTCGGCAACATCGCGATCGGCCAGACGATTGCCTTGCTGTCCGACGCCACGCTCGAAAAAATCGACGTGCGCTTCTGGATCGATCTGCACAAGTCCATCGGAATTACCGTGCTGGGGCTCGCGATTCTGCGCGTGCTGTGGCGCGCGACACATCGTCCGCCCGCGCTCTCGCACGTGTTTGCATCATGGGAGCGCACGGCGGCGCATCTCGCGCATTGGCTGCTTTATGTCTTGATCGTCGTGCTGCCGCTCACGGGCTGGGCGCACGATTCGGCGTGGGTCGCCGCCTCGACCCATCCGCTGGTGCTGTTCGGCATCGTGCCGTTCCCGCGCATGGGTTTTCTGATGGCGTTGAGCGATGCGAGCAAGGACTACTGGCACACCTTGCTGGGTAACGTCCATACCTACTGTGCTTATGTCTTGTACGTGCTGCTGGCGTTGCACATTGGCGGGGCGCTCAAGCATCAGTGGATCGACCGCCACCCGGTGCTTGGCCGGATGCTGCCGTGAGCGCGGAAACAACGGGGAAGGCGTCGCGGCTCGAAGTGGCCCGCGAGCTTCACTCACCGCGCTTCACGCGACCGCCGACGCCGCTGGCGAGTTGGCTGGTGCATACGGGCGTGGCAGCGCTGTGGTGTCTGTTGTTCGCGCAGGCATTCTTTCTCAAGGGCGTGTTCGCGTGGGGCACCGGGGTCGCCTATGTCGCGTACGACACGGTGCTGCTGGCATTCGTATTCTGGCAAGCGTGGCGTCTGATGCGCCCCGACCCCGACGAGACTTCCTCTGACGCAGGTCATGAAGGCGCCGCCGTTCGATTGACGCTCGGCGTGGTGGTCGCGGCGCACAACGAGGCGGCGGCGTTGCCGGTCACGTTGCGCGCGCTGATGACGGGGCGACGGGTCCCGGACGCCATTGTCATCGCCGACGACGGCTCGCGCGATGGCACGTTCGCATTGCTCACGGGCGAGTATGGGCTCATCGACCCCGGCGAAGGCGGGCTGAGCGCACCGAGTGCGCGCTACCCGAATCTGCAATGGCTGCGCGTGCCGCACGGGGGCAAGGCGCGTGCGCTCAACGCGGCGCTCGTGGATATCGATACGGACATCGTGATGACGGTCGACGCCGACACGTTGCTCGACGCCGAGGCGTGCGCCGCGATGCACGCCGCGTTCGCGCGTCGACCCGGGCTCGTGGCCGCGACTGGCGTGCTCACGCCGGTGTGCGGCCGCACGGCGAGCGCGCGCGTGTTACAGCTTTTCCAGACGTACGAGTACATCCGAAACTTCATCTCGCGTTATGCCTGGATGCACGCCGACGGCCTGCTGCTGATTTCGGGCGCGTTCGCGTGTTTCCGGCGCGAGGCGGTACTGGCCGTTGGCGGATTCGATCCGGCTTGTCTTGTCGAGGACTACGAACTGATCCATCGCCTGCGTCGCTATTCGGTCACGCATGGGCTTGGATGGGAGGTGCGCGTGGTGGGCGGTGCGCAAGCGATCACCGATGCGCCGAGCACGCTCACGAGCTTCCTGCGTCAGCGTCGCCGCTGGTTTGCGGGGTTTCTCCAGACGCAATACTGGTATCGCGATATGGTCGGCAACGGCCGCTATGGCAATCTCGGACGCTGGATGTTGCCGGTAAAGGCATTCGATACGCTTCAGCCGATCTACGGGCTCACCGCGTTCGCGCTGCTCGTCTCGTTCGCCTTCGACGGTCATGTCGGCGTGCTGCTGCCGGTCTCGGGCATCATTCTCGGCAAGATCGGCATCGATCTCGGCTTTCATCTCTGGTCGGTGCATGCGTACCGCCGCTGGACCGGACACAACACCGGTACGAGCTTCGGATGGGCGCTTGTCGCGGCAGTATTGGAGCCGTTTTCGTTCCAACTGATGCGACACACGGGCGCCGCGCTGGGCTGGGGGCACTTCCTGACCGGACGCCAGCGTTGGGGCGTTCAGGTGCGACGCGGTATCCTGTCGGGCGAGCGCGGGACGGGGGTGTCCCGCGAGGAATGATTTTCCGGCAGTGTTTTCTTCAAATGATTCGATTTTCAACGGGGTGGGTGATGGGATGCGCGCTCAGCGGCCTGTTGAGCGTGGCCGGGTGTAGTGTCCCCGAGCGCAAGCCGTCCGGTCCCGACTACGCTGCACTGGGGGGCGCGGCCGAGGTGCGCGGCGACTGGGACGGCGCACGCCGGGCCTTCGGGCAGGCGGTGCTTGTGGCTGACCAGTCGGGCTGGCCGGCGTCGCATCGCGCGGCCATGCACTTCGACTATGGCCGGGCGCTGGGGGTGACCTGCTACTACCCCGAAGCCGAACGCGAGCTGAGCCTTGCGTACGATCTCGATATCCTCACCGGGCACTACCGGTATCCGGCGTTGATCGAGTTGGCGCGACTGTCGCTGGTTCAGCGGCAGTACGCGGCGTCGGCGAAGTACTTCAGCCGGGCGCTGGACGCGCTCGATCGCATGGAGCTGGCCCGCAAGGTGCCGTTCGCTTACGCCGAGGTGCTCGACGACTACGCGCTGGCCCTGGGGGGCGCGGGCGACGCCGACGCCGCCACACATATCATCGATCGTGCCGCAAAAGTGCGCGCAGGCCTGGACGAGGCCGTGCGTGCGCAGGCGACATCGCGCACCCCGTACGGGAAGCACTGCGGGCAACTGGCGGCGGGGGCACGATGAACCCGATGCGCGTTTCCCTGGAAAGCGCGGGCGACTTCGACGACATCATTGATGTTCGCACACCGCTCGAATTTGCCGACGACCACATTCCCGGGGCGATCAACGCGCCGGTGCTCAGCAACGAAGAGCGGGTCATCGTCGGTACGATGTACAAGCAGGTATCGCCGTTCGATGCCTCGCGCGTGGGGGCCGCCATGGTGGCGCGCAACATCGCCGCCCATCTCGATACGACGTTCGCCGACCAGCCGCGCAATTGGCGGCCGCTCATCTATTGTTGGCGGGGCGGCAAGCGATCGGAGTCGATGACTCTCATCATGAACATGATCGGCTGGCGTGCGCGCCAGCTCGACGGCGGGTACAAGGCGTACCGGCGCGACGTTGTGTCGTCGCTCGGCACGCTGCCCTCGACGCTCGATTACATCGTGCTGGCCGGGCACACGGGCAGCGGCAAGACCCGTCTGCTGCACGCGCTGGCCGACGTGGGTGCCCAAACGCTCGATCTCGAGGCGCTGGCGAAGCATCGCGGGTCACTGCTTGGGGCAATGCCGGGCGTCGCGCAGCCGTCGCAAAAGGCGTTCGATACCTCGCTGATCGGCGCGTTGCGCGGGCTCGATCCGACGCGGCCAGTGTTCGTCGAAGCGGAGAGCCGCAGGATCGGACTGATTACGCTGCCCGAGTCGTTGATGTCGTCGCTGCGCGGGGCCACGATGTGTGTCGAGGTTCGCGTGGCGCTCGACGCGCGGGTCGACCTGTTGATGCAGGAGTACGGCCATTTGCTGGCGCGGCCGGAAGACTTTCGCACGCAGCTTCTCCGGCTGGTACCGCTGCATGGACGGGCGGTCATCGACCAATGGCTGACGTTGCTCGACGAGGGGCGGCAACGCGAACTCTCGGAGGTGCTCATTACCCGGCACTACGATCCGGCGTATTCGCGAAGCTCGCGCAAGATGTTGCAGGGGGTGCGCAACGCCCTCCCGTTTCCGTTTCATCCGACGGCGCAAGATCTGGGCGCACAGGCGCGGGCATTGCTTACGCAGTGCGGGATGGCTTGACCCCATCGTTCGCGGCTGGCTCGACGTCGCTCATTCGACTTCGCCGCTGTCGGTGTCGCCGATCTGCGCGTCTCGCTCATGAGACATGGCGGCCGCGGCGAGTGCCGTCGCGGTGGCTGGGGCTGCGTCCTTGCGCTCGCTATACCGGTCCGTGAGGTATTCGGTGCGATCCCTGACCAGAAGGGTGAACTTGTACAGTTCTTCCATCACGTCGACGACCCGATCATAGTAGGACGATGGCTTCATGCGGCCCGTCGTATCGAATTCCTGATAAGCCTTGGCAACCGAGGACTGGTTAGGGATCGTCACCATGCGCATCCACCGGCCGAGTATGCGCAGCGCGTTGACCGCGTTGAAGGATTGCGAGCCGCCGCAGACCTGCATCACGGCGAGCGTGCGCCCCTGTGTTGGCCGAAGGCTGCCGATCTCCAGCGGCAGCCAGTCGATCTGGTTCTTGAAGACGGCGCTTAGCGTGCCATGGCGCTCCGGGCTGCACCATACCTGGCCTTCCGACCACGCCGAGAGCTTGCGAAGTTCGACGACCTTCGGATGATCGGCCGGCACGCTATCGGCCAAGGGCAACCCCTTGGGATCGAAGATGCGCGTTTCGGCCCCGAAGTGCTGCAGCAGGCGCTCGGCTTCCTGCACCAGCAACCGGCTGTACGACGTCTCACGCAACGAACCGTAGAGCAACAGGATGCGGGGAGGGTGGGGGCTGACGCTTCGGGGCTCGAGTTTGCGAAGATCCGGCAGGTCGAGCACCGCGCGACTGACGTTGGGCAGCGTGGTGCTCATTTCACTCGCCGTCCGCTGGCGTCGACGACGGCCTCGCCATCCTCTTTCGTGAAGGCCCCCTTTTGCGGCGAGGGCAGGATATCGAGCACGACTTCAGAGGGGCGGCACAGCCGCACGCCCAGCGGCGTGACGACGAACGGGCGGTTGATCAGGATCGGGTGCGCGAGCATGGCGTCGAGAAGCTGGTCGTCTGTGAGGGCCGGATCGGCGAGGCCCAGTTCTGCATAGGGCGTGCCATTCTCCCGGAGCGCTTCGCGCACGGTGAGTCCGGCGTCGCGAATCAGGCTTTGCAGTACCTCGCGCGTCGGAGGGGCACTCAGGTACTCGATGACCGTGGGTTCGATGTCTGCGTTGCGGATGAGCGCCAACGTATTGCGCGATGTGCCACAGGCCGGGTTGTGATAGATAGTGACGGACATGACGTTTCCTTATTTCGATTCGTACCAGTGCCGCGAGCGATTGACGACCCCGACCACGAGCAGCATCACGGGCACCTCGATCAGCACGCCGACGACCGTGGCGAGTGCTGCGCCCGACTGAAAGCCGAAGAGGCTGATGGCGGTGGCGACCGCCAGCTCGAAGAAGTTGCTGGCGCCTATCAGTGCTGACGGACCGGCGACGCAGTGCGCCACACCGAGCTTGCGGTTGAGCAAGTACGCCAGACCTGAGTTGAGCAGCACCTGAATGAGGATCGGGACGGCCAGCAGCAGGATGATCAGCGGTTGCTCGACGATGGCATTGCCCTGGAACCCGAAGAGCAGCACGAGCGTGGCGAGCAGCGCCGTGATGCCGTAGGGTCCCAATGCCCCGACAACACGTTGATACGTCGCTTCTCCTTGGGCCAGCAGGGCGCGTCGGATGGCTTGTGCGATCACGACCGGGGCGACGATGTAAAGCGCGACCGAAGTGATGAGCGTATCCCAGGGGACGGAAATCGAGGACAACCCGAGCAGCAGGCCGACGACCGGGGCGAAGGCCACGACCATGATGGTGTCGTTGAGGGCTACTTGAGAGAGCGTGAAGTAGGGATCGCCCTTGCAGAGCTGGGACCAGACAAAGACCATGGCGGTGCAGGGCGCGGCGGCCAGAAGGATCAGGCCGGCAAGGTAGCTGTCGAGTTGGTCGGCGGGCAGCCACGCGGCAAACACATGGCGCACGAAGATCCACCCCAGCAGCGCCATCGAGAATGGCTTGACGAGCCAGTTCACGAACAGCGTGACGCCGATGCCTCGCCAATGGCCGGCGACCTGGCCCATCGCGCTGAAGTCGATCTTGATCAGCATCGGGATGATCATCACCCAGATGAGCAGCCCCACGGGTAGGTTGACCTGCGCGACTTCCATACCGCCGATGGCGTGGAAAAGGCCGGGTAGCCATTGACCGAGCAAGATGCCCGCGATGATGCATAGCGCGACCCAGGCGGTCAGATACCGCTCGAAGAAGCTGATGCTCGGGGGTTGCAGCGCGGGCGCGGCTTTGGGTGAGGCACTCATTGGCTGGACTCCGCAACGACGTTGCAGAACGAGGCGGGCGTGCAGGGGACACCGCCGCAGCAGTTCTGCGTGAGGTAGCCGAGCAGCGCGTTCATGGTTTCAAAGTGCGCCATGTAGATGATCGAGCGACCCTCCTGGCGGCTGGCGAGCAGCTTGGCGCGATGCAGTTCCTTGAGGTGGAACGACAGCGACGAGGCGGGCATGTCCAAGAGTTCCGCGATGCGCCCGGCGGGCAGGCCCTCGGGGCCGGCCTGCATCAGAAGGCGGAACACCGCCAGACGAACGGCGTGGGCAAGCGCGGCAAGCGCTTCGAGCGCGGTATTGGTTTCCATATTTCGAATGTAGTGGAAATATGGAATTATTGCAAATTGTTGTCGCGATCCGATGTTGGGCGAGTAAGCGCGAGCGTTGGGAGCGTCTCAATCGCCGAACGCTTCGATCATGCGCTGTTTCGTGAACTCGACGAAGGCCTCCGCGAGTTGCGAGGGCGGGTGCTGGTTCGACGTGACCAGCGAGAAGCCCGACAAGACCGATGGCTCGAACGGCTTGACGATGACGCGTCCCGCCGCGTACCGGGCCGTCACCTGGTCGATGATCGACACGCCCGCGCCGTGCTGCACAAGCACGCAAATCGCCGCGGACAGTTGCGACTCCGCGCTCATCACCCGATCGATCCGTCGCTCGGCAAAGATCTGGTCGATATACATCCGCCCATCGAACTCCTTCGGGTACGACACGAACGATTCGCCGCGCAAATCCTCAGGATGGATCACGTCGCGATCCGCGAGTCGATGTCCGTGCGGCAGGATGCAACGCATGGGGGCGCGGTGCAGCGTTTCAATGTTCACGCCGGCATGCGTGATCGGGTGCGCGATGAACCCGACATCGCAACGCCGCCCGACCACCATATCGATAACGATGCTCGACGCGTGAATCAGCAACGTCGTGCTGATGCCCGGATGCTCGCGCATGAACTCCGTCATCGTGGTGGGCAGGAACTCCAGCGCGAGCGCGGGAGCGCCAGCGACATGCAGCGAACCGCGCCGCAGCGACTTGATCTGCTCGGCCGTCTGCGCAATGCGATCGATGCCCGCAAACGAACGCTCAACCTCCTCGAACAGCACCATCGCTTCGGGCGTCGGGTTCAGTCGGCCGTTGCTCCGGTCGAATAAGGAAAACCCTATATCCGCCTCGAGATCGTTGATCAGACGTGTGACCGCCGGTTGCGAAACGTGGAGCATGTCCGCCGCCCGAGTGACCGTCTGGCGCAGGATCAGCGCGCGAAATGCCTCCAACTGCCGGATCTTCATGGGAACCTCATCCCCCTCACGCCATAACATTTATGTATGGGCGGGCGAAAAAATGTGATTTGACGGTGCTTGCGTCGAAAATGAACCTACGTAAACCACGCAACTGGTTGTGGGTTTTTTGAAATTGCCGGGCCATAACATCACATAACCCTACTTCACGCAAGGAGCTTATCGATGAAGACTGTCGTTCCCCAAACGCTTCGCAAGCTTGCCCGCGCCGCGGCCATTTCGGTCGGTGTCGCCGGAACGGTATTCGGCGCCAGCGCTGCCTACGCCGACACCACGTTGTATGTCGGCGCTTACGGTGGTTCGTTTGAACAGATGCTCAAGAAGGACGTCATTCCCAGTTTCGAGCAGGCGAACCCCGGCACGAAGGTGGTGATCGTGCCCGGCGATTCGACGACCAACCTCGCGAAGTTGCAGGCGCAAAAAGGCAAGGCCGGCATGGATGTCGTCTTCCTCGATGACGGCCCCATGTATCAGGCCCTCCAGATGGGCTTTTGCGGCAAGCTCGCCGACGCGCCCGTCTATCACGATCTGTACGACATCGCGAAGTTCAAGGGCGGCAACGCCGTGGCGGCCGGCCTGATCGCCACAGGCATCGCCTACAACACGCGCGTGTTCCAGGCGAAGGGCTGGCCTGCGCCGACGTCGTGGCAGGACCTGTCGGATCCGAAGTACAAGGGCAGGCTCGTGATGCCGAGCATCAAGAACACGTATGGCCTGCACGGGCTGCTGGTCGAATCGAAGATCAACGGCGGCAGCGACAGCAACATCGAACCGGGCTTCCGCGCGATGGAGAAGATCGCGCCGAACGTGCTGTCGTTCGATCCGTCGCCGGGCAAGATCGCCGAGCTGTTCCAATCGGATGAGGTCGCCATCGCCGTGTGGGGCAACGGCCGCGTTCAGGCGTTGCGCCAACAGGGCATTCCGGCCGAGTTCGTGTATCCGAAGGAAGGGGCGGTGGCGCTTGCCATGGGCATGTGCGTGGTAGACAAATCCGCCAACGAAGCGCTGGCGCAGAAGTTCGTGCAAATGATTCTCTCGCCGCAGGCCCAGGCCATTCTTGCCGAAAGTGCAGGCGTTGCGCCGTCGAACAAGAAGACGCAACTCTCGATGGCGGTGGCTGCACGTGTGCCGTCGCCCGCACAGATCGACAAGCTCATCCGTGTCGACTGGGATGTCGTCAACGCGAAGCGTGCTGAGTGGACGCAGCGCTGGAACCGTCAGATCGAGCGTTAAGTCGCACGGAGACCCTAAGCGTCATGAGCACTCCATATTTGCGTCTCGAGCAACTCGGCAAGCGCTTCGGTGAGACCGTCGCGGTCGAGGGCGTCGATCTTTCGATTGAACAGGGCGAATTCATTTCCCTGTTGGGCCCGTCCGGCTGCGGCAAGACCACCACGTTGCAGATGATCGCCGGATTCGTCGCCCCCAGCAGCGGTCGTATTCTGCTGGAGGGCCGCGACCTCACGCCGGTACCGCCGGAAAAGCGCGGACTCGGGATCGTGTTCCAGAGCTACGCGCTGTTCCCCCACATGACCGTGGCGCAGAACGTTGCGTTCGGTCTGGACATGCGCCGCGTGGACCCCGGGCAGAAGCAGCGCCGCGTGCAGGACGCGCTGGAGCTGGTGCATCTCGGCCAGCACGCGCAGCGTTATCCGCGCGAACTCTCAGGCGGCCAGCGTCAGCGTGTGGCGTTGGCCCGGGCGCTGGTGATCGCACCGCCCGTGCTGTTGCTCGACGAACCGCTCTCGAATCTCGACGCCAAGCTGCGTGAGCAGATGCAGGACGAGTTGCGCGCGATTCAACGCAAGGTCGGCACGACGACCGTCATGGTGACGCACGATCAGGCCGAGGCGCTTGCGATCAGCGATCGCGTGGTGTTGCTCAACGCTGGGCATGTGGTGCGCATCGATACGCCACATGAGGTCTATGAAGACCCGCGCGCCACGTTCGCCGCGCATTTCATCGGGCAGACCAATCTCATCTCCGGTCAACTCGATGTGCGCGGCGGCGTGGCGGTGCTCGACGCACAAGGGCACCGGCTCGCCGTGTCGCCCGCGCATGCGGGGCAGGCATCGGCGGCGCAGGGCAATGGCCCGGCGACATTCAGTCTGCGGCCCGAACGCATTCGCCTGACGTCGGCGACGGCGGGGCGGCTCGCGGGCCGAGTGGGCCAGCGCAGCTTCCACGGCAACCATTGGGTGCTTACGGTATCGACGGCCCTGGGCGAGCTGCGTGTGCTCGTGTCCAACGATGGCGTGGTGGCAGCCAACGACGGCGAAGCGGTGGGGCTGGACTGGGCCGACGATGCCTTGCGTCTCGTGCGGGAGGGGGCATGAGTGCTGCGACGTCCACGCCACCGGAGGCATCGGCCATGCCGGAAATGAAAGCGACGGCGGCAATTTCGCCGGAGATCGCCAGCCAGCGCCGCTCGGCCTGGGCGCTCGTCATGCCGGCGACGCTGTACTTCCTCGTGCTGCTCGCGGTACCGCTCGTCCTGACGTTCGTGTTGAGCCTGCATGGCTTCGACGCGAACCTGGGCGGCGTGCTGCCGACGATCTCGCTGCAGCACTATGCCGACATTCTCACGGACAGTTATTTCTACGAGATCTTCCTGCGCACCTTGCTGCTCTCGGTCGGCGTGACCGTGCTCTGCGTGCTGGTCGGCGTGCCCGAAGCTTACTTCCTGTTCCGCATGCGCGATCCGTGGCGCTCGCTCTGCCTGGTGCTCGTGCTCGGGCCGCTGCTCATCTCGGTCGTTGTGCGAACGCTGGGTTGGTCGATCCTGCTGGGCCGCGAGGGGCTGGTGAACACGGTGCTCTTGAAGCTCGGGCTGATTGGACATCCCTTGCAGCTGCTCTTCACGATGGGCGCGGTGACGGTGGCGCTGGTGCATGTGCTGGTGCCGCTCATGGTGCTCTCGGTGTGGACCTCGCTCACCCGGCTCGATCCGGCCGTCGCGCATGCGGCGCGCTCGCTCGGGGCAGGGCGTGCGACGGTGATGTGGCGGGTGGTGTTGCCACAGATCACGCCGGGCATTCTCTCCGGCAGTCTGATCGTCTTCGCGTTGACGGCGAGCGCCTTCGCAACGCCGGCGCTGATTGGTGGCCGTCGCCTCAAAGTGGTCGCGACCACGGCTTACGACGAGTTCCTCGGTTCGCTGAACTGGCCGCTGGGGGCCGCGATTGCCATCGTCCTGCTGATCGTGAACGTGGCCATCATCACCGGATACAACCGCGCCATCGAGCGGCGCATTACGCGCCGTCTGGGCTGAGGGGAATACAGATGAATCAACAAGACTCTCGGTACGACCGCAATGGCGTGGGGGCGATCGCGTTTCACGTCGTGTTTCTCGTCTTCATCCTCGCGCCGCTGGTCGTGGTGTGTCTGGTCGCCTTCACGCCGGACGACTTCCTGTCCATTCCGACGCGGCACTTTTCGTTGCGCTGGTTCGCGTCGCTCATGAACGATGAAGACTTTCTGTCGGCGCTGCGCACGAGTCTGTGGCTGGGGGTGACGTCGGCCACCGTGTCGACGGTGTTGGCAGTGCCGGCGGCGATGGGGCTGGCGCGCTACCGCTTTCCGGGGCGCGCCGCGATCAACTCGTTCCTGCTTTCGCCGCTGATGATTCCGCCGGTGGTGCTCGGCATTGCGTTCCTGCGGCTGTTCACGTTGATGAACATGGGCGGCTCGTTCGTGAGCCTCGTCGCTTGCCACGCGCTGCTGATCTTTCCGTATGCGCTGCGCCTGATCATGGCGGCGCTCGTGGGGCAGGCCGACGAAAGCGAACGTGCGGCGCGCTCGCTCGGCGCCGGACGCTGGACGACGTTCCGCCGCATCACGCTACCGGCGATCCTGCCGGGGCTGGCGGGCGGATGGGTGCTCGCTTTCATCAACAGTTTCGACGAACTGACGGCCACGATCTTCGTGACGGCGCCCACCACGATCACCTTGCCGGTGCGCATCTACATGAACATGAGCGAGACAGTGGACCCGAGTGTGGCCGCCATCTCCACGCTGCTCATCGGGCTGACGTTGGCGGTGATGCTGATCCTCGATCGCGTCTACGGGCTGAACAAGGTTCTGATCGGAAATCACTAAAACATGCAAAAAACCTACGATATCGCCGTCATCGGCGGCGGCCTGGTCGGCATGGCGATTGCCTACGGGCTTGCCAAGCGCGGGCAACGCGTCGTCGTGTGCGATGGCGAAGACAACTCGCTGCGAGCCGCACGCGGCAACTTCGGACTGGTCTGGGTGCAGGGCAAAGGCGGTACGTGCACGGACTACGCCCGCTGGTCGCTGCACTCCGCCAACATGTGGCAGAACCTGGCTGACGAGCTCTTCGCACGCACCGGCGTTTCCATCGGCTTTCAACGTCCCGGCGGGTTCAACATCGCCCAGACGCCGGAGGAGCTGGCGAGCAAGGTCGAGAACATGCGCAAGCTGCAGGAGGCCGAACCGACCCTCCGGTACGAAGTGCTCGATCACAAGGCGCTTGCCGAGCGTCTGCCGGCCATCGGCCCCGACGTGGTGGGTGCCATCTATTCTCCGAACGACGGTCACGTCAGCCCGCTTTACACGCTGCGCGCACTATTCGCCGCGTTCGAGCAGGCGGGCGGCGAGTATGCACCGAACCTGCGTGTGACCGATATTCGTCAGACGGGCAGCGCGTTTCGCGTGAGCATGGGCGACGTGTCGCTGGAAGCCGGCCGCGTCGTGCTTGCGGCCGGTCTGGGCAATCGCGATCTCGCGCCGATGGTGGGTCTACGCGCGCCAGTCAAACCGTTGCGCGGCCAGATCATCGTGACCGAGCGCGTCAAGCCGTTTCTCGACTATCCGACCATCTACGTGCGTCAGACCGTCGAGGGCTCGGTCATGCTCGGCGACTCGGCCGAAGACGTGGGCTTCAACGACGGTGTGACGCCCGACGTGCTCGCCGACATCGCCCGGCGCGGTATTGCACCGTTCCCGCTGCTCAAGAACGTGCGCGTGGTGCGCGCGTGGGGGGCGTTGCGGGTGATGACGGACGACGGTCTGCCGATCTACGAGGCCTCCGAGGCCTGTCCGGGCGCGTTCCTCGCGACCTGTCACAGCGGCGTGACGCTTGCCGCTGCGCATTGTGAAACCCTCGCGCCGTGGATTCTCGGCGCGCCGCGTCCTGCGCTACTGGATCATTTCTATGCCAAACGTTTCGCTGCTTAAGTCGCTGGCGCGCAAGGATGGCGCGACGGTGAAAGTATTTTTCGAGGGCACGCCGGTCGATGTGCCGAGCGACATGAATGTGGCGGCCGCGCTGCTCTTCGTGGGCGTGACAGCGTGTCGGACCACACCGGTCACCGGCAGCGATCGCGCGCCGTTCTGCATGATGGGCGTGTGCTTCGATTGTCTCGTCGAGATCGACGGCGTGCCCAACCGGCAGGGGTGCATGACACCGGTGCGCGAAGGCATGCAGGTGCGTCGAATGAACGGTGCGAGGAGTGTGGCATGAGCACGAAAGTCGTGGATTTGTTGGTCGTCGGGGCTGGGCCTGCGGGATTGGCGGCGGCGCTCGAAGCGAAGCGTCATGGGCTCGAGCCGCTCGTCGTCGATGAGAACGGGTTGCCCGGCGGACAGATTTATCGCAGCGTGAGCCGCTCGCCGCTGGCCGACCCGGGCGTGCTCGGGCCGGACTATCTTCGTGGGCGTGGGCTCGTCGATGCCTTTACGTCGGCCGGCATCGCCTATTGGCCGCAGACGCTCGCGTGGCAGATCGGCGCCGACAGACGCGTGTCGGTCACGCGCCAGGGCGCGGGCGGCGGAACGCTGCAGATCGAGGCCGGCGCCATCGTGCTCGCTGGCGGCGCGCAAGAACGACCGTTCCCGATTCCCGGCTGGACGTTGCCCGGCGTAATGGGCGTGGGGGCGGCGCAAACGTTGCTCAAGGCGTCGGCGCTGGTGCCCGACTCCCCGGCGGTGCTCGCCGGCTGCGGCCCATTGCTCTATCTGTTTGCCTGGCAGCTCATCAATGCCGGCGTGCCGGTACGCGCCATTCTCGACACGGCCGAGGCAAGCGGGCGTCGCGAGGCGTTGCGTCACGCGGGCGGGGCGTTGCGCGCGCCGTCGTATCTGATGAAGGGCTTCAAGCTGCTGCGGGCCATTCGTGCGGCGGGCGTGCGGCACGTCAAACATGTCGAAGCGCTGCGCGTGCTGGGAACCACGCACGCCGAGGGCATCGAGTATGTCGTGGGCGGGCGTACCGAGCGCATCGACACGTCGCTGGTGTTGCTGCATCAAGGGGTGATTCCGAACACGCAGGTCACGCGCTCGATCGGGTGCGAGCATGCGTGGGACGACGCGCAACTGTGTTGGCATCCGAAGACGGACGCCTGGGGCGAGACGAGCCTGCCGGGCATTTTCGTCGCGGGGGACGGTGCGGGTATCGCCGGTGCGCTTGCCGCCGAACCCTCGGGACGACTCGCTGCCGTGCAGGCCGCGGTGAAGCTCGGCAAGCTCGACGCTGCGAAGCGCGACTCGCGCGCGCTGTCGCTGCGCCGTGAGCTGGCGGCACATACGGCGATCCGCCCCTTCCTCGATGCGCTGTACCGGCCGGCCGAGGCGTTTCGCATACCGGCCGACGACAGCACCCTGGTGTGCCGCTGCGAGGAGGTGACGGCGGGCGACGTGCGGCGCATGGCGGGCTTGGGTTGTGTCGGTCCGAATCAGACGAAAAGTTTTTCGCGTTGCGGCATGGGGCCTTGTCAAGGCCGGTTCTGCGGCTTGACCGTGGCCGAACTGCTGGCGCAATCGCAGGGCTGTGCGGTGCCGGAGGTCGGGTACTATCGCATCCGTCCTCCGATCAAGCCGGTGACGTTGGGCGAGTTGGCCACCGCGGTCGGCGGCGCCGACGTCCTGAGCGAACGTGCAGACTTTCCCAAGTAGGTGAGGGGACTCGCGCCTCCCACCCGCTACTTTTTTGATTCTTTTGGAGATGTGGTTAATGAGCGATATTCAACGCCATCACACGAACGCACGGATGAGCCGTGTCGTGGTGCATAACGGGACGGTCTACATCGGCGGCCAGACTGCAGACGATCGCAGTCAGGACATCACGGGGCAGACGCAACAAGTGCTCGCAAAGATCGATGGTTATCTGAAGGACGCCGGCATCGACAAGTCGCGTCTGCTCTCGGCGCAGGTCTGGGTGAAGGACATCGAGGCCGACTTCGCCGGCATGAACGCCGTGTGGGATGCGTGGACGAGCCCGGGTAATACCCCGACGCGTGCTACGGTAGAGGCGCGTCTGGCAGCCCCCGATCTGCTCGTCGAGATTGCCGTGATCGCCGCTGCCAAGTAATCGGAGCAACCTTAAGGTGTAAGAATGGAGGGTCCGCGAATGTGAGCGGGCTTCTTCTTCTTCGTCAGTGTGCGATGCGCGGCGCCGTGATGCCATGTCGGCGCCGCTTACATCCCGAATTCGCGTAGCCCTTCGAGGTCGAGGATCGTCAACACGCCGTAGTCGACCTTGACGAGCTTGGCCTGCTCCAGCACCTTGAGCGCCAGGTTGACGCGCTGCCGTGAAACGCCGGCGAGATAGCTCAGCTCTTCCTGTGAAATCTGTACGGTGGTGTCGTCGGACGGATAGAGCGTCGGGTTGAACATCGACGACAGGGAGCGCGCAACGCGCGCGTCGGTGTCGAGTAATCGTTCGTGCTCGACCGCCGCGATGAACTGACCCAGCCGCTCATTGAGCTGAAGCGTGAGAAAGCGATTGAAGGGAATGCTCGTGTCGAGCAACCAGTCGAACGTGGCAATCGGCATATGGGCAAGGACGGAATCGCGCAGTGCCATCACATCGTATTTACGGTTCTCGCGCTTGAGCACCGACCCTTCCCCGAACCATGCCCCCGCAGGCACGCCCGTGAACGTGACGGACTTCCCGCTGGCCGATGCCGTCGCGATCTTCACCAGTCCGTCGATGACGCCAAACCAGGCGTGCGACGGGTCTCCCTTGCGGCACACATAGCCACCGCTCTCGACCGGCCGCACCTGAATCTCGGCCACGACACGTTCGCGTTGCGCGGGCGTTAGTCCTTGCGCCCATACGCTGCGTTGCAACAGGGTTTCGAGCGACATATAGGGACTTTCCCTTGATTGTCATCCGGGTGACAAATCCGTCGTGATCCATGAGGTATCGTCGCCTTGCCTGAGAGCGGCGCGACAAGTCTTCACGGCGATTCGTGCACGACGCCGAAGTGCAAGTATAGAAGCTGCCTGTCGCCAGGGATAGTCGTCGCCGCTCCATGGTGCCGACGATCACAAGCCATCGTGAATGACGAAGTGCCACTAAAAATGACGTCCGTCAGAGACGTTGCTAGCTGTAGAGAGCGTGCCACACGCACGCGCGCCGACCGAGCCACGCCACGCCCCTCGACACAAGTCGAATCGTGGCGAGACACAGGAGACAGGCATGCAGGAGCGGACCACTTTCCCGCGTTTGTTGTTGGCCCACGCGGCCACACGCGGCACCCGCACGGCATATCGGGAAAAAGATCTGGGGATCTGGCAATGCTGGACCTGGCACGCCGCCGCGCAAGAAGTCCGGATGCTGGCGTGCGCGCTGGCCGCCGCGGGCTTCAAGCGCGGAGATAACCTCGCCATTGTCGGTAATAACCGCGTTCGCCTGTACTGGGCAATGACGGCCGCGCAAGCGCTCGGCGGCGTCGCCGTGCCGCTCTATCAGGACGCCGTGGCAGCGGAAATGACGCATGTGCTCGACGAGGCCGAAATCGATTTCGCCATCGTCGAAGATCAGGAGCAGGTCGACAAGCTGTTGGCGCTGCGCGCCCAGGTGCCGAGGCTATCCCACATCATTTACGAAGATTCGCGAGGCCTGCGGGGCTACGATGCCGCGGGACTGCAGTCATACGTGTCGGCCATCGAGCAGGGGCGCGAGTTCGACGCCAGGCACCCGCGCTACTTTGACGATGCCGTGGCCGGCGGCGAGCCCGACGATACGGCGACCATCCTCTATACCTCCGGCACGACGGGCAAGCCCAAGGGCGTATGCCATTCGCACGCGGGGCTGATTGGCGCAGCGTTTCACGGAAGTGCATTCGATCGCCTCGGCCCCGGCGACGAAGTGCTGTCGTACCTGCCGATGGCTTGGGTGGGCGATCATCTGTTTTCTTACGCGCAGGCGCTGGTGGCGGGATTCACCGTCAACTGTCCGGAGTCGCCCGAAACCATCGCCACCGATATGCGCGAGATCGGGCCCACCTATTACTTTGCGCCGCCTCGCGTCTACGAGAACGTGCTCACGCAAGTGATGATTCGCATGGAAGATGCGAGTCGGGTCAAGCGCGTGATGTTCGCGCACTTCATGAACGTGGCGAACCGGTGCGGCGCGGCGGTGCTCGACGGTCGTGCGGTGTCGTGGCTCGATCGGGTCCAGTACGCACTCGGGAATCTTTGTGTGTACGGCCCGCTGCGCAACACGCTCGGCATGAGCCGGATTCGCACGGCATACACCGCTGGCGAGGCGATTGGTCCGGATCTGTTTCGGTTCTATCGCGCAATCGGTATCAATCTGAAGCAGTTCTACGGGCAGACGGAGACGTGCGCATATGTCTGCCTGCAACCGGATCGAGAGGTGCGATTCGACAGCGTGGGGCCGGTCGCGCCCGGGATGGACATCAAGATCGCCGACAACGGCGAAGTGCTGGTGCGCGGGGTGGGCTTGCTCAAGGCGTACTACAAGCGGCCCGATGCCACGTGCGAAGCCCTCGACGAGGCTGGCTATTTCCGCACGGGCGACGCCGGCATCATCGATGCCGATGGTCATCTGCGCATCATCGATCGGGCCAAGGATGTCGGCAAACTGGCCTGTGGGTCGTTGTTCGCGCCGAAGTTCATCGAGAACAAGCTCAAGTTCTTCGCGTACATCAAGGAGGCGGTGGCATTCGGCGACGGTCGCGACGGGGTGTGTGCCTTCATCAACATCGACATGGATGCCGTGGGGAACTGGGCGGAGCGGCAGAACCTCGCCTACGCCGGATATGTGGACCTGGCCTGCCATCCGCGCGTCGCCGAACTGATTCTGGGTTGCGTGGAGACTGTGAATGCGGATCTCGCCAAGGAGCGCGCCTTTTCCGCCGCGCAGGTTCAGCGCTTCGTCATTCTGCACAAGGAGCTGGACCCGGATGACGACGAACTGACGCGCACGCGCAAAGTGCGCCGCACGTTCATCGCGCAGAAATACGAGGTGCTGGTCGATGCCTTCTATTCTGGCAAGACGGTGCAATTCATCGAAACGCGCGTGAGGTTCGAGGACGGACGCGAAGGCAGCGTGAGTGCCACGCTCACGATACATCCGGCGCGTGTGATCGGTGCGCGCGAATCGACAGACGACCCTGCGCCTGCGGCATTGCGCTGCGCCGCTTGAGCGTCGCATCGACCAGCGCACCGACCTCAACATTGGCACTCAGCCAGGCACTTAGCGGGAGAAGGCATGCACGACATCCGGACATTTGGCGACGTTCTGCTCGATTTGCAGCACATCAGCCTGTCGTTTGGCGGCGTGAAGGCATTGACGGATATCTCGTTCGACGTTCGCGAGCACGAGATCCGCGCGATCATCGGCCCCAATGGCGCGGGCAAAAGTTCCATGCTCAACGTGATCAACGGCGTCTACCACCCGCAGCAGGGCGCGATTGTCTTCCGTGGGCAGTTGCGACAGCGAATGCATCCGACGTCGGCCGCGCGCCAGGGCGTGGCGCGCACGTTTCAGAACATCGCGCTGTTCAAGGGCATGACGGTGCTCGACAACATCATGACGGGCCGTAACACCCGAATGCGCTCGGGCCTGCTGGCCAGCGCGCTCTGGTGGGGCCGGGCGCGGCAAGAGGAAATGGCGAATCGCGTCAAGGTCGAAGAGATCATCGACTTTCTCGAAATTCAGCACATCCGGAAGACGCCGGTCGGACGTCTGCCTTACGGTCTGCAAAAGCGTGTCGAGTTGGCGCGCGCGCTTGCCGCCGAACCGGGGCTGCTGTTGCTCGACGAGCCGATGGCCGGCATGAATCTCGAAGAGAAGCGCGACATGTGCCGCTTCATCCTGGACGTCAACGAAGCGTTCGGCACGACGATTGTGTTGATCGAACACGACATGGGCGTAGTGATGGATATCTCCGATCGGGTCGTGGTGCTCGATTATGGCAAGAAGATCGGTGACGGAACTCCCGCTGAAGTCAGGGCGGACCCCGAAGTCATACGTGCCTATCTGGGGGTAGCGCACGGAATGCCCGCCGCCGCATGACGGCCAGGCGATAAGCGATTGCCGGCAACGCGTTGGCAACTGGGAGACATCGATGCAGTTCTTTATGGAAATCCTGATCGGCGGGCTGCTCTCCGGGGTGATGTATTCCCTCGTCGCGCTCGGCTTCGTGCTGATCTTCAAGGCATCTGGCGTGTTCAACTTTGCCCAGGGCGCGATGGTGTATTTTGCGGCGCTGTCGGTGGTCGGCCTGATGGAGCACGGCTTGCCGCTGTGGCTGGCCGCGATTGGCGCATTCGGCGTCATGGTGTTGATGAGCCTGGCGACGGAGCGCTTCGTGCTGCGAAAGCTGGTGAACCAGTCGCCTATCACGTTGTTCATGGCGACGATCGGGCTGTCGTTCTTCCTCGAAGGCCTCGCGCCTTTGTTGTGGGGCAATGAGGTGCGCCCGCTGTCGCTGGGCATCGTCGACGAGCCCATCGCATCGATCCTGGACTCGACGGGCGTGCTCGTGAGCCGCTTCGATCTGGCCGCGGCCGGCATTGCCGCCGTGCTGGTGGCGTTGCTGGCGTTGTTCTTCAAGGCCACGCGCATCGGCCGCGCGCTTCGTGCCGTGGCCGACGATCACCAGGCGGCGCTCTCGCTGGGTATTCCATTGCAACGCATCTGGGTCGTGGTGTGGAGCGTCTCCGGGTTCGTTGCGCTCGTTGCCGGCATGCTCTGGGGATCGCGCAACGGCGTGCAGTTCGCGCTGACGATGACCGCGCTCAAGGCGCTGCCGGTGCTGATCCTGGGTGGCTTCACGTCGATTCCGGGGGCGATTGTCGGGGGATTGATCATCGGCGCGGCGGAAAAGCTCGCGGAGATCTACGTGCCGCAACTGCTGGAAAGTCAGTTCAGTGGGAATTTCGGGGGCATCGAGGGCTGGTTCCCTTATGTCTTTGCGCTGCTGTTCCTGCTGGTTCGCCCGGAAGGACTGTTTGGCGAGCGGCATATCGATCGGGTCTGAGCCGACGGCTGTCAACTCCAAACGAACGTACAAGCATTTACCGCAGAGGCCATCCATGTTCTATCGCGAAGCCGGGCAGTTCAAGACCTCTTACGAAGCCGATAGCCAGATCTTTCCGATCCGCCAGGATCGGTTCGCCGTCTGCGCTTTGCTTGCCGTCGCGTTCGGCGTGCTGCCGTGGGTCGCCTCCGAATACTGGCTTACGGCGATTTTCGTGCCGTTTCTCGTGTTCTCGCTCGCGGCGTTGGGCCTCAACATCCTGACAGGCTATGCGGGGCAGTTGTCTCTGGGAACGGCGGCGTTCATGGCGGTGGGCGCCTACGCGTCGTACAACTTCCAGTTGCGCATCGAGGGCATGCCTATTCTTGCTTCGTTCACGCTGGGTGGCGTTTGCGCCGCAATTGTGGGCGTGGCGTTCGGCTTGCCATCGCTTCGCATCAAGGGCTTCTACCTGGCGGTCGCCACGCTGGCGGCCCAGTTCTTTGTGCTCTGGGTGCTGACGAAATTTCCATGGCTCTCGAACCACAGTTCGTCCGGGGTGATCACCGCGCAGAAGATCTCGATGCTCGGCGTCGACGTTGACACGCCGGTACGCAAATACCTGTTCGTGCTCGGCGTCGTCACGGTGATGGCGCTCGTGGCGAAGAACCTGGTGCGATCGCACATCGGTCGCGCGTGGATGGCGGTACGCGACATGGACGTCGCTGCCGAGGTGATCGGTATTCCGCTGATGCGCGTCAAATTGCTTGCCTTCGCGGTCAGCTCCTTCTATTGCGGTGTGGCTGGCGCGCTGTATGCCTACTGTTACCTCGGTTCCGTCGAGCCGGACGGCTTCTCACTGGATCTGTCCTTTCGCATCCTGTTCATGATCATTATCGGCGGCGTTGGCAGCGTTCTGGGGAGCTTTCTGGGCGCTGCATTCATCCTGCTGTTGCCGATTCTGCTCGATAGCGCGTTGCCAGCGATGGCCACGCTTATGCACTTGCCGTTCACGAATGCGACCGTTTCGCACATTCAGTTGATGGTGTTTGGCGGGCTCATCATCTTCTTCCTGATTGTCGAGCCGCATGGGCTGGCGCGGCTTTGGCAAATTGCCAAGGAGAAGTTGCGCATCTGGCCCTTCCCGCATTGAGGTTGGACACGGTGGCGCACGGTGCGTCGTGCGGTACCGCAGCAGCGTTTGCCATGAAAAAAACCACAGACGGAGACACAGCATGAACACGAAACAATTGACGGCATCGTTAGGCATGGCGCTCGTGCTTGGCATGGGGGGCGCCGGCGCGTCGTTTGCGCAGTCGAACGATCAGTTCATCGCACTTGCCGACTACCGGGTCGGCCCGTATGGGGCGAACGGTCAGTCCTTCTATGGCGGCTTTATCGACTATCTGCAATACGTGAATCTCAAGCATGGCGGTGTCAACGGCGTGAAGTTGACATGGGAGGAGTGCGAGACCGAGTACAACAACGCCAAGGGCGTGGAGTGCTACGAGCGTCTCAAGGGAAAGAACCCGGTCACCAAGGGCACGGCGTACCACGTGATGGCGACGGGCATTTCGTACGCGCTGATCGACAAGACGGCGACGGACAAGGTGCCGCTCGTGATGATGGGCTACGGCCGTACCGATGCGGTGGATGGCTCGGTATTCCCGTGGGCGTTCCCGCTGGTCACGACGTACCAGATGCAAGCGTCGGCCATTATCAAGTTCCTGGCCGACAAGAACCATGGCTCGCTGAACGGGAAGAAGATCGTCTACCTGTATCACGACTCGGCGTATGGCAAGGAGCCGATTGTCGCCTTGCAGGCCGAATCGAAGATCCACAAGTTCAACCTGATCGAGATTCCGGTGGCGCATCCGGGGAACGAGCAGGGCGCGCAATGGTTGCGAATTCGTCAGGAAAACCCCGACTACGTCGTGTTCTGGGGCTGGGGCGTGATGAACCAGACCGCACTCAAGGCAGCGCAAAAGGTCGGTTATCCGCGCGACAGGATCGTCGGTAGCTGGTGGGCCGGCTCCGAGGAAGACACGATTCCGGCGGGCCCGGCGGCCAAGGGGTACATGAGCGCGACCTGGAACGTGGCGGGCAAGCAGGTGCCGCTGATCGCCGACATCGAGAAGGTGGTCTATGGCGCAGGCAAGGGCAATCTGCAAGATTCGTCGAAGGTTGGCTCCGTGCTCTACAACCGCGGCGTGTCTGCGGCGGTCGCTACGGTCGAGGCGCTCAATACCGCTCAGAATAAGTTCGGCAAGGGCCGGGTCATGACGCCGGAGCAGGTGCGTTGGGCGCTCGAGAATCTGAATATCGACGCGGCCCGCCTGAAGACCCTGGGCGCCACGGGGCTGCTGCCCGACATCAAGACGAGCTGTGAGGACCACGAGGGCTCAGGCAAGGTGCGCATCCAGCAATGGGATGGGGCCAAGTGGGTGATGGTATCCGACTGGATCGAGGGCAATCGGCGTCTGATTCACCCGTTGTTCGAAGCGTCGGCCAAGCAGTATGCGAAAGAGAAGGGAATGACACCCGCCTGCTACAAGATGTGATCGACGCCGTCGTCCGCACGGCGAAGCGCAGTGCGGACGACGGTCGACGACCTACCGTCGCATCGATCCTGGAGTCATGCATGGAAGCGAGTTTGAGCGTCAACAATATCGAAGTCATCTACGACCACGTCATTCTCGTGCTCAAGGGCGTGTCGCTGACGGTGCCCGAGGGCAAGATCGTTGCATTGCTCGGGGCCAATGGGGCTGGCAAGAGTACGACGCTCAAGGCGATTTCGAATCTGCTGCAGGCCGAGCGCGGCGAAGTGACGAAAGGCACGATCGACTATCGCGGCGAGCGCGTCGAGAAGCTTACGCCGAACGGCCTCGTCACACGGGGCGTGATCCAGGTAATGGAGGGACGTCATTGCTTCGCGCACCTGACCATTGAAGAAAACCTGCTGACGGGCGGCTATGTGCGTCACGCGTCGCGTAGCGCACAACAACATGCGCTGGAGCGCATCTACGCCTATTTCCCGCGCTTGAAGACGCGACGCAAATCACAGGCGGGCTACACCTCGGGGGGCGAACAGCAAATGTGCGCGATCGGGCGCGCGATGATGGCGCAGCCGTCGATGGTGCTGCTCGATGAGCCGTCGATGGGGCTTGCACCGCAGGTCGTCGAAGAGATCTTTGCGATCGTGCGTGATTTGAATCAGCGCGAGAACGTCAGTTTTCTGCTGGCAGAGCAGAACACGATGGTGGCGCTGCGCTATGCGGACTACGGTTACATCCTTGAGAACGGGCGTGTGGTGATGGACGGCGACGCGGCATCGCTGCGCGATAACGAGGACGTCAAGGAGTTCTATCTTGGCATCGCCAAGGACGGGGACAACAGTGCGGGGAGCTTCCGCAACGTCAAGAGTTATCGACGACGCAAGCGCTGGATTGCGTGAGCGCTTGAGCGCTCGCGCTTGCCCGTGTGGACGATTGTGCACCGATCGTTAATCCTCAACGTATTTCCGTCACTATGAACGATTACTTCGACAAACTGGAAACCCGTGCGCCGGAGGTTCGCGAAAAGGCGCTGTTGGCGGCGTTGCCGACGCAGGTCGGACACGCTCAGGCGCACGCGGCGTATTTTGCACAAGCGCTCGGGGCGGTGGACGCGCGAGAGATCGGTTCGCGCCATGCACTGGCGGGTCTGCCGGTGACGCGCAAGTCCGACCTGACGGCGTTCCAGGTGCGTCATCCGCCGCTGGGGGGCTTGAATGCCACGCCTGTCGGCGCCCTGGCGCACGTCTATCAATCGCCCGGGCCGATCTATGAGCCGGACGGGCGCGGCAGCGACTGGTGGCGGTTTGCGCGCGCGATGTTTGCGGCGGGACTGCGCGCCGGTGATCTGGTCTACAACACCTACTCGTATCACTTCACGCCGGCCGGGATGATGATCGAGACCGGCGCGGCGCGGTTGGGCTGCTGCGTATTTCCTGCGGGCGTCGGGCAGACCGAATTGCAGCTCGAGGCGATTCGTCATTTGCGACCGGTCGCCTATGCAGGCACGCCGTCATTCCTGAAGATCCTGATGGAGAAGAGCGAATCGGTCGGTGCGGATGTCGGCAGTATTCGACGCGCTACGGTGTCCGGCGAGGCGCTGCCGCCTTCGTTGCGTGAGTGGTTCCGTGCGCGTGGCGTGACGGCGCGGCAGTCGTATGGCACGGCGGATTTAGGATTGATTGCGTTCGAGAGCGACGCGCAGGCGGGGTTGATCGTTGACGAAAGCGTGCTCGTCGAGTTGGTGGAGCCAGGGGGCACGAAGCCGGTGCCCGAGGGCGAAATTGGCGAAGTGGTTGTCACGAATTTCAATCCGGACTATCCGCTGATTCGGTTTGCGACGGGGGATTTGTCTGCCGTGGAGGCGGGGATCAGCCCTTGCGGGCGCACCAATATGCGGCTCAAGGGCTGGCTCGGACGCGCCGACCAGACGGTGAAGGTGCGCGGCATGTTCGTTCATCCCGGGCAGATTGGCGAAATTGCCAAGCGCTATCCAGAGTTGGTGCGCCTGAGGCTAAGGGTGGAGGGGCGTGTCGGAGAGGATCGGATGCGCCTGATTTGCGAGACGAACACTGCGCCGCCGGAAGGCTTGGCCGCACGGGTGCAGCAAACGTTGCGCGACGTGACGCGACTGCGCGGGGACGTCGATTTCGTCACCGCCGGAACACTGCCGGTGGATGGGACGTGGGTCGAGGATGCGAGAGCTTACGACTGAGTGTCGTGTCGCGGCAACGCCGATCGTCACACCGACCGACGTTGCCGCCCGAAGCTGCCGAGGGCTTATTCGGGCACCGCCACCGACGCCGGTGCGCGATAGACGGACTTCTTCCATTGCAGCCCGATGAGGCAAACCAGCGACACGGCGGCAAGGGCGCTATAGAACAGAGCCAGCGGCCACCACTGCCCCGGCCACGCGTGGGCCAGCACGGTGCCGATCAATGGCGTCAGACCGCCGGCGATCGCCGCGCAGCACTGGTACGACAGTGAAATCGCGGAGTAGCGATAGCGTACGTCAAACGCATCGGTCATGAGCCCAGCCATCACGGCATACGAACCCGACATGCACACCACCGCAATCCCGATGCCGATGACGATGGCCACAGGCCGACCCGTCGACACCAGGGCGAACATGGGATATGGCGACAGCATCGCGAGCCCGGCGGCCCACGCAAGAAACTTGACCGGCCCGACGCGCTGCGCGATCCACCCGGAAAAGAGCTGGTTGAAGAAGTGAACGAACGCCACCACGAACAGGCAGTCCAGGATCATCTCGCGACTCAAGCCAAGCGTCTGGGTGGTGAAGCTGAGCATGAATGTGTTGAGGAACCATGCGCCGGCCACGCCGATCACGTTCGCGCCCAGGCACAGCAGGACGGTGCCCCATGCATTGCGCAGCACGTCGACGATGGGAAGGCGCGCAGGCTTCTCCCGTTCGATGGCTGCCGTGAACTCCGGGGATTCCGATACGCTCGCGCGGATGAATACGCCAATGACGAGCAGTACCGCGCTGGCCAGGAAGGGCAGGCGCCAGCCCCAGCCCATCAGCGTTTCGCGCGGAAGATGTCCCACTGTCTTGAAAGCGAGCAGCGCGAGAATCAATCCGGCGGGGCTGCCGAGCTGAGCGAATGACGCAAGGAAGGTGCGCTTGCGTTGCGGCGCATGCTCGCCCGCCATCAGCACCGCGCCGCCCCATTCGCCGCCGATCGCAATGCCCTGGGCGATGCGCAGCACGACGAGGAGCGTGGGCGCCAGTACCCCGGCGCTCGCATAAGTCGGCAGGAAACCGATGCCGACCGTGCCGATCCCCATGATCGCCAGCGTGGCGACCAAGGCTTTCTTTCGGCCGATCCGGTCGCCGATGTGGCCAAAGATCAAGCCCCCGAACGGACGCGCGAAGAACCCGACCGCAAACGTGCCGAACGATGCCAGCGTGGCGTAGAACGGATCGCCTTGCGGGAAAAAAAGCTTGTTGAAAATGAGCGCCGACGCCATCGCATAGATATAGAAGTCATACCATTCGATGGTGGTGCCGACGAAAGCGGCGAAGGCGGCACGGCCCGGCTGACGCGCCGGGCTGCCCTGAGCGTGGTTCTGCATGAAATGTCTCCAGGTAAGGATGGCCGGTCTCGATCGCCGGCTTGTTTCGAATGCTTGTTTCTGAGGGGGCGGGAGCGCGTTCAGCCTTTGAGCACCCCGGCGTCGAACAACCGCTGCTGCGTTGTTGCGTCGACACCGAGCGCGTCAAGCACGGCGCGGGTATCGCCGCCGAGGGTGGGCGGGGGCGTGCGATACGTCGCTGGCGTTCGCGAGAGCTTGATCGGGGTGCCGGTGCCGCGGTACGCGCCGATTTCGACGATCAGTTGGCGGTGGCGCGTATGCGGGTGCCGGGCGACGGCATCGACGGTTTGCACCGGCCCGCACGGCACGCCGCCACGAATCAGCTCGGCCGCGAGCGGCTCGCATGCATGGGCTTGCAGAAGCGTTTCCAGGATTTCCTTGAGCTCGCGGCGATGTTCGCAACGACTGCGGTTGTCCACGAAACGCGCGTCTTCGGCGAGTTCCGGCGCGTTCAGATGCGACACCAGCTTCGCGAATTGTCGGTCGTTGCCGACAGCGAGAAAGATGGGCTCAGTCGCGGTTCGGTAGCTGTCGTACGGCGTGATGTTCGGATGCGCATTGCCGCTGCGTTGCGGCGTGCGGCCGTTGCCGAAGTAGTTGGGCAAGTGCGGATGCAGCAACGAGACGGCACAGTCGTATAGCGCAATATCGAGCGACTGACCCCGACCGCTCTTTTCGCGTTCCGCGAGCGCCAGCAGAATGCCCGACAGCGCATTGAGCCCGGTGACCATGTCCACCACCGGAAGACCGACGCGCAGCGCGGGTCCTTCACTTTCGCCATTCACGCTCATCAGTCCCGTCATCGCCTGAATGGCGGCGTCGTAGCCGGGCAGGCCGCCGAGGGTGCCGTCCGGCCCGAAGCCCGAGATCGCGCAGTGAATCAAGCGCGGATAGCGCTCGGAGAGCCTGGCGTATTCCATCCCCCAACGCTCGAGCGTGCCGGGTTTGAAGTTCTCCACTAGCACGTCGGCGCCGTCGAGTAGTTGCCACAGCACTTCGCGACCTTCCTCGCGCGACAGGTCGACGCAAATCCCTTGTTTGTTCCGGTTGACGCCCACGAAATACGAGGCCGTCTCGCCAACGAAGGGAGGGCCCCAGCCGCGCGTTTCGTCGCCGCCCGGGGGTTCGAGCTTGATCACTTGGGCGCCGTGGTCAGCGAGCGCCTGCGTGCAGTACGGGCCGCCCAGCACCCGGCTCAGGTCGATGACGCGAAGTCCCTGAAGGGCGCCGGTCACACGAGCGGCGCTCATCGCGCACCGCCTTCCTGCGTGGGCATGAGCGACATCGCGGCGTCGAGGGAGACCGGCGTCTCGTCGACCAACCGACGAAGCAACGGCGCGTCGTCACGGACGTCCTTCGGCGCGAGCGGGTCGCGCGGCAGCAACTTGTGTTCGACGATGAGGTGGGCAAGGGCAAGCCGGCGAAAGTCGGGGGCGAGGCGCGCCGCTTCCGTCGCCATGAACACTGCCGTTGTCGCGTTGTACACGGCGCTTGCCGCCTCGCGCACGTTCTCGTCGCGACCGCACTCCGCCACGCTGTCGAGCGCGGCGCTGGCGCGCTCGAATACGTTGCGCAGCAAGGCGACGGTGGCCGGCGGCAATGCCGTATCGTCGAGCAGCGTATGAACATATTGGCCGAGCGATGCCAGCGCGCCTTCACGTCGCGTGGCCCGTGCCACGTCCAGCGCCACGATGTTGCTCGTGCCCTCCCAGATGGAGCCCAGATGCGCGTCGCGCACGAGTCGCGGGTCGGCCCACTCCTCGATATAGCCCACGCCGCCGCGCACT
The DNA here is from genome assembly GCF_001899225.1 of Pandoraea sp. 64-18. Classification (NCBI taxonomy): domain Bacteria; kingdom Pseudomonadati; phylum Pseudomonadota; class Betaproteobacteria; order Burkholderiales; family Burkholderiaceae; genus Pandoraea; species Pandoraea sp. 64-18. The sequence goes on along the minus strand of NZ_MKVU01000006.1, from coordinate 351,345 downwards.
TCCATCGCGTCGCCGGTGGCCTGGCGAGCGTCTCGGCATGCGCGCAGCTTCACGAGCGGGGTGAGGATGCGCACGCATTTGGCCGCCAGCGCATCGCCGCGGTCGGCGCGGGGAAGGAGCGTCGCGATTTGCATGAACATCGATCGTGCCTGTTCCGCCGGCAACATGATCTTCAGCAACTGGCGCTGCATCAGCGGCATCTCGATGAGCTTGCGACCGAAGGCCGAACGATGTCTCGCCACATGAAGCGCTTCGGTGAGGGCGCGGCGCATCAGGCCGGCCGCACGTACGCCGTTGGACAGCCGCGACATGTTGATCATGTCCGCCATCTGCTGGAAGCCGCGGCCCACTTCGCCGATGAGGTAGGCCTCGGCGCCGTCGAGCACGATTTCGCCGCTTGCCATCGAGCGGCTGCCGAGTTTGTCTTTCAGCCGAACGATCTGATAGCGGTTGCGCGTGCCGTCTTCAAGCACCTTCGGGAGCAGGAACAGCGCCAGTCCCTTCATGCCTTCGGGCGCGCCGTCCGGACGGGCGAGGACCATGGCCAAATCGGCATCGGCGTTCGAGCAGAACCACTTGTCGCCGGTCAGCTTCCAGACCTCGTTGCCGTCGGCATCGACGCCGCGGGTCGCGCGCGTCACGGTGCGTCCGGTATCGGAGCCTGCCGCCTGCTCCGTCATGAACATCGCGCCCTGGAAGAGCGTGTCGAAGTCCTGCGACACGAGCCTCGGCAGATAGCGGTCCACGAGCGCCTTCGACCCGAACTTGCGCAGCGTGCGCGTGAGCGAATCGGTCATGCTGACCGGGCAGCAGAGGCCGAATTCGGCCTGGACGAACAGGAACGTGAGCGCGTACTTGACGAGCGGCGGCGGTGCGTCGCTGCGATGACTCATCGAGGCGAGGCCGAGTTCGCTGTACGCCACGCGTTCGAGCGCGACGTAATCGGGGTGTTTCTCGATGTGCTGGATCGCCTCGCCGCGGCGCGTGCGCGGGCGAAGCGCGGGCGGATGGTGGTCGGCGGTCGTCGCCCATGCATCGAGTTCGTCAGACGCGCGTTGTCCCAGTGCGACGAGTCTGTCTTCGACCCCATGGAACACCGTCTCGCCCAGGTAGCTCTTGAGCAGCGCGCCGAACGATGGGTCGCTAAGGAAGAAATTGATGCCGCGGCTATCGGGGATGTTGGACGTCTCGGGCGTTTGCCGAAGTTCGAGCATTCACTGTCTCCTGGATTATCGTGCGATGCCTCGGCACCGTACCTTCTTGGAGACCAGCGTACGTTTCAGTCTGATAATCGTCCAATACAATTAATGGCACGTACGATAAGATCTATTTATCGTTATCCGGGGGGGCGCTTTCATGGAACTGAGGCAACTCAGATACTTCGTCGCAGTCGCGGAGGAATTGCATTTCGGCCGGGCGGCGCGTCGGCTCTTCATCTCGCAACCCGCCTTGAGTTTCGACATTCGCCGTTTCGAAGAACAACTCGGCGTGAAGCTGCTCGAGCGCAGCAACAAGTCGGTGGCGCTGACCAATGCGGGGCAAGTGCTCTTGGGCGAAGCCCGGCGGCTGTTGGAGCAGGCGGAGGACGTGGCCAAGGTCACGCTGCAGTCCGCGCACGGGCTGGCGGGACGCCTGCGCATTGGGTTCGTCAATTCGATGCTCTACCGGGGGCTACCCGAAGCCGTGCAACAGTTCGAATCGGCGCATTCGTCGGTGGAGATCGTGCTCAAGGAGATGAACACGGCGGAGCAGGTGCGAGCGTTGCAGCAGTTGCAGATCGACCTGGGATTTGCCCACTGGGGGCACTTTCCGGCCGAAGTCGAGACGCAGGTGTGGATGTCGGAGGCGTTGCTTTGTTGCCTGCCCGTCGATCACAAGCTGGCGAAGCGGCGGCGCATCGACTTGCGTCAACTCTCGGACGAGCCGTTCATCCTGTTCCCGCGCACGGTGTCTCCGCATTACCACGACCAGATCATTGCCACCTGTGTCGAGGCGGGGTTCAGTCCCCAGATCCGACATGAAGCAAGGCTGTGGCAAACGGTCGTGACAATGGTTGAATTTCAGATGGGGGTCGCCCTGGTGCCGGAAGCCTTGGCGCGCACCCGGTCTCAGCGGGCCGTCTTCATTCCGCTCGCGCGAAACACGTTCTCCTCGCAAATTCTGCGGTTGACGCGCGCCGGCAGCCAACTGGATCTGACCGAACGCTTTCTCGCCGCGCTCACGACGGACGATCGATCAAGGGCGCGCTGAATCCGCACCCCCACCGGATAGGCGACGGCCAACCCGCTGGATCGGCTGTACTCCCCCCACCTCTAAGGGTTTCCCATCATCTTGACTTCGGCTTTTCTTTCGCCAATACTTTGTCCGTACAAAGTAATAAACACCGAACAAAGTCGGTGAACCCAACCAAGCGATCGAATTCAGGAGGAGGGAGACATGGACGCACTGCAACCCCAGGCGGAGACTACGCGCCGCATTCGTGCGAGCTACGGGCGCTATCTCGAGGAGTTCGAGGTTGGCGATATCTATGAGCACCGCCCCGGGCGCACCATCACCGAGGCCGACAATATTCACTTCTCGCTGCTGACGATGAACTTCCATCCGATGCATTGCGATGCCGCCCACGCGGCCAAGAGCGAATTCGGCCAACTGCTCGTCAATAGCGGACTGACGGTCGCCATCGTCCTCGGCATGACCGTCAACGACGTGAGCGGCAAGGCCATCGCCAACCTCGGTTGGAAAGAGATCAAGCTCACCGCCCCGGTGTTCTGCAACGACACGCTCTACGCCGAATCGCAGGTACTGGAAAAGCGCGAATCGCGCTCGCGTCCCACGCAAGGTATCGTCACCGTGCACACCCGCGCGTTTAACCAGAACGGCGTGCAGGTCATGGAATTCGTACGCAGCGCACTGATTCCGAAACGCGGCCACGGCGTCGGCGACTGAGCCGGGCAGCGCGGCTCACACGGTACGTTCCAATCGACATCACGCGGGCTGCGCCGAGACGCTCGGCACCCGCGGCACGGCTCGCCGTGATGGCACGGCGATGGAGGCAAGGATGCAAGGCAACATCCGGCAAGGCGATGCAATGCCGATACCCGACGCCCTCGGTCAACCCCGAGACGTCGGCCCGACCGCAAGCCATTCCACACCCCCTACCGACGGATCCGGGCGGGTCGACGCGACCAGCGCCGCGCGCTGGGTCGATCAGTTCGGCTCGGCGCCGCTGAGCCCAGTGCATGCGGTCGCACTCGCCAACGCCGCACATGGCATCACCGACGCCGTCGCCCGCGCAGCTCGTGCGCTCGACTGGCTGACGCCCGACGCCTTCGACGCCACGCTGCGCCAGCAGGAGACATGCGATGCGCACGCTGCATGTTGATGCACCGGTCTCTGCAACGGCCTCAGCGCCGGGCCGCGAGATGTCCGACGCCACTTGCGTTGAACGAACCGCCCTGGCGCTCGACGCTGCGGGTGTCGCCGGTCTGACGGGCGGCTTCGTGCGCCTGCGTGGCGATGCAGCGCTCGACCAGGCGCGCACCGTCGACAACGCGGTCCGTGACGACGTCGCGCTGCCCAACAGCCGCGTGCTGGGGGCGACCCTCGCGCACAAGGACATGTTCTTCCGCGCCGGCGAGCTGACCGAGTGCGGTAGCCGCATCCTCGCTGGTAATCGACCATTGCATACGGCTACCGTGCTCGCGCGCCTCGATGCAGCAGGCGCGGTCGATCTCGGTGCCCTGCACATGGCGGAGTTCGCCATGAGCCCGACAGGCTTCAACGCGCACCTCGGGCATGGCCGCAACGCCTGGTCGCCGGAGCACGTCAGTGGCGGGTCGTCCAGCGGCAGCGGCGTGGCCGTCGCACGCGGTCTGGCGTTCGCCGCGCTCGGCTCCGATACCGGCGGCTCCGTCCGGATCCCAGCCGCCGTCAATGGCGTCACCGGCATCAAGCCGACCCAGCACGCGGTCTCGACCTACGGCGTGATGCCGCTGTCGCCAAGCCTCGATTGTGTCGGCGTGCTGGCGCGTACCGCGGCCGATGCGGCGGCGGTGCTCGAAACCGTCTGGGGGCCGGACGCCAACGATCCCCATTGCCTCGTCAGCCAAGCGCGTGATTTCACGACCGCGTTGGCGCAGCCCTTGAGCGAGCGCGACGTCGTCGCGGTGCCCGAGTTCGACACCACGGCACCGATCTCCGACGAAATCCGTGCTGCCGTTGCACGGGTGACGCAAGCGCTCGAAGCCTGCGGCGCGACCATTCGCAAAGTCGCGCTGCCCGATCTGCGCGAAGCCGGTGCGCTTGCCACGTTGGTGTTGGGCGCCGAAGCCGCCTCGATCCACGGTCAATGGCTGCGCGAGCGGCGTGACGAGTATGGCGAGCAGGTCTTGCGCCGGCTGGAGCGTGGCCTCCTGTATCCGGCCACTCGTTACTTCGACGCGCTGCGCCTGCGAGCCGGCTACACGCAGTCGTTTGTCGAGCGCTATCTGACAGGCGCACAAGCCCTGCTGCTGCCGACGTTGCCGTACGCGGTGCCGACCATTGCCGAGACGCTCGACGGCGATGCGGACGAGATCGAACGGCGCTTCGGCGACTTCTCCTACTGGACACGTGGCATCAACTACCTGGGGCTGCCGGCGGTTGCCGTACCGGCAGGGCGCACGCAGAACGGATTGCCGACCGGGGTTCAGTTGATCGGTCGCGCGTGGCACGAGGACACCCTGCTGCGTCTCGCGCATCAGTTGCAACAACATACAGACTGGCACCTGCCGTCAGTGGACCGTCTCGGGCCGCTCGATCACGCAGCGATGCCGGCGGGTCTTGATACGGCGCGATCGTCAGTGTCACAGTTAGCCATGGACAGGAAGAAGTAACGCAAGCCCAGAACGATGACGCCATCGTTCGCCGCAAGTCAATTTTTGCTCGCATCACGTTCGCTTCAGACGAACGGATGCCGCCAACGTTCAGGAGACAACCGTATGAACGCAACCTCTGTCAACGCTGGGGCCCGGCTCGACCGGCTTCCCCTGGCGAGGTTTCACTGGAAGATTCTCGGACTCATCAGCGGTGGCGCGCTACTCGACGCCTTCGATGTCTACCTCGCCGCCGGCGTGCTCGCGGCGCTGGTCAAGAGCGGCTTCTCGACGCTGCAGCTCAACGCGGCCTTCATCTCGGCCACCTTCTTCGGCATGCTGATCGGCTCTGCGCTGGCCGGCTACGTCGGCGATCGCTTCGGTCGACGCTATTCCTACCAGATCAACCTCGCCGTATTCGGCATCGCGTCGCTGTTCGCGTGCTTCGCGCCGAACATGGCCACGCTGATCGTGCTGCGTTTCATCATGGGCCTGGGCCTCGGTGCGGAGCTTGTCGTGGCCGCCGGCACGCTGTGCGAGTTCGTGCCGCCAGCCTACCGAGGACGCTGGATCTCATTGATGGGGCTCATCATCAACTCGGGTCTGCTGATCGCCACGAGTGTCGGGTACATCGTGATCCCGAACCTCGGCTGGCGCTGGATGTTTGCCATCGCAGGCGCGGGGGCGCTCGCCATCTGGATCATGCGCAAGCGCATGCCGGAATCGCCGCGCTGGCTCGAATCGGTGGGTCGCACCCAGGAAGCGGAAGCCACGCTCGCCGAGATCGAGGGCCAGGTGAAGCGTCAGTTCGGCGCGCTGCCGCCGGTGCCGCCCGCGCAGCCGGTGATGGCGCGCAACGTGCCCCTGTCGGTGCTGTTCACGAAGCCCGTGATCGGCCGCACGCTCACCGCTGCGCTCACCTGTGTCGCGATCAATGTGGCCGTATATGGCTTCGTGGCCTGGCTGCCGACCTTCTTCGTGAAGCAGGGACTGACGGTGGTGCAGTCGCTCGGATTCACCACGCTGATGGCCTTTGGCGCCCCGGGCGGTGCGTTGGTCGGTTACCTGCTGGGCGATCGCCTTGGACGTCAGCGCGGCCTCGTGCTGTTCTCGGCGGCCACGATCGTGCTCGGCTTCCTGTATCCGCAAATGCGTGATGCGGTGTCGATCTCGGTGGTCGGTTTCTGCCTGGTCACGTCGATCTATACGGTCGTCACGCTCGGTCTGTATGGCTATATCCCCGAGTTGTTCCCGACGGCGTTCCGTTTGCGTGGCACGGGCTTTGCCGGCGTGTGTGGCCGTGCGGCGTCGATGAGCACGCCGTATCTGGCTGTCGCCCTGTTCCAGCACTTCGGCATCTCCGGTGTACTGGCGATGGTGAGCGGCGTGCTGGGCCTGCTGATCGTCGCGCTGCTGGTGCTGCGCGTGGAAACCAATCAACAGTCGCTCGAAGATATCAGCGTGCCCAACGACGTCGGTCTCGGTGGCACCGCGACAACCCGCGCCATGCGTGTAGAGCACTAGCCCCAACACCTTGCATCCGTTCAGAAAGGAGACAGCATGACTTCAGAAGTGAACCACACGCCCCAGGGGATCTCGGCGACGCTGGCCTCGTTCGCTCTGGGCCTTTCGCTCGACGCCGTGCCCACGGTTGTGCGCGAACGCGCCAAGCACTTGCTGCTCGACGCGATTGGCCTGGCCTATGCGTCGCAGCCGGCCGACTTCACCCGGGTCGCGCTCGAAGGTCTCACGGCCCTGAGCGCCGGAGACAAAGCGGGCGCGACGGTGATCGGCCGTGGCCAACGCCTCAACACACGCGACGCGATGGTCATGAACGGCGTGCTCGTGCATGGCCTCGACTTCGACGACACGCATTCGCGCGGCGTGATCCATGCCACCGCGAGCGTGTTGCCGTGCGTGTTCGGCGTGTCGGAACTGCGCGGTGTCGATGGCGCCCAGACGCTGGCGGCTTACATCGCCGGCATGGAAGCGGCCACGCGCATCGGCTCGGTGGCGAAGGGAGGATTCCATCAGGTGGGATTCCATCCGACCGGTGTCGTGGGGATCTTCGGCTGCACGCTGGCGGCCTCACGCCTGTTGGGCCTGACCGCACAGCAGGCTGCAATGGCGCAGGGCATTGCGCTGTCGATGGCCAGCGGCAGCCTCGAATTCCTGCAGGACGGCGCCTGGACCAAACGCTTGCATCCGGGCTGGGCCGCACAGTCGGCGTTCACCGCGGCGACCATGGCGGCGCACGGCTACATCGGGGCATCCGCACCGTATGAAGGGCGCTTCGGCCTGTTTTCGAGCTACCTCGGCGAACAGCGCGGCAATGCCGATCTGGCGCTCGCGACTGAAGGCCTCGGCGAGCAATGGCAGATCGAGGAAGTGGCGATCAAGCCGGTGCCGGCCTGTCATTTCACGCATGCGTTCGCCGATGCCGGCACGGCGTTGCACAAGGTCTGGCAGCAACGAGGCGCGAAGATCAGTGAACTGGGCGATCAGGTCGAGCGCATTCGCGTGAAGGTTCCCGAGGCGGTCGTCAAAACAGTGTGCGAGCCGGTGGCCAACAAGCGCCGTCCGGCGAACAGCTACGACGCGCAGTTCAGCGTACCTTATGTGGTATCGAGTGCCTTGATCAAAGGCCACTTCACGCTCGACGAACTCGAACCGGCGGCGCTGCGCAATGACGCGGTACTCGCGCTGGCGGCGAAGGTCGAGTACGAGATCGACCCGGCCAGCACTTTCCCGCGCCACTATACGGGGGAAGTCGTGTTGGAACTGCGCGACGGCAGCACGCTCGCGCATCGCGAGGCGATCAATCGCGGCAGCGCGGATCGTCCGCTCAGCAATGCGGAAATCGTGGAGAAGTACGTCGCCAATGCCGCGCGTGTACTGCCGCAGGCACGCGTTGACAAGGTACGCGAGACCGTGCTCGCTCTCGACCGCCTGCCGGCGGGCGCCCTGCAAGCCGTGCTCGGCGAGGCGGTCTAGGCCGTGAGTGAATGTCTGGAGATAGTGAGATGACGCAAGTGGAAAACAACACCGCAGGGCAAGGCGAGGACGATACCCTGATCCTCGACATGCTCGACCGCTTCCTCAAGGTGGAGGTCAAGCCCTACGTGCATGCCCTGGAGAAAGCCGACGAGTATCCCGCCGAGATCGTCGAGCAGATGAAGGAGATGGGGCTGTTCGGTTGCCTGATCGCGCCCGAGTATGGCGGATTGGGGCTCTCGACCCGCACCTATGCGCGCATGATCGAGCGCATGTCGGCGGTGTGGATGTCGCTCAGCGGCATCGTCAATTCGCATCTGATCATGGCGATGACGGTGCAGCGCAACGGCACACCGGACCAGAAGGCCGCGTTCCTGCCGCGCTTCGCGACCGGCGAGTTGCGCGGCGGTATCGGCCTGACCGAGCCGGATTGTGGCACCGATCTGCAGGCGATCCGCACGACCGCCACGCGCGACGGCGATCATTACTTGGTCAATGGCGCGAAGACCTGGATTACCAACAGTTTGTACGGCAATTGCCTGGTGCTGCTGGTCAAGACCGATACGACGGCACAGCCGCGACATCGCGGCATGAGCCTGCTCATAGCGGAGAAGGGACCCGGCTTCGAAGTGAGCCGCAAGCTGGAAAAGCTCGGTTACAAGGGCATCGATACTTGCGAGCTCAATTTCGACAACTACCGCGTGCCGGTCGATCGCCTGATCGGCGGCGAGGAAGGGCGTGGCCTGAAGCAGATCCTGAGCGGGCTGGAACTGGGTCGCATCAACGTCGCGGCGCGCGGTCTCGGCATCGCGGTGGCGGCACTCGACGCCTCGGTCGCGTACAGTCAGCAACGCAAGACCTTCGGCAAGCCGATCTGCGAGCATCAGGCGATTCAGCTCAAGCTCGGCGAGATGGCGACACGCGTGCATGCCTCGCGGTTGCTCGTCGATGCGGCGGCGCAGGCGTATGACCGCGGCGAACGGTGCGACATGGAAGCGGGCATGGCGAAGTACTTCGCCACGGAGGCCGGCGTCGAGAACAGCACCGAGGCGATGCGCATCCATGGCGCCTATGGCTATTCGAAGGAATTCGACATCGAGCGTCTGTATCGCGATGCGCCGCTGCTCGTGATCGGCGAGGGGACCAACGAGCTGCAACGCATCATCATCGCGAAGCAACTGATCGAGAGGAATCCGGTATGAGCCTGCCACTGTCCGGACTGCGGGTGATCGCAGTCGAGCAATACGGTGCCGGTCCGTTCGCCACGCAGCATCTGGCCGATCTCGGCGCCGACATCATCAAGATCGAGAACGCGAAGGACGGCGGCGACGTCGGCCGCGCGGTCGGCCCGCACTTCTTCGGCGAGGGCGACAGCCACTTCTACGAAGCGTTCAATCGCAACAAGCGCAGCATGGCGCTCGACCTCAAGAGCGCGGAAGGCCGGGAGATCCTGCTCAAGCTGGTCGAGTCCGCGGACGCCGTGTTCGACAATCTGCGCGGCGACCTCCCCGTCAAGCTCGGCCTCGACTATGCGTCGCTGGCGCGCGCGAACCCCGCGCTGGTATGCGTGCACTTGTCGGCCTACGGCCGCACCGGTTCGCGCAAGGCGTGGCCCGGCTACGACTACCTGATGCAGGCCGAGGCCGGCTATCTGTCGCTCACCGGCGAGCCGGACGGTCCGCCCGCGCGCTTCGGCCTGTCGATCATCGACTTGATGACCGGCACGACCGCCTCGATGGCGTTGCTCGCCGGGGTGCTCGAAGCACGCAAGACGGGCACGGGGCGCGACCTCGATGTCAGTCTGTTCGACGTGGCGCTGCATAACCTGGCCTATGTGGCGACGTGGTACCTGAACGGCGGACACATGACGCGGCGCGAACCGCGTTCGAGCCATCCGTCGCTCACGCCCAGCGAGTTGTACCGTACGCGCGACGGTTGGATTTTCCTGATGTGCAACAAGGAGAAGTTCTGGGGCGTGCTGGCGCAGGAGATCGGCAAGCCGGAATGGATCACCGACCCCGAGCTTTGCAACTATGCGGCGCGGCTGAAGCATCGCAATCGCGTGCGCCGCGAACTCGACGACGTGTTGATGACCGAGGACACGGCGACGTGGATGCAGCGCTTCGCGGGCAAGGTGCCGGCGGCGCCGGTGCACGATGTTGCGCAGGCGCTCGACAATCCGTTCGTAGCCGAGCAGGCGCGCGTGATGGACTTCGAGCACCCGGAACATGGCCCGATCAAGGGCGTGGCGTCGCCGGTGCGCATCGACACGCCGCTGCCGGCACGCGCGGCGCCGCGAATGGGCGAGCATACGGACGAGGTACTGCGCGAAGCCGGGTTCGGCGACGACGCGATTGCTTGGCTGCGCGAACAAGCTGTGGTGCAATGACACCATTACTCCTCACCGGCAACGCCGACCACGCGCATGACCCCATTGCTTAACCAGCAGCCACGCTATCTTCAGCTCGCGCAGACGCTGATCCACGAGATCCGCGATGGTCGATACGCGGTCGGTGACTTCCTGCCGACCGAATTCGATCTGTGCGAGCAGTTCGGTGCCAGCCGCTTCACGGTGCGCGAGGCGGTCAAGCGCCTGGTGCAGATGGGGCTGGTGGATCGCCAGCCCGGTGTCGGCACGCGCGTGTTGGCGCGCGAGGCGGTGAGCGGCTACCAGCAGGTGATGCGCCAACTGGGCGACTTGCAGCAATACACGGCCGACACCGAGCTGGAGATCCTCGCACGCGATCTGGTCGAAGTCGACGAGACACTGGCGCCGGTGCTGCGCGCCGGTAATGGTGAATCGTGGCTGCATCTATCGGCGCTGCGGCGCAGTGGCGGCGAGCCGGACCCCATTTGTGTCAGCGACATCTATATCCATCCGGCGTTTCGTGCGCTGGAGGGGATCGCGGACAGTTCGCACGTGCCGATCTACACGCTGATCGAAGAACAGTTCGGTGAGAAGATCGCGGCGGTGCAGCAGGAGATTCGGGCCACGCTTATCACGCCGGCGCAGGCGCGCTGGCTCAACGTGAAGCCGAAGTCGGCGGCCTTGTGGATTTGCCGGCGGTATCTGAATCGCCGCGAGGAAATCGTCGAGGCGGCGATCAGCATTCACCCGGCCGACCGCTTCAGTTATTCGGAAACATTTCAACGCGACTGGCGCGCCGCCTCCTGACACCCCGTCAATGCGTCGGGAAGGGCGCCCGCGCAAAGGGGCACCCATGAACGCTGTATCCACGTATCTGTTCGTTCCCGGCGACCGTCCGGATCGCTTCGACAAGGCGCTCGCCACCGACGCGGCACGCGTGATCCTCGATCTCGAGGACGCCGTTTCTCCCGACAACAAACAAGCGGCGCGCGACGCGCTGTTTCAATGGCTGGCGCAACACGGTGAAGACGCGCGCGTATTGGTGCGCATCAATGGCGTGCATACGCCCTGGCACGCCGACGATCTTCGATTGGCCGAGATGCCGGGCGTCGCGGGGATCATGTTGCCAAAGACGGAGCGGGCCGACGAGATGCAGTCGTTGCGCGCCCGCTTGCGCGAGGCGCAGACGCTTTACGCGCTGATCGAGACGGTCGACGCGGTGGTACGTTTGCGCGAACTTGCAGGGGCGCCGGGGGTGACGCGCCTGGCGTTCGGTACGGTTGACTTCTGCGCGGACGCCGGCATCGGCGACGACGTTGCCGCGCTCGATGCGATTCGAACGCAGTTCGTGATCGAGTCACGCTATGCGCGGTTGCCGGCGCCCATCGATGGGGTGACGGTCGCCATCGGCGACGACGACGCGTTGCGTGCCGATGTGCGTCATTCACGCGCGTTTGGTTTCGGGGCAAAGCTTTGTATTCACCCGAGGCAAGTCGGGATCGTGCGCGACGGTTTCCTGCCGACGCAACAGGAAGCCGAGTGGGCGACGCGGGTGCTCGATGCGGTCGCCGCAGGAGGCGCAGGCGCGATCGCCGTGGACGGCAAGCTCGTTGACCGACCGGTAGTGGAACGTGCCAAGGCGATCGTGGCGCAACTGGTCTAGGGGCTGCGCCAATAGCGCCCGTTGACCCCAGGTTCAATGGCTCTCCGAAAACATCGTCATCCGCTTCAGAATCCACGTCAGCAACGTTTCCGCCGCCGGGGAAAGCGGACGACGAGACTTCACCAGCACCCGCGCCTTCGCTGCTTCGAAGAGGGGATGTGCGATAGGCAGTGCGACGAGTTCGCCGGCATCGATTTCGCGGTACACGGAGAAGGCGCCGATCAGCGTCGCGCCTTCTCCGCGAGTCACGAAGTGGCGTAGTACCTGAAGCGAGTTTGTGGTCAGCGTTCGGCGGATGTCGACGTTTTCCGTGTAAGCCAGCATCTCGACAACCTGTCCAAGCCCGAATGCGGGCGGCATCAGCGCCAACGGATATTGCAGCATTTCCTCGACGGTGACGGTACCGCCTCGCAGTGCGAGCGGATGCCGGGTATTGACGAGCAGCACGATCGGCTGCGACGACGTTGCGCGGAATTCAATCTCCGGGTGGGCGGGCGGGTTATAGGCCAGACCGATGTGCGCGCGGCTCTGCGCCACCTCCTCCAGAACGTTGTTGACCGGCAGGATATCGACGATCACGTCGAGTCCGGGGAACTGCATGCAGAAGTCGTTGAGCACCTCTTCCATCAGGCCGTCGATGTAACCCTCGCTGATCGCGAGCCGGACATTGCCCCGCTTCAAACCGCGCAGCGCCTCAAGCCGATCTTCGAACTGCTCCTGTTGCGACTGACATCCCCGCCAATATTCGAGGAGGTGCATGGCCGCTTCGGTCGGCCGGACACCCCGCGCACGCCGCTCGAAAAGCGGTGAGCCAATCTCGTCCTCGAGCAGCCGGATTTGCCGAGTGATCACCGACGCCGCCGTATTGAGGCTGTCGGCTGCCGCGCGGATCGAGCCGTGCGTAAGCACTTCGTGAAAATACCGCAAACGCCGTTGATTCAGTTCACGCACCGTGTCCGTCCTCGGTTAAGTGTTGCCAAATGAGCAACGATAACCGACTTAGGTTGCTCTTGCTCTTCGGTTTTTGGCTGTTAATGATGAATTCATCCTAAGCACACCGGAGAACGCTCTTGTCCGCTATTCCTTCCACGCCTCTCACTGAACGGCACGCGGCGCTTTATCGCAAGCTGAACTGGCGGCTGCTTCCGTTTCTGCTGCTTTGCTACACGTTCGCGTACCTCGACCGGGTAAATATTGGTTTCGCGAAGCTTCAGATGCAAAGCGATCTTGGCTTCTCCGATGCCGTGTACGGTCTCGGCGCGGGTATTTTCTTCCTCGGCTATGTGTTGTTCGAAGTCCCGAGCAATCTCCTCTTGCCGAAGGTGGGCGCGCGCAAGACCATCAGCCGGATCATGGTGTTGTGGGGGGTGACTTCGGCGTCGATGGTGTTCGTGCGTTCGGAGCCGATGTTCTACACGATGCGGTTTCTGCTCGGCGTCTTCGAGGCGGGATTCGCACCCGGCATGATCTTCTACTTGACCTATTGGTACGGTCGCGCGCGCATGGCGCAGGTCATGGCGATTGTCATGCTGGCAGGTCCGATCGGCGGCATGTTTGGCGGCCCCCTGTCGACGTGGATCATGACGGCGTTCTCCGGCGCGCACGGCCTTGACGGCTGGCAGTGGATGTTCTTGATCGAGGGATTGCCGTGCGTGGTGTTCGGCGTGCTCGCGCTGTTTGTGCTCGACGACCGGCCAGCCGACGCACGTTGGCTGAGCGCCGACGAGAAGCGCCTGCTCGCGTCGGAACTCGATGCCCGGGGCGGCTCACATCATTCGTTCGCGCAGGTCGCCAAGGATCCGCGGGTCTATTGGCTCGCGTTGCCGTACTTCTGCTTTATCTGTGGGATCTACGCGGTGAGCTTCTGGCTGCCGTCGATCATCAAGGCGGCCGGCGTGCGAGACACCCTGCAGATCGGCTTTTACTCGGCGATACCTTACGTCGCGGCGGCCGTCGCGATGCTGCTCGTCGGCCGCAGTTCCGACCGGCGCGGCGAGCGTCGCTATCACAGCGCAGTGCCCGCACTCATCGGTTCGGTGACGCTGGCGCTCGCCACGCTCTTCAGCAGCGATCTCGCGCTCTCGCTGACCTGCATGACGATTGCGACCGCCATGATGTGGGTCGCCTATACCGTGTTCTGGGCGATGCCGTCCGAATACCTCAAGGGCGACGCCGCATCGGGCGGCATTGCGCTCATCAACACCATCGGGCTGATGGGCGGTTTCCTGAGCCCGACGATCATCGGCTGGGCGCAGGGTGCGACCGGCAGTCTGCACGCCGGGCTGTATGTGATGGTCGCGCTGCTGGCCATCGGCGCCATCGTATTGCTCGCGATGCGTCCGGCGCACCGCTTGACGTCCGTGACGCCCGATCCCGCCCCCACAATCTCACCAGAGGTCTGATTTTGTCCCGTACCCCTCCGACCATTTTGATCGCCGGTTTCCAACACGAAACCAATACCTTTGCGCCGTCGAAAGCCGCTTACGAGAACTTCGAGCGTGGCGAAGGCTTTCCGTCGATGTCGCGCGGCAGCGACGTACTCGCGCTGCGCGACGTCAACATTCCCGCCGGCGGCTTCATTCGAGCGGCGGAGGCTGCCGGATATGCGCTCTCGCCGGTCATCTGGGCAGGCGCGAGTCCGTCGGCGCACGTGACGCGCGACGCATTCGAGCGGATCGCGGGCGAAATCGTGGAGGCGGCGCGCACGCAGCGGTTCGATGCGGTGTATCTCGATCTGCATGGGGCGATGGTTGCCGAACATGTCGACGATGGGGAAGGCGAGCTGCTTGCGCGCGTACGCGAGGTCGTCGGCCCGAGCGTGCCCATCGTCGCGTCGCTCGACCTGCACGCGAACGTCACCGAACGAATGTTGCGCAGCGCGAATGCACTCGTCGCGTATCGCACGTATCCGCACGTGGATATGGCCGAGACGGGGGCGCGTGCCGCCGATCTGCTTGCACGGTTGATATCGGGGGAAGGGCTGCATCGCGCGTCGCGGCGATTGCCCTTTCTCATTCCGATCAATGGCATGTGTACGCTGCTCGAACCATCGCGCGGGATGTACCAGCGCGTCGGCGAGGCGGAAGTGGGCGATGTCGTATCGGCATCGTTCGCACCGGGGTTTCCGGCGGCGGATTTTCCTGAATGCGGTCCGGTGATCTGGGCGTACGGGCATACGGCCGACGCCGCGAATGCAGCCGTCGACGCGCTTTACCGGCGCATGATCGACGAGGAGTCTGCGTGGCGCGTCACGTTCCTGTCCCCCGATGCCGCGGTGCAAGAAGCGATGCGATTATCCGAAGGGGCGAGTCGTCCGGTCGTCATTGCCGATACGCAGGACAATCCCGGGGCCGGTGGCGATGCCAACACGATGGAGATGCTGCGAGCCCTTGTTCGTCATGGGGCTAAACGTGCTGCGATCGGCCTGATATACGATCCGGAGGCTGCGGCGTTAGCGCATCGCGCGGGCATAGGCGCGCAGATCGAGACGTCGTTGGGCGGGCAGTCGGGCGTGCCTGGCGACCAACCGTTCGTCGGCAAGTTCGAAGTCACGTTCCTCTCCGAGGGTCGGTGCCGCTATGACGGCCCCATGATGAACGGCATGCAAGCCGAACTTGGCCCGGTCGCGTGCTTGCGCATCGACGACGTGTTGATTGCGATCAGTTCCAGCAAGGCGCAGATGCTGGACCGCAATCTGTATCGCGTGGCGGGAATCCAGCCGGAGGAGATGCGCATTCTCGTGAACAAGAGCTCGGTGCATTTTCGCGCGGACTTTGAGCCAATCGCCGAGGCGGTGTTGGTGGCGAAGGCGCCGGGCCCCATGACCGCCGATCCCGCCGATCTGCCCTGGACGCGTCTCGCCCCCGGCATGCGCACTCGCCCCGGCGGTGAGCCTTTTGGCGGGTAGCGTCGGTGCTACACATCAAATACCAGGACGTCTGGGCGGATGCCGCCATGCACGACACCGTCGTTAGGCTGGCCTGACTGAGAAATAGGCGAGAGGCATAGGGAAGGGCGATAGTCGCCCGTCCCGGACCACCGCTCGCTCTATGGCATCCGCGGCGACGCTTGCGGCGCCCGATGCACCCGCCTTGGTTCTTCCGTGGCGTCGCCGCGTCGGATCATCTCGTCAATCTCAGCCCGCAATTGCTTGACGAGGACATCCACCGCCTCAAAGCATTTCCCGACCGAGGGCGCCACTTGTCGGTGCGCGACGATCCTGCGCCTGTCGCGATAGCGTATCCACGCGATGTACCCGTGATGCTCAAGCTCGAGCGCAGCCTCGATGTGGACGGACCGATAGGTTTCGATGGTTCTCAGGTTCATGCCCCCTCCTGGTAAGTGCCCGGAAGATCTACGCGGCTTCGAGCTGGTGAATTTGCGTTCCCGCGTGAAGTCCCGCAATCAAGTCGCTCTCCGTAATCATTCCGATGACACGATTGCCGTCATCAACCACTGGAATATGGTGGTGCCCAGTCGTGGAGAACGTGGGCAGCAGGTCGAGAATGGAATCTGAGCCCTTTGCGGTACACACCCGGGTCGTCATTACCGAGCCGACCGATCGGGGGTTGTCCTTCCCGGGGAGAAGCCAACCGAGCGCGTTGCCAATGCTTTGCGGTCCGGCGGCACGTCCAAGCTCGCGATGGATGTCATACCGCGTCACGATGCCGACGATCTGATGATCGGTGTCGCGCACCGGAAGCGCCTTGATGGCGTGACGCTCCAGCAACTTGAGCGCCACCGAGCAATCCGTCTCCTTGAGCACTGTCAATGGCGACTTCGTCATGATGTCCTGGCACGTCAGGCCGTGAAATGTTCGACGGCAGGCGGCGAGTTGGGTTTCTCGCAGGAGCGCCTCCAGGTCGTCGATGTCCACGTCGATGAATTCATTTCGACGCGCCAGCACGGCTTCCAGATCTTTACGCGTGAATCCGCCGCCGGTTTCCATCGAAGCATCCGCCGATTCCGTCGCCTTGATCTTTACCACGCGATGCGGATAGCGGTGCCCCGTGAGCGAGTGATAAATGATGGCGAGCGACACCAGCACCGTCGACTGCAGGGCAACGGGGGCAATGGCGAAGGCATAGCCCATTCCATGGATGCCGGCCCCGCCGAACACGGCGGTCAGTGCCACGGCACCGGCGGGCGGATGCACGCAACGCGCTGCAAACATCGCCAGAATGGCTACGGAAACGGCGATCGCGCCGGCAATCGGCACATTCGTAATGACGATGCCGCACGTGACGCCGACAATGGCGGCGATGACGTTGCCGCCAATCACCGACCACGGTTGAGCGAGCGGGCTGGCGGGTACGGCAAAGAGAAGCACCGAGGAAGCCCCCATCGGGGCGATCAGCAGCGGAAAGCGGCTGGAGAATCCGGGGAATAGATGGATGGTCAGCCCGGCAATCGTCAGCGCTGCTGCTGCGCCCAGGCCAGAGCGCAGGCGTTCCCGTGCACTGAGGCCCGTGGCGTTCGGCAGAAACGCGCCTAACCATGCTTGCATCTGCTTTTGAGTCAACATACCCTTTCGAATTGTTATGGTGTGAAGGAAAAAGCGCCTCGCCGCACGCGTGACTTCGATCGGTGGGCCATCCATGATTCTGCCTTTGCGCGTCGATTGAGTCCAAGACGTGGTTGCAATGGTCCCGATAAGTTCAAGTTATGGAGAACCGCACCGTGGTCCCGCGTCAGATACGGTATTTGCTCGCTGTTGCAGAGCACAAGAACTTCACGCGTGCTGCGGACGCGTTGGGCGTTTCCCAGCCCGGGTTGTCGCAGCAAATCAAGCAGCTCGAGGACTACCTCGGAACGACGTTGTTTGACAGAACCGGACGGTCAATCCGACTCACCGATGCTGGCGAGACATACGTTGCGCATGCGCGCAAGGCGCTGTTCGAGCTTGAAGCCGGATGGCGGGCATTGCAGGAGGTTGAGGATCTGTCGCGTGGGGTACTTCGCGTGGCGTGTACGCCTTCATTTACCGAATCGCTGATGCCGAAATGGGTGCACTCGTTTCACGAGCACTATCCGAACGTCCATGTGTATTTGTCGGAGATGTCGCTCGACGCCATCGAAGCGGCGTTGTGCGCGGACGAAAGCGACATTGGCGTTGGATTCACCGATGTTCGAACCGAAGGCATCCAGGTGACGCCCCTATTCGAGGAGCGGGCAACGCTTGTCGTCAGCTCGACGCATCCATTGCGCTGCGAAGGGGTTGCCATCACCTCGGCGCAATTGGCGAGCCTGCCGCTTGTGATGCTCGTCGAAGGTTTCGCCGCTAGAACGTATGCGGATGCGTATTTCCGAGCGCACAAAATCGCGCCTAACATCGCCGTCGAGGCCAACTCCATCAGTGCGGTACTGAGAATTGTCCAGCTTGGGGGGATGGCCACCGTATTGCCCCAGGTCAGCGGGGATGTGCCGACAGGACTCTCGCATCTCGATCTGCCGGAGCCCATCACGAGCCGTACCGTGGCCATTCTGGAGCGGCAGCGGGTCCACCGAACCGCGGCCGCAAAGGCCTTTGCGAACATCGTGATGTCGTCGACGCGTCAGCTTGGGCTTGCGTCGTCATTCATCGACGACGACCTTCGTCGGCCCGACGGCACTGTCGTCAGAACACCCCGGGAATGACGCGGTAACGCACGATCGCTCGATAGGCCCGATATTCCGGGTCGTGGGACAAGAGCCGTTCTTCCCGAAGCAGACGTCCAATCTGAAGGGCGTACAAGCCGGCATAGACGAGCAGGTTGCGCCAACCGAAGTTCGTCGACAGAAAGCCTATGTCCGTGATGAAGTAGCCGAGATAGATCGGATGCCGGACAAGACGATAGGCACCGCGGGTCACGATGCCCCGGTTTGCTGGCAAGATGCCGAACGACCGGCGCAGCGACGCCTTGGCGAACAGTTGCCACAGAATGCCGGCACAACACAGGGTTGCACCCACCGGCTCCGGAATAAGCCGGATGCCCGGCGCCAGCTCGATAGCCAGGAAGTAGAACGTGCCGCCGACCGACAGCGCAATGCTCACCGGTCGCCAGTCGCGCTTCTCGGGAATGCGGGCAAACAGCGACAGACCGACGGTCAACGACGACGCAAGCGCAAGCAGCAGCACCGTCAGACGGGCGGGGTCCAGGCGCCATTGCAGGATGGCCGAATACGCAAAGATGCTTAGCAGCAGCGCGGAGCCCACTCGCACCGATATCTCCACCGCCATTTCACGCCACTGAGGTCGAGACTGCATGCCCGGTTCGTCACGGGGCAGGGCACCGTCCAGGGGTAGATCCACATAGTTTTTGCTTTCCATGATCCAGGTCCTTGATGCTGGTCACGTCGGCACCTCGCGTGCCGGTCGTTTTTGCTCTGTCCCCCGCGCCGCAAACAACGCGGGGTGTTGCCGTCAAGCGATGCCGGTGTAGTTCCGGAGCCGGCGTCATCGTGGTAATGCCATGCCCGCGCTAATTGATCGAACCGGAAAGCGAAGGCAGCAACACCCGGTAGATCTGAAGGAACGCCGGGCCAAGCAGCACCAGCAGCAACGTCGGGAAGATGAAAAAGATCAGCGGGAACAGTAGTTTCAGCGCGATTTTGGCCGCGCGCTCCTCGGCCCGTAGCCGCCGCTTCATTCGCAAGGTCTCCGACAACACCCGCAACGACGCCCCGATGCTGGTCCCGAAGCGCTCGGCCTGGATCAGCATCGACACGAACGTATCGATATCCTCGACGCCCGTTCGCAGGCTCAGATTGCGCAAGGCACGCTCCTTTGAATAGCCCGACCGGAGTTCGAGCAACATCAAGTCGAATTCGCGCGCGAGCACCGCGCTGCGAACGTGGATTTCCTTCGCGACACGGGCCAGCGCCGCATCCAGGCTCAAGCCCGCTTCGACACACACGGTCAACAGATCGAGTGCGTCCGGAAAATCCTCGAAAATCACGCGTTGGCGCCAGGCGATTCGGCGCGTCAGAATGCCGTTCGGCAAATAGTAGCCGATCGCACCGAGCAACAACAGAACGCTTAGGAGCAGCGTGCGGTTGATCGTCGTGTAGTGCGTGCTCGCAATGTAGTAGCCGATCAACGGCAGCACCAGCGCCAGCAATGTCTTGGCCGCGAAGTAGAGCGCGGGCGCCGACGCATCGCGCCAGCCGGCGTTCATGAACTGCACACGCAGGACGGAACTCTCCCACCCCTCTTTGGGCAATGAGAGTTTAGAGATCGGTTGCGACCATTCGGCGAGGCGCTCAATCCATTCGCGTGTGCCGGTCGGCTCGCCGGGCGCGTCCGCCGACGTGCCGGCGCCGAGGGCCCCCACGCGAGCACGCGTTTTCGTTTTCTGGGGCCAGAACCAGATCGCTGCGACCAGCGCAATGCTGAACGAGATCACGAAGACGCCGACCAGCAGGACCATTTGGCCTTGATTGAGTTGTGGCATGACAGTTCCCCCGCCGTCGCCGTTCACACGCGGATGCGAATAATCATGCGCATCCACACCATTCCCAACGCCATCAGCACCAGCGCCACCACGGCCAGCTTGATGCCGGCGGGGTCGTGCCAGAGAATTTCAAGAAACGCCGGGTTGACCACCATGATGATGCCGGCGGCGCCGAACGGCAGCACCTCCAGAATATTGGCGGACAGACGTCCTTCGGCCGATAGCACCTTGATCTTTTCATACAGCTTGAGCCGCTCTCGCGTGAGCTCGGCGATGTTGCCCATGATCTCGGCGAGATTGCCGCCGCTCTCGCGCTGAATCATCACCGCGATGATGAAGTAGCGCAGATCGGCGACAGGCACGCGTGTCGCGAGGTTCAGCAGGGCGTCGTTGAGGCTGACGCCGTAGTTGATTTCGTCGAACATGATGTGGAACTCGCCGCCGATAGGGGCCGACATTTCATCGCCGACCATCTCGATCGCCCCCGTGAACGCGTGTCCCGCGCGCAATGCGCGGGCGATCATGTCGGCCGCTTCCGGCAACTGGCGTTCGAGTTGCGCAAGTCGACGTCTGCGACGACGCATCACATACAGGACCGGCAAGCATGCCGCCAGCGGCCCCGCGATGAGCGCCAGGCGCCACGGCAGCGGCAATATCAGTACCAGGATCACTGCCCCGGCGCCCAGTAGCAGCATGAACGTCAGCAGGCGGCTCACCGACCACGAAAGCCCCGACTGTATGATGAAGAGATCGAGACTGTGGACCCGCGGCATGCGCATCAGAAGCTGTTCCAGTCTCGGCGAATCGCTCAGCATCCGCGTCTTCAGGATCGACGTGTGCTCCCGATCGACATGGCCGCCGGCCGAGAGCGAGCGAATGCGCGACTCGATCCGTTTGGCGGCCGCGCTGTGCTGGTTGCTCCACCACTGATAGACGGCTTCGATGGCCAGTACCACGGCCGCGAAGAGCAGAATCGCGAAAATGTAGAAGTACGGACTCATCGTTTCCTCCCACTGCGGGACGCCTGTCGGGCGCGGGTATCGTCACACTTCCAAGCGGCGCGACGGATCGTAGATGGCATCCGGCAAAGCGACGCCGAACGCCTGAAGGCGCTCGGAGAACTTCGGACGTACACCGCTGGCGACGAAA
Source organism: Pandoraea sp. 64-18 (assembly GCF_001899225.1). NCBI lineage: Bacteria > Pseudomonadati > Pseudomonadota > Betaproteobacteria > Burkholderiales > Burkholderiaceae > Pandoraea > Pandoraea sp. 64-18. Next base: position 329,886 of record NZ_MKVU01000006.1, on the reverse strand, counting down.
TGACCTTTCACCTCACCATTGCCACCGACCCCCGTCCGCTTGAACGTGAAAATCTCCTGCATGGAGATGATGTCGCCCTCCATCCCCGTGATTTCCTGCAGGCTGACCAGCCGACGACGTCCATCTGTGAGGCGTGCCGTCTGCACGATCACGGTGATGGCCGAAGCGATCTGCTGACGCATCGCCTTGGGCGGTAGTTGCAGGCCCGACATGCTGATCATGTTTTCCATTCGGGTCAGGGCATCGCGCGGGGTATTCGCGTGGATCGTGGCGAGCGACCCCTCGTGACCGGTATTCATGGCATTGAGCATGTCGAGCGCTTCCGCGCCGCGCACTTCGCCAAGGATGATGCGATCAGGGCGCATCCGCAACGCGTTGCGGACCAGCGTGCGCTGCGTGATTTCGCCCTTGCCCTCGATGTTCGGCGGACGCGTTTCGAGCCGCAGCACATGCAACTGGTGCAACTGCAGTTCGGCGGCATCTTCGATGGTCACGATGCGTTCGGTGTCCGGGATGAAGCTCGAGAGGATATTGAGCAACGTTGTCTTGCCGCTGCCCGTGCCGCCTGAGATCAGCATGTTGACCTTGGCGTGCGTCAGCGCGGACAGTACTTCGGCCATCGGCTCCGTGAGTGTGCCGAGACGGACGAGGTCGGTCATCTGCAACGCGGTGGTGCCGAAGCGGCGAATCGACAACAGCGGACCGTCAATCGCCGACGGGGGAATGATGGCGTTGATACGCGAGCCATCCGGCAGGCGGGCGTCGACCATCGGACTCGACTCGTCGATGCGGCGCCCCACGCGAGAAACGATCTTCTCGATGATCTTCATCAGGTGCGCGTCGTCGTAGAACGTCACGGCCGTCGATTCGAGCTTGCCGAAGCGCTCGACATACGTGCGTTTGTGCGTGTTGACGAGAATGTCGGAGATGGTCGGATCGCGCAACAGGGCTTCGAGCGGTCCCAGGCCGAACATCTCGTCGTAGATGTCGCCGGCGAGCTGCCGGCGTTCCGCGTCATTGACGAGCACGTTCTGCTCGCCCACCACACGATCGATCAACTGCACGAGTTCGTGTTTGACTTGCGTGTCCGACAGGCGTGCGAGCTTTTCCAGCTCGACGCGTGCCAGCACCATCTCGTGCATCTTGCGCTTGAGCTCACCGTAATGCGGACCGATGCCGGAGGCGACCTGGAGCGGTGCAGCCATGCGCTCCGACGACGTGGCCGGACTCAGCAAAGACGGGGCATCGAGGATTGGCGACATGATGATCTCCCAGAGGCAAAGTTGCGACGATCAAACGAGGGTGGGCCGCCCGGCGGACGCCTTGCGGAAGAGCTTGCCGATGAACGAACCGCCATTCGCCGGCGCGATGCCTGCGCTCGCGTGGGCGCCCGCCATGCTCGATGCCAGACCGCCCAGCGCCCGGGTCAAGGCACTGCGCTTGAACAACTTGAGCACCGGCACGCCTTGACTGGTGGCGGCGGCCGCGACGGCGCCATCGTCGGGCAACACCACCAGTGCCGGCTTGCCGATGACCTTCGCCACCTCCTTGGCCGCGACGGCATCGTGCCGTCCGGCCCGATTGAGCACGTAGTGGACCGTGTCCATGGCGACGCCCTGACGGCGCAGCAAGTCGAACAGCCGACGACTCGCCCGCAGGAATGGCATGTTCGCCCGCAGGACCACGTAGATGTGATCGCTGCGTTGCAATGCATAGAGGGTGAGCGGGTTGAGGATCTGGCCGATGTCGAACACCACAAGGTCGTAACGGCTTGCGGCTGCGGCGAGAATGCGCTTCAGGCAAGCTTCCGTCACACCGAGCGCGGCGACCGGATCGCCCGCGCCGGCAAGGACATCGAAACCGTCATCGACGTGCGTCACGCACCCTTCGAGGAACGAGGCGTCGATGCGATCGGCTTGCGCGCAAACGTCCGGCAGGGTCGTCGGCGGCGTCTTGTCGCTTATCAGGAACGCCGCGTCGCCGAACTCCTGGGCGAGATCAATCAGCAGCACGCGGCTGCCGGTCTGCATCGCAAACTGATAGGACGCATTGCTCGCCACGAAGCTGGTGCCGGCGCCGCCCTTGCACGACATGAACGAGACGGCGCGCATCGGGTGCGGCGCATCGTGCCCGTGCTGCATCGACGCCCGGGCGAGGGCGTCGGTCAGCGCGTGTTGATCGACCGGCCAGGGCAGCACGTCGCGGGCGCCGGCGCGCATCGCCGAAATCAGCAAGGCGGGTGACGATTCGGCCGACACGAGGATGCAAATCAGTTTCGGCAACTGCTGGCAGAGCATCTGAATGTCGTGCAGTTCGCCCTGTTGCATGCCTGGCAAATCGATCACCGCGACATCATGCTCGCCCAGCCGTGCGGCCGACGTGAGCAATTGGGCCGGTGTGGCGAGCAGCGTCGAGCAATCGTACTCGGGGCGGTCGCGCGCGAGGCGGGCGATCAACGCCAAACGGTCCGATGCTTGCGAAACGAGCAATACTTTCAGCATGATGGCCTCGTCTGTCTTTTTGCGATGTTCAACTGCACACGTTCCCACCGGACGCGCTGGTCAGGCTTTCGCGCGGCAACGTCGTAGTGAATGGGGGCAACGTGACCGAAATCGGGACAAAGGGAATAAAGGTGTTGACGGTTAGCCCTGTGTAGCTGACCGTGACGAGCGAGCAACTGCTCGTGTCGCAACCCGACGGCGTGTACGCCACCTGGATATTGGCCGTGGCGAGTTGTGGCATGAGGCTGATCATCTTGCTCTGCACCGCGCTCGCGCCCACATCGCAGACGACCGCTACGCGTGCCCCCAATCGCGCCGCTTCCGCAGCGGTATTCCAATAGAAGAGAATGCGCGCGAACTCCATCAGGCCGATCAGCAAGGTAATGAACAAGGCCGACACAATGGCGAATTCGACGGCGGCCGCACCGCGCTGGGGGTCGCGCCGACAGGATAGGCGAGGGGGCTTCATAGCACTTGCCTCATGACGGTCTTGATATCGCCGAACGTCAGACCGGAGAAGTTCAGGATCGCCTGGATCGGCGAGTACTGATATCCCGAAATTTTGACCGACACCAGATTGATGGTGCCGACCGACGTGCCCGCGTTGCTGTTGTTGGTGGCGTCGTACACCATGTAATTGGCGTAGGTCAGGTCCTGGCAGCTTGGCGCGGTGGTGCTGCTGCGATCGCAGACGACGACGTTCGATGTCGTCAGATTGCCGATCAGCGGCGTTCCGGTGCAGCCGGTATTGCCGTACACGGCCAGGCATTTGGCCCCTGCGAGGGGGTAGTTCGGGTCTATCGGCGAGAACTCGGACAGATAGCGCGTGGCGTTGCGAACCGATTTCGTCAAGGTGTCGTACTGGTAGATGGCGTGTCCCATCTCGACCATCCCGCCGAACAGCCCGAGCAGCACGGGCAGCACGAGACCGAACTCCACCGCGACCACACCGCGCTGATTTCCGTGACGATGACGCAGGGGTGTCATGGTCGCCTCCTATTGCACGAGAACCGGCACCAGCGGCCCGACCGCGCCGACCGACCCAGGCGTGCCTTGCGTCGCGCACGGGCTGCCGACATCGCCCGCTTTGCCGCGGTACTCGAGATGGACCGAGTCGATGTCGCCGCCCTGTTGCATCGGATCGAGCATCAGCACGCAGGCCCAGCCTGTGAGCGTGAATATGGCACCGCCGCTGCCGGTCCCAGGGTTCGAGCAGTCGACCATCGGCGCTATCGGCAACCGCCGATCCGCGCCCGCCTGATAGACCGACTTCGCCGCGGCGGTTCCTTTGGTCTTCAGCCCGGTGGCCGTATCGCCCTGATACGCCGCGTTGTTTTTGCGCTGTGTCACGAAATCGCTGTAGGCGTTCGCCTGCGCGCTCCACGTCTTGGCGTCATAGGCGAAGCCTGTGAAGTCCGTGGTGGACGTGCCATCGTTGGGCGGTGTCCCGCCCTGGTAGATGCCGAAGCGCGTGTTGTAGGCGGTATCGAGCGACGCCTTGTTGCCCGCGGTGCCGACCGTGGTGCCCACCACGGGCAGGTTGCATTGCCCCGACCCCGTGAGTTCGCCCGAGAGCGACGGCGTGCCGCTGTTACCGCTGCCGGTCAGGTTCGCCCAGCCGAAATCGCCGCCCGCATAAGTCCCGGTGGAGCTGTCGCCCTTGCCCACCAGCCATTGGCCGATGCTGTAGCTGCTTGCCGGCGAGAATTTCGACGGATCGCAAACGAAGACGGGGATCGCACATGTCGTCTGCGCCGAGGTCGTGGTGGCCACGGCGCGTGCCGACACAGAACCGGGGCCGATGCTGACACCCGGCAGCACGTTGAGCACCTCGATGAGCCAGTTGGCGATGCCGCTCATCGAGGTGGTGCATTGCACGTACTTGATACTGGCCAACGATCCGGTCACGCTGCCCTTGTCGACATAGGCGCCGGTCGCCGTCGTGCTGTACGTCACGCTGCTATCTACCGTCATGGTCACGGGGGTCGACTGGAACAGGGCGGTATTGATATGCCCGGCGGCGATGCCGGCGGCTTCGGACACTGACAGCGGGGTTGCGCCGGTCAGGTCTCGCGCGGCCGACAGCGCGCACGCATCGGCGCTGTTTTGCAGTTCGCTGCGTGTGACATAGAGCTTGCCGAGATCAAGCGCGAGACCGGCGAAACCGATCAGAACCGCCAGCATCAGCCCCACGACAATCGCGATGGCGCCGCCTTCGCGTCGCGGCATCCGACCTCGGGCACGGCGTCGAGTAGGGAGGTTTCGCATGATGAGCAGGCCTCGCTTGAGCGTCAGGGTGATGGAGTGGTGCGCGACGGTCGCGCCTGTCGCGCCCGCCGCACACGCAGCGTTACGAGTGCGTGAAGAACGTGTTACGGACGCGCTACTGACCGGTATCCCCGGACGGCGCCGACATGGGCGAGCCGCCGCTGCTTACTCCGATGACGAACGGGCTGGCCGTTGGCGTTGGCGAGCGCAGCGACTTGTCGTAGTTCTTCATCGCGGCCACGGCAGCACGACCGTCTGTGCCGCGCGCGTCGTCATCCGTCGGCGGCCCGGGATGAATGATCTGGGCGTGCATGACATTTCTCACCGACTCGCCCATATGCGCATCCCAGATCGGCGATGAACTCATGCAGCCGGCAAGCGTGAGGCAAACCGCAGTGCTCGCGCCGATAGCGGCGCAGCGCAACATCATCGTGGTGACTGTTTTCATGATGGTTCCCCAGGATCACGGGTCTCAATGGGTATAAAGCTGGCGCATCGGATCGATCGACGCGGTGCGTTGGGGCGTGCCGACCTCGGGCGCGACGCTCACGTCACTGCGCACGGCGTTCGGCGCCGGCTTGGCCGGGACACTTGATAACGAAGCATCGCGCGCCGCGTTCACCGACGGACTGGCGCCATCGGCGGGCCGGGTGACGGGCGTCGGTTGCAAGCTCGACGGCGGCACGCCCGGTTGCGGCGGCGGTGCGGCGGGCGTGTCTTGTGCCGGGGATTGCGCCGGGGCAGGGGCCTGGACGGGCGCCACTTTGCGACGTCCTTCCATATTGCCGGTGGCGTAGACGTCGATGGCGCTGGGTGTGGTAAAGCTGTCCGTCGGCAATGGCGGGGTTGACGCCGTGCGCAGAGGCTTCACGAGATGCGGCGTGATGATGAACACCAGTTCGGTCAGGTCGTTCTGGAACGACGTGCTGCGCATCAGCGCGCCGAGCACGGGGACTTCGCCGAGACCCGGGAACGCTTTGAGCGCACCGCTCACGTTGTTCTGCAGCAGGCCGCCGATGGCGAACGTCTCGCCGTCGCGCATCTGCACGGTGGTGGATGCGCGGCGTGTCGTAATCAGCGGCAGGATGTTCACGCCGCTGACATTGGTGGACGTGAGCGTTACGCCCGTCGGCGACAGCTCGGAGACTTCCGGTGCCACCTTCAGGTTGATGCGGTCGCCGTCAAGCACGGTCGGCAGGAACCGCAGGGCCACGCCGAACTCTTCTTGCTGAAGCGTGATCGTGGTGGTGCCGTTGGAGCTGCTCTGCGGCACCGGGATGAAAATCTTCCCGCCGGACAGGAAGCTGGCCTCTTGTCCAGACAGCGTCACCAGATTCGGTTCCGCGAGAATCTTCACGAGGTTGTCGGTCTTCTGGGCATCCAGTTGCATATTCAGCGGCAGCCGGTTCGATTTTGACGCCGACAGGAGGGTCCCCGCGCCCGACAGCAGGCTGCTTACGATCCCGCCGGTCCAACTCCCGAAGCCGCCCTGCAGGTTCAGTGCCGACCCCATCTGGTTGATGAGGGTTTTGGAGACCTCCGCGACCTTCACCTCGAGCATGACCTGTTGCGGCGCGTCGACCGACAGCATGTTCAGCACGTTGCCTTCGGTTTTGCCGCGCTTGGCGTACGCCTTCGCGATCTCGACCACCTGCTGGGCGGACGCGGCGCTCGAGACGCGTCCCGCCAACACCAGGTCACCCCCCGCGCTCGTCACGCGGACGTTTCGTTCGTCGGGCATCAACTGTGCGATCGACGACTGCAATCCGCCGGCATCGCTGTTGACGGCGACATTGATCACATCGCAGCCGCCACTGCGTCCCTGCACGATCATGTTGGTCGTGCCGACCGCGAGACCGAGCAGGTACATGGTCTTGGGCGCCACCATCGCGGCCTGTACCACCGTCGGATCGCCGAGCGTGCGGTTGCGCACCGGCTCGTCGAGCTGAAGTATCGTCGACTTCCCGATCGGTACGGTGACGTCGCGTGTGCTCCGCAGATTTCCCGTGCAGTTGGGGCCGCGCACGGTCACGGCCGGTTGCGCTGGGGCCGTCGGCGCCATGCTGATCGTCATCTGCACCGGCCCGCCGGCGGCGACCGGTTTGCCGGGCGAGGATGTCCCGTTGGCAATCACACCGTACTCCGCAGCGGTCTGCGCCCCGGCGTGCGACATCGCGGCGAGCGCGCAACAAGCGACCGCGGCGATGGCCATGCGGCGAGCCTGACTGGTTTTGCGAATGTTTTTCATGATGTTCCCCGGGGTAGCGCGCGTTGGCGCGCAGTTCGGCATTGCCGTGTGACTCGTGACAGCGTTGACAGGCCTGTTGTAATTAGAAGCACTCCACGCCGCCGTGCGCGCCCGACAGCACACCCACGCAGTCGCCCGCGCGGGCTGGCGCGGGCCGCGAAGGCTTGCGTATCACCGCGGCACGCACGGGCTCACGGGCGGCGACTGGCGGTGCCGCCACCGGTTCGTTCAGCAGCGTCATCTTGGTCGCGCCTGTGGTCGCCAATGCCGCGCCGTCGACCTGGTTGCGCAGTACCAGCGACAACGTGCCGACACTTCGCGCGAGGTCGAGCTTTTCGGCCTGCTCGGGCGTGACTTCGAGCGTTACGGCGTTGACGACCTTCGGCGCGGTATCGTCGCGGCTGACTTGCTGTGCCACGGCGAGCACCAGGATCTTCTCCAGCACGATCTTGGAAATGCTCTGATCGGTCGGCCCTTTGCGCTCGGTCTCGCTGGTGTTGACGATGACGTCGACGTAGTTGCCGGGCAGCGCGAAGCCGGCCACGCCGACCACGTCGTTGACTCTCACCGTGATGGCTCGCTTGCCCTCGCCGATGACCGCCGACAGACCGCCCTTGGTCCCCAGCGGGGCGAGCTTCGATTCGAGAATCGGCTCGCCGCGCTGCATGCCGACGCGTGCGACTCGGCCATCGAGCAGCTTCGGATCGTGGAACGCCCCTTGTGGAATGCTGTCGGCGGGCCAGTTGGTCATCTTGATGAGTTCGGTGTTGAGGGGCTGGCCGAGGCTGACGTCGCCGGCGGCTACGGCAACGGAGGTCACCGAAGCCGCGGACTGACGCGACAGCCATTGGGCGGCAAATACCACCGAGGCCAACCCGGCCACGATGGCGATCAGCAACATCGATAACGCCTTCGGGTTTTTCATGATCGTTGCTCCTCAGTGATGATCGAACGGTGTGGCGAAAGGGGCGTCGCCAAGCGAGCGCATGCCATCGTCCTGCCAGCTTCGACGTCCCCGGTGATTCATGTCGAAGTAACGGCGCCATGCATCGTCGAGCAGGTCCGCGGTGACCGTCATCGCGCTTTCCATATAGCGACACTCAGCTTCGACCTGCAGCAGCAAGTCGCGCGGGTAGCAGGCCATCAGCGGCGTGGCCGACATGCCGTGAAGCTTTTGCGTCAGGTAGTCGAAGGCATCGTCCCCAGCGACGAGCCCAAGGCGCCGGCATTCGGCATCGAAGATGCGGCGGTAGGCGTCGGGCTCCATCGCGCCCACGTAAAGCTTGCAGCCCAGCCTGCGCAGGAACGGTTCGTCGCAAAGCTCCCACGGATTGAGGTTCGACGAAAACACGGGCCATACGTCGAACGGCACGATGAAGCGACGTCCGGTGTGGAGCGTATGGACATCGATGTTGCGATCCAGTGGCACGATCCAGCGATTGGCGAGTGCCTGGGGCGGCGCCATCTGCCGGCCGAAGTCATCGATGATGTAGATACCGCCGTTCGCCTTCATGTGCGGGGGCGCCTGATAGAAGCCGGTGGAGGCGTCGTAGCAGACCTCCAGCATGTCGAGCGTCAGCTCGCCGCCCGAGATCACGAGCGGGCGCTCGCACCAGAGCCAGCGGCGGTCCCGCAGGTGCGGCTGACCGGCGATAGTCGCGTCGGCTACTGGAACATGCACGAGCGGATCGAACACCTGGATGACCTCGCCCGACACCGAGATGGCGAAGGGGATCGGCGCCGCGCCTTGAAGCAGCGTGCCCAGGCGCTCGGCCAGATAGGTCTTGCCGCTGCCTGCCGGACCGAACAGCATCAGGGGGCGTCCGGCGTTGAGCGACGACGCGATTTCATCGAGCAAGCGGGCATCCAGCGTTGTGCCCTTGAAAGCTTGTTTGACGAACGTGCGCTTGACCTGCAATTTGCGCACCGAGTGGGCCTTGACGGACGTTACATAGGCGTCGAGCGTCACCGGTGCCGGGCCGACATAGCTGCAAAGGTTCATCGCTTCGCGTGCTCGCGCATGGCCGGCATCGGTCAGCCGAACGTGAACGTCCGCGTCCAGGGCGCCCCGATGGGTGATTTCCATCAGGTGTTCGCGCACGGTGAAGGCGATCAGCTCGTCGAGCACGCTCAGCGGTAGCTTGAGACCGTCCATCAGCGCCAGCAGCGTTGTCTTGCCGCTGACGAAGCAGGATTTGCTGACGAGATCAACGAGAAACGACATGTCGAGTCCCGTATCCGCCACCGACCGGAGCGCGGGCGCGGCGTTGGCGCCTGCCTCGTGGCCGTTCGCAAAATGCGATGGCGTCAATGGCGACATGCCGTCGTTGCCTTGCGGCGTCGTCGAATCGGTTACGCTGTGTTGATCCATGATGCGTACCCCGTGACTGTTTCCGTGGAGTTCAGGCCTGTGCGAACAGGACGCCAATCGTGCCCAGCGCGATCGCCAGTCCGTAAGGAATGGCGCCGACCGATGCGGCAGCCCTCCCTGGAGCCGGCGCGTCGTACCTGCGCGGCCCCCATTGGCCGACGATGGCGCGGGCATTTCTGAACAGTTGCACGGCGTTTCCGTGCAAGAGCGACAAACCGATGCTCCAGACGCCGCCGAGCACGAAGGTGGCGATCGCTACATCGAAGGCCTGATGTGCACCGATCCATGCGCCGACGGCCATCATCAGCTTCACATCGCCGGCGGCCATGCCGCGCAGCAGATAGAACGGCAGGAACATCGCCAATCCAGTCAGCCAGCCAAGCGCCCAAGCGGCGCTCCCGTCAAGCCAACCGTGGACCCAGATCTGCATCGCCAGCGCGGCGAGCCATGCGCTCCCGACCAGGCGATTGGGAATGCGTCGGGATTGCCAGTCGCAGGCGGCGGCCACGACGACCAGCGTCACCGTGCCGAATGCGCTCAGGTTCGGTGCCATGAAAGGGCTGTCGAGCATGATCGTTACCTCGCCTATCGTTCGGAATCCGCGGCTCGCACTTGCGAGGGGAAATATTGCGGGTGACCGGGGGGGAGCGGGGTTCGCTCCTTGAGGCCACCCGCCTTGATATCGGCTCGCTCAACCGTTCGCCGACGTCAGCGCGGAACCAATCTTGCTGAACGTCGAGTTGAGCTGAGTGCCGACGATCGTCACCGAAGCGAGGATCACGACGGCGATCAACGCGGCGATGAGTCCGTACTCCACGGCGGTGACGCCGCTTTCGTCCTGGATGAAACGTTGGCAAAACTTGACGATGGTTTTCATGACAATCTCCTTGCACTTGAGGTGGCGGGATATCCTTCGTTGGCACGATGGATTGGGAATGAAGGGCTGCGGGATGCGTTAGGGCAGCCCTTCGAAAGCAGTGACGTGACGGCACGACCCCGAACAGGGGCGACACCGTGACGTGCTAGACGAGAGGTAGCAGGGACGTGGCGCGTAGCGCGGCAGGGCATCACATGCCGCCGCACGTTGCAAGGCAGGCTCGCCGAAGGCGCAGGGCTTGCGTGCCCGTACGGAAGCCCTCGGCGATCTGCTGACAAGCATGGATCGGGTCCACACATTTTCTAATACCCCTAACGGGCGACCGCATGGCTTGACGACTTCGCCTGCGGCTATTCGCCGGCGCCGCCTCATCCTGCGAGATCCTCATCTCGCTCGGACCGGAGGGGCCTGCCGCGTACGGCTACGATCCTCAACCGGTCCGCCCCGTGATTGAGCGGCACGCCAGGGACTGAGCAAGAGACAGGCCAGCACCCCCCGGGAGGCTGATTCGGCGTGCCTCTCACGGGGGCGTTGCCTCAGCGCAGGGCTGCCAACCCAGGAATGTTTCGCGAAAAATGTTTCAGAACTGAAACATGCAAGCGCAAACCCTGCCGTTTCCACGCCTTATTCGCTAAATCGATGAAACGTGGTTTTTAGCTTTTTTCTAGTGGAAACCCTTTGTTCTCTTCCGGAAAGTAAGGGGGACTACGGGTCGGGAAATCAGCTAAATACATTCACCGATATCTGTATTGAATAAGGGGTATCACTGACAAAAAATGATCCCATTGATCCCATGGATTTTTTTCTTGAAATAACCATGAAATCCAACAGGCAAGCCAATCTTCACGGGATTTAACGTATGACGATGATCTGGATTAGACACTGGTATTCGTTATTTGTTAGACGTTGCTGAGAATCCTTAGACAACCTAAAAGATGGGGTATAGAAAGCTGCAGGAAAATGAAGCAAATTTGAAACGCGCAGTCGTCAATTGACCTAAGCAGAAGATTATTTGGGAGAAACACTGACTTGATATTTGTTTGGGAAGCAGCAAACAATGGTTTTCATAAAGCGCACGACATCCCGAGCCGTCAGCAACGACACTCGCCACGCGCTGCACCGTGGCGATGCACAGTCAAATGAAAAACGAAGCGGCATCGGTTTCACGCAAACGTAGCGTTGAAGTGATCTTTCGGGGATTCAGCATGAAGGCCAGACGCCGGACGGACGTCCATCGTGCGCGCACGGTCATGCGGACCGGCATCGGGTCGTCCGCACGCGGCAGCGGCGCCGCGCCGCCGCATTGGCTCGATGTGCGGCGCTTGAGGCTATACCCTCTCACTGCCCTGATTTGCTACGTCATCCTGGTATTGGGATGGATCGTCCGTCGATCCGTCCTTCATCAACCCGATGTACCGCCGCTCGCCCTCGACTTCCTGCCGTTCTGGAGTGCTTCCTATCTGGGGCTTCACGGGCACGCGCTGGACGCCTATGACGTCATCAAGTTGACGCGGATCGAGACCGTCGTCGAACCGTACATGCGCGACCTGAACGGGATACTGCCGTGGTTGTATCCACCCACCATGCTGCTGTTGGTGCTGCCGCTTGCGTGGTTGCCGTACTGGATGGCGTATGGGGTGTTCGCGATTGCCGCGTTGCTGCTGTTCATTCGTGTCGTGCGTAAGATCGCGCCATGGCCACAGGCGATTTGGCCGATCCTTGGGTTCCCCGGCATTGCGTTGGTCCTCGTCGCCGGGCAAGCCGCCTGCTTCACCGCCGGACTCGCCGGGCTTTCGCTCTGGCTCTTGCGTCGGCACGCCGGGTGGGCTGGGGTTTGTGCGGGCTTGCTGTTCGTGAAGCCGCATCTCGCCATTCTTTTTCCGTTGGCCTTTCTTTGCTGCCACGCCTGGCGCGCGCTCGCGGCATGCCTTGCAACCGTCCTGGCAACCTGGCTGCTCAGCCTCGTGGCGTTCGGTCCGGACACCCTGCTGGCGTTCCTGCACGGTGTACAGGCGGCACAAGGGACGGTTGCCGAAGGGCAAGCGCATCTCTTCAGGATGCCGACCGTTTTCATCATGGTCCGCATGATGCATGCGCCGATATGGGTCGCGTATGCCTTGCATGCCGTGGCGGCGCTAGCGGCGGTCGCGGTCGTCGCGAATGCCTGGCGCAAGCCGTGCGCCTATCCCTTGCGCGCCGCCGCGCTCGTTACCGCCAGCCTGCTGATCAGTCCTTATCTCTATGACTACGACATGGTGTGGCTGGGGCTGGTGATCGCGTGGCTATGTGTTCACGGCGTGACGCATGGCTGGCAGGTTGGCGAACGCGAGTGGTTGGTGGTGCTCTGGCTTGCGCCGTTGCTGGGCCTCGTCGTGGTGGATTTTGTCGGCTTCCAGTTCCTGCCGTTCGTCACGTTGACGACCCTCGTCGGCATCCACCTCAAGATCCGTTCCGGAGCACAGGCAGTCCTTACACGACCGATCGGCGAGGTTGCATCATGAACTGGCTTCGAATCAACGTCTGCGTTGCCTTGGCGGCCGCCATCGGATTGGCCGTGCTGCGGATCGGTATCGTCCCGGGTAGCCTCGTCCTGCCGGCAATGGCCTGCGTGACGCTTGCCGGCGTGTGGCTTGTCTACACGCGTTATCGCCCGGACGAACGGGTTCGCACCGCGTGTTCCCAGGTCATCCTCCTGATCGTCTTCAGTCATGTCGCGGCACTGCTCAGCTATGTCGTGGTCGCGACCGACGCGCCGCTTGTCGATGTCACCCTTGTGAAAATGGATGCCTGGCTGCATTTCGACTGGCCGGCCTGGCACGCGTTTGTGCGTGCCCATCGACCGCTGTCACTGGCGCTCGCGCTCGCCTACGCCAGCGGCATGCTGCAGATCGCTTTCGTGGTGGTGTTCCTCTCGTTGACCGGGCGGTTGGTCGAGGTGCGCGTGTTCTCGACGGCCATGGTGTTGTCTTGTCTGGTGACGATCGCCGTCTCGGGCATCGTGCCGGCGGCCGGCGCTTTCGTTCATTTCGGTGGAGACCCGGCGAAGCTCGCCGATCTGACCCATTTCGACGCGCTTCGACAGCATCGACTCGCGGTCGTCGATCTAGGGCAACTTCAGGGACTGATCTCGATACCGTCCTATCACGCGGTGCTGTCGGTCCTGCTCATCCACGCTGCCCGTGGATCCCGGCGGCTCGCTCGGGTGTTCCTGCCCTTGAACCTGCTGGTGATTGTGTCTGCCATCAGCGAGGGTGGTCACTATCTGGTCGATATTCTCGCCGGCATCGGCGTTGCTGTCCTTGCCATCCTCGTCGCGCGTCGTCTCCTTGGCGTCGTGCCGGAAACCACGATGGCGACGCGTCATGTCATCGCGCGCTCAAGCGGCGCTGTGCCGCCCATCGCCCCTTCGGAACAGGGAGTCCCTCATGTCCAAATCCACGGATAAAAAGCGGATATCGCTCGTCGTGCCGTGCTTCAACGAGAGCGAAGCCATCGACCCGTTCTTCCGAAGCATATTGCCGATTCTGGAGGGCATGACATCGATCGCTTTCGAGATTGTTTTCGTCAACGACGGCAGCCACGACGACACGCTGGAGCGACTTCTAGCCTATCGTAGACGCGACGCTCGCATACGCGTCATCGACCTGACGAGAAACTTCGGCAAGGAAGCCGCGCTCACTGCAGGTATTAGCGAAGCGACCGGCGATGCGGTCATCCCGATCGACGTCGACCTGCAGGACCCGCCGGAGTTGATGGTGCGGATGGTGACGTTGTGGCAGGAGGGCGCCGACGTGGTCCTCGCCAAACGAGCGAACCGCGCTTGCGACCCTTACCTCAAACGGGTCACGGCGGGTATGTATTACCGTGTCCACAACTGGCTTTCCGACGTGAAGTTGCCGGAGAACGTCGGCGACTACCGTTTGATGGACCGCCGGGTGGTGAACGCGCTCAAACGTTTGCCCGAGCGACGCCGGTTCATGAAGGGATTGTTTGCGTGGGTCGGATATCGCACTGCCGTCATCGAGTACGAACGCCTGCCTCGCAGCGCGGGTCAATCGAAGTTCTCGGGATGGCGCTTGTGGAACTTCGCGCTCGAGGGCATCACGAGCTTCAGCACGTGGCCGCTGCGAAGCTGGACCTACGCGGGGCTTTCCATTGCACTCATCGCCTTTTTGTATGGATCGTTCATCATTGTGCGCACCTTCATCCTCGGTATCGATGTGCCGGGCTATGCGTCGTTACTGAGCGTGCTCCTGTTCATGGGGGGCATCCAACTGATCGGCATCGGTGTCGTGGGCGAATACGTGGGCCGTATTTACGACGAATCCAAAGGACGGCCGGTGTACCTGGTGCGGCACCGGTATCAGGGCAGTGGCAAGGTGAGTCAGCTTCCCACGCAGGCGCTGCCGCGCGCTCGCCAAGCCACGACACGCCTGCGTGAACATCGGTCGCACACGGTCGCCGCGAGGCATTGGGGCACGCACTGAGCGTTTAGCGATACGTCCAGTGGCGATGCATCAGGTACGTGACGGGTGGCACTGTCGCTACGACCGTGGCAATGCCGAGCCATGCTGCGCCCCCCATTGCGGCCACGGTGTGGGCAATCGCCGTGGTCATGCTCAGCCCGACCAGTGACACCAACGCAAAGCGGACGACGTTGGCGTGATCGATACGCGAGGAGAAGCTCCACAACGTGTTGAGCAAATAGGAGCAGATCGTAGCGGTGCAGAACGCGGCGGCGTTCGCGTACGTCGGTCCCACCGGCGTCGTCGCGAGCAACGTCGCCGCAGTCGCCACGTGCACGCCGGTCGATGCGACGCCCGACATCCCGAATCGAACGAAACGCCCCTGCATCACCGGGATCATGGGCTAGGGATTCGCGCGCAGCACGGCCAGCAGCGACACGCCGAACGGCAGGTCGACGTAAGGCAGGACCCAACGCTCCGCACTGAAAATCCGGTAGAGCGAGGTGTTGAGCCACGAGGCGGGGAGGTTGGTGCCGGACGCCATCTTGGCGTGAAGGAGCCGATCTTTCATGCGCGCGACGACCGCCAGGGGGAACAGGGCGGTGTTGAAGTAGGTCACGCGCTCGATGGCGAGCCCGGCGGATTCAACGGTCTTTCTCAACGTCTGCCGGCTGTAGCGCCGATGATGGTGCAGCATCACGTCATGCTGGCTCCACATCCATGCGTTCGCGGGCACGGAAACCAGGACGGCGCCGCCCGGCGCGAGGCGATCGCGGACGCATTGCAGCGAAGCGACATCGGGCCCGATGTGTTCCAGGCAGTCGAACAGGCAGACCAGATCGAAGCGGGCGCCCCCGAAGGGCATGTCGTCGGGGCAGTGCCCTTGCCGAATGTCGAAGCGTCCACCGGTCTTTCGACGGGCGATGGCACATGCCTCGGTGTCCATCTCGACAGCATGGACACGCCCGTGGGCGGCAAGCATGTCGAGGTTGCCGCCGGTGCCCGAACCGATTTCCAGAATCGCGGCATTCGCAGGCAAGGACAAGCGACGGATGACATCGCCGAGAATGCTTCTGCGGCCTTGAAACCACCAGTGATGGTCTTCGGTGCCGGCCATATCGAGATAGGCTTCAGGCGACATGGCGCTTTCCCCCGTATGAACGACTGCGTCGCATGTTCGACGCGAGTATGCGATCAGTATAGGCAGGGGAGGCGGGCGAAGCCAGACGTTATCGGGTAATCCTGAGTCCGACACCTCAATCCGACACCTCAAGGATGATCGTGGCACGCCCCGGTGAGCCCTGCTGCAACGGCAGACCAGGCCACCAGTTCATTGCTGCATACTGCTTCAGCGATGCCGCGCCCTTAGCTCTTGTTCAACTCATATTTCATGATCCGGCCGTGACGTCCGTGGATATCGCGCTCAAGGCTATACACGTCACCCTCGAGTCCCGGGCTCTGCGCGTGAATCTCCGCAATCGCCCGCCGATCATCGTCGTCGAGGGAAACATCGAATACCTTGGTGTGCTCGGCAAGGTGATCGCCGCGGCGCACCCCGACGATCGTCGCTGCCACGTTGTCCTGATCCAGCACCCAACGGGTGGCAATGGTTGCGATCGACACGCCGTGCTTCACCGCGATCGTGTCGAGCGTTTGCAGCAGTGCCTGAAATAGATCCCACCCGCCGAAGTCCTCGATGATGAGCTTGTATTTGACCAGCGAGCGGTTCGCGATCTCGTCGGATTCGGCTACCCCGAGCCAGCGCTTCGACAGGAAGCCGCCGGCCACGGTGCCATAGCACAGCAGGCGAATACCATGCTCTCGTGCGTACTTCGCGAATTGTCGTGCCGGCCGCTGATCGAGAAGCGAGTACTGCACTTGCATGCTGACGAGCGAAATTCCGGCCTCAACCAATTCCGAGGTACGCGCGGTGTCGAAATTGGTGGCCGCGAGGTGATCGATCTTGCCAGCCTGCTGCAGATTCTTCAGCCACCCGGCAACTTCCAGATAACGCGGCACCGAATAATCCCACCAGTGAAACTGCACCAGGTCGAGCCGCTCGGCCTGTAGCCGCGCGAGAGAACGGTCAATGATCTGCTCGACCTGCCTGCGGTCGATGCTGGGCAGCAGCGAGAGGTCGGGCACAAACTTGGTATGTACCTTCAGCTTCTGCAGGCTGTCCGCGCCGCGCCGCTGCCGGTAGTCGTGACGGAACGCGCCGATCATTTCTTCGACGCCGGTGTAGATATCCGCGCAATCGAACGCAGTGATGCCCGCATCGTAGTACGCGCCCATGTCGGCGAGTGCACCCAGCCGGTCCACTTCGCCGTGATCGCCGGCCAGTTGCCAGCCGCCCTTGATAAGTCTGGAGATCGAATAGCCGGGCGCGAGCTCGGTAGTTTGAATCTGGGCCATCAGTTTTCCTCGTTGTTCAGCCTGACTGCAGTGGTATCTGCGTGCTTGAAGCCGCGCGTGCCAACCCGTGAAATCCGGAAGCGTGACGGACAGTTCGGATCGGGGCAGGCGACTTCCGCGTCGGTCGACATCCAGTCGCTGGGGGCGGTGCTGCGCTGCTTGGCGGGCAAGAGCGGCAGCAGTGCCGCGAGCGAGTAAATCGAAAAGCCCTGGCCGGGCGGTAGATGCAGCATTTCGCCACGTAGTTCGAAATAGTCGCCGACCTTCGCGCCGCAGTACAGCTTCGCGCCCTCGGGCGCGACCACTTCGACACGCAGGTCGTACAGATTGAATTCGCCGGATGGCGAGTCGGCTTGTGACATGGACTTGGGTTCGACCGATCAGGGGTTGGGGGGCGTTACCGACAGGATGATTTCGGTCGGCGACGACGACGTGTTGCGGTACCGGTGTGGCAGGCGCGCGTCGAACGAAATGCTTTCACCGGCCGCAATCGTGTAGTCAACGCCGTCGATCTGCGCGATCAGGTTGCCGGCGATCACATATACGCATTCCGACGATGGATGGCCGCGCGGCTCGTCAGCGGACATTTCGCCTGGCTGCAGCACCGCGCGCAGCACTTCGAGCTGGCCATTGCCCGGCGTGAGGCGTTCATAGCTGACGCGGCCTTTCGGGGCGGTCAGCATCGAGCGGTTGCCGGGCCGGCTGATCGACACCGACGACACCGTCGCGTCCGAGAAGAGTGATGACACCGATTCACCGAACACGGCCGCGAGACGCCGCATGGTGTCGAGACTGGGGTCGGTGACCGATCGCTCGATCTGACTCAGCAGTGTGGCCGACACTTCTGCCTGCGCCGCGAGTTGCCGCAGCGACATGCCGTGAAGCGTGCGCAGTTCCTTTAGTCGTTCGCCGATCATCTTTTCACCTCAGCGTCGTGCAGTTAAATCGTACTTGTGTGTGCAGTATAGATGCACGATTGTATGGCGTCAATGACATGGGCAGTGTTTCTATTTTTCGTGAAAACGTTATGAAATTAAGGGTAAACATAATAACGATAAACCCGTACTTATTAATTTGCCACTTGAAGTTTGTGCAGCCTAAGTGGACACTTTAGTCGGTGATGTGCAGTGTAACTTTACATGAGGTATGTGATGAATCAGCTTCCGATAACGGCCGTTCCAGCGCGTCGCACTTACCGCTGGCTGTTGGCCGTCCCATTCGTCTGGCAGGCGGCTCTTGCGCCCGCGATCAACAACGTCGCATGGACACCGTTCGGCTTCCCGTTTCCGATGTTGTGGCAGATGGCCGGCATCGTGTTGACTAGCGCGCTCATCGCGGTCGTGTTCCATATCGACCGTGCTCGCGGCATCGAGGAAGAGGAAGCCGCTTTCCTCGCGGCTACATCTGCTGCCCAGGCGGCGGAGGGCGCGCGATGAAACTTACTATCGTCTTGGTGATCCTGCTCGCCACAGTGAGCGGCGCGGTGTGCTATGGGCGTACGACTCGCAAAGGCCACACGATGGCCGACTGGGCCGTCGGCGGCCGCAGCCTCGGCACGGTGATCTTCTGGTTCATGAATGCCGGGGAGGTATACACGACCTTCGCGGTGCTTGGCATCTCGGGCTATGCGTGGGCGCTCGGCGCGCCCGCGTACCTCGCGTTCTGCTCGGTGTCGCTCAGCTACGCACTCGGCTATTGGCTGATGCCGAAGATCTGGCGTGCCGGGCGGGCGCAGCGGCTCATGACTCAGGCGGACTTCTTTGCGAAACGCTATGACGCGCGTTGGCTCGGCATCTTGACCGGTGCGATCGGCATTGCGTCGCTCATCGTCTATGTGCAGATTCAACTCGTCAGTCTCGGTCTGATTGTCCAGTTGACGCTCGACGGCCTCGTCTCGACCCAGGTCGCAACGATTATCGCTGGCATGCTGATGGTGGCCTTCGTGTTCGTCGCAGGGGTGCGCTCGGCGGCGTTCGCGGCTGGCGTAAAAGACGTGCTGATGATCGCGGTCGTGGTGCTGCTGTGCGCGACGATCGCGAGCAAGGTCGGGGCATTGTCGATTGCCGACATCTTCCAGCGCGCGGAGCAGTTGCATCCGGGCATTGGCCGACTGCCCGGACTCGATCCCACTTCGCCGACCTCCGCAGTCTGGCTGCTGACGTCGGCGCTCAACATTGCCTTTGGCAACTGGGTGTTCCCGCATCTGTTCCAGATCTCGTACACGTCGGCGAGCGGCACCGCGATCCGCCGTAACGCGATCTGGCAGCCGCTTTATTCGCTCGCTTACTTCTTCATCATCCTGCTCGGTTTCGCGGCGCTGGTCGCGGGCACGAAACCGCCGGGCAACAACCTGAACGCGGCATTGCTGCAATTCGTCTCCGATCACTATTCGGCGCCCGTCGTCGGCTTTGTCGCCGGCACCGGCTTCCTGCTCGCCCTCGCCCCCGGCGCACTGCTGTTGCTCACGGCCGGCTCGATCTTCACCCGCAACGTGGTTGGACCGTTTCGCGAACGGCTCGACGAGCGCGCGTCGCTACGCCTGTCGCGAGGGTCTCTGGTGGTATTCGCGGCGATCGCGGTGTGGCTGTCGATCAGCCAAAAAGGCTCGCTCGTGAAAATCCTGCTCGACGCCTATTCGGCCATCGGCATGCTCGCGCCCGGTGTGTTCCTCGGTTTCCTTTGGAGGCGCACCACCGCGCTTGGGGTGCTTGCGGGTCTCGTAGCCGGGTTCGTCGCACTGCTCGCGCCGTTCGCCGCGCAGTTTTGGGCCAGCACGGTGCCGCAATGGGAGCCAGGGCTGATCGCGATGGCGATCAATGCCGTGGTGGTCTACGGCGTGAGCCTGCTGACGCCACAACCGTCAGCGCACGCGGTGCAGGTGGCGTTCCCCTCTGCTCGCCTGCCCGCTCAGGCTGTGGATGGGATCAACGCGATGCGACCGTGAGGGCGTGGCGATGCAACGTCCACTGCGCAAACCGGAAGGTGCCCGCGGCCTGACCAAACCCCAGCAAACAGCTATTAACAACACAGAGGAGATTTCCGTGGGAAAGCGCATTCGAAACAACTGTTCTGGAAAAGCCGTGAATCGAACGGCCTTCGGCGCGGCCGTGCTGGCCATGCTGAGCGCGTTGCCCGTGGCCGCCCAGGCGCAAAGCAGCGTTACGCTATACGGCCGCGTGGTGGCCGGCGTCACAATGGTGAACAACGCCGGGCGCGGCCATGTGTGGGAAGGCGATACCTGCGGGCCGCCAGGCTGCAATGAGTGGGGCTTGAAAGGGCGCGAGGACCTGGGCGGCGGCACAGCGGCGATCTTTACGTTGGAGAATGGCTTCAACATACAGAACGGACGTCTGGGGCAGGGCGGCGTGATGTTCGGCCGGCAAGCGTTTGTCGGCCTGACGAATCAGCAATGGGGCACACTGACGCTCGGGCGTCAGTACGATCCGCCGTCCGAAACGGTTGGCTATTTCCCGTCCAGCAACAACTTCGCGACGGGCTACGGCTCCCACTTCGGCGATCTCGACAACCTGAACCAGTCGATCCGCATCAATAACTCGGTCAAGTACGTGAGCCCGACGTGGAGTGGCCTGCGCGTGTCGGGTCTGTACAGCTTGGGAGGCGTTCCAGGCAGTATGTCGACGAACCAGGTACGGTCGCTCGCCGCAATGTACACGCGTGGGCCGTTCGCGTTAGCCGTCGGCTATCTGGACATCCACAACCCCGCGACCTCTCCTGACGGAACCGGTGGCGTGTACGCGTCGAACGGCAATTACGTCGGCTCGCTTGGACGCTATGTCGCATTACAGGACGCGAAGTCGATGAAGTCCTTTACGGCAGGCGGCTCATACGCACTCGGCCGTGCGACGCTGGCGCTGAACTTCGCGCACACCGCGCTCGACCAGAGCCAGTACTTCGTGGCCAACGGCTTTGCGGGCGCGGGCAGCGGCAGTGACTTCACGATGAACAGCTACGAAGCGAGTGTCACCTATCAGTTCACGCCGGCGTTGGTCGGCGGTGCCGCCTACATCTACAACGCGGGCAAAGCAACTTATCAGAACCTCAAGCCGAATTTCCAGCAGGTCAATCTCGGGCTGAGGTATTCGCTGTCAAAGCGCACGAGCCTCTACGGCGTGGCGATTTTCCAAAAGGCGGCCGGGGATGGCATTGCGCCCGTGTTGAACGCGAACGGCCAGGCCGTGGGCCGTACGGCGATCGCAGAGATTCCCGGCGCCGGGGTCGATTCAGGTTCGGCTCGGCAACTGCTGATTTCGGTCGGGATGTACCACTCCTTCTGAGCGAGTGTAGCCGGAGACCATGATCAGACCGTGTTGAGCAGCCGGTGTGCAGCCTGTTCGGCAAAGTCGCGATCATGGTCGCCGACGCACGAATCTCCCACGAAGCGATCTACCACGCGCTATATATTCAAGGTCGCGGCAGTTTGACCAGGGCCTGGGCCAGCGATAATGCTGGCAAAGGAACCGAGGAAATGACGAGGAGAACCCGACGGATGCACTCCGAGGCGTTCAAAGCGAAGGTGGCGCTGGCGCGCCTGTTGTGCCGGGAATGCCATGAAGTGGGTCGCCGTCGCGTGCGCACGCTGATGAAGCGCATGGGCGCCGAGGCGCTGTACCGTGAGTTGAGCACGAGCCGCCGCAACGCATTGCACAAAATCTGGCCGTATCTTCTGCGTGGCGTGAAGATCGAGCGGGCCAACCAGGCGTGGGCACTCGACACGACGTACATTCCGATGGCGCGCGGATTCGCGTATCTAAGCGGTGGTGGACTGGGCGAGCCGCAAGGTACTCTCGCACCGGGTCGCCATCACGCTGGAATCCGTGCACTCCGTCGAAGCGCTGGAAGAAGCGTTCGCCCGTTACGGGCTGCCGGACATCGTGAACACCGATCAGGGTAACCAGTTTACGGCAGGCGCGTTCATCGAGGCTGTGCTGGGCCGAGGCATCCGACTGTCGATGGACGGCAAGGCAAGCTGACGCGATAACGGGTTTGTCGAGCGGGTGCCGCCGGCAGTGTGGCTCATCGGTGCCTCGCAGTACCGCTTGCCGGCGCGACGCCGCGCACCGCTACGTTTTTCTGAGGCGATCAACGTCGATAATTTTAAGCATGGACCTGCGAGATGCAACCCGCGCGGTAACCGCTAGAATTACGGTTTTAGCCCTGAATACGTCCATGTCTTTTGCTTCGCTTGGTCTGATCGATCCGTTGCTGCGTAATGTGCAGGACCTCAATTACCAGACGCCTACACCGGTGCAGGCCAAGGCGATCCCTGCCGTGCTCAGTGGCAAGGACGTCATGGCTGAGGCACAGACCGGCACTGGCAAAACGGCGGGCTTTGCGCTGCCGCTGTTGCAACGACTGGTGCAACACGGCCCGGCGGTGTCGAGCAACCGTGCGCGCGTTCTTGTTCTAGTGCCCACGCGTGAATTGGCTGAACAATTGCTGCAAAGCTTTATCGCTTACGGCAAAGGCCTCGATCTGCGATTTCTGGCGGCCTACGGTGGAGTGAGTCTCAACCCGCAGATGATGAAGTTGCGCAAAGGCGTGGATGTGCTCGTCGCCACGCCGGGTCGTTTGCTCGATCTCAATCGCCAGAATGCAGTGCAGTTTGATCAAGTGCAAACGCTCGTGCTGGATGAAGCCGACCGCATGCTGGATCTGGGCTTTGCGCGCGAACTCAATGCCGTCTTTGCTGCCTTGCCCGCTCAGCGCCAGACGCTGTTGTTTTCCGCCACATTTACCGAAGATATCCGCGCCATGGCGGCGAGCGTTCTGCGCGGTCCGATCAATATCAGCGTCAGCCCGCCCAACGCCACGGCCAGCAAGATCAAGCAGTGGGTGGTGACGGTGGATAAAAAGAACAAGCCGGACCTCTTCATGCACCTTGTGGCTGAGAACCACTGGGATCACGCGCTGGTGTTCGTCAAAACTCGCAATGGGGTGGATTATCTGGCGGCCATGCTGGATGAAGCGGGCTATGCGGTCGACACCATCCACGGAGACAAACCCCAACCCGCGCGCTTGCGTGCGCTGGAGCGCTTCAAGACGGGCGACGTTCAAATGCTGGTAGCCACCGATGTGGCTGCGCGCGGGCTGGATATCGACGACCTGCCGCTGGTGATCAACGTTGATCTGCCGATCGTTGCGCAGGACTATGTACACCGGATTGGCCGTACCGGCCGCGCGGGCGCCAGCGGCGTGGCGGTGTCCCTCGTATGTGCCGATGAAGCGCCGCAACTGGCCGCGATTGAAGCGCTGATCCGGCAAACCCTGCGCCGTGAAGAAGCGCCGGGTTTTGAAGCCGAACACCGTGTGCCGCAAACCAGCGCGACGGGCCAGATCATCAAGAAACCTAAAAAGCCCAAGAAGCCCAAAGTGCCGTTGGCCGGGCCGGTTACGGTGCAGACGCTCAGCAAAAAGCCGCGCACAAAACCCGCCGGCAAACCCGCTACGGGGTCGCGCAAACCCACCGGTAAACTCGCGGGTGGTCGCGGCAACCGCCGGCCCTGATTTCTGCCTTTGCGGCGCAACCCCGGGAAAAATTGCGGGGCACAGGTCACGAACGCCAGTAACCACAACCGATAAGAATTACGAAAGCTGGCAGAGGGGGGCGCTCGCTTCCCCGGGCACTGAAACCACGCCATCGCCAAACGCTCATCACGGAACTTCTTATGTGGGGAAGCGCTTATAAAGCGGAGGCGCTAAATGTCAGGGGGCGGGGCGCTTTCACGACGCTGCCCTGACGATAGCAATATCAGTTGGCGTCTTACCCGTTCTAATCAGGGTGCGACTCGGTGCTCGATGGAGAAGCGCGCCAACGGGTTGGCGAGCGGCCGTATTCGCTCTTGAACCAACGCGCAAATGCGCTCTGGCTTGTGTACCCAAGCAGCGTGGCGACATGCTCGATCGAGTACCGCTTGTTCATCAGGTACTGTGCGGCCAGATCACGTCGTAGCGTGCCCACAAGATCGGAGAATTGCTGCGCCTCGTCGTCAAGGCGACGTTGCAAGGTCCTCACGCTCATATGAAGATGGTCCGCCACCTGATTGATGGATGCACGGCCAACAGGGAGGAGCAGCACGATCGCTCGCTGTACCGCAAGGGTTACCGAGTCGCGGTCGACTTCAAGTCGCGACTGAATACTTCGCTCAAGCTGCTCGACCATGAATGGATCAGCGAGCGGGTTCAAGCCATCGAGATCGCGGCTAAAACACGTGAAACCGTTGAGCTCGCTGTCGAACGCCACTTCGCATCCGAACACCCGCTCATGGAACATCAGTTCCGATGGCGGCGAGTGCGTAAAGTGCATCGAAAGGGGGCGCCATTTTGCTCCGAGCAGCAGTCGGCACGCGTTAACCAAAACCCCCATGGCAAGCTCCGTCGCCTGACGTGAGTAGTGTCCTGTTACGGGCATGACCTCCTGACGAATAAACACGACATTGCCGTTGTCAGTGATGTCGGTGACCAACATCGCATTGAGCAATTGCCGGTATTCGATCAGCGTCTCGATCGCGTCGCGCAAGGTACGTCGATGCGGAAGCAGCATACCGACAACCCCCATTCCGGAGGCTTTTCGCTGGTCTGCCATGCGCAGCCCGAAATTGATCTTCCCCGTCTGCGTAGCGGACTCTTCGATCAACCAAACCATCGCTTTGGCGGAGATCAACTGTTCCGGCGTCGCCAAGACGGCGGGATCTATTCCAGCCTTGCGCAGCAGTTCATGAGGACTGAAGTGAAGCGCCTGGGCAACTTCGAGATAGCCACTGAACGTGGCCGCGCGAATCTGCAAATCCATTAGAAAGCTCCGTCGCCCGACACACCGTCGCTGCGATGCAATCAACGCGCTGTGGCGTGAAATGTTTAATGAAAGGCATCAAAAGTATAACCATTTTCTGTCAATCCCATAAGCTGGCAAAAAATCGCTGCCGTAAGTTTCCCGCATGGTGGCCCAGGGATAGTCAAAGGAAATAGCATGGCTCAGATTGTTCGCTTTCACGAAACCGGTGGTCCGGAGGTCTTGCGCGTCGAGGCGCTTGAAATAGGGGAACCGGGGCCGGATGAGGTCCGGTTGCGTCACGTTGCGGTCGGCCTGAACTTTGCCGACATTTACTTCCGCACCGGGCTCTATCCGGCGCCGTTGCCATCAGGCCTGGGGACCGAGGCCGCAGGCATCGTCGAAGCCGTTGGCAAGAACGTGACGAATGTTGTCGTTGGCGATCGCGTGACCTACACGGGTGCGTATAACACCTTGGGCGCGTACAGCACTGAGCGTCTCATTTCAGCCGCGCCGCTGATCAAGCTGCCAGACGCGATTACATGCGAGACAGCGGCTGCGATGACGATGCGAGGTCTCACGTCGGCCTACCTGTTGCGACGCATCTACGACTTTAAGGAAGGGGACGTCATCCTGCTACACGCTGCCGCTGGTGGTGTCGGGTTGATCGTCTCTCAGTGGGCCAAGCTGCTCGGTCTTACGGTGATTGGCACCGTATCGAGCGAAGCCAAGGCCGAAATTGCCCGCGCTCATGGTTGCGATCATACGATCAACTACAGCCTTGAGGACGTCGCAAAGCGTGTTCGTGAACTGACCGGGGGCGTCGGTGTGAGCGTGGTGTTCGACAGCGTTGGCAAGGATACCTTTGACGCGTCGCTCGATTCCCTCAAACGCCGTGGGTTGATGGTCTGCGTAGGAACCGCGTCGGGTCCGATCGCCCCGTTTAACCCCCAGATACTGGCCATGAAAGGCTCACTCTTCCTCACGCGGCCGGCCTTGGCGGACTATATCTCCGATCCGACGGAGAAGGCCGCGCTTGCGCGGGAGCTGTTCGATCACGTCGGCGCTGGCCGTATCAAGATCGAGGTCAACCAGCAGTACGCGCTTCAAGACGCCGCGCACGCGCATCGCGACCTGGAATCGCGCAAGACCACTGGTTCGTCGATTTTCGTGATCTGAACCCACCACGAGGAATGAGTGAACCATGCAAATTGAGCAACTGACGTATTCGATTGGCGCCGAGTTGACCGGCGTCAAGCTGGCCGACGCTGTTCACGACGACGGCCTGTTCGACGAAATCCGCACCGCTCTCGTCAAACATCGGGTTTTGTTCCTGCGCGGCCAGGATTTTACGCGCGCCGAACACGTCGCCTTCGCGCGCCGGTTTGGCGATCTTGAAGATCACCCTGTGGCAGGCAGCGACCCTGAGCATTCCGGGCTCGTGCGGATCTACAAGTCGCCCGAGCAGCCCAACGACCGCTATGAAAATGCCTGGCATACCGATGCCACATGGCGAAATGCGCCTCCGTTCGGATGCGTGTTGCGCTGCGTCGAATGTCCCCCCGTCGGCGGCGACACGATGTGGGCGAACATGGTGCTGGCTTACGAAAAACTCCCCGACGACATCAAGCTCCAGATAGCTGATCTGCGCGCACGTCACAGTATCGAAGCCAGTTTCGGTGCCGCCATGCCGATTGAAAAACGACTCGAACTGAAAGCGCGCTTCCCGGATGCAGAACACCCCGTTGTGCGCATTCATCCGGATACCGGCGAAAAGATCTTGTTCGTCAACGCATTCACGACACACTTCACGAACTACCACACCGCGGCCCGAGTCCGCTTCGGGCAGGACGCCAATCCCGGCGCCGCACAGTTGCTCAGCTACCTGATCAGCCAAGCCTACATCCCTGAATTCCAGGTGCGCTGGCGTTGGCAGCCAAACAGCGTCGCCATCTGGGACAACCGGAGTACGCAGCACTATGCCGTTATGGACTACCCGCCGAGCCACCGAAAGATGGAACGCGCGGGCATCATCGGCGATATTCCTTTCTGACCTTCGAACAGGCAAGCACCAGGAGTAGAAGATGCAATTTTTTGACGATTCCCTGCACCCAGAAAACCAGGAAAAGGTGGTCATCACCGTCGCGCCATACGGCCCTGAGTGGATGCCTGCCGATTTTCCGGAAGACATTCCGGTGACGATGGACGAGCAGATCCAGAAGGCCGTCGATTGCTACGAGGCCGGCGCCACCGTGCTCCATTTGCATGTGCGCGAACTCGACGGTAAAGGCTCCAAGCGCCTGTCGAAGTTCAACGAATTGATCGCGGGCGTGCGCGCTGCCGTGCCCGACATGATCATTCAGGTCGGCGGATCGATTTCGTTTGCGCCCGAGGACGACGGACAGGCCGCGAAGTGGCTGTCCGACGATACTCGTCATATGCTGGCCGATCTCGATCCGAAGCCGGATCAGGTGACCGTGGCGATCAACACCACGCAGATGAACATCATGGAGCTCCTGTATCCGGAATACCTGGAAGGAACCTCGCTGGCCCACCCTGCGCTCATGGCAGCCTACAGCGAAATGACCGTGCCCGCAGGGCCGGCCTGGGTGGAGGAACATCTGCGCCGTCTTCAGGTCTCGGGCATCCAGCCTCACTTCCAACTGACCGGCATCCACGCATTCGAGACACTCGAACGCCTTGTGCGCAGGGGCGTCTACAAGGGGCCGCTGAACCTGACCTGGATCGGCATCGGCGGCGGCTTCGACGGGCCGAATCCGTTCAACTTCTTCAACTTCGTGCATCGGGCGCCGGACGGCTGCACGCTGACGGCCGAATCGCTGCTGAAAAACGTGCTGCCGTTCAACATGATGGCAATGGCCATGGGGCTTCATCCGCGGTGCGGCATTGAAGACACCATCATCGATCAGCACGGCAAACGCATGACCTCCGTGCAGCAGATCGCGCAATGTGTCCGCGTTGCACACGAGTTGGGGCGGGACGTGGCCAACGGCAAGGACGCGCGCAAGATCTACAAGATTGGCGAGCAATACCAGACGGCCGATGAAACGTTGGTCAAGCTTGGCATGTCACCCAACCGTACGCCTGGTGTGAAAGGCGTGCCGATGCGTTTGAACTGAGCTTGGTAGTACCGGGTGCGGCCGAAGTTGCCGCTTGACTGAAAGACTCCCCCGGCGCGCACAGGAAGCGATCCGCTGCACTCGTATGCAGATGAGAAAGCCCGGCCGCTGGGACCTGGAGGAGACAATCTTGGACGTCCATTGCTTTGACACCGCCGTGAGCGGTGTTCCTGCGACTCCCACCGTCGGTCGTACCTATGCGTGGGTCGTATTCGCGCTGACATTTGGTCTGCTGCTGTCGGACTACATGTCGCGTCAGGTGTTGAACGCGGTTTTCCCGTTGCTGAAGAGTGCGTGGGGACTCTCGGATACCCGGCTCGGCTCGCTGAGCGGTATCGTAGCCTTGATCGTCGGATTATTGACCTTCCCGCTTTCGGTGATCGCCGATCGATTGGGGCGCGTCAGAAGCATTGTCGCGATGGCAATGGTCTGGAGTCTTGCGACGCTGGGTTGCGCCCTGGCGACGAACTTTGGTGAACTGTTTGTCGCACGCGCGTTCGTCGGGCTTGGCGAAGCCGCCTACGGCAGCGTGGGCGTTGCCCTGATCCTGAGTATCTTTCCTGCCCACCTGCGTTCCACCCTGACCGCAGCATTCATGGCGGGCGGCGCTTTCGGCTCCGTGCTCGGTATGTCGCTCGGCGGTGCTGTCGCCGTACATCTGGGCTGGCGATGGTCTTTCGGCACGATGGCGCTCCTGGGTATTCTGCTGACCACGGCATTCTGGCTGGTCGTCACCGAGAAGCGGATCGGAACCGATGCTCGTGGGCTTCGCCAGCAACGATCGAATGGTCAAGGTATCGGTACCAGTCTTCGTGTGCTGATCAATGGGCTCTTTTCTACCGTCTCCGTGGTCTGTGCCTATGTCGGGAGCGGGCTGCAGTTGTTCATTCTCGGCTCGCTGTTCGTCTGGATGCCAAGTTACCTGAACCGCTACTACGACATGGCGCCCGATAAGGCCGGTGCTGCCGCGGCGGCATTCGTCATGATCGGCGCGGTCGGCATGGTCATGTGCGGCATGGTGACCGATCGTGTGAGCCGTCAGGAACCGTCCCGCAAGTGGGTGAGCGCAATCGCCTATTGCCTCATCTCGTTCGTCTTGCTGGGGATCGGCTTTCACGTGAAGCCCGGCGCATTGCAGCTCGTATTGATTGGCGTTGGCATGCTGGTCGTGGCCGGAACATCTGGGCCCGCCGGGGCGATGGTGGCCAATCTCACGCCGACAACCATTCACGCCTCGGCATTTGCCACGTTGACGCTTGCGAACAACCTGCTTGGCCTGGCACCTGGCCCCTTCCTCACAGGCGTGGTTGCCGACAAGGTAGGCCTGCACGGGGCGTTGCAATTGATTCCGTTCATGGCGCTGCTTGCCGCGGTGGCGTTTTCGGTCGGCAAGGCGAGCTACGCAAACGATCTACGTCGCCTCAATGAGTTGCGCAGCGCCGCGAAGCGTTAATGCTGACTGCCGCACTCTACAAAATCAACAGAGATTCCCAATGAATACCGTGGTGTCGTCTCCAACCGTCTTGATTGTCCCTGGCCTGCGGGATTACGTTGCTGACCACTGGCAAACGCATTTGGCGTGCAGACTGCCCAATGCCCGTGCGGTGCCGCCGCTGGAACATGACAAGTTGTCGTTGGCAGCGCGGGTTGCGGTGCTCGATGCAACGCTTGCGTCGATCGAGGGACCGGTCATCCTGGTTGCCCACAGTGCGGGCGTGATGATCGTGGCGCATTGGGCGATGCGCCACAACCGAGCCATCCTCGGCGCGCTGCTGGCAACCCCGCCCGACCTCGAAGCGCCAATGCCCGACGGCTACCCGCGTCTGGACGACCTTCGCGCACAGGGCTGGCTCCCAATGCCACGCCGGAAATTGCCCTTCCCGAGCATCGTCGCGGCAAGCACGAATGATCCGCTCGCACGGGTCGAGCGTGTTGCGGAGTTGGCTCAAGTATGGGGTAGCCGGTTTGTGGATCTCGGTGCGGTGGGGCACTTGAACCCGGCGGGCGGTTACGGCGTGTGGCCGCGTGCCACCGAGCTTATCGCCGAACTGTCCTGAATCTCGTGTCGTCGACGTAGCGTCCACACCCCGCGCATTCGGCAACGGGTCGGAGGGCTCGCGTGCGCATCCCGGCGGAAGTGACGTCGAACGCTGATGCGTGGACGTTTATTGAGTTTGCGGCATTCGTGTTGCCAAGGCGGAAATGGGTATGAAACAAGCGCTGAACATTGATGTTTTTTTTGATCTGATTTGCCCTTGGTGTTTGATCGGTAAACGGAATTTGGCCGTCGCGCGGGACAGCTTTGCAGTGCTCCATCCCGAAGTGCAAGTGTCTGTGAAATGGCACCCGCACCGCTTGCTACCCGACATGCCGCGCGAGGGCGTGCCTTTTGAGGCCTTCTACCTTGCGCGGCTGGGAAGTCCGGAAGCCGTTGCGATGCGTCGGGAGCAAGTACGGCGGGCAGGAACTGCCGCTGGCATCTCGTTTGCGTTTGATCGAATTCAAATGATGCCGAATACGCGCGCAGCCCATCGCCTGATCAACTTTGCGCAGCGCTTCGGCACAACCAAACAACACGAGAGGCTCATCGAGCGCCTGTTCGTCGGGTACTTCCTGCTTGGGGAAAACATCGGCGATACGGCGACGTTGGCACGTATCGCACTTGAATGCGGCTTCACCGGCGCGTCCAAAGCTTACCTCGATGTCTCGACTGAACGCGGGCGTATTGCCAGCCCTGAACGGACGTACGAAATGCCACCGGGCAGCGGTGTGCCGTACTTCGTGTTCGATCGGCGCCAGGCGTTGTCCGGCGCCCAGCAGCCGCAAACGCTCTTGACCGCCATGCAGGCCATGGTTTGCGCTGAACGGTTGGAGCGCTAAGCGATGGAGCCGCTGATGGAGGCGTTGCCGATGACTGACGTTTTGCAAGGCGTTGCCGACGCGGACGCAACGTGCAGCGGTCCTCCGATTGCCAATCCGTGTATCAACATTTGCCGAATGGATCTGAGCGGCAAGTTCTGTCAAGGGTGTCGGCGCACCGCGGTCGAAATCGGGCTATGGGATCGCATGTCTGCGTCGCAAAAGATGGAAATTGTTTGCCGCATCGAGCGCCGCGGACACGTTCAGAAGCGTGGTGCCAACGCGATCTTAGGTCCTTCAATAGAAAGTGGAATGCAAAAATGAACGGATTGATGCTTGAAAAGCAGTTGCTGATCTCCTCGTTGATCGCACACGCCGATCGTCACCACGGCGATACGGAGATCGTGTCGCGACGAGTGGAGGGTGACATCCATCGCTATACCTTCCGAGACTGTCACCGCCGCGCACGTCAGATGGCCAATGCGCTTACCCGCCTGGGCGTAAGCGCATCCGAGCGCGTCGGCACGCTGGCATGGAACGGTTATCGGCACATGGAGCTGTACTACGGCATCTCCGGCATGGGTGCGGTCATGCACACGATTAACCCGAGATTGCACGTTGACCAGATCACGTACATCGCCAATCACGCACAAGACCAGTACATCTTCTTCGATCTCAGCTTTCTGCCGTTGGTCGAGGAGATCGCCGGTCGCTGTGAGTCGGTCAAGGCATTTGTCGCCATGACCGACCGCGCGCACATGCCGCAAGCCCCCCGCATTGCCAACCTGCTGTGTTACGAAGACCTGATCGACGAGAGCTCACCTGACTACACCTGGCCGGAATTTGACGAACGTAGTGCATGCGCGCTGTGCTACACGTCGGGCACCACCGGCAATCCTAAGGGCGTCCTGTACTCTCACCGATCCTCGTTGCTCCACACTTATGCCGCCGCGTTGCCGGATGCGCTGAACTGCTCCGCAAAAGACGTGCTGCTGCCAGTGGTGCCGATGTTTCACGTGAATGCGTGGGGCATTCCGTACGTCGCGTGCATGGTCGGTGCCAAGCTGGTGTTCCCCGGCCCGGGGTTGGACGGGAAATCGCTGTACGAACTCATCGAAGCGGAACAAGTGACGTTCGCGGCTGGCGTTCCGACAGTTTGGCAAGGCCTGCTAAACCATGTAGGGGAGGGCGATCTGACATTCTCGACCTTCAAGCGCACCGTCATTGGCGGAGCGGCATGCCCGTCGTCCATGCTTCGTACTTTCCAGGAAGCCCATGGCATCGAGGTCGTGCACGCATGGGGAATGACCGAACTGAGTCCGATCGGCACCGTTGGCGCGATGAAGGCGAAACACCGGGCAACGTCACCCGAAGATCGTTACACCACACAAGCGAAGCAAGGTCGAGCCGTATTTGGTGTCGACATGAAAATCGTTGACGGACTCGGAAACGAGCTTGCGTGGGATGGTGCGACGGCGGGCGATTTGCTGGTGCGCGGGCCGTGGATTGCGAGCGACTACTTCCTCAACCAGGGCGATAGCCCATTGGTGCGCGATGCCGCCGGGCAGGGTTGGTTCCCCACCGGCGACGTTGCGACGATCGACGCCGATGGCTTCATGCAGATCACCGACCGCAGCAAGGACGTGATCAAGTCCGGCGGTGAATGGATCAGTTCGATCGAGATCGAGAACATCGCCATATCGCATCCCGCCATCGAGAGTGCCGCATGCATCGCCGCCAGGCATCCGAAGTGGGACGAGCGACCGCTTCTCCTCGTTGTAAAGCGCGCGGGTGAGCCACTGACGGCCGACGAAGTGCTGACATACCTGCGGGGAAGAATTGCGAAGTGGTGGACGCCGGACGCTGTTGTGTTTATTGACGCGCTGCCGATCGGTGCCACCGGCAAGGTATTGAAGAACAGGCTGCGAGAAGCATTCCAGGATTACCTGCTGAGGTAGTGAATCGGCCGGCGGCGAGCATGCCATCGGCGTGTGTTGGATTGGCAACTTGAAATTTTACAAAAAAGAGATTGGAGGAGACATGAAGTTGAAGTGGATTGCAGTGGCCGCGCTGGCCGCAACGGGGCATGTGGCTTACGCACAATCGTCGGTAACTCTGTACGGTAACGTCGATACAGGGATGTTGTATCAAAGTACCTCCGCGGCGACGTTCAACCCTGCGTCGGCCAACCTTGGCAAGGTCTATCGCGCCAAGGATGGCGGCATCTACGCCAGTAATTGGGGCATCAGGGGCACCGAAGACATTGGCGGTGGTTATCACGTGAACTTCAAGCTGCAAGGCACGTTCGATACCACCAGCGGAAAGTTGGGCCTTGCGGACACAACCGGCGGCACGGCGATCTTCAATCAGCAGGCCAACGTCGGTATTTCGGGGCCGTTCGGCAGCGTGACCGCTGGGCGTCAAATTGTGCCAATGGCCTGGGCAATGGCGGAAACGGACGTTCGCTCGGCACAATACTTTGGCAGCATTTTGACCGCGTGGTTGGGCATGAACCAAGCCGCAGGTTGGCCCGGCACCAATACCAACGCGCCCATCGGCGCGCTGTACGACAGTAGCGCGATCGTTTATGAATCACCCAAGTTCGGCGGCGTCTCCGCCGTACTCGAATACGCGCCGGGCGGTTCGCCGGGCAGCTTCCAGGGCGGCACGCGAGAGTCGGCCGTACTCAAGTACTCGAACTACGGACTTGCCGTGTCGGCCGTTTATTACAACGGGCACGATACGAATCCGATGCCCGGTGCTTCCGCAACCGGCGTCGACAACAACCGCTTCATCTATCTGGGCGCGAAATATACCTTCAGCAACGGCCTTTCGGCATCCGCGTCATACAGCAATGGCAGGAATCCATCGAATTCCGGAGCCGTCAATATCGATATGTATTCAGCGGGGTTGGGCTATCGGATCACGCCCGCGTTGCAGCTCACCAGCGCCGTTTATTACCTGAGGGACAAAAACAACTCGACCAACCACTCGACCGAGTTCGCAGCGGGGGCGGAATATCACCTCTCCAAAACGACCATGGTCTATGGACAGTACGGGTATGTGAACAACAAGGGCACGATGACCACCACGATTACCTACGGTCAGCCGGTCGCGCCTGCCATGGCGACAACGGCGGTCATGCTGGGTATGCGGCACTCCTTCTAATCGCCCCGCGCGGGGCTCGCATGTGCCGGACGCGTGCGAGCCCCCGCCGCTTGCTCAATCACTCCCCGATTCCCGGATGAATAACTTCAGCATCAAGACCCGTCTGGTTCTGTTGGTGACTGCACTGCTTGCCTTATTTTTGCTCGTCGCCAGTCAGAGTGTGCTTCGACTTCACAACGCCAATGCGTCGATCGAGATCCTCTACAACGATCGCGTTCTGCCGCTTGGCGAGCTCAAGGTGGTATCGGATGGATATACGCGGAGCATTGCGGGTGCGGCGCGCAAGGTAAGCGATGGCACCCTGCCCGCCACCGACGCCGTCAAGGTAATCGATGAGGCACGAGCGCGCATGGATAAAGCGTGGACGAATTACGCGGCGACCCAACTGACTGCGGATGAAAAGCAGCTTGTCAACGAGGCGGCTCCGCTCAGAGACCGGGGCAACTCGGCTGTCGCCCGATTGCGGGAGCTGTTGCGCACAGACGACAAGGACGGCTTGAGAGAATTCATCGACAGTGAAATGTCTCCGGCGATCGAACCGATGACGCGTCTGCTTGACCGGTTGATCAAACTTCAGATGGATGCCGCACGCCAGGCGTATGAGCAGGCCGATGCGACCTATCGACGCGTGGTGTGGACAAACGTCATTGGAACCACACTCATTGTCGGCACTTTCGGGTTCATCTGCTGGGCGCTGATTCGCTCCATCTCCCGACCGCTTGCGGAAGCGGTACGCATTGCGGAAACGGTTTCAGCGGGTGACCTGACTTCTCACATCGAGCCGTCGGGGCGCGACGAGACAAGTCATTTGTTGGTTGCGCTCAAGTGCATGAACGACAACCTCGTTGGCATCGTCAGTGGCGTTCGCACGAGCGGTGAATCAGTTGGGACGGCGACGCGTCAGATCGCGGCGGGCAATATCGACTTGTCTTCACGCACCGAACAACAGGCGGCGTCGCTCGAACAGACGTCAGCGACCATGGACGAGTTGACGGGCACGGTGCAGCATAACGCTGAAAACGCCCGGAAGGCGAGCGTGCTGGCGGCCAACGCAGCGGAAATCGCCAATCGCGGAAATGCGTCCGTGGCCCGTGTCGTGGACACCATGGGCGAGATCAGTGAGAGCGCGTCCAGGATCGTCGATATCATTGGTCTTATCGAGAGCATCGCGTTTCAAACGAACATTCTGGCACTCAACGCAGCGGTAGAAGCCGCGCGTGCCGGCGAGCACGGGCGCGGTTTTGCGGTCGTTGCCGGCGAGGTCAGGGTGTTGGCACAACGTACGTCAAGTGCATCAAAGGAAATCAAGGGGTTGATCAACGCGTCGGTCGCTCGCGTCGCAGTGGGAACGGAACTCGCGAATCGAGCCGGTCACACCATGTACGAAATCGATCAGGCCGTCTCCAGAGTCACGAACATCATGGGCGAGATCGCAGCGGCTTCGGACGAGCAGAGCCGGGGAATTGAGCAGGTCGGGCAGGCCATAGCGCAGATGGACAGTGTGACCCAACAGAACGCCGCGTTAGTCGAGGAGGCGGCGGCAGCCGCACAGTCGCTCGAACAGCAGGCGACAACGCTCATCTCGGCCGTGACTGTGTTCAAGCTGAACGACGCCGTTTCCAGGCCACTGCCTGTGACGATCGCCCAACGACACCGCGGCCCCCGCCTGATCCCGCGATTACGCAGCGTGTTGGCACAAAGCCATTGAATCCGCTTTCGGCTACCGTTCCCGTCTCGCTCGTGAACAGCATTCTTGTCGGTGCTGCTCGGAGCGAAATCGAGCGTCTGGCCGGCTGCGCGGGCATTTCCTACGAATTGCTCCGCGAGCCCGGCGCCCGCCTGACGGAAGAGCAATTCGCAATACTCTACCGGATGCG
This sequence comes from Pandoraea sp. 64-18, assembly GCF_001899225.1. Taxonomy (NCBI): domain Bacteria; kingdom Pseudomonadati; phylum Pseudomonadota; class Betaproteobacteria; order Burkholderiales; family Burkholderiaceae; genus Pandoraea; species Pandoraea sp. 64-18. The sequence goes on along the minus strand of NZ_MKVU01000006.1, from coordinate 293,907 downwards.
TGCCCATGCGCTGGACGACGAAATGCCGGGCATCTTCGGCCGGCCGTTGCGCAACGGCACCTTGAAATACCTCAGCTTGAGCCTACTCGATGCACCGAATCTAGAAGTTGCGATGCATCGGTTCGGCCAGTTCCTGCGTTTGCTCATCGACGAGTTCAGCGTCAAGACGCGACGCGAAGGGAATGTCTGCAGTATCGAACTCGTCGCCAAGCACGATGGTTCCACCTCGAGCAGGCTTGGTAGGGAACTGATACTCAAGCTCGCTCACGGCTTGGCGTCATGGCTGATTGGTCAACGGATCCCGCTGCTCGGCGTAGATTTCGATTTTCCGCGTCCGCCGCATGCGGTTGACTACCGCTATCTGTTCCCGGGGCCAGTTCGCTTCGATTGTTCGCGAACGCTTATGCGTTTCGACGTCAACTTTCTCGACATGGTTATCCGGCGGCAAAAGTCGGATTTACGGGTGTTCCTGGCACATGCGCCAAAGGACTGGCTCTTCGTGTCGTCGGCGGAGCCCATGGTGTGCCATCGGGTTCGCGACTACCTGAATGCATATCTGCCAACGATGCCGACTATCGAGATCGTGGCACGGGATCTGCATCTCTCTGTCCGCACCCTATGCCGCCGACTTTCGGCCGAAGGGACCACCTTCCAAGCTATCAAGGACGAGTTACGGCGTGATCTCGCGATTCACCGCCTGACGCGCTCGGCGGACGCCATTGCGGCCATCGCCTACGACATCGGCTTCGACGATCCCAGCGCGTTTCACCGGGCGTTTCGGCATTGGACGGGAAGCACGCCGCAAGCCTACCGAAAGGCAGGGCCGCGCACGCCACCATTGCGATGAAACATGGCACGTTTTGTCAATGAAAGGGCGGCGTTTGGCATTGGTGTTCAAACGGCAGATCGCTACGATGGCTCGTCTGGGTCGAGTCGCCGCGGGATCACGTCCGTGCGCTGGCCTCCCATTTCGCAAAGATCACACAGGAAGGACGCGCGATGAGCTACGCCGCACCATTGAAGGACATGCTGTTCGTCATGAACGAGCTTGCCGGACTCGACGACGTGGCGACGTTGCCGGGCTTCGAGGAGGCCAATCTTGAAACAGCGCAGGCAGTGCTGGAAGAGGCGGCAAAGCTATGCAGCGACGTGCTGGCGCCATTGAATGCGCAAGGGGACCGCAACCCAAGCGCATGGAAAGACGGTAGCGTGAGCGCATCACCTGGTTTTGCGCAGGCATTCCGCCAATTTGCAGAAGGGGGGTGGCAGGGATTGCAACACCCGGTTGCCTATGACGGCCAGGGATTGCCCAAGCTGATCTCGACGCCCTGTGTGGAAATGCTGAACGCGTCGAACCTGTCGTTTGCGCTGTGTCCGCTCCTGACAGACGGTGCGATCGAAGCCTTGCTCACGGCCGGCTCCGATACGCTGAAGCAGGCCTATGTACCGAAGCTTGTCTCAGGCGAGTGGACCGGCACGATGAACCTGACCGAGCCGCAGGCAGGCTCGGATCTTGGGCTATTGCGCGCTCGCGCAGAGCGGCAGGAAGACGGCAATTATCGCGTGTTCGGGACAAAGATCTTTATTACGTGGGGCGAGCACGACATGGCCCGGAACATCGTGCATCTCGTCCTTGCACGCACACCGGATGCTCCGGAAGGCATCAAGGGCATCTCGCTCTTTGTCGTGCCGAAGTTTCTTGTCGGCGCCGACGGCTCGCTTGGTGAGCGTAACGATGTGGATTGCGTGTCCATCGAGCACAAGCTGGGCATCAAGGCGAGCCCGACGGCCGTGCTGCAATTTGGCGATCATGGCGGGGCGATTGGCCATCTGGTCGGCGAGGAAAATCGCGGCCTGGAGTACATGTTCATCATGATGAACGCCGCACGCTTCGGTGTAGGCATCCAGGGCATCGGCCTGTCCGATCGCGCCTATCAGCAGGCGGCCGCCTACGCGAAAGAGCGCGTGCAGAGCCGCCCGGTCGACGGTTCGGCCCGAAAATCTGTGACGATCATTCACCACCCGGACGTGCGTCGCGTGCTGGCGACGATGCGAGCGGCAACCGAAGCCGCGCGTGCGCTCGCCTATGTCGCGGCAGCGCATTCGGACATCGCACATGCGCATCCGGACGAACTCACGCGTGCCCAGCACAAGGCTCGGTATGAATTCTTGGTGCCAATCGTGAAGGGTTGGAGCACGGAGACATCCGTCGATGTAACCAGCCTCGGCCTACAGGTGCACGGCGGTATGGGCTACATCGAAGAGACGGGTGCCGCTCAGCTTTACCGCGACGCTCGCATTTTGCCGATCTACGAAGGCACGACCGCGATTCAGGCAAACGACCTGATCGGCCGAAAGACGTTGCTTGACGGCGGCGCAGCGGTACGGTCCTTGCTCAGTGATGTCGCGACAACGCTCGAACAGATCGAACCGCTGGAGGGTCCGGCGTTTCGCTCGACACAGCGCTATTTGAAACAGGGTCTGCGCTCGCTGGAAGCCGCGTTGGCATTCGTGCTCGAAAATGCCAAGCACAGTCCGAACGCGGTGTATTCGGGGGGCGTCGCTTACCTGAAGCTTGCGGGCGTTGTGCTCGGTGGCTGGCAGATGGCGCGGGCGCTGATTGTCGCGACCGACAAGCTCGACGAAGACCCTGCCTTCTATGGCGCAAAGATTGCGACGGCGCAATGCTACGCGGAACATATCCTGCCGCAAGCGTCCGCGCTTGAGGCCGCGATTGTCTGCGCCAGGGAAAATGAAGGGCTGCTTGCCTTGTCCGAAGATCAGTTTTAAGGCCGCGGCTAACGATGTCTCCCGAACACCTGCTTGAAAAATTTGGTCCCCGTGAGTCCATGCAGTACGACGTGGTCGTGGTTGGCGGGGGGCCCGCGGGGTTGTCTGCCGCGATTCAGTTGAAGAAGCGCGCACTGGCGCTGGGCCGCGAGATCGGCGTTTGCGTGTTGGAGAAAGGTTCGGAGATTGGCGCCCACATCCTCTCGGGGGCGGTGATGGATCCACGCGCGCTTGATGAGCTGATTCCTGACTGGAAGGCACGTGGCGCACCGCTGAATGTCCCGGTCACGGAGGATCGCTTCCTGTTTTTGAGAGAGGGTGGCGCAAACGCGGTCCCCAACTGGGCATTGCCCGACAATTTCAAGAATCACGGCAACTATGTCGTCAGTCTGGCTAACGTCACCCGTTGGCTCGGGCAGCAAGCCGAGGCGATGGGTGTCGAGATGTTCCCCGGATTTCCCGCGGCCGATGTCATTTATCACGACGATGGTGCGGTGAAGGGCGTGGTGACCGGTGACATGGGACTCGGCAAGGACGGCGAACCCACCGCCAACTTCCAGCTTGGCATCGCGCTGCATGCCAAGTACACGTTGTTCGCCGAAGGGGCGCGCGGTCATCTTGGCCGAGAGCTTCAAGATCGCTTTGCGTTGCGTAACGGCGTCGATCCGCAGGTTCACGGCATTGGCATCAAGGAGCTGTGGGAGATCGCCCCGGAAGTGCACCAACCCGGTCTCGTCATCCACACTGCGGGATGGCCGCTGCGAAGCGACACCTACGGCGGATCGTTTCTCTACCATCTGGACAATCGCCAGGTCATGGTGGGGTTCGTGGTGGGTTTAGGCTATCAGAACCCGTATCTGTCTCCTTTCGACGAGTTCCAACGCTACAAGACACACCCGTCGATCCGAGAATACCTCGAAGGCGGCAAGCGCTTGTCCTACGGCGCACGAGCCATCACGGCGGGCGGTTTGGTGTCATTGCCGAAGCTGACATTTCCAGGAGGGGCGCTGATCGGCGATGATGCCGGGTTCCTCAACGCCTCACGCATCAAGGGCAGCCATGCCGCGATCAAGACCGGCATGCTCGCGGCCGACGCGGCCTTCGACGCGGTGCAAGGCGGTCGCCAATCGGATGAGTTGTTCGCTTACCCGGAGGCCTTCCGGAAATCGTGGCTGTACGCCGAGCTTCGCCGAGCTCGCAATTTCAAGCAGTGGATGGGCAAGGGTCTCTATTTGGGAGCGCTGATGGTCGGCGTCGAGCAGAAGCTGCTAGGCGGCAAGATGCCTTGGACGCTGCACCATAAGCACGCCGATCACGAGACGCTTAAACCGGCTGCTCGGTGCAAGCCGATTTCGTATCCGAAGCCAGACGGAAAATTGACGTTCGACAGGCTCTCATCCGTGTTCGTCTCCAACACGAATCACGAGGAAAACCAGCCATCTCATTTGAGGCTGAAAGACGCAGCCAGACCGGTCAACATCAACCTGCGCACGTACGCCGGTCCTGAAAGCCGCTACTGCCCCGCAGGCGTGTACGAATTTACAAAGCACGACGACGGTGCGCACCGATTGACGATCAACGCCCAGAATTGTGTGCATTGCAAGACCTGCGACATCAAGGACCCTACGCAGAACATTATCTGGACGCCCCCGGAAGGCGGCGGGGGGCCGAACTATCCAAATATGTGAATTGCCGTGCGAGGCCAGCGAGCTGGCGCACTTGGCCGATAAATCGAGGAGCGTGACGTGAAAAAAGAAGTCGTGGTGGTGAGTGGCGTGCGAACGGCAATCGGGAAGTTCGGCGGCAGCCTGAAAGCGTTTGCCCCTACCGAATTGGGCGCACTGGTCGTGCGAGAAGTGCTGGCACGTGCAACGGTCGGCGGGGATGAAGTCGGGCATGTCGTATTTGGCAACGTACTTGCCACCGAGCCCAAGGATCTGTATTTGGCGCGCGTTGCCGCAGTCAATGGCGGTGTTGCGGTAGCCACGCCAGCCCTGACTGTCAATCGGCTGTGTGGTTCCGGCTTGCAGGCAATCATATCGGCGGCACAAACGATCCTGCTCGGCGACGCCGACATCGCCATCGGCGGCGGGGCCGAGAGCATGAGCCGCGCGCCCTACGTCACGCCTGATGCACGGTTCGGCGCTCGCATGGGCGATGCTCGTTTGATCGATATGTTGCTTGGTGCGTTAGACGACCCGTTTCACAGCGTTCCAATGGGAGTCACGGCGGAGAACGTTGCTCGGAAATACACCATCCACCGGGAGCAGCAGGATGCCCTGGCCGTCGAATCGCACCGGCGCGCTGCACGAGCGATCGACGAGGGACGGTTCAAGACGCAGATCCTGCCCATCAGCCGCGATGTGAAAGGGCAGGTGCTCACGTTCGACACCGACGAGCACGTTCGTCGACAGCTTGATCCGAGCGAGCTTTCCGGACTGCGGCCGGTGTTCCAGAAGGATGGGGGCACGGTTACGGCGGGCAACGCCTCAGGCATCAACGATGCGGCGGCGGCTGTCCTCATGATGTCCCGGGACGCCGCCGAGGCGCGGGGTGTGAAGGCAATGGCGCGTTTGGTGTCTTATGCGCACGCCGGCGTTGATCCGCTGTACATGGGGATTGGCCCGGTCCCCGCTACCCGCATTGCACTTCAGCGCGCAGGGCTGGAAATCTCGGACCTGGATGTCATCGAGGCCAATGAGGCGTTTGCGGCACAGGCATGCGCGGTAATGCAAGCGTTGCAACTCGATCCGGCCAAGGTGAATCCGAACGGGTCGGGTATTTCGCTCGGCCATCCAATCGGGGCCACCGGCGCACTGATTACCGTCAAGGCGTTATACGAGTTGCAGCGAATCAATGGTCGCTACGCCTTGGTCACCATGTGCATTGGTGGCGGGCAAGGCATTGCTGCCGTGTTCGAGAACCTTCAGCAGGTGTAATTCGGCAAGTTGAAGACCATGGAAGTCCCAATGACAATTGAATCCGTAGGCATCGTTGGTGCTGGTGCGATGGGCAGCGGCATCGCACAGATCGTCGCCACTGCTGGCCTGAACACAGTTCTGATCGACATTAACGAATACGCACTTGCTGGCGGCATTGAGTCGTTGACCGCCAGCCTTGACCGGATGGTGACCAAAGGTAAGCTTGACACCGCACAGCGAGCCGTCGCCATTTCGAGGGTTGAAGCATCGACAGATTATCGGCGACTTGCGGACGTTGATCTAATCATCGAGGCCGCGACCGAAAATCGCGAACTCAAGATGCGCATCCTGACCCAGATCGAGTCGATCGTCCGCCCCTGCGCAATCATCGCTTCAAATACCTCGTCAATCTCGATCACCGCGCTTGGCGCGGCGATGTCGGACCCATCGCGCTTTATCGGTATGCATTTCTTCAACCCGGTGCCATTGCTACCGCTTGTCGAGATCATTAAAGGTGTTCAGACAAATGCCGAAACCGTGCGCGCGGTGCACGAGTTAGCGCTACAGCTGAGCAAAGCGCCTATCAACGTCAAGAATTCGCCGGGTTTCGTGGTCAACCGGATTCTGGTGCCGATGATCAACGAGGCTTTTTTTGTGCTGGCGGAGGGCATTGCAAGCGCAGAAGAAATCGACGCGGGAATGCGGCTTGGCGCCAATCATCCACTCGGACCGCTGGCGCTTGCCGACCTGGTCGGGCTCGACGTATGCCTGTCGGTCATGGACGTCTTCTCGAAAGACTTCGGTGACCCTAAGTACCGAGCCTGTCCGTTACTGCGCGAGTTAGTGGCCGCGGGGCGCTTGGGCAGAAAGTCGGGCTATGGTGTGTATCGCTACGCATAGATACCGCTACTGAAACAGCAACGGAGCATCGCTGCGATTGCGCGGCAAGGTCAATTTTGTCGCCGCCGAGACGCTTCCGATCGATGGAAATCTGGTTGGGGACACGCGGGCTCAGGATTGATTTTCAGTCCGCGTGCAAGACATCGAGCGCGGCGCGTTGTCCTGCATTCACGAACTGGCCCGACGCAAGCAACGACGTCCGTCGCTACCTCAGGCCGGTTCGCCATCGTCAAATCTCCGAGAGCGACACGGGCGACTCGGTGGTGATGGCCTCACTCTCCACGGCTCGCCCATGCTTTGCGCCCGCGAGCAGAATCCCCAGCGCGGCCAGCACTGCCGGTATCGCGAGAATCATGAACAGTCCGGCATTGCTCCAACCCGCCGCGAGCAGCATGGCGCCACCGAGCGATCCCGCCACCGCCCCGATGCGGCCGATGCCGAGCGCCCACGCCACGCCGGTCGCGCGATTGGATGTCGGGTAATAGGCGGATGCAATCACGTTCGCGCAGACCTGCGAACCGCTCACGCAGAATCCTGTCACGAAGATGCCCAGCGCCAGCCCTACCGCATCGCCGGCAATCGCCAGCGACGCTAGCGCGAACGCACCCACGACATAGGCTGCGGCGACCACTTTGTAAGGATGGAACCGGTCGATCAGCACGCCCAGCACAATCGCACCCAGCACGCCGCCGCCTTGCAACAGTCCGGCAAACATCGACGCCTGCTTGAGCGTCAGGCCGCTGCGCTCCGCCAGGATCGGCAGCCAATTGATGAGCAGGTACAGCAACAGCAAACTCATGAAGAATGCGAGCCAGAGCAGCAGCGTGCCGCGCCGGTAGTCGCGATGGAACAGTTGCACCACGGGCGACGACGGGAGGCGATCGTCGGCAGCGGTGTACTGCGGACCGGCCACAACCCGTTGCGGCGCGACGCGCGCCAGAATCGAGATGATCTGCGTCTGCGTGCCGCCTCGGATTGCCAAAAAGCGCACCGACTCCGGCAGCGTGAACCACAGCACCGGCACAAGCGCCAGCGGCAGCAGGCCGCCGACGGCGAGCAAGCCGCGCCAGCCGATCCCCGCCACGAGGTACGCCGTCACTACGCCGCCGAGCGCCGAGCCGAGCGAGAAGCCGCAGAACATCAGCGTGAGCAGAGTGCCGCGACGCCGCTCGGGACTGAACTCGGACGTCAGCGTGATCGCGTTGGGCATGGCACCGCCCAATCCTAGGCCGGTCAGGAAGCGAAGCGCGATCAGCCATTCGACGTTCGGCGCGAACGCAGCCCCTACGCTTGCCGCACCGAACCATGCGACAGACAAGATCAAGACACGGCGGCGTCCGATACGGTCCGCCATCGGCCCGCTACAGAACGCGCCCACCATCAGTCCCAGCAGCCCGGCGCTGAACAGGGGGCCGAGCGAGACCATCGACAACTGCCATTCGGCGCGAATGTGAGGGGCGATAAAGCCGATGATCGCGATGTCGAACCCGTCCAGCGCCACGATCAGGAAGCACATCGCGCTGATCATGATCTGGAAGCGCGACACTGGGATCGCGTTGATGAAGTCCCGTACGTCCACTGACGTGTGCCGGGTGTCTTGCTTGTCCATGAAAGTGTCTCCTGTCTCGATGCGGCGATACGATGTCGCCCTTTATGTGGATGTGCTGAATGCGGCTGGCAGCTATGCGGCGCGCCCGTGCACTGGGACGGCGGCATTGGTCTCTACTTGTGCGATGAACGCAGGATCTCGCCGACGAAGGTCTTCGTGACTGACGCGTCCCGTGCGCAGCATGTAGTCGTATGCAAAGCTCACGGGATCGAGGTGCATGCGCTGGCCAACGGACTCGTACCAGTCGAGGCTCCGTCTGGCGGCATCCTGAAAGCGATCAGAGGCGCTGCGACGGCTTTGCTCGAACGAAGCGAACGCCGATTGCACGTCATTCCGATGCGCCGACAGCGCTTCGAACAAGGCGATGGCATCCTGCATGGCCATGCGCGTGCCCGAGCCGAGCGAGAAGTGCACACTGCGCAGGGCGTCGCCAAGCAGAACCACGTTGCCGTGCGACCAGCGCGCATTGCTGACCACCCGTGCCTGAAACCAGTTCGACCGGTTGGTCAGCAACGAATGACCTTGCAGGTCGTCGGCAAAGATCTGCTCGCAGAACGCGCGGCTCTCGTCCTCGGCGGCGGTGTCGAGGCCGCAGCGCTGCCATGTCTCGGGATCGACTTCCACGAGGAACGTTGAGCGATCGGGACTGTATTGATACGCGTGCGCCATGAACACGCCGTGCGGCGTCTGACGGAAGATCAACGACACCGGGTGGAAGCGCTGCGACGTGCCATACCACGCGAACTTGTTGCGTCGCTCGTCGAAGCTCGGCATGAAGTGTTCGGCCAGATGGGTGCGCACTTCGCTGTTCACGCCGTCGGCGGCGATGATCACGTCGGCGTCGGGCAGTTGGGCCGGATCGGTGACGTGGCTTTGATAGCGAACATCGACACCGGCTTGCGCGCAGGCTTGCTGTAGTACGCGCAGCATATCGATGCGGGACGTGCGCGAAAAGTGATTGTTGCTCAGGCGCACCGGCACGCTTTGATGCACGATCTCCATGTAATCGCAGCGGGTATGGTGCGCGGTGAACTTGCGGAAGAATGCCTCGTCCGCCTCTTTCAGGAACGCAAGTGCGATGTCGGAGAAGACAACGCCCCAGCCATAAGTGGCATTGGCGGCGTTGCGCTCGTGCACGACGATCTCGTCTTGCGGATGACGCTGTTTCATCAACAGCGAGAAGTACAGGCCGGCAGGCCCGCCACCGATGACGGCGATTCTCATGATGGGCTCCTTGATTTTTGGCTGGCGAAGATGGCGGGGGCGTCAGGCTATACGTGTCAGCGGTCGTGCGCTCGGCACGGCCAGCAGGGCACCGGCGTTGGGCACCTCAGGGGCCAGACCGAGGTGATCGAGCATCTGGCGCACGGTGCTCACGGCGGTCGACGTCACGGGAAGGCCGAGCCGGTCCTGCGCGAGCTGGATTGCAGGCAGCGACGGCATCTGCACGCAGGCGGACAGCACCACGACGTCTGCATTGGCCGTATTCAGCCGCTTGACGTCGTTGAGCAACTGCATGGGGTCGCGGCGTCCAACCTCAAGGTTGTCGGGAATTTCGAACGACAGAGCATCGAGCACCTCGATGCCCTCGTGCTCGATATACTCGACCACAGCTTGCGTGAGCGGCTTCATGTACGGCGCCATCAGCGCGATCTTGCGCGCGCCCAGCGTCTTTAAACCGGCGACGAGTGCACCGGCCGACGTCATGATGGCGGCTGTGCAGTGGTTCTCGCGGCTGACGCGGCGCAGGTCTTCCTCAACCTGGCGGTGGTAGCCCGGCCCCATCGCCATGATGGCCACGAGGCAAGCGGTACTCATGACATCCACACGCGCGTCGGCGAGTTCGGCGGCACAGCGCAGGCCCTCGGCGTTCATCGCCTCAAGTTCCTCCTTCACCACGCGATGCATGCGCATGCGGCTCGAATGGAAGGTGAAGCGCTCGGGCAGGACCTGTTCACGCGCGCGCAGCATGGCGGGAATCTCGGTCTCCATCGTGGTGTTGGAACTGGGCACGATCTGACCAATGCGAAATGGGGTAGGCGTCATAGGGTGATGTCTCCGGCGAGTGAGGGGGCTGCGGCGTGTTCGTTGCGGGCTCGGTATCGCTCGAGCGCCGTGCGCAGCACCAACGGCATCTCGATCGACTCGCGCGCGCCGCGCTGGATGCAGATCGGCGTGAGTCGTGCAATGAAGGCGATGTCGTTGTCGGCTTTGCGCGCCGTCATCAACAAGGTGAAGGTTCGGGTGCGAACTTCGGCGACTTCCACGGTGACGTCGAACGCGTCATCCGGCCAGAGCGAGCGGTGGAAGTCGAATGTCAGCGCGCGGGTGGGGGTGCCGAATCCGTTTCGGTTCTTGACGGCCTGTGGTGTGCCGCCAAAGAGCGATCCATAGAACAATTCGGCGATGGAGATGACATAGTCGGAAAAGGTCGCCGTGTAGACGACGCCAGCCGGGTCGCACTCGCCCCATCGCACCTGACGGCGCACTACGAAGGGCTGCTCGCTCACCACGTATTCGGTGCTGATCATGCGTCCGCCTTTGCCGTCTGGGCGGTGGTGGTACGCGCGGTTTCGGTGGCAAGGCGTTCGGCGATGGCCGCCCGCAGCGATGCCTTGTCGACCTTGCCGACGCGGGTCACCGGAAATTCGTCGACCGTCTCGATACGCTCCGGGCACTTGAACTTCGCCAGCCCCTGGCCGACGAGAAACGCGGCGAGTTCGGTGACGGAAGGCGCAACATGTCCGGGGCGCAGGATGAGATAGACACAACCCCGCTCGCCGTAAATCGGATCGGGCATGGCGACCAGCTTGGCGTCGGCAACGGCCGGATGACGGCTGACAAACGCTTCGACCTCTTCGCAGCCGATCTTCTCGCCTCCGCGATTGATGTTGTCGCGCAGACGCCCTTCGAAGGCGAAGCAGCGCACGCCGTCGATGACCTTTTCCGTGACCATGTCGCCGGTGCGCACGAAACCGTCCGGCGTGAGCGTCTGCGCCGTTGCGTCGTGCGCCTTGTAGTAGCCGCGCAGGCTCGACGGTCCACGAAAGCAGAGTTCGCCTGCGGTACCTGCTTCGGCGGGCGTCTCCGTGCCCGGAAACAGCACACGAATATCGTCGTCGTCGCACCCGGATAGCCCTTGCGTGTAGTGACGCAGCGTCGCTGGCAGATGCGCGCCGGCCCCCATAAGCAGGCCTTCGGTCGTGCCGTAGAGGTTGAAGCACGGTACGCCGAGGTGGGCTTCAAGCGAGTCGGCGCGGCTCATCGTGCCGAAGAGTTGCAGCGACGAAAGATCGTGTTTGCCAACATCCTTGTACGCGATCATTTGCGGTGCGACTGGCCCGATGGAGAGGCCATGCGTGACGCGGTGCATCTCGATCAGCGTGAGCATGCGGGCGATGTCGACACGGGGCATCAGCACGGTCGTCATGCCGGTTGCCACGGTGGACGCAAGCACGTAGAGCTGGCCGGCGTTGTGCAGCAATGGCAGCGACCAGATCATGCGGCTGTGTTCGGACATGCCGATATGGCGCATCCATGTCAGCGATTGACCGATGTACTCCGCATGAAAGCGTGGGATGATCTTCGGCACACCGGTCGTGCCGCCCGAGAGTTGGAAGCTCAGCACGTCCTCGCTACCGATGCGAAGGTTGCCCAGCACGTCGCGCGCGCGCTCGAGTGGCATCGCGTCGATAAGACGTTCGATGGCGTGATGGCCGGTGCCGGCACGATCATCCTGCTTCCCGCGCGCCACCAGCAGATGCTCCAGCGACGCGTGCCGCGCCATCATTTGACGGGCAAACCCGACGAGATCGAACGCGGAGAAATCCGCTTGCACGAAGTAGCCGCGCGCCTCGGACTGTGAAACCAGTTGGCCGATTTCCACTTCACGGTATTGCGGCACCGCACACACGGGAACGACGCCCGCCTTGTAGGCCCCCATCAGTGCGACGACGGTGTCGACGTTGGTGCCCATTTGGAAGACCGCTCGGTCGCCCGGGCGCAGGCCCAGTTCGATGAGCGCCGCACCAAGCCGTTCGCTGCGCGAGTCGAGTTCGGCGAAGGTCAGCGTAGCCTCATCACTGAGGTAGGCCGAGCGTGCCGGGACACGCGCGGCGGTCGCCCGCAACGCGTCGCCGAGGGTGGTGTCGACCCAGGCGTTCGACGCGAAATAGCGCTGCGCCAGGTCCGGCGGACAGTACGTCACGCCGTCGATACGGTGATAAATACCGCTCATAGTGTCTCCTGCACGTTCCGGTGGCGACGTTATGCGCGCGGGGCGATCCGCACGATGTCGCGTTCATAGCTTTCGATTCGGCCGTCGAGGCCGCCCGTGAACAATCCGTACCAGACGGCGGGCTTCAGGCCCAGTGCGCGACGCTCGAAAGCAATCGGCACATCGCTGGAAATCACGGTGTAGTCGCCGCGGGCTTCGACCCGGCACGACGGCAACTGCCGTGCGGCTTCGGTCAGCGGCGCAAATTCGGGCACATTAAGGACGAAGATTTGCAGCGGTTGGCGGGGCTGTGGCGTTTGAGTCCTCATGACTGACGCTCCCCATGCAGACGTTGGCCGAGGCGCTGAGCCTTGCGTTGCCAAACGGTGTCGATGCAGGTGAAGGGGGCGCCTCCTGCGAGGGCTTCATCTTCGATTTCCATGGCGGCCTCGAGCGTGGCCGACGCGTCGCGCGCATCGATGCCTTCCAGCGCGCGCAGCTTGCGGGTGATCTCGATGAAGTAGCCGTTCGGGTCGCGAAAGTAAATCGACTCGATCACCTCGTGCGCCGTCTCGGTCGAGACTTCCACGCCACGCGCTTCCAGCCGGGTCTTCCAGGCCCGCAATGCCTCCGGGCTGTCGACCCGCCATGCGGTGTGCGTGGCGTCGAATACGTGGTCGTCGGGCAACGGAGCCCGGCCAGGACGATTGGCGAGGAATGCCGGTTCCGCACTGCCCAGGTAGTAGAAGAAGGCGATCGTGCTGCCGTGGCCGCTATCGAAGAAGAAGTGCAGGAAGTCGGGGTGCGTTGCCGGCCCCCAGCCGCGAGCGGAAATCGTGTGAATCAGCGGCAGGCCGAGAATGTCGCGATAGAACTCGACCGTTTGCCGCAGTCGCCAGGTCGGCCGCGCCGTGTGATCCACGCCGTGCAGACGCAAGGCGAGATCGGCTGCGGGGATGTCGTTCAACTTCATGTCGGGTCTCCCGAAGTTCGGTAGTGCATTGGGGGGGTAGGGGCAGGGCGTGTCATTGCGGGAAGGTCTCGCGCAGCCAGTCCTGCAGCAGGCGACCGGCGATGTAGCGTCCGGCTTCTTCGCCATCGGCCAGCGCGCGGCCGTGGTGGTCGCCGCGTACACGCCGGTGCGACTTCCGCGTCGAGCCGAGACTGGCGTAGATGTCGGCGATGACGCTGGGAAAGCAGGCCTGATCGCCCGTGTACTCGATGAGCAGCGTAGGCTGCACGATGGCCGATGCGGTTTTCGACAGCAATGCGTTCGCGGACAACCCGGACCATGTGGAGAGCCACGCCTCGGGAGAGCAGACGCGGCCGAAACCGACCGAACCGTAGTTCGAGGTGAACGGATCGCTGCCCCAGAGTGAGCCGAAACGCCGGTCGGACGGGTCCAGCGTCAGGTCGAAGCAGCGCAGGTCGGCGTCGGTTCGCCAGATCGTCATCACGGGCGTGTGCGCGGCTATGCGGCGCAGGCGTGCGTCGGTCCGATCCGAGTCGTGTTTGAGGCGCTCGCGTGCGCCTTGACGCGTCGCGATGAGATCGCGCGCCATGGCGTCGAGACGCGCCACACGAGCGGTTTGCGCGGCGCGGTAGCGCGCTACGAAGTCGGCGTCGTAACGCGTCGCGGGGGCGTCCCCCGACTGCCGCGGCGAAAACCCGTTGGCCGGGTCGAACGGGTCGAGCGTCGGGTCGACGGAAAGCGCATCCTGCTCGTTGGTCACCGACGGATCGATGCAGGTTTGCAGCAGGGCACCTTGTCCGGGGTGGGGGGCGACGAAAACCACACCGTCGATGGCCGGCATGTCGAGCGAAGCCAGTTTCGTCGGACGTCCGCCTGGTGTGCGCTCGATTCGCGCTTCCGGCGCCAGCCCGGATTGCTGCGCGTAGAGGGCGTAGAGGCCACTTCCGCCCGAGTTGCCGAGCAGGATGATGCGTTTGAACCCCGCCTCGCGCAGGAATCGCATGCTGGCGGCGACGTCGTAGAGCGCGAACTCATGTTCCAGCCGCATGTCGTTGCCGACGGATCGCGGGGCCTGTGTCCATGCGGCATAGCCGGCATTCACGATATCCGGGATCAGGTAATGACATGCCATGAACTCACGCGGATGCATGATGCAGACAACAGTATCGGGCGAACCGTCGGTATAGAGTGCGCCGCTCGTTGCCGCGCCGTCTGCCGTGCGAAGGACGACATTACGCGTCGTCGCGCCCAATGGCAGATCTCGCGGATTCCAGTCCGTGTTGAGAAATCCCGCCGTCGCCCCGTGACCGACGTTACGACCTTGCAGTTGTTGACTCATCTCCTCACCTCCTTTTTTACATATTAGTCCAGTTTTTTACGAATAAGTAAACATTCGTGTTGAAATTTGACGGAGATGTAAAAAAGTCTGGGGCGAAATGCTTGCGGGGCTTTGCGCTGCAAGGGAATTTGGTTATCGTTGGGGTTTTCTGACGCCTGCGTCAAAAGAGGAACTGAAGGTCGTCATGAGCAAAGCACAGACAAAGAGCGACGCGCTGCGGGAGAACATTCTGGAGGTCGCAACGCGGCTGTTTATCGAGCGGGGTTTCGACGGGACGAGCTTCAACGACATTGCGGATGTCGTGGGCGTGAGTCGTCCGGCGCTGTACTACTACTTCAAGAGCAAGGAAGCGATTCTCGAAGTGTTGACCACGGTGGTCACTCGCGCAGCGGGGGAGTTGGCCTCCGAGGCGTTACCGGAGGATTTGCGGCAACCGGCCGCGATGTTGCGGCATCTAGTGTTGCGGCATGCTCATCTGATCCTCACGCATCCGTTGCAATTTCGTGTGGTGGAGCGCAATGAGGACAACTTGCCGCTCAAGCAAAGGAAGCTCGCCGAGCAATCGCGGCGCGCGGTGCTTGAACAGTTCCGGCAGGCGATTGAGTTGGGTATCGAACGCGGTCAGTTTCGTATGATGGACGCCAAGGTCGCCGCGTTCTCGATCATCGGCATGTGCAACTGGACAGCCTGGTGGTTCACGCCGTCCGGCCCGCGCAAGGCTGACGAGATCGCGGAGCAGATTGCCGACATGGCGCTGCGCTCGGTCGAGCAAGATGCGGGGCGGCAGCTCAGCGAGCAAAGTGTGGCGGGCGTGTTGAAGCTATTGCGTGACGATATTGATTTGCTCGAGCGACATGTCAAGCCGTAAGTGAAGGGGACTACCAGCGAGCTATGTGACTCGATTCTGATGACCCGCAACGAAGTCGAACTTCATTGGCAGGAAAAAAGGCGCGACAGGACTTTTGATCGTTTCCCAATTCAGCTCGTCCGTAGCGACGCGGCGCCGAGCGCATCGGGCGGGGTGGTCGAGGCGTTGATGCAATGGGACATCGATCAGTGGGTGCTCGAATCCATCGCCTTTCAAGTGCGTCGCCCTGTGTAATGGCTCATGGCCGGTGGCGCACACACGGGAAAGGCCGAGATCGGCTGTGGATTCAACCGGTCATTCGCAAGCGGCTCTATATGGCCTTGCGAGCGTCCGCTTAACGCGAAGGAACGGTCCTGTTTTCATCGTACATATTGGACTATGTTCCCCGCCGCCTCTCGAGCGCTACGCATTACACCAATGAGCGTGGCCGACGCAGCCCCGCACCACTCGCCGTAGCCAACCAACCA
The DNA here is from genome assembly GCF_001899225.1 of Pandoraea sp. 64-18. Taxonomy (NCBI): domain Bacteria; kingdom Pseudomonadati; phylum Pseudomonadota; class Betaproteobacteria; order Burkholderiales; family Burkholderiaceae; genus Pandoraea; species Pandoraea sp. 64-18. The sequence goes on along the minus strand of NZ_MKVU01000006.1, from coordinate 277,824 downwards.
CAAGCGTTCCTCGTTTCGGGCGTGCGTCCCATCTGTCCTTGGTAATCCGTCGCTGTCGCAGATCTGCAGCGGGTCAAGATGTCTGAGTGCGGGGCGGAACCCTGTGCACCAGATCACGACATCGACGCAGGAGTGCGTGCCGTTGCTCCACACGACGCCGTCTGCATCGAAGTGGTTGAACGGACGCATTGAGTGCAGAACGCCTCGCGCACGCGCGTCGCGTACAGGCGGAACCATGACGATGTCGCCCAAACCGCCCACCGGCGCCGTCATCGTGTGCCCATCGCGAAGCGCCTGCCATTTGGCTGTCGCGCGTTCGAACAAGACTCGGCCATCCACGTCATCTGGAAGAAAAGCGGGCTCCTGCAACGTCACCCACATAGCGTTGCAGACTGTCGATACCTCCGCCAGGATTTGCGCACCCGAGTTGCCGCCGCCCACCACCAGCACGTTTTGTCCGCGCAGATCGTCCGGGTTGCGATACTGCGCCGAATGCATCTGGCGACCTCGAAAGATCTCGCGTCCAGCGTAGTCTGGGATATAGGGTGCGCTCCACGTACCGGTCGCGCTCACCACTGCCTTAGCCAGCCATTCCCCACGATCAGTGGTGACCAGCAAGCCATTCTGGACACGTGAAACGGATTCGACATGAACGGGGCGTCGCACCGGGAAGTGATAACGATCCTCGTATCTCGCCAGATAGTCGATGACCTCGTTGCGCGTCGGGTACGTGTCTTGTGATACGGGCATCGGCCAGCCTGGCAGCGAACTCCATTGCGCCGGCGAAAACAGATGCAGCGAGTCCCAGGTATGTCGCCAGGCGCCTCCGGGGGCGCTCTGGTCATCCAGCACGATATGGTCGAGTCCCGCACGGCGCAGGAAGTAGGAGGTGGCAAGCCCGGCCTGGCCACCTCCGATGACTACGGCGTTAATGTCTGTAGGCATGCGTTTTCGTTCCATCTCCTGATTCGAATTTCAGCGGTGTCGCAGCCTATTGCGCTTCAAGGCGATGGTCGGCGCACTACGTGGCCGCCCGCGACGTGATCACATGCTTGAGGCCGGCTGCCCCGACCGGTGCCTCGGCAAGCCACGGAATCAATGCGGTGCGCTGCGCCAGATTGTCCGCCACGCGGCGCACGAACGGCACCTCGCAAGTCCCTCGCTGACATAGCATCGAATCGGTCGTGCCGCTCGCCAGCAACGACTGGTTGATGACCCACGCGTACGGCGAAATCCCGGCGCGCGCGAGGTCGGCGCGCAGGCGCTCCGCTTCGTGAACCGGCGTCGCTTCCGGCAACGTGACGATGAGGATTCGGCTGTAGTCCGGGTCGCGCAGGCGCGGCAGCAACTGACGGACCGACTCCGGCATGTCACCCTGTGTACGCATCACTTCGCGGTGATAAGCCTCGGCTGCATCGAGCAGCAGGATGGTGTGCCCGGTGGGCGCGGTGTCCAGAACCACAAAGCCGGATTTGCCTTGATCGACGGTACGCGCGAAGGCCCTGAAGATGGCGATCTCTTCGGTGCAGGGCGAGCGCAGATCTTCTTCGAGCATCGCCCGGCCGCCCGCGTCGAGATGCGATGCCGCTTTGCCCAGCACTTCCTCGGTGTACTGCTGCACTTCGCGCGCCGGGTCGATGCGGGTGACGCTCAGCCGAGGCACGACGCCATCGACGGTGGCGGCTACATGCGAGGCCGGGTCGGTGGTTGAGAGGATGACGTCGTGTCCACGGCCCGCCAGCGCGACAGCGATAGCCGCCGCTACTGTAGTCTTGCCCACGCCGCCTTTTCCCATCGTCATGATTACGCCGTGGCCCGTGGTTGCCAGCTCGTCGACGAGTCTCCCCAAGCCCGGCGGCAAGGCGGTTTCGGGCATCCGGCGCTCGGTCGGCATGCGCACGCGCTCGGGATGCGCCATGTCGCGCAGCGCGTCCAGGCCGACCGTGCCGCGCGGCAGAAACGGAGTGCGCGTCTGCGGCAAGCCAGCCAGTTCTCGCGGCATGTCGGCCAGCGCCTGCTGCGCACGCTGCGCCATGGCGGTCGCGATGGCGTCGTCACGCCGGTCCGTGGCAAAGAGCCCATTGATGGCCAGCACCTGGTTGTGAATGCCGAGTTCGGCCAGTTCGTGCCGCGTGCGATTCGCTTCGCGCAACGCCGCAACTTCCGGGCGACTCACCAGAACGACGGTGGTCTGCGCTGCGTTCGAGAGGCGTTCGACAGTCGCCGCGTACAGCGCCTTCTGTTTCTCTAGCCCGGCCAGTGGCCCGAGGCACGAGGCGCCCCCAGTCGACGACGAGATGAACTCGTTCCACGCCGACGGCAACGTCAACAAACGCAGCGTGTGGCCCGTCGGGGCGGTATCGAAAATCACGTGATCGAAATCGACCGTTGCCGCCGGGTCGCCGAGCAGTTTGGAGAATTCGTCGAAGGCCGCTATCTCGACCGTGCAGGCCCCGGAAAACTGTTCCTCCATGTCGCGGATCGCCGCGGCAGGCAAGACGCCGCGATACGGCCCGACCATGCGTTCCCGGTAGGCCTGCGCGGCGGCTTCGGGGTCGATATTCAACGCGAACAGCCCCGCGGCGCCGGGCACTGCCGTCGGCAACTGACTCAGGCCGACGCCAAGTACCTCGTCGAGATTGGAGGCCGGATCCGTGCTGACGATGAGCACCCGCTTGCCGCCATCCGCTAGGGCGAGCCCCGTGGCACAGGAAAGCGATGTCTTGCCGACGCCGCCTTTTCCGGTGAAGAACAGATATCGGGTCTGCGTTTCAGGAAGGGACATGAGCGCCCCCTAGCAGCAGCCTGAACCCGGCGTGCAGCAGTTGCCGGCCTTGATGTGCGGCTTTTCCGCCGCAGTCAGCGCAATGCCGAGTTTCTGCGCGAGTTGCTGGCGGGACGGATACATGCCCGTCGATACGATGTGGCCGTCGATCACGAGGATCGGCAGCCGTTCCATACCGGCTTCCATTTCCTTGACCACCGCCGCGTTGGCGGCGAACGCTTGCGGCGCCTGGCCGAGGTTGTAGCGGGCCACGGTGACGCCGTGCGCGTCGACCCACTTCAGGTCAGCAGCGAATTGCGCCAGCACGGGGTCCACGTCCACACCGCAAACGCCTGTCGAGCAACACATGGCGGGATCAAACACTTCGAGTTTCTTCATGGCAGGCACCTTGGAGCCATCGGGATTCAGCGGTTTCCACAAGCACGGGTGCGTCTGCGGGCAGAGATGAGTGAATTCGGGCAGAGCGCGGATCGCTTCGGGAATGTGGTTTCGCTCGATGCGAATGAACCCGCGCCGTGCAAAGAATGTGTGGGCGGATTCGTCGTTCGGAATAAGGTACAGCGCGCGCAGCGATCGCGTTTGCGCTAGCGCAATAGAAGCGTCGATAAGGCGACTACCGAGACCGGACGCGCGCAGCCGCGGGTGAACAGCGACCGAACGCAGCAGGGCTGCCATGCCGGCCTGTTCCAGTCCCGCCACCCCGACAATCCCGGCGTCGCGCACGGCGACGTGGAAGCCGTCGAGGCTTTGCGTCGTGAGGTCGCTGGCGGGTAGCCCGCAGGTGTCCAGCAACGCGCGGATGGCATCGAAGTCGGTGGCGGCTGCCGGGCGAATTTCGTCATCACGTGTGCTCATGCCGATGCTCCTCTACGGTCGTTGCCGGGACATCACGGACATGTCTGCCGGAGGGGGATGCATCGCGCCCGGATCGTGTCCAGCTATCGCATCGTGCCCATAATCGCACAACTGGGGCGTCGAACCCGTCGTGCCGCGCGGCGACGAGGCGCACCTTCCGCAGCGAATTTGCCCCAACTCTTACTGCAATAGCCCCGGGCGTCGGCGCTCGGGTTCGACAGGGCATCCAGCGCAAACGGGTCGATACGGCCGCTTGGCGCGCTGCCGGCGCTATACGTGTCTTGACATACGTCAAGAAGGCCACGACTGCCTCTGCCATCATAGAAGGCCGTCAACGCGGGAACAGAACCGCACGGGGGCCCAGGGGTCCGGACAAGCCTGTAGTGTCATCTGAACCTGAAGAAAGGCGGGACGGTCCTTAACACCCTCGTACCAGGACTGCATTGGCCGGCATCATCTTCCGTATTACCTGATTCCGCGTCATTCCTTTGAGGAGCAAGGTCATGAGCAACGTTGAAGTGGTCCTATGCAGCCCTGTGCGTACGGCGATCGGCACCTACGCCGGGACACTCAAGGACGTGCCGGCGCCGACGCTTGGCGCTGCCGTTATCCGCGAAAGCCTCGGGCGCGCTGGATTGGCCGCCGACAAGGTTCATTCGCTGGTCATGGGCAATGTGATTCAGGCCGGCGTAAAAATGAATCCGGCGCGGCAGGCGGGCGTCGGCGGGGGATTGCCGGTCGACGTTCCGGCGCTTACGGTCAACCGCGTCTGTGGGTCGGGAGCGCAGGCCATCGTCAGTGCGGCCACCGAAATCTGGGCTGGCATGATCGAGTGCGCGATCGCAGGTGGCATGGAAAACATGGATCGCAGCCCCTATCTGCTACCGCAAGGGCGCTGGGGTGCTCGAATGGGCGACGTGACGTTGTTCGACAGCATGCTGCTCGACGGGCTCAATGACGCCTTCAGCGGTCAGCATTCAGGCTGGCACACTGAGGATCTCGTAGCAAAGTGTGGCATCTCTCGTGAAGACCAGGACCGTTGGGCGCTGCGATCTCAACAGCGCTTCGCACAGGCTCAGGCAGCTGGACGCTTCGATGCTGAAATCGTCCCGGTGGAGGTGCCAGGTCGCAAAGGCCCAACGGTGTTCGACCGCGACGAGCACAATCGGCCGGATACCAGCGCCGAATCGCTTGCCAGGCTCAAGCCGGCCTTTCGCAAGGACGGGACGATTACCGCAGGCAACGCGCCCGGCCTGAACAGCGGCGCGGCTGCGATGGTCGTCGCCGAGCGGGGCTGGGCCGAACGCAATGGCCTGACACCAATGGCCCGGCTGGTCAGTTATGGCGTGGGAGCGGTGGAGCCGGGTTTCTTCGGCCTGGGCCCGATCCCTGCGGTGCGACAGGCGATTGCGCGCGCCGGCTGGTCTATATCGGACGTGGATCGCGTAGAAATCAACGAGGCGTTCGCGGCCATCGCACTGGCGTGTCTGCGCGAGCTGGGCTTTGCGGAAGACGTTGTAAATGTGGAGGGCGGCGCGATTGCTCATGGACATCCGATCGGTGCGAGCGGCGCTGTGCTGACTACGCGACTGTTACATCAGATGCAGCGTGGCGGCGGTCGGCGCGGGATCGTGACGCTTTGCATTGGCGGAGGACAGGGCATCGCGCTGGCACTCGAACTGCTGTGAACGCTCGTAGCCGTTGCGCGCGCAAGCCATGATTCGTTGAAGCGGTGCCGACCTTAGACATGAAAGCACCAGATCAACTGCTCCAGCCACTACATGGTTCTTCGTAGAGGTGACGTGGAGATCGTCAGCAATGTGTCCGCGCGGACGTCTCCTTATAGGCTCGAAGCTGTCGTCGGCTCTGCTACTTGTAGAAGGACTGGTTTGGGTCGAAAGCCGACATCAATTGCACCTAAGCGCCTTCGTCACCGCCTTGTCCAAACGACGTCTCACACGGCGTAACTTCCTCCTTTTGCGGAGCAACCCCGAAAAAAGTTGCGGAGCACTGCCTGAAAACGCCAGTGGCTACTACCGGGAAAACCAAGGAAAAACTGGCGGAGGCGGTGAGATTCGAACTCACGGAAGGGTTACCCCTTCGCTGGTTTTCAAGACCAGTCCATTAAACCACTCTGGCACGCCTCCGAGGCGTTGCGCACGACCGGGTGTCGTGGCAGGGGAGGTCGTCTGGTGCGACGACTTGGGATGCGTGCGGTCCGGGAGAATCGGCGTCGGAACCCCGGCGCAGACCGGTACCGCACGGCAGCCGGCATTATACCCGCTCATCCCGCCGTGTGAAGCCTTCATTCCACCCAAATCGCCTCACACCCCGCCCAAACGCTCACGCTTCCCCCGTCCCCCTCTTGTTTTGTGCCCGTCCGGCATGCATCATGCTTGAAGACGTACGGTGAACGCCCCTCGCGTTACCGTGCGAGGCCTGACATGACCGGAGACACTCATGGATGCCGACACCTCCCGCGATTCCGCCCAAGAGACGTCAAATGACGCCAGCGGCGAGCGCGCGACCGACACGCCGACGGCCAACGCCTTCACCTGGCAGATTCCGATCCTGTTCAACATCGGTGTCGACGTTTGCGACAAGTGGGCCGATGGCACCAACCGGCTCGCCCTCATCCACGAAAGCGCCGACGGCTCGCACGTGCGACTCACGTTCGATGTCCTGAAACAACTCTCGAATCAGCTCGCCAACGAATGGCGCGCCCACGGCGTCAAGGCCGGCGACCGCGTCGGCATCTTCCTGCCGCAATCGCCCGCCACCCTCGTTGCCCACGTCGCCGCCTACAAGCTCGGCGCCATCGCCGTCCCGCTCTTCACCCTCTTTGGCCCCGAGGCGCTCGCCTATCGTCTGCAAAACTCCGGCGCCGCCGTGCTCGTGACCGACCTCGCGAGCGTTGCGAAGATCGACGACATTCGCGCCGAACTGCCCGACCTGCGCCTCGTATATGTCGTCCACGACGACCTCCCCGAAGCCCATCATCACGTCGCCGACGACCAGGACTGGGGCGTCGCCGAAGATGGCCTGCTCGCGCTCTGGCCCGCCATTGCATCGCGCGACACCCATTTCGAACCCGTCCAAACCCGCGCCGACGCCCCCGCGCTGATCATCTACACCTCCGGCACCACCGGCAAACCCAAAGGCGCACTGCATGCGCACCGGGTACTGCTCGGCCACTTGCCCGGCGTCGAGACGTCGCACAACGGCTTTCCGCAAGACGGCGACCTGATCTGGACCCCTGCCGACTGGGCCTGGATCGGCGGACTGCTGGACGTTCTGCTCCCCGCGCTGCATCACGGCGTGCCCGTGCTCTCGCGACGCTTCGAGAAGTTTGATCCGGTCGCCGCGTTCGATCTGATGGCCCGCCACGGCGTGCGCAATACCTTCCTGCCGCCCACCGCGCTCAAGATGCTGCGCACCGTCCCGTCGCCGCGCGAACACTGGCCGCTGCAACTTCGTTCCGTCGCCAGCGGTGGCGAGTCACTCGGCCCCGAACTGCTGGCCTGGGGGCGCGAGCACCTCGGTGTCGATATCAATGAGTTCTACGGGCAGACGGAGTGCAATATGGTCGTCTCGTCATGCGCGGCTGAATTTCCGGCGCTGCCCGGCGCTATCGGACGCGCTGTTCGCGGGCATGACGTGACCATCGTCGACGACGACGGCACGCCGCTGCCGGTGGGCGCCGTCGGCAACATCGCGATTGCAAGACCCAACCCGGTCATGTTCCTCGGCTACTGGCATAACCCGGAAGCCACGATGGACAAGTATCGCGGCGACTTCCTGCTCACGGGGGACTCGGGATTCGTCGATGCGCAGGGCTACATCACGTTCACCGGGCGCTCGGACGATGTGATCACCAGCGCCGGATACCGTATCGGCCCCGGGCCCATCGAAGACTGCTTGATCCGACACCCGTCCGTGCAGTTCGCCGCTGTCATCGGTGAGCCGGATGAACTCCGCACGGAGATCGTCAAGGCCTTCGTAGTGCTGCGCGAGGGGTATGAGCCGTCCGCCGCACTGGCCAAGGAAATTCAGGATTTCGTGAAGCACCGTCTGGCAGCCCACGAGTACCCGCGCAAGGTGGTGTTCCTGCCGGAATTGCCAATGACCGTCACCGGCAAGATCATCCGCAAGGCGCTGCGCGAGATGGGCACCGTGCTGGGGTAACGCAGCGGTGCCAGGCCGTCACTTCGTGTCGCGCTCGAGGAACATTCCCTGAAGGTCGTTCAGGAAGCGCTGCCCCAGCTCGGTTGGGGCGATGCGCAGCGGGTCGTCGACGAGCAACCCCTTCTCGACACCGGCCGCCAGCGCCTTGGCAAGCCGTGCCATCGGCAACCCGGTGCGATCGGCGAACAGCTCGCTCTTCACGCCTTCGGTCAGCCGCAAGGCGTTGAGCATGAACTCGAACGGCAAATCACGCACGTCGACCTCGTTTTCCTCCTGCACCGCGTTGCCAGCCGCAGCCGCGTCCATGAAGCGCTGCGGATGCTTGTGGCGGATCTGTCTCAGCACCCGGTGCGGGAACGAAATCTTGCTGTGCGCGCCGGCGCCGATGCCGAGATAGTCGCCAAACTCCCAATAATTGAGGTTGTGCTTGGCGCGTCGGTGCGGTTGCGCATAGGCCGACACCTCGTAGTGTCCATACCCGGCCAGCGCGGTGCGCTCGGCAATCCAGTCCTGCATGTCGGCGGCCGTGTCGTCGTCGGGCACGGTGGGCGGGTATTTGTGGAACTGTGTGTTCGGCTCCAGCGTGAGGTGATACAGCGACAAGTGCGGCGGCGCGAACGACAACGCCGTCTCCACATCCTGCTGGCACTGCGCCAAGGTCTGGTTCGGCAACGCGAACATCAGATCGAGGTTGAAGTTGTCAAAGTTCGCCTGGGCGATCTCGATGGCATGACGCGCTTCGTCGCCATCGTGAATGCGCCCGAGCGCCTTCAGATGCTCGCTATTGAAGCTCTGAATGCCGATCGACAAACGATTGATGCCGCTTGCGCGGAAGCTGCGGAACTTGTCCGCCTCGAACGTGCCGGGGTTCGCTTCCATGGTGATTTCGGCATCGGCGTCGAGCGGCAGCAGCGCGCGCAGATCCGAGAGCAGGCGGTCCAGACCGGCGGCCGACAGCAGGCTCGGCGTGCCGCCCCCGATGAACACTGTGTGCACGGGACGACCCCACACCAGCGGCAACGCCTGCTCCAGATCCTGACGCAATGCATCGAGATAAGCTTGCTCGGGGAACGCTTGCGCGCCCCCGTCGCCACGCCACTCATGCGAGTTGAAGTCGCAATACGGACACTTGCGCACGCACCACGGAAAGTGCACGTACAACGACATCGGCGGCAGCGCCGGCAGACTGATCTTGCCGGGTCGCAGGAAGTTCTGCACGGGCAACTCGGATTGACTCATGCCGTTCACGCCTCCCGGCCCAGCTTTTCCAACAACACGCGCAGCGCGCGCGCCCGATGGCTGTGCGCATTCTTCACAGCGGGATCGAGTTCGGCCGCCGTCTGATTCAACGCGCGGATGAGAAAGTGCGGATCGTAGCCGAAGCCATGCGCGCCGCGCGGCGTGTCGATAATTTCGCCATCCCAGCGGCCTTCGGCAATGATCGGCTGCGGATCTTCGGCGTGACGCACCAGCACGAGCGCGGCGAAGTAGTATGCGTCGCGATAACCGGGGGTGTCGGCGTGCGGCGCGAGTTGCTCGATCAAGTGGCGATTGTTCGCGGCATCCGATTTCTCGCGTCCGGCGCGTGCCGCGTAGCGCGCGGAATACACGCCCGGCGCGCCGCCGAGGATCGGCACGCACAGACCGGAGTCGTCCGCCAGCGCCGGCAGCCCCGTCGCGGCCGACGCATGACGCGCCTTCGCCAGCGCATTCTCGACGAAGGTCACATGGGGCTCGTCGGCTTCGGACACGCCGAGCATTCCCTGCGGTACCAGCTCGATGCCGAGCGGCGCGAACAATGACGCGAACTCGCGCAACTTGCCCGGGTTGTTCGACGCCAGCACGATCTTCTGCATGCCCATCCTCAGACTCCGAGCGCGCGCTTCTGGGCGTCGATCAACTGACGAATGCCGGCGTCCGCCAGATCGAGCAGCACGTTGCTTTGCGCACGGGTGAACGGCGCGCCTTCGGCCGTACCTTGAATTTCCACGAAGCCGCCCTCGCTCGTCATGATGACGTTCATGTCGGTGTCGCACGCGGAATCTTCGACGTAGTTCAGATCGAGCACCGGAGCGCCCTGATACAGCCCGACCGAAACGGCGGCGACGTGCGCGCGAATGGGCGACGTTTCGAGTTTGCCGTCGGCGAGGAGTTTCGAGACCGCGTCGTGGGCAGCGACGAAGGCGCCGGTGATCGAGGCGCAACGCGTGCCGCCGTCGGCCTGGATGACGTCGCAATCGATCTGGATGGTGCGCGGGCCGAAGGCCTCGAGGTCGAACACGGCGCGCAGCGAGCGGCCGATCAGGCGCTGGATCTCCTGTGTGCGTCCACTCTGCTTGCCGCGCGCGGCCTCACGATCGCCGCGGGTGTGCGTGGCGCGCGGCAACATGCCGTACTCGGCCGTGAGCCAACCCTGGCCGGAGTCGCGCAGGAAGCCCGGGACTTTCTCTTCCACGCTGGCGGTGCAGATGACCTTGGTATCGCCGCATTCGATCAGCACCGAACCTTCGGCGTAGCGGGTGTATTGGCGTGTGATGCGCACGGGGCGCAATGCGTCGTGCGCACGGCCGTCCGGGCGGGGAATTTGCGTCATGAGTGAGTGTCCTGCAAGGTGAATGGGTGCGGCAATACCCGAATGGTATCGCTAAACGCCGCAGGCTTGGCGGCGCGGCCCGGCAGCGCGGGCCGATTCGGGAGCACAACGCTGGAAAGTGCGATAATCGCGTTTCATCCATGCATGCGAATCCGGTTGCTGCATTGCCTCGCGACAATACTGCCGCGCGGCTGTGGTTCCGGTCACCCCGATGAAAGACAATAATATTTTCAGTATGACCGGCTACGCCAGCGTCACGCGCGACATTGCGCATGCCGATGGTGCCGCAGGCGCGAGCGTGTCGGTCGAATTACGTACGGTCAACTCGCGTTTCCTCGATCTGGCATTTCGTATGCCCGAAGAGGCGCGTGCCTGCGAACCGGTACTGCGCGAAGCGCTCACCGGCAAGCTCTCGCGCGGCAAAGTCGACATCCGTATCAACGTGCAGCGCCCCGAGAATGGCACGAACGGTGCCCTCAATCTCGATGCCGTCAAACAGCTCGCCGATCTTGAACGGCAAGTGCTCGCGTGCTTCCCGGATGCCGAGCGCATGCGCACCGGTGAGATCCTGCGCTGGCCGGGCGTGCTCGGCGAAGAGTCGGTCACGGCCGACGCGCTGCGTGATGCCGTGATCGACGCCGGACGTGCCGCCATTGGCGACCTCGTCGACGTGCGCAAGCGCGAAGGCGCTCAGCTCAAGGCAAGCCTCATCGAGCGCATCGAGTTCATGGAGAAGATCCTCGTGGGCCTGCAGCCGATGGTGCCGGAGCTGATCGCACGTCATCAACAGAAGATCGTCGACCGACTTCTGGAAGCGCTGGGTCTTGTGGTGCCGGAAGGTTCCGCCGCGCCGAGCAAGGACGAAATCGCCGAGCGCATTCGTCAGGAAGTCACGATTTACGGTGTGCGCATCGACGTCGCGGAAGAACTTACCCGACTCGACGCCCACCTGAAGGAAACCCGCCACATCCTCGACAAGGGGGGCTTGGTGGGCAAACGGCTGGACTTCATGATGCAGGAGCTCAATCGCGAAGCGAACACGCTCGGCTCGAAGGCCGCCTCGAAGGAACTCGCCGATGCCTCGATGGCGCTCAAGCTGTACATCGAGCAGATGCGCGAGCAAGTGCAGAATCTGGAGTAAGCCGCATGTCCGCGTCATCGCCAATCCCGCAAGCTACCCTGCACGCCGAGTATCCCGGCAATCTGTTCATGGTGGTCGCCCCCTCGGGGGCGGGCAAGTCCACGCTCGTCAACGCGCTGCTCGCGCAGGACGCCGACATCTGCCTGTCGATCTCCAGCACCACGCGCGCGCCGCGTCCGAACGAGGAAGAGGGCGTGCATTACCACTTCATTTCGGTCGAGCAGTTCCTGGCAAGCCGGAAGGCCGGCGAGTTCCTGGAAAGCGCCGAAGTGCACGGCAACTATTACGGCACGTCGCGCGTATGGATCGAGGACCAGATGCGTGAAGGTCGTGACGTGTTGCTGGAAATCGACTGGCAAGGCGCACAGCAGGTGCGCAAGCGCTTTTCGAACGCGGTCGGGATCTTCATCCTGCCGCCGTCCATCGCGGCGCTCGAGGAGCGCCTGAAGAAGCGTGGGACGGACGAGCCTAATGTCATTGCGCGTCGTCTGTTGGCGGCCGGCGGCGAAATCGCCCACGCGCCCGAAGCGGATTTCATCATCATCAACGACGAATTCCAGCGCGCGCTCGATCAACTGCAATCGGTGTTCACCGCCGTGCGTCTGCGCTTCGCGTCGCAGTATGCGCGGCACCGAACCTTGTTCACCGACCTGGACATTCACGCACCGAACGATCCCTCGTAACACCCTCGCATTCGCCGAGCGCGCTGGCGTTTTTCGCGAGCGTGCCGCGGCTGCGATAGAATACGCCTCATATCAAGAAGGAAACTCCTTATGGCCCGAATTACCGTTGAAGATTGCCTGAAACGTATCCCCAATCGCTTTGAGCTGGCGCTCGCCGCGACGTACCGCGCGCGCCAGTTGGCGCAAGGTCACACGCCGAAGCTCGAGAACAACAAAGACAAGCCGACCGTTGTCGCGCTGCGCGAAATCGCGGCGGGTCAGGTGGGTGTCGAGATGCTCAAGAAAGTGCCGCTCTGATCGGGAGACAGCACTGATGCGATGTGACGTTCCGGGCCGCTCGACGATGCAGGTACACGTATGAGTCATGCAAAATCACCGGCCGCGTCCATCGCTGCGGATGAACCCAAAGCGGGGGAGCCGAAGCCCGAGCGTAAAAAGAAAAAGGGCGAAAGCGCCACGCGGCAGTACATTGACGCGCTGCTCGAGCAGTCGTATCGGCACCTCTTCGGTCCGACGGCGACGCCAGAGCAGCCGCGCAAGCATGAGGTCGTCTCGATCGCCCGTCTGAAGGGCATGCTTGGGGAGTACCTCAAGGAGAGCGACCTCGCGCAAATCAAGGAAGCTTTCCAGTTCAGCGACGAAGCCCACCTGGGCCAGTATCGCCAGAGCGGACAACCCTACATTACCCATCCCGTCGCCGTTGCCGAGATCTGTGCCGAGTGGAAGCTCGACGCCCAGTCGATCATGGCCGCCTTGTTGCACGACGTGATGGAAGACCAGGGCGTGACCAAGGCCGAACTCGCCGAGCGATTCGGCCCGAAGGTCGCGGAACTGGTCGACGGTCTGTCGAAACTCGACAAGATGGAGTTCAGCAGCCGCGAAGAGGCGCAAGCCGAGAGCTTCCGCAAGATGCTGCTGGCGATGGCGCGCGACGTTCGTGTCATTCTCGTCAAGCTCGCGGACCGGCTGCACAACATGCGCACGCTGGGCGTCACGTCGACGGAGAAGCAGCGCCGCGTGGCGCGCGAGACGCTCGATATCTACGCGCCCATCGCGCACCGCCTGGGCCTGAACAATACCTACCGCGAGCTGCAGGATCTGAGCTTCGCGAATTATCATCCGCGTCGCTACGCCGTGCTCGACAAGGCCGTGAAGGCCGCGCGCGGCAACCGGCGCGAAGTGGTCGGCAAGATTCTCGACGCCGTCGAGAAAGCGCTCACGGAAGGTGAGGTAAGTGCCGATGTTTTCGGTCGCGAGAAGACGCTCTTCAGCATCTACAACAAGATGCAGGAGAAGCAATTGTCGTTCTCGCAGGTGCTCGACGTGTACGGCTTCCGCGTCGTCGTCGAGTCCAATGCGCAGTGCTACCTCGCGCTCGGCGTATTGCACGCGCTCTACAAGCCGGTGCCGGGCAAGTTCAAGGACTACATTGCGATCCCGAAGGTCAACGGCTATCAGTCGCTGCATACGACGCTCGTCGGCCCCTTCGGCACCCCGATCGAATTCCAGATTCGTACGCGCCGCATGCATGAAATTGCGGAAGCGGGCGTAGCCGCTCACTGGCTATACAAGAATGGCGGCGCGGATATGAACGATGTGCAGAAGCACGCGCATCGTTGGCTGCAATCGCTGCTCGACATCCAGAGCGAGACCGGCGATTCGACCGAATTCCTCGAACACGTCAAGATCGACCTGTTCCCCGATGCCGTCTACGTCTTCACGCCGAAGGCGCGCATCATGGCGCTGCCGCGCGGTGCCACGGCGCTCGACTTCGCGTATTCGGTCCACAGCGACCTGGGCAATCAGTGTGTCGCCGTCAAGATCAACAACGAGCTGCTGCCGCTGCGCACCGAACTGAAGAACGGCGACATCGTGGAAGTCATCACGGCGCCGTATTCGAAGCCGAACCCCGTCTGGCTTGGGTTCGTGCGCACCGGCAAGGCGCGCTCGGCGATTCGCCATTACCTCAAGACGATGCGCTTCGCCGAGTCGGTGCAACTGGGCGAACGGCTGGTGGAGCAAGCGCTCAAGGGCTACGGCCTGACAATGAGCGAAATTTCGCCGGAGACCTGGGACAAGCTCGCGCAGTGGACGGGCAACAAGGATCAAGAGGATATCTTCGCGGACATTGGTCTGGGCCGTCGGGTCGCGGCGGTCATGGCCAAGCGCCTCGCGGTGCTCTCGTCGGGCAAGGAAAGCGAGAACGACACCGACAGCCCGGACGATCCGGACTCCCCGCGTAACGGCGACGAGACGGTCGGGCCGCCGGTGCTCATTACCGGCACGGAAGGCATGTCGGTGCAGTTCTCGGCATGCTGCCGCCCGATTCCCGGCGACGCGATCATGGGGTATATCGGCATCGGGCTCGGTATGGCGATCCACACGACCGATTGCCCGGTCGCGCGTCGCATTCACCGCAAGGACCGAACCCGCTGGATCGATGTGGCGTGGTCCCCGCAGCCGGGGCGTCTGTTCGATGTGGGCATCAAGGTGCTCGTGCGTCACAATCGCGGCGTGTTTTCGCGAGTGGCGGCCGACATTACCGCCTCGGACGCGAACATCGTGCACATTGGCATGGACGAAGTGGTGCCGGACGAATCGGCAACGCTGCGCTTCCTCATTCAGGTGAGCGACCGCGTGCATCTGGCCAACGTCATGCGCCGCATTCGCGTGAATCCGGATGTGATGCGCGTGGCGCGCGAGCGACCGAGCGAGCGCCATCAGGAAGAGCTGCACGCTAACCACGCCATGCGCATCACGCGCGAGCGCGGCGACTACTGACGCGCGGGCCGGTGCCCCCGTCGAACGGGCGCGCGCCGGCACACACTGCCTGGATGGCCTGATTCGCTAGCCGTCCGACGGCGGGTAGTGCACGTCCAGTATCTCGATCTGTTCGAGCCCGGCCGGCGTGCGCAGCGGCACGGTGTCGCCCACTTTCGCTTTGGTGATCGCGCGGGCCATCGGCGAAATCCAGCTCACATATCCCCGGTCGAGATCGACTTCGTCGATGCCGACGATCCTGATCGTGTGCTCGTCGCCCTTGCCGTCGGCATAGGTCACTTGGGCCCCGAAAAACACCTGATCGACGTTCTCCTGACGCCGCGTATCGACCACTTCAGCGTTATCGAGGCGTCGCGTAAGAAAGCGGATACGCCGATCGATCTCGCGCAAGCGCCGCTTGCCGTAGATGTAATCGCCGTTCTCCGAGCGGTCGCCGTTGGACGCCGCCCACGACACGATCTTCACCACCTCGGGGCGTTGATTGTCGATGAGGTCGAGCAATTCGTTCTTCAGACGTTGATAGCCCGTCGGCGTGATGTAGTTCTTGGTGCCCGCGGGAATGGCCGGGGTGCCGGCGTCGAGATCGTCATCGTCGTCGCCACTGTCTTCCTTGACAAAGGCTTTGTTCATAAGTCGGTGCACGCGCTGCGCGCGTGTGGGGAGCGTTTCGGGATCCCTGCATTATAGGAGCGATGCGCATCGACCATGGGCGCAGGCGCAAAAAGGCGCTCGGCAATCATGCACAGGTGTCATGGAGCGAGCCGGCAATGTCCTCTACAATCGGTTCACATTCGCCCCATTGCCCATCCGAACGCAGGAGAGCTGCACCATGACCGATTCCACCAGCCCCTTCCTCGCCGTGCTCAAGCCGCACCTGAGCGACATCGGCGCCTTTACCGTGCAGCGCAGTCTGCCCAGTCTGCCGTTCAAGACGGTCGGGCCGTTCATTTTCTTCGACCACATGGGGCCGGCCACGCTGTCGCCGGGCCAGGGCATGGACGTTCGTCCGCACCCGCACATTGGGCTGGCGACGGTCACGTATCTGTTCGACGGCGAGATCTGGCATCGCGACAGTCTTGGCAGCGATCAGCGTATCACCCCGGGCGCGGTGAACTGGATGACGGCGGGGCGCGGCATCGTTCATTCCGAACGCACGCCGCACGATGTGCGCGAGCGCGGCGGCGACGTTCACGGGATTCAGACGTGGGTGGCCCTGCCGCAGGCCGACGAGGAAACCGAGCCGTCGTTTGCGCATCACGAGGCGTCGTCGCTGCCGGACATCTTCCTGCCCGGCGTGCATATGCGCCTGATTCTCGGCCAGGCGTTTGGCCAGACGGCGCCGGTGAAGGTGTTTTCGCCGATCTTTTATCTGGCTGTCGATATGGCGCCGTGCTCGGCGTTCGTGCTGCCGCCCGAGTATGCGGAGCGCGCCGTGTACACCGTGCAGGGCGAGGTGACGGTGAACGACGAGGTGCTGCCCGAACATCGTATGGGCGTGCTCGCTCAGGGCGCGGATATGCGTATTGTGGCAGGCGACCAACCGGCGCGATTGATGCTGCTCGGCGGCGCGCCGCTCGACGGCGATCGGTTCATCTTCTGGAACTTCGTATCGTCGAGTCGCGAGCGCATCGAACAGGCCAAGGCCGCCTGGACGGCCCAGCAGATGGGCACGGTGCCCGGCGAGACGGAGTGGATTCCGCTGCCGGAGCGAAAGCCGTCGGCTAACTAAGCTTCGTTGGCGTGCCTCGACGCCGGTTGCCGAAACGCTCGGCCACCGACGTTTTTATTCGGGGACGTGGGCGCTGGTGGGCAATGCCGCACGGCCCACCTCACGCGCTCAGCACGATGACCGAGCACCGGCGGTCTTCCAGCAGACGGTGCGAGACGGCGCCGAAGTTGAGGCGGTCGCCGAAGCGGGGTTGCACGCCGAGCACCAGCAGATTGTGTTTGCCGTGATGGATCTGGTGCAGCACGGCTTCGTCGACCTTGCCGCCGGCGAGCAGACGGGTGCGAAGCTTCACACCGTTACGCCTGGCCAGCGCATGCAGGTTCTCCATCATGGCGGCTTCGGCGGCGTCAGGCTTCAGTACGCGCGGGCGCCAGCGCCGATGCAGCATGCCGGGCGCAACCCGCGCGGACACGTGGAGCGCCGTGACGGGCGCGTTCGCCGCGCGCGCCAGCGTGATCGCGAGTTCGGCCGCGTGCCGCGAGTAGTCGGTGCCCGATACGGGCACGAGGATGTTGAGCGGCGCATCGGGCTTGCGCGCATGTTCGCCGTGGGCCAGCACGATGCCGATCGCGCCATCGAACGCCTTGGTGAGCGGTAGCACGCCCGTGGGCAAGGGCAGCGGCGGGACGTCGGAGTCCGTCTCCTCGCCCGGGGCGTCGAATCCGGCGATCACGAAGCCGTAGCCCTTGGCGATTTCGTCGGAAATGCGATTGGCTTCGTGGCTGCGGTCGGGTTGCAATGCTTCCTGCTCGCGCGCCGCGTCCGACGGATCGCTCGCCACGAAATCGCCTGTCTCGGTCGCGTTGCTCACGCGCTTGTCGTCGTGCGCTTCACCCACCGGGTCATGCTTCGGGGCGCCATGATCGTTCGACGTGTCTGCCGATGGCACCTTGCCGGCGCTCTCCTTGACAGGCCCATGCGGTAAATCCGGCGTCTTCTGCGGCGCCTTGCCCGTGCGCTCGCGCAGCACCAGACGCGCCGCCTCGCGCGCCTTGTCGGCGCCTGAATCGTCTTCGACCCCCGGTGTGCCGGGCGCGCGTGGCGCCGCCAGTGTGGCGGCCGCGAGCGCGATATCGTAGGCGTCGCGCCCGTCGCTTTCGCCGTCGGCCGCGTGGGCGGGTGTGTCCTGGCCGGCTGGCTTGTCCGAGGCTTCAGAGGGCTCGCGGGTGTCACGCGCCGCCGCGCCGTCGTTCGTCTTGGTGGGCGATGGGGCGAGTACGGTCGTCAGTGTGCCGCGCACGCCGGCCGTCAGCCCGGCGATCCATGCGGCGAAGCGCCCGTTGGCGCTGCCGTCCACGGCGGCCAGAATCCGTTCGACGTTCGGCAGGAAGTCCTTCTCCTCGGCCGCCTCTTTCTCGAGCCGCGCTTTCTCCTGCGCCGAGAGCGGAATGCGCACGAGTGCCCGTCGCAGCACAGGCGGCATGATGAGTGTGGTGATCAGCGCCATGACGACGACCATGGTGAACAGGTCCTGGCTGAGCACGCCCAGCGAAAGCCCGATGCTCGCCACGATGATCTCGGTGGAGCCGCGCGCGTTCATGCCGGTCGCGAGTGCCAGCGCTTCGGCCGACGACATGCCGCCCAGGCGCGCGCCAGCGAAGCCGCCGGTGAATTTGCCCACGCTCGCGATCAGGATCAATCCGGCGACCAGACCGAGCATGCGCCAGTCGAGCAGGATCGTCAGATCCACCGACAGGCCCGCAACCCCGAAGAACACCGGCGCGAAGAGCGCAACGATCAACCCGCGCAGCTGTGCCTCGATCTGTTCGGTGAGAATTGGCGACTGCCCAATCATGACGCCGGCCATGAACGCGCCCAGGGCGGTATGCACGCCGAGCTTGTCGGTGGCGAGCGCCAGCACGAAGGTGATGACGAGAATCGCGCTGAGCGCGGGCATCTCGGCGGTGAAGCGATCGTTGGTCCAGCGAATGGCGACAGCCACGGCACGTTTGCCCACGGTGAAACACAGCACGATGAACAGCAACGTGCCCCCCAGGCTGATCGACAGATGGCCGAGATCGATCGAGCCGCTCGCCCCCAGGCCGGCGATGGCAGCGATGATGATCCAGCCGGTGGTGTCGTCGAGAATGGCGGCCGCCAGGATGATCTGGCCGATGTTGCGGCGCAGATAGTCGACTTCGCGAATGACCGTCGCCACGACTTTGACGGACGAGATCGACAGCGCGGTGCCGAGGAAGAGGGAGGTGACCAGCCGGGCCTCGGGATGCGGCAGGAGATCGTCGGGTAGATGCCAGCCAAGCGCAAAGCCGCAGGCGAAGGGAACCACCATGCCGCCGGCCGACGCGAAGATGGCCATTCGCTTCATGCGGCGAACGAGGCCCAGATCGGTTTCCAGCCCGGTGGACAGCAGCAGTAGCAGTACGCCCAGTTCGGCGACCGCGTCGAGCATCCTTTTCTGCGCTTCGGTATCGGGAAAGACGGCGTGCTGCCAGGCGGGCATCAGAGCGCCGAAGACGGACGGGCCGAGCAGCACGCCGGCCAGCAACTGCCCCATGACCGCCGGCTGGCGCAGGCGCTGCATGACCTCGCCCAGCAATCTGCCGACAAGGACCAAGAGGAGTAGTTGGGTGAAGAAAATTGCCGTGCCATGGCCTGCGTGCATGTGCCTCCCTGCAAGTCGTCCGACAGGTGGGACGACGCACGGCCGGGTCGGGAACCCGGCGCGCGCATGCGCGTCCGTACCGATTTGCCCAGTTTTGCGATTACCATGCATACCATGCGTCAAGCGGGCGGCTGCATTCGATGAGTGACGGCCACCGTCCACGCAATTTACCACGCTCGATAGGACCTATGATCGATACCCAACTCGCCAGTTTCGATGCCGACGTGCTGGCCGTCTCGCATCAAGTGCCGGTGCTCGCCGATTTTTGGGCGCCGTGGTGCGGCCCGTGCAACGTGCTCGGACCGTTGCTGGAAAAGCTGGAAGCCGAAGCGCAGGGTCGCATTCGTCTCGTGAAGATCAACGCCGATGAGAACGCGCAGCTTTGCGCGGAGTATGGCGTGCGCAGCCTGCCGACGGTGGTCGCCTTCGTCGACGGCGAGCCGGTCGACCAGTTCGTAGGCGCCTTGCCCGAGGGGCAGTTGCGCGCGTTCATCGATCGGATCGTGCCGAATCCGGCGGAGATGGCGCGCCGCGTGGCGCGCGAGGCGTTGACGGCAGGTAAGCCCGAGGTCGCGCGCGACGCGTTGCAAGCCGCGCTGGCGCTGGATCCCGCGCATGACGAAGTGCGTCTCGATCTGGTCGACGTGCTGCTCGGCATGGGCGAGGTCGACGGCGCGCGCGCGGAGCTGACGCTGCTCTCGCCGCGCACGGCGGCCAGTGGCGACGCTCGCATCGCCGCGCTGAACACGCGCATTGCCGCCGCCGAGCAGGCGAGTCATCTGCCGCCCGCGCAGGCGCTGCTTGCGCGCGTGCAAGCGGATCCTGACAATCTGCAGGCGCGGCTCGATCTTGCCAACCGCTATCTGGCGGATCGCACCTACGAACCGGCATTGCAGGCGTTGCTGGACATCGTGCAGCGCGACCGCGCGTTTGGCGACGACGCCGCACGCAAGTCGATGCTGGCCATCTTCGATGCGCTCTCGGAGACGGACCCGGCCACGGTGGCCGCGTGGCGCCGCAAGCTGAGCGCGGCGCTCAATTGAGTCCACTTTGTTGACATTTTTTCCTCACGCTGATGACTGCTCCCGCTCTGATCACTTTCGCACCCGCCCAGGCGGGTGAAGCCATCTTCGACCACCCCGCGCAAGCGCGTCGCCTCGAAGGCAATCCGCAACGGGTGACGCGACCGTTCTACACGGACGCGCTGGGCGAGTTCGATTGCGGCGAATGGACGTGCGAACCCGGCGCGTGGCGCATTGCCTTTGGTCCGCATCGTCAGGAATATTTTTCGGTGATCGAAGGACGTATTCGCATCAGCGACCTCGACGGCAACGCGTCGGAGTTCGGGCCGGGGGACGCCTGTGTGATTCCGGCGGGCTTCGAGGGCGTGTTCGAGGTTGTCGAACCGGTGCGCAAACACTTCGTGATGTTCGAGCGCAAGGCGCAATCATGAGGCGCCTCATTTTTTTCTGCGGTCACGCCGGGGCGGGCAAGACGACGCTGGCGAAGCGCCTGATCGGCCCGCTGATTGCGCGCAGTGGGGAAGCGTTTTGTCTGCTCGATAAAGACACGCTTTATGGTGCTTACAGTGCTTCGGTGATGGGCGCGTTGACGGGCAATCCGAATGACCGCGACAGTCCAGTGTATTTGCAGACGTTGCGCGACCCCGAGTACGCGGGACTGCTGGACACGGCGCGCGAGAATCTTCGTCTCGGGGTGAACGTGCTGGTGGTCGGACCGTTCTCGCGCGAGTTGCGCGAAGGGCGGTTGTTCGATCGCGCGTGGCTGGGTGTCGATGACGACGTGGGCGTGCATGTGGTCTGGGTCGAGCTCGGCGAGGCCGATGCGAAGGCGCGCATCGTGAGCCGAGGCAATCCGAACGACGCTTATAAGCTGGCGCATTGGGACGATTACCGGCTGCGCCGGTTCTCGCCGTCCGCCGAGGCGTTCCCGCAGCTGGCGCGCTACGACAATACCGCGCCGACGGCGGAAGACGACGAGCGTCTGCTGCAAACGTTGCTGGTGCAGACTCGCTGATATTCGAAATACGTTCCTAGGGAATTGTCCGAAAAGGGATTCCCGCGAGGAAGATCGGGGCAGGGCGTTGCTAAGGTACGGACACTTTTCGCTCTGTCCCCGCCTCGATCATGTTCCTGCCACCTTGCTGGTTGTCATCGTCTGCGGCCCGTGTCGCAGGTCGCTTACGCGCATGTTTGCTTCGTGCGTTGACGGCTTCGGCCGGGTTGGCGGTCGTTATCCCGATTGTGGCGCACGCAGGCGCGCCGCCTGTGCCCGGACTGCCACGGGTGAATATGGCGGCGATCCCGTGGTCGTTGGCGGAGTCGGCGGCGGCCTATGGCGACGACGCTTCGGCGCTCGCCTCGATGTCAGATGCCTCCCCGACGATGGCACGCATTCGCGAACGCGGACGCATCGTGCTGGGCTATCGGCAAACGGCGGTTCCATTTTCTTATGTGGATGCGCAGGATCAGCCAATGGGGCTGGCGTGGGCGCTGTGCCAACGCGTTGTGCAAGCGTTGCAACGCGAGATGGCGATGCCCGACCTGCGTATTACCGCCGTGCGCGTGATCGAGCAGATGCGCGGGCCGCTGATCAAGGGGGATGCCATCGACATCGATTGTGCGCCGTCGACCGTCACGGCCGCGCGCGAGCGACAGGTGGCCTTCAGTCTGCCGTATTACGCCGCGAATGTCCGCCTCATGGTTCGGCAGGGCGCCGGGATTCGTTCGATCGACGATATGCGCGGATTGCGGCTGGCCGTGGTGCAAGGCACGACCGCCGAGCGGCTGGTGCGCGCCCGGCACGCGCGGGCAGGATTTCAGCTCTTGATGGCGCGCGACTACGACGACGCGTTTCGTATGCTGCGCGAGCATCGCGCCCAAGCGCTCGCGCTCGACGACGTGCTGCTCGAAGGCCTGCGCGCCACCAGCAAGTCGCCTGACGCTTTCCGTATCGTCGGACCACCGCTGGCGACTCAGCCCGAGCACTACGCCTTCGTGCTGCCCAAGGACGATCCGGCGTTCAAGACGCGTGTCGATGCCGCACTCGCGGACATCTTCCGCAGCGACGGCATGCGGCAACTCCAACGCGAGTCGCTTCAGACCGCCGTGCCGCCTTTCGGGCATGTCCTTCGGGTCGTCCCGTCGCCCGACGTGCTCGCGATTTGGGAAGCTGGGGCGCGTTACGGGGCAAGCGCTGATGGCATCACCCACGCCCCGGAGCGCGACACCTCCGCTGCGTCTTCCTCCCCACGCGGCTGACTCGCCTCGGGAATCCACTCGCGCCCCGTCCCTCAAGACGCGATATCGCCCCTCCTCGACGGACCGGGGCCCCTTTCCGCCGCTCAGACATAAACCCAACTCGCTGCAGAAAGGGGCCCCGGTCCGTCTCTTCCCCGCCCGCGATCACGGCGAGTCGATGTTGACGCTGGAAACCGGCCGCGCCAAAGCCTTCGCCCTGGACGACGCGCTGCTCGCCGGTCTGCGCGCCACCGCGCGCAAGCCAGGCGACTTTGTCATTGTCGGTGGGCTTTTTGCATTGTCGGGGCGCTGTTTTTACGCGTTGTTTACACCCCGTTTATCCCTTTTATCTCCGTCTTTACGCGTCGATCCGTATCGTTCAAGGCACGGCTGGCATGCGCATGCAAGGGCGCGTCGCGTCCGTGGCGTGCCAGCCGCCACACGATAGGGAGTTGTCATGGACTGGCTATATCTCGGCGTCATCGCGGTGTTTGCTGCCTCGACCGTCGGCTTTGTCGCGTTTTGCGCGTCGGTAGGAGGGCAGCAATGACCGCCATGTATTGGCTGAGCGGCGGACTCACGATCGCGCTGCTCGCTTATCTCGTCTACGCGCTCTTCAAGCCGGAGGATCTGGCATGACGCTCAACGCCTGGATTCAGCTCGGCGTTTTCCTCGTCGTGCTGCTGGTGCTGGCACGCCCGCTCGGCCGCTTCATGGCCGACGTGCTCGCCGGCGAATCTCGCGTGAACCGCTGGTTCGCGCCCCTGGAACGCGCGCTCTACCGCCTGTGTGGCATCGATCCCGAAAAGGAAATGCACTGGCGCGCGTACGCGATCGCGCTCGTCGGCTTCAACGCGCTCGGCGCCTTGGCGGTCTACGCCCTGCAACGCTGGCAAGTCTGGCTGCCGTTCAATCCGCAAGGGTTGGGGGCCGTTACCCCGGACTCGTCGATGAATACGGCCGTGAGCTTTGTGTCCAATACCAACTGGCAAGGCTACAGCGGTGAGTCGACCATGAGCTATCTCACGCAGATGCTCGGTCTGGCCGTTCAGAACTTCATGTCGGCTGCCACCGGCATTGCCGTGGTGGTCGCACTCATTCGCGGCTTTGCCCGTCACACGGCACAGACGATCGGCAACTTCTGGGTCGATATGACCCGCATTACGCTCTACATTCTGGTGCCGCTTTCGGTCTTGCTTGCAGCGGCTTTCATGAGTCAGGGCGTGATTCAGAACTTCAGCGCTTATCAGGATGTCACCACGCTGCAAGCCACGCATTACGACAATCCGGTGCTTGGCCCGGACGGTCAGCCGAAGCTCGACGCCGCCGGCAAGCCGGTGACAACGCCCGCCGTGACGCAGACGCAAACCCTGCCGATGGGCCCGGTCGCCTCGCAGGAAGCGATCAAGATGCTCGGCACGAACGGTGGCGGCTTCTTCAATGCGAATTCGGCGCACCCGTTCGAGAACCCGACGCCGCTGTCGAACTTCCTTCAGATTCTGGCGATCTTCCTGATCCCGGCGGCGCTGTGTCATATGTTCGGACGCATGGTCGGCGATCGTCGCCAGGGCCTGGCGCTGCTCGCCGCGATGACGATTGCGTTCTCGATTGCCGCCGTGGCCACGGTCTCTGCCGAGCAGGCCGGCAATCCGGTGCTGACGACGCTCGGTGTCGATCAGCAAGCGAGCGCCACGCAGGCAGGCGGCAACATGGAAGGCAAGGAGACGCGCTTCGGTATCGCGGCCTCGGGCATTTTCGCCACGGTGACGACGGCGGCGTCGTGCGGCGCGGTCAACGCGATGCACGATTCGCTCACGCCGCTGGGCGGGCTGGTGCCGATGCTGCTGATGCAGTTGGGCGAGGTGATCTTCGGTGGGGTGGGCTCGGGCCTGTACGGCATGCTCGTCTTCGCGATGCTCGCGGTGTTCGTGGCCGGGCTGATGATCGGCCGCACGCCGGAGTATCTCGGCAAGAAGATCGAAGCGTTCGAGATGAAGATGGTCGCCGTGGCCGTGCTCATGACGCCGCTGCTGGTGCTGCTCGGCACGGCGCTTGCGGTGCTGGTACCGGCAGGGCAGGCGGGCGTAGTGAATCCGGCGACGCACGGCTTCTCGGAAATTCTCTACGCCTATAGTTCGGCCGCGAACAATAACGGCAGCGCATTTGCCGGGCTGTCGGCCAACACGCCGTTCTACAACAGCACGCTGGCGATCGCGATGTGGTTCGGCCGCTTCTGGGTGATTGTGCCGGTGTTGGCGATTGCCGGTGCCCTCGCCCGCAAGAAGCGCATCGCCGCGACCTCGGGCACGTTGCCTACGCATGGTCCGCTGTTCGTCGTGCTGCTGCTCGGTACGGTGCTGTTGGTGGGCGCGCTGACGTATATGCCCGCGCTCGCACTCGGTCCGGTCGCCGAACATCTGACGATGATCGGCGCGCATTGATTATTGAAATGAGGCATTCGAGGCACTCATGAATCAACCCTCAGGAAATACCGTCACCCGGCCGGCGGGCAAAGGGCACACGTCGACGTCACTGTCGATGTTCGACCCCGCGATCGTCAAGCCGGCCATTGTCGACTCGTTCCGCAAGCTGCATCCGCTCACGCAAGCCCGAAACCCGGTGATGTTCGTGGTGTACGTGGGCAGCCTGCTCACGACGGTGCTGTTCGGCATGGCCGTGGCGGGCCACGCCGAGGCGAGCGCGCCGTTCATCCTCGCCATTACGCTGTGGCTGTGGTTCACGGTCTTGTTCGCGAATTTTGCCGAAGCCCTGGCGGAAGGCCGCAGCAAGGCGCAGGCCGCCTCGTTGCGCCAGGCCAAGAAGAACGTGCCGGCCAAGCAATTGCGCTCGGCCCGGCGCGACGCGGAGTGTCTGGTTATCGATAGTGCCAGTCTGCGTCGCGGGGATTTCGTGCTGGTCGAGGCGGGCGATGTGGTCCCGGCCGACGGCGAAGTGGTGGAAGGCGTAGCGTCGGTCGACGAATCGGCGATCACAGGCGAATCCGCGCCCGTGATTCGTGAGTCGGGCGGCGATTTTTCGGCCGTCACCGGTGGCACGCGCGTGCTCTCGGACTGGCTGGTCATGCGCGTGACGGTCAACCCGGGCGAGGCATTCCTCGACCGCATGATCGCCATGGTGGAAGGCGCGAAGCGGCAGAAGACGCCGAATGAAATCGCGCTCACGATCCTGCTCGTCGCGCTTACGCTGGTGCTGCTGCTCGCCACGGCGACGCTGCTGCCGTATTCGATCTACAGCGTGTTCGTCACGCAAGCGGGGCATCCGGTCACGATTACCGTACTCGTCGCGCTGCTGGTGTGTCTGATTCCGACGACGATCGGCGGGCTGCTCTCGGCCATCGGCGTGGCCGGCATGAGCCGCATGATGCAAGCGAATGTGATCGCCACGTCGGGGCGCGCCGTGGAAGCCGCGGGCGACGTGGATGTGCTGCTGCTCGACAAGACCGGCACGATTACGCTGGGCAACCGTCAGGCATCGAAATTCGTGCCGGCCCCGGGCGTGGACGAGCGCACGCTGGCCGACGCCGCGCAACTCGCCTCGCTGGCCGACGAGACGCCCGAAGGGCGCAGCATCGCTGTGCTCGCCAAGCAGCGTTTCAATCTCCGTGAGCGCGAAATGGGCGGTCTGCACGCGCTGTTCATCCCGTTCTCGGCGCAAACGCGCATGAGCGGGGTGGACCTTGCGGACAAGCAGATCCGCAAGGGCGCAGCAGACGCGCTCAAGCGCTACGTGGAATCGGCCGGCGGCGTATGGCCGGTGGCGCTGGCCAGCGCGGTCGACGAGATTGCGCGTCGCGGCAGCACGCCCCTGGTGGTGGCCGAGCAAGACACACTCGGGACCCGCGCGCTGGGCGTGATCGAGCTGAAGGACGTGGTCAAGGGCGGCATCAAGGAGCGCTTCGCCGAACTTCGCCAGATGGGCATCACGACGCTGATGGTGACGGGCGACAACCGTTTGACGGCGGCAGCCATTGCGGCCGAAGCCGGGGTCGACGACTTCCTCGCCGAAGCCACGCCGGAAGCGAAGCTCGCGACGATTCGCAAGTACCAGGCCGAAGGCAAGCTGGTGGCGATGACCGGCGACGGCACGAACGACGCCCCGGCGCTTGCCCAGGCGGATGTGGCGGTGGCGATGAACTCGGGCACGCAAGCCGCGAAGGAAGCGGGCAACATGGTCGACCTGGATTCGAATCCGACCAAGCTGATCGAGATCGTCGAGATCGGCAAGCAGATGCTGATGACGCGCGGCAGCCTCACCACGTTCTCGATTGCGAACGACGTGGCGAAGTACTTCGCGATTATTCCGGCGGCGTTTGCCACGACGTATCCGCAACTCGATGCGCTCAACGTGATGCGCCTGGCGAGCCCGTCGTCGGCGATTCTGTCGGCCGTGATCTTCAACGCGCTGATCATCGTGGTGCTGATTCCTCTGGCGCTCAAGGGCGTGAAGTATCGCCCGGTCGGGGCCGCGACGCTGCTGCGCCGCAATCTTCTGATTTACGGTCTGGGCGGGATCCTGGTGCCGTTCGTCGGCATCAAGGTCATCGACATGTTCATTGCCGCGATGGGCTGGGCCTGATCGCGCGGCGCCCGAACGCAATGGCCGATGGGTCTTGCGTTCGGGCCACATTGCTGAAACTTCAAGGAATCGATGTCATGAAATCCCTTTTGCGTCCGATGCTCAGTTTGTTCGTCGTGCTGTCGGTCATTACAGGGCTGGTGTATCCGCTGGTCGTGACCGGCATCGGCCGCGCGGCATTTTCTCGCGAAGCCGTCGGCAGCCTCATCTACAAAGACGGCAAGGCGGTCGGCTCGTCGCTGATCGGCCAGAATTTCGATGAACCGAAGTACTTCTGGGGACGTCTGTCGGCCACCGCGCCGATGCCCAATAACGGCGTGTCCTCGGGTGGCTCGAACTTCGGCCCGCTCAACCCCGCCCTCGCCGACGCCGTAAAGGCACGCATCGCCGCGTTGCGCGCGGCGGATCCGAGCGCAACCCTGCCGGTGCCGGGCGATCTGGTCACGGCCTCGGCCAGCGGTCTCGATCCGGCCATCAGCCCGGCGGCCGCCGAGTATCAGGTCACGCGCGTGGCGAAGGCGCGTGGCCTCGCCCCCGACGCCGTGCGCGCGCTGGTTGCGCGATACACGCAAGGCCGTCAGTGGGGCATATTCGGAGAGCCCCGGGTGAATGTTCTGGCGCTGAACCTCGCGTTGGACGCCCTGACGCACGGCAGCGTCTGAAATGGGTATCCACCGGGCGAGGCAGACCGGAGAATGGCTGGTCTTGCCTCGCCGCCTGCGGTAGATTGGCGGCACGCCCGGCGCGTATCGCCTTTTGACGTCATCGGGCAACCGATGCATCGACGCGAGCCTCGCCTGATGGCGAGGCGCTCGCTTTTCTGATGGATGAATTCGATGGCTGGCATGGAACGCCCTGATCCCGATGAACTGCTCGGCAAGCTGCAGCGCGAGGAAGCCCGCGAGCAGCGTGGCCGGCTGAAGATTTTCTTCGGCGCGTCCGCCGGGGTGGGCAAGACGTTCGCGATGTTACAGGCGGCGCGCAAGCTCAGCGAGGAGGGTACCGACGTGGTGGTCGGTGTGCTGGAGACGCATGGCCGCGACGAAACGGCGCGCTTGCTGGCGGGGCTGGAAGTCCTGCCGCAGAAGTCGGTCGACTACCGCGGCCGCGTGCTGCGCGAATTCGATCTCGACGGCATGCTGGCGCGCAAACCGGCCGTGGCGCTGATCGACGAACTCGCCCATGCAAACGTGCCGGGCATGCGTCACCTGAAGCGCTGGCAGGACGTGCAGGAATTGCTCGCCGCCGGCATCGACGTGTACACCACGCTCAATGTGCAGCATCTGGAGCGACTCAATGACGTGGTCGGACAAATCACCGGCATTCGTGTGTGGGAGACGGTGCCCGATCGCATCTTCGATCTGGCCGACGAAGTGAAGTTGGTCGACCTGCCGCCGGACGAACTGCTCGAGCGCATGCGCGAGGGCAAGGTGTACATGGCCGCGCAGGCCGAGCGCGCGGTGCGCAACTTCTTCCGCAAGGGCAATCTCATCGCATTGCGCGAACTGGCGCTGCGTCGCACGGCCGATCGCGTCGATGCGCAAATGCGCGAGTACCGCGCCGATCAATCGATCAGCCAGGTGTGGCAAGCCCGTGAGCGGCTGCTCGTCGCTATTGGCCCGGGCCCGGAGGGCGTGGCGCTCGCCCGCGCGGCCGCGCGGCTCGCCGCGAGCCTGCGTGCCGACTGGCTGGCCGTACATGTCGAGACGCCCGCCATCCTGCGGCAATCGCCGGTGCGTCGAGAAAGCACCTACGCAACGCTCAAACTCGCTCAGGAATTGGGCGCCGAAACGCTCACGCTCGATGGCGCGGACGCGGCGACCACGCTGCTCGCCTACGCCCAGATGCGCAACGTCTCGAGATTGGTGGTGGGCGCGAGCGGCGCACGGCGCGGGTGGACTGCCCGCACGCCGCTGCACGAGCAACTTTTGCGTCGCGCACGCGGCGTGGACGTCGTGTTGATCGGACCGGCGGCAGGGGACGCCGTGGCCGACAAGCGCGTGGTGCGCGGCGACTGGCGCGGCTGGTTCGAAACGGCCCCGGAGCTGGGGCTCGTGGGCGGGCCCTGGCGTGCCTATGCATGGGCCGTCGGTATCTGCGGCGCCGTGTCGCTTGTCGCGGCGGAACTCACGTCGTTCCTCGATCTGGCCAATATCGCCATGTTGTACCTGCTCGGCGTGATCGTGGCGGCCATGCGGCTTGGGCGTGGTCCAGGGGTGCTCGCGTCGTTTCTGTCGGTGCTGGCGTTCGACTTCTTTTTCGTGCCACCGAAGATGTCGCTGTCGGTGTCCGACACCCAGTACCTGCTGACGTTCGCCGTCATGCTCACCGTCGCCCTGGTCATCAGCCATCTGACAACCAGCTTGCGGTTCCAGGCGCGGCTGGCCACGTGGCGCGAGCGTCGCACGGGCGCGGTGTACGCCATGGCCCGCGAACTGGCGGCGGCGCTCACTACGCCACAGATCGTGGAAATCGGGTCGCGCCACGTGCGCGAAGTGTTCCAGGCGCGCGTGGCGCTGCTGCTACCCGACAGCCAGGGCAGTGTGCGCCAGCCGGTCGAGAACGCGCAGTCGGAAACCATGCCGGCGCACATCGATACCGATGTCGCCCAGTGGGTGTATGACCGTCAGCAAGCGGCGGGGCGGGGGACCAACACGTTGCCCGCGTCGGACGCCTACTATCTCCCGCTTCGCGCGCCGATGCGCACGCGGGGGGTGCTGGTGGTCGCCCCGGCGCCGGAGGGCGGCGGCGCCATCGACACGCCGGATCAGCAGCGTTTGCTCGATACGTTTGCCGCGCAGATCGCGCTCGCGCTCGAGCGTGTTCATTACGTCGAGATCGCGCAGGATGCACTGGTGACGATGGAGTCCGAGCGGCTACGCAATTCCCTGCTCTCGGCGATCTCGCACGATCTGCGAACACCATTGACGTCCATCGTGGGTTTTGCCAGCATGCTGAGCCGCAATGCCCAGACGCCCGGGCCGTTGCGCACCGAACTCGTCGAGGCCATTCACGAGGAGGCGCAGCGCATGACGGGGCTCGTGACCAATCTGCTCGACATGGCGAAGTTGCAAGCGGGCGGCGTGCAGCTCAACCGTCAGTGGCAGATGCTCGAGGAAGTGGTGGGTACGTCGTTGCGCGCCTGCCGCCGATCGCTCGCCGGGCATGAGGTGAGCACGCGGCTGCCGGCCGACTTGCCGTTGCTGCGCTTCGATGCCGTGCTGATGGAGCGGTTGTTCACCAACCTGCTGGAGAATGCCGCGAAGTATTCGCCCGCGGGCTCGCATATCGAAATCGCCGCATGCGTGCAGGGCGACGAGGTCGAAGTGAGCGTAAGCGACGACGGGCCGGGTCTGCCCCCGGGCATGGAAGGGCGTATCTTCGAGAAATTCATGCGCGGGGAAAAGGAGTCGGCCAAGCCCGGTATCGGACTCGGACTAGCGATCTGTCGCGCCATCGTGGAAGCGCACGGCGGTAGAATTCACGCCACCAACGGACCCGACGGTCGTGGCGCGCGCTTCATCTTCACGTTGCCGATCGAAACGCCGCCGATGGCGCCGGAGAGTCTGGAGGGCCCGGAAGACGTCCATGCGGATTTGCCCGCCGACCCGCCGCAGACATCCCGTACCCCCGACGCCAACGCGACCCAACAACATGAGTGAACCGACCATCACCGTCGTGGTGATTGAAGACGAACGACAGATCCGCCGGTTTTTGCGCACCTCGCTTGAGGCCGAAGGCATGGTCGTGCACGAGGCGGAAACGGGGCGGCAGGGCATGGTCGAGGCCGCTACGCGCAAGCCGGATCTGCTCATCGTCGATCTGGGACTGCCGGATGTCGACGGCGTGGAGGTCATTCGCGAAGTGCGAAGCTGGACCGATATGCCGATCATCGTGCTGTCCGCTCGCAACGAGGAGGCAGAGAAGGTCGTGGCGCTCGATGTCGGTGCGGACGACTACCTCACCAAACCGTTCGGGGTGTCGGAACTGCTCGCGCGGATACGGGCGCAATTGCGACGTCATCATCGTGGCGGCAATTCGGAAACGCTCGACGAAGCGTTCTCGTTCGGCGACATCCACATCGATCTGGCGAGACGCAAGGTCACGCGCGCGGGAGACCCGGTGCATCTGACACCGATCGAGTACCGGCTGCTGATCACGCTGGTGCGTCATGCGGGGCGCGTGTTGACACACCGGCAATTGCTCAAGGAGGTGTGGGGGCCGTCGCACGTCGAGAGCCATCACTACCTGCGCATCTACATGGGACACCTGCGGCAGAAACTGGAGGTCGATCCGGCACAGCCGCAACACATTCTCACGGAGACGGGGGTCGGCTACCGGCTCGAGATCGACGCCATCGGCTGAGTGCTTGCGGAGCATGCCGCAAGGGCGAGTTCGCGTAGCGGTGCGATCCCGGAGGCCTGGGCATCGGTGCAAGGGGTGACCGCGGCGCGCGAGCTTTGCTAAAATCGTGCGGTTCCCTGAGCGATGTCCGGCGATCGCCCTGGCGGTGAGATGCCAAGTTGCAGCTTCGCGACGTTGGCGTTCTGCCATGTCATTCGACATCCAAAGGAACCCCGTGACGGGACGACCCGTTACGAGGATCGCTTGTCTTCCGGGGACGACCCCGATTTCTCTATCGGAGTCAGTCATGGCCTGGATGCTATTGGTTATTGCCGGTTTGCTGGAAGTGGCGTGGGCCGTCGGCCTCAAGTACACGCAGGGTTTTTCGCGTCTCTGGCCGTCGGTGTTCACGATTGGCGCAATGATCGGCAGTGTCTGGCTGCTCGCATTGGCCGTGCGTTCGCTGCCATTGGGCACGGCATACGCGATCTGGACCGGTATTGGCGCCGTCGGTGCATTCGTGCTGGGCATTATGCTGTTCGGCGAGTCGGCCTCCGCCGCCCGGATTGCCAGCGTGACGCTGATTCTGGCGGGCCTGGTCGGGTTGAAGTTGACCGCAGCCTGAAGGGCGCCTGCCGTTTGCGCCGGCCACGCCAAATCCTCAATGTCCGGCATCGGTGGTGCGTTGCCCCAGCGCGCGGCATAATGACGCGGTAGCGGTCGAGTGACCGTTCGGTGGCTGTTCCGCGAGGGTCGTTCGCCGACTGTACGCCACCGACGCGTCACTTGTGACGTCAGTCCGGCGGGTAGGGGCGGTTCGCGTCCTCCCCGATGGCCATTGCCGCGTCGGCGGTACCCGACGCGTGATCGTGCGACGCCGTCATATCGGCGGCAGTGAGGTCGCCATGCTTGAATCGATTGCACTGGGTGCGGGGCTGTCTTGGGGCAGTGGCCTGCGGTTGTACCTGACGGTGTTCTGCGCGGGAATGGCTGCGCGTCTGGGCTGGTTGCATCTGCCGCCCTCGTTGGTGGTGCTGACGTCGACGTGGGTGATTGCCACGGCCGGCGTGCTGGCGGCCATCGAGTTCTTCGCCGATAAAATTCCCTTTGTCGACAGTGCCTGGGACGCCGTCCACACGTTCATCCGCATTCCGGCCGGCATCGTGCTCGGCGCGGCGGCGCTGGGACAAATGGATCCGACCGTCACGGTGCTGGCGGGGCTGGCGGGCGGTGCGTTGGCAGGCACGGCCCATCTGGCAAAAGCGGGTAGCCGGGCGCTGATCAACACGTCGCCGGAACCTTTCTCCAATGTCGCGGCCTCAGCCGGCGAAGATGTGTCGACGGTGGGCGGACTGGCGCTGGCGTTTTTCCTTCCCGCCGTTTTTCTCGTGATGTTATTGATCTTCGTCGTGCTTGCGTGGTGGTGGCTGCCCCGCGTGTGGCGAGGTTGGCGCTCATTGCTGGCGCGGGTCAAAGGATTGAAAAACGATGGGGTTCACTGACGTTGCTCGCCAGGCATGGCGGATGTTCCTGCGCGATTGGCGCGCAGGCGAGTTGCATCTGCTTCTCGTGGCGTTGTTGCTGGCGGTCGGTGCACTCTCCAGCGTGGGGTTTCTCTCGGATCGGATGCAGGGCGGGCTTGAACGCGACGCCCGCCAGATGCTCGCCGCCGACCTCGTCGTGCGCAGCGACGCTCCCCTGTCGCCGGCATTTGCGCGTCAGGCGCAGGCCGATGGACTGGCCACCGCCGTCGTCGCCAACTTTCCCAGCATGGCCAGCGTCCCGGGCGAACACGGGCAAGTCGGCGCGAGCCGTCTATCGTCGCTCAAGGCCGTGAGCGACGGCTATCCATTGCGCGGGCGAGTGCGCACCGCCCCCGATGCCGGCGCCGATACGCCGGATGCACCCGCCGCGGCCATCCCCGCGCCAGGCACGGTGTGGGTCGACGCCGCGTTGCTCGATGCCCTGCACGTCAAGCCCGGCGAGTCCATTCGCGTGGGCAACCGCACGTTGCGCATCGCCGCCGTCATCACGCGAGAAATGGATCGCGGTTTCGGCTTCGGATCGCTGGCCCCACGCGTCATGATGCGCTTCGACGAATTGCCGTCGACGGGGCTGGTGCAGTTCGGCAGCCGGATCACCTACCGGCTGCTGGTGGCGGGCACGGACGCGCAGGTCGCCAGATTCGCCGCGTGGGCGCGGCCGGCCGCTGAACAGGCGCGCGGCGTGCATCTCGAATCGCTCGAGGAAGGACAGCCGCAGGTGCGCCAGACGCTCGATCGCGCCGAGCGTTTTCTCTCGCTGGTGGCCTTGCTCGCCGCCGTGCTGGCGGCGGTGGCGGTGGGCATCGCGTCGCGTCGGTACAGCGAGCGCCATCTCGATGCCTGCGCCGTCATGCGTTGCCTGGGCTTGTCGCGCCGCGCGTTGCGCGGGATGGTGACGCTTGAATTCATCGGGCTTGGCCTAATCGGTGGCGTATTGGGCATCGCGCTCGGCTACGCGGCGCATTGGGTGCTGCTCGCCCAGTTGGGAGACGTGATCCCGGCGGGGTTGCCGGCGCCGACGTGGCGACCGGCGGTCGTCGGTCTGGCGAGTGCGCTGGTCATGCTGCTCGGTTTCGCGTTGCCGCCGTTGCTGCCGCTCTCCGAAGTCGCGCCCCTGCATGTGTTGCGTCGCGATGTCGTGGGTGGGGCGCGCAGGCAAGGGGGGCTGGCGTATGGCGCGAGTGCGCTGGCCTTCGGCGCGCTGTTGCTGTTCGCGGCGCGAGACCTGCGTCTCGGGGCGATGGTGGCGGGCGGCTTCGCGGCGGGCGCGGTGGTGTTCGGCGTGCTCGCCTGGCTCGCCATCCGCCTGCTGGCAGCCTGGGCCAGGCGTCGCGGTGCGGCGGGCGGGGCGATGGGCGGCATCGGGTGGCGCTACGCCGTGGCGGGATTGCGTCGCCGCGGGCTCGGCAGTGCGTTGCAGGTGGTGGCGCTCGGGCTCGGGTTGATGGCGCTGTTGCTGCTTGCCGTCACGCGTAACGACCTGGTCGCGGGCTGGCGTCAGTCGAGCCCGCCCGACGCGCCGAACCGCTTCGTCATCGATATTCAGCCGGGGCAGGACGCGCCGGTGTTGGCTCAGTTGCGCGCGGCGGGACTGCCAAACGTGCAGCTCTCGCCGATGATTCGTGCGCGTCTGACGGCGATCAACGGCAAGCCGGTGACGGGCGATAGCTACGCGGAAGTGCGGGCGCGGCGACTTGCGGAGCGTGAGTTCAACCTGTCGTACACGGCGGTGCTGCCCGAAGGCAATCGCGTGACGGCCGGACAGTGGTACGGCGATGCCTCGACGCCCCAGGTCTCGATGGAAGAGGGCATCGCAAAGACGCTCGGGCTGACCCTTGGCGACACGCTGCGCTTTGAAGTCGCGGGCCAGCACATCGACGCACCGATCACGAGTCTTCGCAAGCTGGACTGGGGATCGATGCGCGTGAATTTCTTCGTGGTGATGCCGCCCGCCGCGCTGCGTGATTTTCCGATGACGTGGATCACGTCGTTCCATCTCGCGCCAAAGCAACAGGGCGTGGCCGATGCTCTGGTGCGCCAGTTCCCCAATGTGACGGTGATCGACACGGGCGCCTTGCTCGCGCAGATCCAGCAAATCCTGTCGCAAGTCATCGACGCCGTGCAAGCGCTCTTTGTCTTTACGCTCGCGGCGGGCGTGCTGGTGCTGTATGCGGCGCTTGCGGGCACGCGAGACGAGCGCATGCGCGAGAGCGGTATCTTGCGCGCGTTGGGGGCGTCGTCGCGGCAGCTTCGCGATGTGCATCTGGCGGAACTGGTGACCGTGGGCGCGTTGGCCGGGTTGCTGGCCGCGTTGGGCGCCGGCGCTCTCGGATGGGCGCTGGCACGCTACGTCTTCGAGTTCGCGCTGCACTTCAATCCATGGCTGCCCGCGCTGGGCGTCGGGGCGGGCGTGCTGTGCGCGCTGATCGGCGGATGGAGCGGTCTGCGGGCGGTCCTGCGTCAATCGGCGCTGCGCACGTTGCGCGAGGCCTGACGCCCGTCAGCGAAGGTGCGGCATCGTGCCGCTCGCGCACGCGTGGCAGACGCGATGGGCCTGGGGCACAATAGCGGGCATGACGACCGAAAACACTCCGCAAACTCCGCAGACGGACGACGACGCGCAGGACGCTGCCGCGCAACCGACGGCCTTTACCCTGCTTGGCGGCGAGGATCGCGTGCGCGAACTCGTCGACCGCTTCTACGACCTGATGGACCTCGAGTCCGAGTTCGCGGGCATTCGTAGCCTGCACCCAGAGTCACTTGGCGATTCGCGCGACAAGCTCTTCTGGTTCCTGTGCGGATGGCTGGGCGGACCGAATCACTACATCGAACGGTTCGGGCATCCGATGTTGCGCGCCCGCCATCTGCCGTTCCCAATTGCCACGAGCGAGCGCGACCAATGGTTGCGCTGCATGGCGTGGGCCATGCAGGACATTGGCGTCGAAGCATCGCTACAGGAACGGCTGATGCAGGCGTTCCATGGCACGGCGGATTGGATGCGCAATCGGGCGGGTTGAGGCAACCGGTAGCGCCTCGGCAGGCACCCTTTGCCCCCGTCGCGGCGACAGGGGCGATTGGGATGTGTCAGACGTTCGTGGCTCGTTCGGGCAGGGCGGCACGGGCGTGCGACGACGGCGGGTCCGGATCGGGCGTGCCAGCGCGTTGCGTTGCCTGTCCGAATTCGGATGTGTCCGATCGGTATCGGCCTTCCTGTCCGAACGGGCTCTCATAATTCAACTGATGCTCGACGAGATCCAGCGATCGACGCGCCTCCATCGCCGTCATCCACTCGATCAGCCCTTCGGTGGCGATGCCCCCGAACGCACGATAAGCGGCAGCCGAAAACCCCATGCAGGATTGCAGCGAGTCGATGTCGAGCGTGTCGCCGGGCGGCGCTTCCGACGGGGCCGCAGACGGCGTTGGCCCGACACGGTTCGATAACTCGGCCATGGCGTGATGCTCACCGGCGATTCTGCCGGCCTGATTGAAGAACACCATCATCGAGGCGCCCAGCAAGGTCGTCTGGTATTTGGCCCCATACCGCTCGAGGTGTTTCGACCCCAGAAGGGCACCCGCCGAGGTCAGCCAGGCGGTGTTCTTGATGTCGGCCGTCGTCGTCGAGGGCGTGCAGTACTTGCCAATGGCGACCGTCAAATCCATCAGGCTGGACAGCGTCGCCAGGGACGCCGTTGCGAGCGTCACGTTGTGGGCGGTCGCCAAGGCACTGTCGTCGTAGATCTCCTTGATGTTGTTCAGGCTGGCCACGCTTAACGACGCCAGGCTGAGTCCGAAATTTCCCACGTGTTGCATCAAGGCGGTAAAGCGGCCAACGGTGGACGGCGACGGCCGTAGTCGATGCGGCGAGTGTGCGTCGTCTTGCATCGCGCCGAGGGCGATTCGCACTTCGCCCGCAAGCGATGCTTCGTTCGTCGCAGTGGCCGACGCGTTGACGGGGGCAGGCTGGGAGACGTAGTGGGGCGTGGGCAGGGCGTCAAGTCTGGGCATGAATGGGCTCCGAGGGATGGGGTCAGGGGGCGTCGATCAGACGCGTCAGCTTGTCGTGTAGATCAGAGGGGCGGCCGGTGCGACGCACCATGTCGAGCGCATCGCTTGCCATCTCGCGGGCGGTCTCGACATCGCCATTGCGCTGCATGCACACGGCGGCGAAATACAAGGGCTCGGGGTCGCCATAGTCCCGCGCAACCGCGATCATCAAGGGGGCGACGGCGTGTCGATAATCGCCGAGCTGACAAAGCACGTAGCCGAATGCCTTGTGGGCATCCGTGCGTTTCGGATAGGCGAGGCAGAGGTCGGCAAAGGCGCGTGCGGCACCGACGAAGTCGTTGGCCGCGCAGAGGGCATACGCATGAGAGAAGGCTTGCGACGCGATCGGCGAATCGATCGACGACGTGGCCGGTGATGCGGTCGGCGACACGTTGGGTGAAACCGCGTCAGAGGCGCAACGCTGGGCGCCGTCGGTTCGTGGGGGGAAATGCGTTTGGCCGTTTGGCACCGTGTGGCTGGCCCGGACGTGGGTTTCACCGGCGGCGTGGGGGGCTGAATATCGCTGCATGGAACGTCGTTCCTCCTAAGGGTTACGGCATGGATCCGGCTGCGGCACGCGCGCGCCTGCGGCGCGGCGGGGGGCGTGTACGCTCCGTTTGGTCCTGTCGGTGCGCGCGTGGCCGCGTTTCATCCTGGACTGCGCAGGCGCAGCCCATTGCGATGACGCTTACGGGCGCGAACCGACGTCAGGTGTGACGGTGTCCAGCGCATCGTGAAAGGCCTCGTTCGACAGATCGGAGACGACCGAATGCAAATCCGATTCGGCATCGAAGAACTCGTCGTCGACGCCGGTCGCGAGTGACTGGATGTCCGCGTTGTCGCCCGGGATGGCCGGTGGCACCGGGATGGACGAGATGGACGCGAGCGCCGAGTCGTCCCGAGACAGTCTCGGGACGACGGTCACCCCCTCAAGTTCATAGTCGAGCTGCGGGCGGGGGGCCATGTGCACGTAGTCGCGTTCGCCGTCCAGCACGACGTAGTTCACGGTGGTCTCGGCCGCCGTGACCCTGTCCACGGACGCGCGCCGCTCACGGCCATCGATGATCGTGCCGAGCACGCGGTTTTGTAGGAAATCGGTTGCGGTCGCCACCCCGTCGGCGATGGCCGAACTCGCATCGTCAACGGCGGCGTCTTTCAGCCATGACGGCACCGGGATACCCAGCGTCTCGAGCAACGGTGCGGCGCCATTGTGAACGGCGCCAAACACCAGCGGACCGTTGGTGATCGCCAAATTGACCACCCCGCCGTACTCCCGCAGCAGGTCGATGCCGGTCCACTGGCCGATGGTCTGGAAGAAGTTGGTGTCGCGAATCTCCGCGCCCGGGATGTCGTCAGGGCCGTGCCAGAACTTGCTGGCTGCGAGCATCAGGCTCGCGATTTCCGTGGATGCCGCGAGCACATGGAGGGGGATGTCGACGTATCCCTTCCAGTCGTCGTCCATCGTGGCGATCGCGAAGCCCAGTGCGGTGCTCTTTGCGATGGCGTTGACGACGTGTCCGATGAGGGCCGCGTTGCGCGCGCCGCGATGCGTTTGAATGGCGCTTTGAAACTGCTCCCAGCACCCTGCCATCAGGTCCTTCGGCGGCTCCGGCATCGCAATGTGTACTTGCGGGTTCGCGCCGACATTGCTGGCGTTCGAGAGGGACTGGAGGGGCGTCGGCAGAGGGGAAGACGAGGGCATACCTATCGTCATGGGGGGCTCCCGGGAATGAATTGGCGTTAAATCGTGGCGAGAAAACGTTCGGCGCGCGCACCGATGTCGGCATGCGCCGCGTTCTGCCGAGAGGTCTCGAGCGCCTGTATGGCGAGATCGCGAGCGAGCGCGCCATCGCCCAACTTCGCCAGGCAATGCGCGCAAATCAGTATCGGTTCGGGGTCGTCGGGTGTGAAAAGTGCCGCCGAGGTGAGCGGCACCAGCGCGAGCGCATAGTCTTCGCGCCCGAAATGCGCGTAGCCGATCAGCTTGTTCACGCTGACGTCCAGCGGAAGTTCCTTGAGCAGGGGATAGAGCACATGCAGTGCCCTTTCGTAATCGGCGGCGAGGTACGCGTCGCGTGCTTGCTGGTAGCGCTGGGGCGCGGTGTCGCCAGCGTCGGGCGGCAGACGCCCGGCGACATCGTGGCGGGGCAGCGAGGGGGGAGGGTGCGTGACATGCATGAGAGGATGGGGGCCGGTTGACAACGTTTCGGATTTTTCCAGGCGCCATGGGTGGGGCGCCTGGGCGGATCCTACGGTTGACGCGGTATCCGTCTCTTTCGATTCGAGGACAAAGCTGTCGTCCGATCGCTCGGTGGGCGCGCATTGGGAAAAGCATGGCGTACCGTACGCCGCGTATGCCCAATTCGACGGTGTTGGGCCGATGCCGCGAAACCTTCGCCCGGCGGGCAGTGTCGGCGTCTCGCTGTTTCGGCGGAGACCTTGCCGCAAGCGGCGTACCGACCGTACTGGCGTTGCGGCGCCGGATTGTCCCTTGTCACTCAGGCCCGGTTCGCGCGACCATGGCGGATCACCTATGGAGACGCCCCAATGACCACCGAAGCCCTTTTTCGGCAGGACGCCTATCTGCGCCAGTGCGAGGCGCGCATCACGCATATCGACGAGACCGGCATCAGGCTCGATCGCACCGTCTTCTATCCGCTGGGCGGGGGACAAGCGGGCGATGCCGGTGAGTTGGTGCTGGTGGACGGCACTCGCCTCGCCATTGCCGACACGCGCAAGTCAAAACACGAGGGCGCGACGCCCGACGATGCGGTCCATGTGCCCGGCGAGGGCCAGCACGATGTGCTGGCGCGACTCTCGGTCGGCGATATCGTGCAGGCGGAGATCGACTGGGCGCGACGCTTTCGTCATATGCGCTTTCACACGGCGTCGCATCTGATGTGTGCGGTGTTGCCGCATCCGGTGGATGGGTGCAGCATCACCACGGAGTACGCTCGGCTCGATTTTGTGACGAACGAGCCGATCGAGCGAGAGGCCGTCGAAGCCGGGTTGGCGGCGCTCGTGGCGGCTGCACGACCGGTGGCTATTGACAGCATTAGCGACGACGAGATGGCGGCGCGTCCCGAACTGGTGCGCACCATGAGCGTGAAGCCGCCGGTGGGCCTGGGACGCGTGCGTCTGGTGCGTATCGAGGGTATCGATTTGCAGCCGTGCGGTGGCACGCACGTGGCCAATACGGCGGAAATCGGCGCGCTGCGCGTGGCCAAGATCGAGAAGAAGACGTCACGCACGCGTCGTGTGGTATTGGCCTTTGCGTGAGTCTGGCATCATGAGCGCCATCCTTCTCACGCGCGCTCACCTTTCAGGATGATCGATGACGACACCCGCAGGAGCACCTGCTTCGCAAGTACCCCCGTGGCAAACGGTGCTCGATTTCTGGTTCGGCCGTCCGGACGCTCCCGAGTATGGGATGGCGCGGCCCGAGTGGTTCCGTAAGTCGGACGCGTACGACGCGTCGATCCGTACCCACTTCGGCGTGTTGCACGCGCAGGCGCTCGACGGCGAACTCGACGACTGGGCGCAGACGCCGCTCGGGGCGTGCGCGCTGATCGTGGTGCTCGACCAGTTCTCGCGCAATCTCTTTCGGGGGCACGCGAAGGCCTTTGCGGGCGACGCACGGGCGTTGGCCGTGGCGCGGCGCCTGGTCGAGGCGGGCGACGATCAGCGCCTGCCGACACCACAGCATCGTGTTTTCGTCTATCTGCCGTTCGAACACGACGAATCGCTGGAGAGCCAGCACCTTTCGCTGGCCCTGTACGAACCCTTGGCGAAGGCGTTCGGGCTGGTCGATAACCTCGATTACGCGCGCAAGCATGCGGTCGTCATCGAGCGTTTTGGGCGATACCCTCACCGCAACCAGGCCTTGGGACGGACATCGACGCCAGAGGAAATCGCGTTTCTGAAGACGCCGGGATCGTCGTTCTGACGACGGGGATGACGTGTCGCTCAGTCCCGGGGGGCGTCAGACGCCCTCAGCGTTGTCCCGACGCGGCAACGTTGGTGCCAACGGATCGCGCAGAAGCCGATCACGTAGGCGAGCGCTCCGCCGGCCGCCGCACAGGCGGCGAGGCCAGTCGCGAGATGCAGCGTTGCGGTGCCGAAATCGAGGTTCGTCAACTGCGTCCACAAGCTCTCTCTCGCCTGTGTCGCGGCGGCCACCGTCGCTTCGATCTCGGTCTGCGGTGGCCACTCGAACATCCAGCGGCCCAGACGGTGCGCGCCCCAATAGACAAAGGGCGCCGTCAGTGGATTGGTCACCAGCGTGCCGACCGCCGCGAGGAATAGATTTCCGCGTAACAGCGCTGCGGCGAGTATCGCCACGAGCATCTGGCCGACGGGAATCAGAATCCCGAAAAAAACACCGCATGCCAGCCCGATGGCCACGCCTCGCGGCGTGGCTTGCCACAAGGCGCGGCGCAGCAGCAAGCCGGCGTGTGGGCGCAGCCAGCGTGAACGCAGCAGTCGCATCGGGCGAAGCATCTTTAACATCATAGGCAGGTTGCACGTCGAGGAAAGCGTTGACCCAGGCGGGCATGGGGCAGGCGCGCACACGGTGGTCCGCATGCAACGGATGTCTGAGTCCCGGGGGCGGCAGGAGTTCAATCACGCCGCGGGCGACGGCGTGCCGAGCGGTCGTGGTCCCGTGTCTGGCACGAAGAACGGGCGACGGGTGAGGGGGAGGGCTGAAGCGCTAGGGGAACCGACACTGCGCAGCCGATGGACTGCGCAGCGATGACGCGGCTGCGCTTAGATCTGTGAACGCTGGTGGGACCAGCGATCGATTTGCGACGGCGTGAAGTGCCGCAGGGTATCGAGCAACGCTTCGGGCGACGCACTGATCTGCAACTGATCCAACTGCGGCCCCTTGAGGAACTGCTCCGTCACCATCGATTTGAGGAACACAATCAACGGATCGTAATACTGATCGACGTTGAGCAGACCGATCGGTTTCGCGTGATAACCGATCTGCAGCCACGTAAAGACTTCGAACAGTTCTTCGCAAGTGCCGATGCCGCCGGGCATGGCAATGAAAGCCTCCGACAGATCGGCCATCATCTGCTTGCGCTGATGCATGTTCTCGACAACATGCAATTGCGTCAGCCCGGTGTGACCGACTTCCCGTTCCATCAGGGCTTTCGGGATGATGCCGATGACTTCGCCGCCGTGCGCCAGCGCGGCGTCGGCAACGATGCCCATCAGCCCGACCTTGCCGCCGCCATACACGAGACGAATGCCCGCTTGCGCCATGCGTCGGCCCAGGTCACGCGCCGCCTCGGCGTAGGCAGGACGTACCCCCGGGGCGGCACCGCAGTAAATACAGATCGATTTGACTTCCGACGCCATGCCTTAATGCGCCCCCTTAGCCGACGATTCTCGCGCCATCCTGTCGTACATCTCGCGCGAGCTGCCTTTCAGATACGGGGCCATTTGCGAGAGGATGTGATAGCTCGACTGATGCAACCCGGCACCGATCTCCGCCGGGTCGTTGTACTTGCGCGGATTCATCACGAACTGGTAGGACAACCAATAGGTGGAGATCACCACCATGTTGGTCGTGACCACCTCGATCTGCTCGGGCGTGATTTCCATTTCGCCCTCGGCCACGAGCAGGTCGCACATTTCGCGCGCAAACCGTTTCTTGTGGCCGACGATCACCTTGAAGTGCGTCTCCAGTGTGCGGTTGCGCGCAAGCAGGTCGTTGAGGTCGCGGTAAAGAAAGCGGAAGCGCCACAGAAATTCGGACATGTATTGCAGGTACGTCCAGACTTCGTCGAGCTTGGGCTTGTGATCGTCGGGCAGCCGCAGTCGCCGTTCGATTTCCTGCTCGAACTGGGCGAAGATGCTGTTGATGATGTCGTCTTTATTGCGGAAGTGATAGTACAGATTGCCCGG
The DNA here is from genome assembly GCF_001899225.1 of Pandoraea sp. 64-18. Taxonomy (NCBI): domain Bacteria; kingdom Pseudomonadati; phylum Pseudomonadota; class Betaproteobacteria; order Burkholderiales; family Burkholderiaceae; genus Pandoraea; species Pandoraea sp. 64-18. The sequence goes on along the minus strand of NZ_MKVU01000006.1, from coordinate 234,748 downwards.
GCTGATTTTCATCTCCTCGGCAATCGTGGTGGTCGTGACGTTCGGTTCGCCGATGTCGTTGAAGAGCCGGAGTGACACCTCAAGAATTCGTTCGCGGGTACGGCGCGGCGGCTTTGCTTCCATGTCTGTCGGCCCCGGTAAGCGGCAAGCGTGACGAACGATGTTCTCCGCTTGCGTCTATGAGTTGAATATCAGGTATACGGCGACCGATTATACCCGGCAGCCGCGCGCTGCCAAGCATGGGGGAGGAGGGCGGCGAACGTTATCAGAAAAACGCTGTACGTACCCGTTCGACAATGACGGGCCCGGCGAGCAAGGCCCAGGTGAGCAGGCAAAGGCCGAGCGCGATGAGGACCGCCGCGCTGCCGAAATCCTTGGCACGTTTGGACAGTTCGTGCCGCTCCAGCGAAATGCGGTCGATGGCCGCCTCGATGCTGGAGTTGACCAGCTCGATGATGAGCACGAGCAGCACCGAGCCGATGAGCAGCACGCGCTCGACGGAGGTCACGGGCAGGAAGACCGCCGCCGGCAAGAGGATGGCGGCGAGCGCCAGTTCCTGCCGGAAGGCGCTCTCTTCGAACACGGCGAACTTGAAGCCGGACAAGGAGTATTTCAGGGCACGCCAGGCACGCATGATGCCCCGATTGCCCTTGTACGGATTCGGTTGTTTGTCGCGTGGCGGCGGGTGATCGATGAACAAGCGTCGGGTTCCTCGCCGCAACGGGCTCTGGAGGTGGATCAGACCGCGCTCGCGAGCGACAGCTCGGGTTTGCGCGGATGCAGATGCGAGGCGAACTCTTCGGAGGCCGCCTGCCACGAGAACCGCTCGGCCCAGGCACGCGCACTCGGGCGCGAGACCTTGAGCGCATCGAGACAAGCCTCGCGCAAGTCCTCTCGCAGCGCGCCGCCTTCGCCTTCCGGGCAGCCGTTGAGGACATCGACCGGGCCGGTCACCGGGAAGGCCGCGACCGGAAGGCCGCAAGCCATCGCTTCGAGCAGCACCAGGCCGAACGTGTCGGTACGGCTGGGAAAGACGAATACGTCGGCCGACGCGTAGACCTTCGCGAGTTCGGGCTGCGAAAGCATGCCAAGGTAATTCACGTCGGGGTAGCGCGAGCGCAGTTCGGCCAGTTGCGGCCCTTCGCCCGCAACCCATTTCGAGCCCGGCAAATCCAGTTTCAGGAAGGCCTCGATGTTCTTCTCCACGGCGACACGCCCCACGTAGAGGAAAATCGGATGTGCCGAATTTAGCACATGTGCGTCTTGCGCACGGAAGATGTCAAGGTCGACGCCACGCGTCCAAAGCACCACATTCTGGAAGCCGTTCGCTTCGAGATCGCGCTTGACCACTGGCGTGGGTGCCATCACGGCGTGCGACGCCTTGTGGAACCAGCGCAGAAAGCGGTAGGTTGTCGAGAGTGCAAAGCCGAAGCGCGCCTGCACATACTCCGGGAAGCGCGTGTGATAGGCCGTGGTGAACGGGAAGTCGTTGCGCAGGGCCCATTTGCGCGCGGCCATGCCGAGCGGGCCTTCGGTGGCGATGTGCAGGGCGTCCGGTGCGAAGTCTTCGATGCGCCGTGTCACGCGTGCGCCGGCGAAGAACGCGAGACGGATTTCCGGGTAGGTCGGGCACGGCATCGTGCGGAATTCCTGCGGCGTGAGCAGCTCGACACGATGGCCGGCCGCCTCCAACTGAGCGCGCGTGTTCTTCAACGTGCGGACCACGCCGTTGATCTGCGGATCCCAGGCGTCGGTGACGATCATGATTTTCATCGGGCGCTCCTTCGCGCACATGGCGCGCTTCGGTGACACGCGCGAACTCGCGCGTGAGGGCGCACGTACGACAGCACAGTGCCGTGCGTGCGCGGGGTAAGCGGGGTGAATTCGGGCAAGTGTCTTGGGCCAGCGTCTCGGACTGGCGTCTCCCGAGGTGTGGCGATCATGGCGGCGCGAGGCCGGCCAGGTTCACGGTGCGGGCTCAAGTGCTGACCGTCGCGGTTTTCGCGCGGGCGCGCACGTTGCGTTTTTGCGTCCAGTGGATGATGCGCAGCTCGCCCTCGGTCGTCTCGACCAGCGCTGAGAGGCTCTCCACCCAGTCGCCGTCGTTGCAGTAGAGCAAGCCGTCGATCTCGCGAATCTCGGGCTTGTGGATGTGTCCGCACACCACGCCATCGCAGCCACGGCGGCGCGCTTCGTCGGCCATCACATGCTCGAAGGCCGAAATGAAGTTCACGGCGTTTTTCACCTGGTGTTTCAGATACTGCGACAGCGACCAGTACGGGAAGCCGAAGCGCGTGCGCACACGATTGAACCAGCGGTTGAGCAGCAGGGTGAGGGTGTAGAGCGAGTCGCCCAGATACGCGAGCCACTTGGCGTGCTGAATCACGCCGTCGAACAGATCGCCGTGGGTAACCCACAGACGTTTGCCCGACAGTGTGGTGTGGAACGCCTCGTCGCGCACCGCAATGTCGCCGAACGCCAACCCGCAGAACTGACGTGCCGCTTCGTCGTGATTGCCGGGTACGTAGATCACCTGCGTACCCTTGCGTGCGCGGCGCAGCATTTTCTGCACAACGTCGTTGTGCGCCTGCGGCCAGTGCCAGCCGCGCCGCAGATGCCAGCCGTCGATGATGTCGCCGACCAGGTACAGGTAGTCGGACTCGTGATGACGCAGGAAGTCGAGCAGGTAGTCTGCCTGACACCCTTGGGTGCCGAGGTGGATGTCCGAGAGCCAGATCGTACGGAAGCGGGTGATGCCGTCGGGGGGCGGGTCGAAGGGATCGGGCGTGTCGGGCGGCAGTTCGATCGTGTCGGGCGGGCTGATGGGCGGGGCGGCGGGGCGGCCTGGCGGGGTGTCTGCGAAGTGACCGGCGCGAGCCGCAGACGTTGGGATCGGCAACTCAAAGGTGGGGGTCGTCGTCATACCGGCTCGCACGTCGCGTTGAACATGCGTGCATTGCGCCACGATTTCGTGAAGCGACGATGACAGTCACGATCATGTCGCGAAAGTGGCGTCCAACGTCGCGACGACGCGACAGCGGGACCCGCGCCAGCCAGGGACGCCTCGGATCAGACGGCGCGTGGCAATCCCTGGGCCACGCGCTCGAGCGTCTCGAGCACATGGGCGCGCGCGCGTGGATGCGTGCCCAGCGACACATGTCCGAGCCGGTCGAGCGCGATGTTGTGGGCACCGGGCAGCACGCAAGTGCGCACCGGATAGACGACGTTGTCGTGAAACGTGTAAATCGACGTGATGCGCGCGCGTTGCGTTTGCGTTTCGCGACTGGCGAGCGCCTCGAGCCATTCGCTGCCGACGCCCATCTGGCGAGCGTTGGTGCCGAGGCCATGGCGCGCATGCAGGGTGCCGAAGTGCGGCGAGCCGAGCGTGATGGTGTGAGCGACCGGCAGGGTGGGCGCGTGGCGCAGGCAGGCACGCGCCGCGAGTCCGCCCATGCTGTGGCCGATGATGACGACGGGCAGCCGGGTGCGTTCGGCAAGGGCGCGCGTGGCATTGGCAATCGTGGGGGCGTAATCGTCGATGTCGCCGAACATTGGGCCAAGATTGACGGCGTCGCAGTCGTAGCCCGCGTCGGCGAGATGGCGCGAGAAACGCAGCCAGAACGCGCGATTGCAGCCGTAACCATGCAACAGCAATACCGAGACGGGGCGCGCCGGGCCACGCGGCAGCGGCAGCCGGGCGGTGCTGAACCACGGTTGGCAGAGATCGAGCAGGAAGATCGACGCCGCGCATTCGTAGGCCCATACGGCCGCATGGGTGCCGGCGGTGGCGCGCCGCTCCGGCGACGGGTCGCCCTGGGCGGCCATGACGAAGCCGGCCGCAAGGCCGATGGCGTGGGCGACGGGCAACCATAGCACCGTCCATAACAAAGTCGTCCAGGGGCTATGCCAAACGGTCCACGTGGCGACGGCGACGATGAGCGATAGCCCGATTTCGATGCCGCCGTAGATCAGGTGGGCGCGCGAGGCGCGCGGGGCAGGGCGGGCAGCGGGGGGCGCTGTGGTCATTTGCCCAGCACGCTCACGAGACGCGTGCCGGCGAGCCGGTCATGAATGAACTGGTGATCCGGCATCACGCGCATGGCCAAGGCCCAGAGCACGATCCAGCCGGTGAGCAACGCCACGCTGCCCCAGCCCGTGATTCCGAGTCCCCAGTCGAGCGCCATGGCCGGCAGCACCCACAACCATACGAGCGCGTAACGCGCGACAGCGCGGGCAGTGCGCACCGGTTGTCCATGCGCGTCGACCAGACGGATTTTCCACGTCTTCATCGCGAGCGTCTGGCCACCGTGGGTCCAGAACCAGACGAAGTACGCGCCAAGTACAAGAAACAGCCAGGCTTGCATGGCATGCCGGTGCATCAGGCCGCTGCGCTGCTGGGTGAGGGCGCTGAACAGGTAGCCGGCAAGGAACAGCACGCCGAAGAGCAGCAGCGATTCGTAGAGCATCGAGAGCAGGCGGCGGCGTAGCGTCGGCACAGCGTAGCCATCCGGTTCGATGCCGGACGGCACGTCTGGCGAGGGTGGGGTGTCGGGCGAGCGGTGCGGCGTGGCGGGCTGGGTGGCGGAGTCGGTCATCGCGGCGTGGTCTGGGATTTTTGTCGGGTGCCTGGCGCCCGTGCCGGCATGGGGCAGTGGCGGCGGGCATGTCGCGTCCTGTGCCGCACATTATGCGCAAGAATGTGCCGGCGAGCCAGCCAGTCGGCGGGGGCGTTCGAACGCATAAAGACAAACGGCCGCCCGGGGGGGCGGCCGTTGCGGCATGACAATGGCCAGGGGCGGCTGGCGTCAGGCGTCAGTTGTGATGATAAATCTCGGCGTTGAAGACGGCGTCGCCATTCTTGTCGCCGTTTGCCGTGCCCGCGCTCGCCGGCGTCGCTCCTGGCGACGGTGCGGCAGAAGTCGGCATCGATTGCCCGGTCGCCGGTGCTGCCGCGCCCGATGCCACCGGCGCCGGCAACGCGCCATTCTTGCCCGGGGTGCCGGCCTCCTTGCGATGCACTGCAGCGTACGGATTTTTCACGCCTGGGCGGCCCGACGGCGGTGCGCTGACCACGTTCGGACGGTTGGCCTGCTTTCGGTCGTCCGCGGCAAGGCGCTTTTTCTGTTCTTCGGTGAGCTGCTGATACTGCTGCCACATCTGCGCTTTTCGCTCGGGCGGCAGCGTCTTGGCATTCTGATAACTCTCTCGCGCCAGCTTGCGTTGCTCGGGCGTCAGGCGCACCCAGTCCGCCATGCGGTCATGCAGGCGCTTGCGGCTTTCCGGTGACAGCGTATGAAAGCGCTTGGCAATCTCGATCCACTTCTCGCGCTGACGCTCGCTCATGCGATTCCAGTCCTGGGCGAGCGGCGCGAGCGCCTCTCGCTGGCCGGCCGTGAGCTTGGCCCAGTAACCGCCGGGCGATGCAATAGACGTCGCCGCAGCGCCGCTCGCGGTCGCACCGCTGGCCGTCAGATTGCCGACCGGCCCATTGGTGGGGGTGGCGCCGTCGGGGGCAGATGCGCCGGCCATGACCGGAGGCACGTCGGACACCGCTTCAGGCGCGTGCGTGTGGCGCAGCGCGGCCGTGCCGGCGATCGCGGCCGCGATCAGCGCGGCGAGCAGAAGAAATACATTGCGTCGCGTCACGGGAGGGGCTTGGGTAGGGGGGCTACTGGGCACGCTTCACATAGGCGTTGAAGCCATGGTCGGCATAGGCCGACAACGGGAGTTCGTCGCTCAATACGGCGGCATCGATGTCTGCCAAGTCCTGAATGTGTTGCTGATGCTCCCAGTACGCGAGTCCCGCCAGGCCGATCACCAATGCGGCAAGCGGCCAGAGCAGCCCGAGACGGCGCAGCTTGTCGAACGTGCGGCGCGGGCCGCCGGCTTCCGACGATGGCATGGCGCCGACACCGGCGAGCACCAGCGCCGGTTGCACGATGGCCACCGGTTCGGGCTTTTTGCGCGCGAGCGCCTCCTGACGAGCGGCGGCCAGCCGGGCCGCGATATTCGGCGACGGCGCATCGGACGCTTCGTCCAGCGCACGTCGCACGCGATGTGCGAAGCGGAGTTCCCTCGTTTCCAGATCGTGACTCATAACCTGATCCCTTTTGCCTTCAACGCCTGCGCCAACGCATGGGTGGCGCGCGAGCAGTGCGTCTTGACGCTGCCCTCCGAGCACCCCATCGTGGCGGCCGTCTCGGCAACGTCCATATCTTCCCAGTAACGCATGAGGAAGGCTTCTCGTTGACGTGTCGGCAGTTTCTGTATTTCCGCGTCGATGAGCGAGAGGATTTCGGCGCGCGAAACGGTCTCTTCGCTGCTCTCGGTCTGCACAGACCCATCCTCGGCCAATAAGGTTTCCAGAGGATCGAAGTCGTCGCGTTCGTCGTCGCCCGGGCCCGCGAGATTTGAGAATAGCGTGACCCAGGTGTTACGCACCTTTTGCCGACGGAAATAGTCGTGAATGGCGTTCTGGAGAATGCGCGTGAACAGCAGCGGCAGGTCGGCCGGCGGCTTGTCGCCGTATTTTTCGGCCAGGCGGATCATCGCATCCTGAACGATATCGAGGGCGGCCTCGTCGTCGCGTACGGCATAGACGGCCTGCTTGAAGGCGCGCCGTTCGATGCCCGCGAGAAAATCCGCCAGTTCCTTGTCAGATGCCATCCGGTGGGGTGCACGCAGCGTTGCGCGCTGCGCCTTTGAAATGCCATGTAAGCGTAAAGGCCACGTAAAGATTCATGTAGCCGGTGCGGATGCTACCAAAAACGCGCTGTGCTGTAACCGCTTTTGCTTCCGGTGGTGCCGGTTTGCGACGGCGCCGGGCTCGCCAGCTTCCTATCGTGTGAAGATTGTGCACCGGCTTGGGGCGGCGTGGGGCATGGCGTGGGGATTCTGCGAGGCCGACTTTGCAGTCATGCTGCAAATGCATAAACCTGCTTGACCATTTTGCTGCAAACCGGTAATGTTGCCAGTTCGCAATATCTGTGATTGTCTCAATATCGGCACGCCTATCCGGGGTGTCCATCATTCAGACGCGCAGCTTGAGCCCGAACCACAAGTTCGCGGGGAGAGCACCCGATCAAAATTTTTGCCGAAACTTTGAAAGGTCGACGATGAATATGCCAAGCGCGGAATTCTCCGAGGCGGAAGCTACACGCCACCAAAATACTTCCGAAGACATGATTGGCGCCGAGATTCTCGTGCGCTCGCTTCAGGAAGAAGGGGTCGAACATCTGTGGGGTTATCCCGGCGGTTCGGTTCTCTACATCTACGACGAACTCTACAAGCAGGACAAGATCCAGCACATCCTGGTGCGCCATGAGCAAGCCGCCGTGCATGCGGCCGACGCTTATTCGCGCTCCACCGACAAGGTCGGCGTGTGTCTCGTGACGTCCGGCCCCGGCGTGACCAATGCGGTCACCGGGATTGCCACGGCGTACATGGATTCGATCCCGCTCGTCATCATCACCGGGCAGGTGCCCACGGCCGCCATCGGCCAGGACGCCTTCCAGGAATGCGACACGGTCGGCATTACCCGCCCGTGCGTCAAGCACAACTTCCTCGTGAAGGATGTGCGCGACCTCGCCGCAACCATCAAGAAAGCCTTCTATATCGCCAAGACGGGCCGTCCGGGTCCGGTGCTGGTTGATATTCCGAAGGACGTGTCCAAGGCGCGCTGCCGCTTCGACTATCCGAAGTCGGTGTCGCTGCGCTCGTACAATCCGGTCACGAAGGGGCACTCGGGCCAGATCCGCAAGGCGATGAGCCTGCTGCTCTCGGCCAAGCGTCCCTATATCTATACGGGCGGCGGCATCATTCTGGCCGACGCGTCGAAGGAACTGAACCAGTTCTGCGACCTGCTCGGCTATCCGGTGACCAACACGCTCATGGGCCTCGGCGGGTATCGTGCGAGCGATCCCAAGTTCCTCGGCATGCTGGGCATGCACGGCACCTACGAAGCGAACATGGCCATGCAGCACTGCGACGTGCTCATCGCCATCGGCGCGCGCTTCGACGACCGTGTGATCGGCAATCCGGAACACTTCTCCGAGCGTGCGCGCAAGATCATTCACGTCGATATCGACCCGTCGTCGATTTCCAAGCGTGTGAAGGTCGATATCCCGATCGTCGGCGACGTGAAGGAAGTGCTGCGCGAGATGATCGAAAACCTGCAAACCGCGGAGCAGGGCCCGGACACCGGGGCGCTGGCCGACTGGTGGAAGCAGATCGAGGAATGGCGCTCGCGCGATTGCCTCGCGTTCGATCGCCAGAGCGAAATCATCAAGCCGCAACATGTGGTCGAGACGTACTGGAAGCTCACCGACGGCGAAGCCTTCGTGTGCTCGGACGTCGGCCAGCACCAGATGTGGGCGGCGCAGTATTACCGCTTCAACAAGCCGCGCCGCTGGATCAACTCGGGCGGCCTGGGCACGATGGGCTTCGGCCTGCCGGCGGCCATGGGCGTGAAGATGGCGCACCCGGATGCCGAAGTCGCCTGTATCACCGGCGAAGGCTCGATCCAGATGTGCATCCAGGAACTCTCGACGTGCCTGCAATACCGCACGCCGATCAAGATCCTGTCGCTCAACAACCGCTATCTGGGCATGGTTCGCCAGTGGCAGCAGATCGAATACAGCAAGCGCTACTCCAGTTCGTACATGGACGCGCTGCCCGACTTCGTGAAGCTTGCCGAGGCGTACGGTCATGTGGGCATTCGCATCGAGAAGTCGTCGGACGTCGAGCCCGCACTGCGCGAGGCGTTGCGCCTGAAGGATCGTACGGTATTCATGGATTTCCAAACGGATCCCACCGAAAACGTCTGGCCGATGGTCCAGGCGGGCAAGGGCATCAGCGAGATGCTGCTCGGTTCGGAAGATCTGTAAGCCGAGGCGCGCGCCGACAGTCGCCGCCGGTCAGGCCGGCGCGGGCGCGACGTCCCCACACTAGGACAATCCGGGATACACCATGAGGCATATTATTTCTGTTTTGCTCGAGAACGAGCCGGGCGCGCTGTCGCGTGTGGTCGGCCTGTTTTCGGCGCGTGGCTACAATATCGAGACCCTCACCGTCGCGCCGACCGAAGATCGGTCGCTCTCGCGCATGACGGTGGTCACGACGGGCTCCGACGACGTGATCGAACAGATCACCAAGCACCTGAACCGGCTCATCGAGGTGGTGAAGGTGGTCGATCTGACCGAAGGGGCGCATATCGAACGTGAGCTGATGCTCATCAAGGTGCGCGCCGTGGGCAAGGAGCGAGAAGAGATGAAGCGGATGTCGGATATTTTCCGCGGCCGCATCATTGACGTTACTGAAAAGACCTATACGATCGAACTGACCGGGAATTCGTCGAAACTCGACGCCTTCATCGACGGGCTCGATCGTACGGCGATTCTCGAGACGGTTCGTACCGGTGGCTCGGGCATCGGGCGCGGTGAGCGCATCCTGAAAGTCTGATCGGTAGCGGCAACGCGGTAAGCGGATTTCGATCCATTCTGATTTGAGTAATTTTTTGGCATTACGGGACAATTCCAAATGAAAGTTTTCTACGACAAAGACGCCGACCTCTCCCTCATCAAGGGCAAGCAAGTGACGATCATCGGCTATGGCTCGCAAGGCCATGCCCACGCCCAGAACCTGAAGGACAGCGGTGTGAACGTGACGGTCGGTCTGCGCAAGAATGGCGCTTCGTGGAACAAGGCGGTCGGCGCCGGCCTGAACACCAAGGAAGTGGCGGAAGCCGTGAAGTCGGCCGACATCGTCATGATGCTGCTGCCGGACGAGCAGATCGGCGACGTGTACAAGAACGAAGTGCATGGCAACATCAAGGAAGGCGCCGCCCTGGCCTTCGCGCACGGCTTCAACGTGCATTACGGCTGCGTGATTCCGCGTGCTGACCTCGACGTCATCATGATCGCCCCGAAGGCCCCGGGCCACACGGTGCGCTCGACGTACTCGCAAGGCGGCGGCGTGCCCCACCTGATCGCCGTGGCACAGGACAAGTCGGGCGCCGCGCGCGACATCGCCCTGTCGTACGCTGCCGCAAACGGCGGCGGCCGTGCCGGCATCATCGAAACGAACTTCCGCGAAGAAACGGAAACCGACCTGTTCGGCGAGCAAGCCGTGCTGTGCGGCGGTACCGTCGAGCTGATCAAGGCCGGTTTCGAAACGCTGGTCGAAGCCGGTTATGCGCCGGAAATGGCCTACTTCGAGTGCCTGCACGAACTCAAGCTGATCGTCGACCTGATCTATGAAGGCGGCATCGCCAACATGAACTACTCGATCTCGAACAACGCCGAGTACGGTGAGTACGTCACCGGCCCGCGCGTCGTGACCGAAGAGACGAAGAAGGCGATGAAGCAGTGCCTGACCGATATCCAGACCGGCGAGTACGCCAAGTCGTTCATCCTGGAAAACAAGGCGGGTGCCCCGACCCTGATCTCGCGTCGTCGCATCACGGCCGAGCACCAAATCGAGCAAGTGGGCGGCAAGCTGCGGGCAATGATGCCGTGGATCGCCAAGAACAAGCTCGTCGACCAGTCGAAGAACTAAGTACGACGCGCCGCAAGATGCGTACGCCCGGCAGCGTGTGGGCGTCCACTGGCGGCGCACGGCAGGCGGCTTGGGCGCGTCAAGCGCATCGCGCGTTTGAGCGCCGGAACCGCCGCGCCTGGCCGTCCGTTTTGCTGTAGCTGTCGCTATGGCAAGGCGGACGGCTTTTTTCGTTTCCTCTCCCCCCCGCATCGACCGTGAACTGACATCGTGGCACCTCGATGTGGCCGGCTTTGCGGTGGCGACGCCGATCGGTCGATTGGGGAAAAAGTGTCGCCGCGCCGCGCGCATTGCTACAATGCCGCCACGTCACGGTTTGGCCCAACGCAGGCCGACCCGCTCACTTAACCGTTTTACCAAGGACGCGAGTTCAATCGCATGAATTATCCTCACCCGATCATTGCCCGCGAGGGCTGGCCCTTCCTGGGTATCGCCGTCGCCGTGGCGCTCGTCGTGCACTTCATGGCCGGCGTGCTGTGGGCCGCGCCGTTCTGGGTGATCGCCCTGTTTGTCCTGCAGTTCTTCCGGGATCCGCCGCGACAGGTGCCGCAGCAGGCCGGCGCCGTACTTTCGCCCGCCGACGGACGCATCGTGGCCATCGAAACCACGCAAGATCCGTACGCTGGTCGTGAAGCGTTGAAGATCAGCGTGTTCATGAACGTTTTCAACGTGCACTCGAATCGTGCCCCGGTTGACGGCACGGTGACCAAGGTGGAATATTTCCCGGGACGTTTCTTCAACGCCGATCTCGACAAGGCATCGCTCGAAAACGAGCGCAATGCGCTGGTGATCGACGTGGGGGGGCAGATCGTCACGAGCGTGCAGGTCGCAGGACTCATTGCGCGCCGGATTTTGTGCTACGTGAAGGTGGGCGATACGCTTTCGCGCGGTCAGCGTTACGGTTTCATTCGTTTCGGTTCACGGGTCGACGTGTACCTGCCGCTGGGCTCGCGTCCGCGCGTGACCATCGGCGAGAAGGTGTCGGCCACCTCGACGATCCTCGCCGAGCTGTAAGCCACTCGAGCCCACGGACCACGGCCGTGTGCGGCGGCGCGACTTCCTGTCGTGCGTCACCGTGTCGCGGCCTGCAACGGCTTTCGCTTCTTGCGTTCCAATCGCGGTGATCCGATGCGGGATCGCCCGCTGTCATAGCATCGTCAGGGAGGTCCGCATGCCGGAAAACCATCGCGGCCGCTTGCGCAATAATGTCAGGCATCTTTCGGCGTTCAGCCGTCACAACCATTCATCCGCAGAGCCATTGATGAACGAAGACCACGACCACGGTGTGGAGGACGATCTGCCGGTGCGCCCGCGCAATCGCGGCATCTACCTGTTGCCGAACGCCTTTACGACCGCCGCGCTGTTCTGCGGCTTCTTCGCGATCGTGCAGGCCATGAACGATCGTTTCGAGCAGGCCGCCATCGCGATCTTCTTCGCCATGGTGCTCGATGGCATGGACGGGCGTGTGGCGCGTATGACCAACACGCAGAGCGCGTTCGGCGAGCAATACGATTCGCTCTCGGACATGACCTCGTTCGGCGTAGCGCCGGCGTTGGTGATGTACGAATGGATTCTCCATGAGATCGGCAAGTGGGGCTGGCTCGCCGCGTTCGTCTACGTGGCCTGCGCGGCTTTGCGGCTGGCGCGCTTCAATACGAACATCGGCGTGGTCGACAAGCGCTTCTTCCAGGGCTTGGCGAGTCCGGCGGCCGCGGCGCTTATTGCCGGTTTCGTGTGGATTACGATCGACAACAAATTACCGGTCAACGTTTTCTGGATGCCCTGGGTGGCGTTCGGGCTGACGATTTACGCGGGGATGTCGATGGTATCGAATGCGCCGTTCTATAGCGGCAAGGCGCTCGATGTGCGCCAGCGGGTGTCGTTCGGCGTGGTGCTGCTCTTCATGGTCGGCTTCATTCTCGTGTCGTCCGACCCGCCGCTGGTGCTCTTCGGCATGTTCTGCCTGTACAGCGTTTCCGGCTATGTGCTCTGGGCCTTCCGCTTTCTAAAGGGGCGCCGGCAGCGCATTTTCGGCGACGTCGACGAATAACGGTGGCAAAACAAGGGGCGTCTCGGTGCGCCCCTTGTCACATTCGCCTGTCAGGCTTGCCGGGCGATCGTTTGCGGTGCGATGTTGTAGTCTTGCGAATGCAGGCCGGAAGTTTCCCCTGGCCCGGGCAGGTCGTGGCAACGCTGAGCCGACCCGGTGCCGTTTCCATGGTTCGACGTGACGAAGGAGCAAGCATGGGCATTCTGGACTTTGTGAAAGAAGCCGGCGAGGCATTGTTGGGCGGCCAGGCGCAAGCCGCAGAGGCGCCCGCGCCGGGGCCTGACGCGGACGAAGCCAACCGCAACGCGGCCGACGCCATCGATGCGTACATCAAGACGCAGAACCTCGACGCGACCGGCCTGACCGTCACGTTCGACGGCGCATCGCGCACGGTGACGGTGTTCGGCGTGGCCCCGGATCAAGCGACCAAGGAAAAGATCCTGCTGTGCTGCGGCAACGTGAAGGGTGTCGAGAAGGTAGACGACCGGATGTCGGTGTCGACGGCGTCGGCCGAGGCGACGTTTCACACCGTGGAGAAGGGCGATACCTTGTCGGCGATCTCGAAGAAGGTCTATGGTGACGCCAACCGATACAACGCCATTTTCGAGGCCAACAAGCCGATGCTCTCCAGCCCGGACCGAATCTATCCGGGACAGGTGCTGCGCATTCCAGTGGCCTGATCGTCGTTTGTCTCGTGATATCCAGCCCGGCGCCGTGCCGGGCTGTTCATGGGGGGGAGCAGGCAGGATCGCGGGCTCGCGGGCGCCTGTCTGCATGCGGCTTGCGGCCCGCGCCGCGCGTTGCGAAATCACCCGATTGCGACTATATTGGCGCTCATGATTTCAGGCGCCACCCCGGCTTCGGACCTTCCTCTCGCACCGCCAACGCTATGCCATTCCCCCGTTCGCGGGCCGGCCATGCCTGCGCGCGTCGCGCGCTGATTTCCTCCCGGTAGTTGCCCGCCCGTCCGACGATCCGTCCGCCCGTGTTGCCTGCTGCGTGAGCACAGTGTCGTGGGCGGCCAGGCGTCCTTCGGCTTGCGACTGCGCCGCCCCCGGACATCTAGAACGAACTGAACCCTACAAGATCCCCACTGGAGAAAGTCATGGCCGACAAGCTGATCATTTTCGATACGACCTTGCGCGACGGTGAACAGTCGCCCGGCGCGTCGATGACGCGCGATGAGAAGATTCGCATCGCCCGTCAGCTGGAGCGTCTGCGCGTGGACGTGATCGAAGCCGGCTTCGCCGCCAGCTCGAACGGCGACTTCGAGGCCATCCGGGCCATTGCCGGCATCATCAAGGACAGTACCGTCTGCTCGCTTGCGCGTGCCAACGATCGCGATATCGCCCGCGCCGCCGAGGCCCTCAAGGGCGCGAACTCGTCGCGTATCCATACGTTCATCGCCACGTCGCCGCTGCACATGGAGAAGAAGCTGCGCATGAGCCCGGATCAGGTGCTCGAGCAGGCGAAACTCGCCGTGCGATATGCGCGTCAGTTCACCGACAATATCGAATTCTCACCGGAAGACGGCAGCCGCTCCGAGCTGGATTTCCTTTGCCGCGTGCTGGAAGCCGTCATCAACGAAGGCGCGACGACCATCAACGTGGCCGATACCGTGGGTTACGGCGTGCCGGAACTTTACGGCCAGCTCGTACGCACGCTGCGCGAGCGTGTGCCGAATTCGGACAAGGCGGTCTGGTCGGTGCACTGCCACAACGATCTGGGCATGGCCGTCGCGAACTCGCTGGCGGGGGTGCAGTTGGGGGGCGCGCGTCAGATCGAATGCACGATCAACGGTCTGGGCGAGCGCGCGGGCAATACGGCACTCGAAGAAGTCGTGATGGCGATCAAGACCCGCAAGGATTACTTCGGTCTGGAGCTCGGCATCGATACGACGCAAATTGTGCCGGCCTCGAAGCTCGTCTCGCAGATCACCGGCTTCAGCGTTCAGCCGAACAAGGCGGTGGTGGGCGCCAACGCGTTTGCGCACGCCTCGGGCATCCACCAGGACGGCGTGCTCAAGGCGCGCGACACCTACGAGATCATGCGGGCGGAAGATGTGGGCTGGACCGCCAACAAGATCGTGCTCGGCAAGCTCTCGGGCCGCAACGCCTTCAAGCAGCGCCTTCAGGAGCTGGGCATCGAGATGGCGTCGGAGCAGGACGTGAATGCCGCGTTCGCTCGCTTCAAGGAACTGGCTGACCAGAAGGCTGAAATCTTCGACGAGGACATTCTGGCGATCGTCTCGAATGAAGCGCAGGCCGACAGCAGCGAGCATTTCCATCTCGTGTCGATGGCGCAACATTCCGAGACGGGCGAGCGCCCGAGCGCCCGCGTGGTCTTCACCGCGCAGGGTAAGGAACTCATGGGAGACGCCGAGGGTAACGGCCCGGTCGACGCCGTGCTCAATGCCATCGAATCGCAGGTGCAAAGCGGCGCCGAGCAACTGCTGTATTCGGTGAACGCGATCACGACGGGTACGCAATCGCAGGGTGAGGTGACGGTGCGACTGTCGAAGGGCGGGCGCATCGTGAATGGCGTGGGCACAGATCCCGATATCGTCGCGGCGTCTGCCAAGGCGTATCTGTCGGCGCTCAACAAGTTGTATTCGAAGGCCGAGAAGCTCAACCCGCAACTGACGCCGTAAGCGAGGGCGCACTGGCGCCGTTGACGACCGATCCATGGCACGACACGCCCGCCTCCGGACATCCGGCAAGCGGGCGTTTTGCTGTTGGTGGGGCTCGAAATGCGATCAGAACAGGTCGTGATCGAACTTCTCGTGTAGCGGATCGGGGCTGATCTGGGTCGTCTTGACGATGCCGTCCGCATCGAAATAGAAGTTCATCATCGAGTACCAGACGTCGTCCTGCTTGAAGCGATAAGTCCAGACTTCGCGCTTCATGAGGGGGAAGTACGACGTTTCGACCGGTTCGCCGAAGTGATGCAGCACGTCGGTTTTCGTCCACTTGTCGATCTCGACCTTGTTGAACTCCGGCATCGAGAGCACTTGCGCGGTACCCAGCAGGCGGCCTTGAGCGTCGAAATCGGCGGCGATCGTCTCTTCGCCGAACGGCTTGGTCGGATAGAGCCAGCGCGTCACGTCGGGGGTGAGCGGATAGACTTCCCTGGGTTTGCCCAGCCTTGCTTGCACCTCGGCCTGCGAGGCGTTGGGGGAAATGGTTTGCCACGGGGGCGTGTAGCAGGCGCTCAGCGATAGCGCGAGTGCACCGCCCAGGAGCCAGCGCAGTGCCGCGGCGGGGCGTGAAGCGCCGGGCAAGGCGGCGGCGGTGTTCGGGGGGGCGATGCCCGCGCGCGCCCGAGTCGAATCAGTCATGAATGGCCTCGCGTCAGAGGAAGACGGCCGCAGAGCGGCATGTCGATAGCATACCGCCGTGTCGCGCGTTCCGGGGTGGGGCGGCTTGCCGGGGGCGGGTGGGGGCGTTATGATTCGCGCCGACACAGTCTCAGAGGCCTCGATGAAAGTTCATGACTTGCTGGCGCGCTTGAGCGCGGTGTTGTGCGCCGCTGGCTTGCTGGCCGCGACCAGCCTTGCCCACGCGGCACCGCCGATCCGGCTGGCGCTCATCGAGGGGATGAGCGGTCCCTTCGGCAATGCGGGCGCCATGGTCGAGCGCAATTTGCGGTTCGCGATCGAGCGCGTGAATGCGCGCGGTGGGGTGAAGTTGCGCGACGGCGCCCATCCGTTCGAGTTGACGGTGTTCGACAGCAAGGGCGGCGTCGAAGACAGCCTGGTGCAACTCAAGGCTGCCGGCGATCTGGGCATCCCATTCGTCTTCCAGGGCAACAGTTCGGCCGTTGCGTCTGCGTTGATCGATGCCATCAACAAACGCAATGCGCGCGATCCCGGGCAGCGCATGCTGTTCTTCAATTACTCGGCCGTCGACACGGCGCTCACCAACGAGCAGTGCAGTTTCTGGCATTTCGCCTTCGACGCCAATGCCGCCATGCGCATGCAGGCGTTGACCGAGGCCATCAAACAAGATCCGAGCATCCAGAAGGTCTACCTGCTCAACCAGGACTACAGCTTTGGCCGGCAGGTCGCCGGGCTCGCCCGACAGATGATTGGCGCCAAGCGCCCGGACGTGCAGATCGTGGGTGAGCAGTTCAGCCCGGTGGGGCGCGTGAAGGACTTCACGCCCTATCTTGCGCGCATTCGCGCGGCAGGTGCCGATACGGTGGTGACGGGGAGTTGGGGCAACGACCTGACCTTGCTCGTCAAGGCCGCACGCGAACAGGGGATGGAGCTCAAGTTCTACACGTTCTATGGCAACGCCCTCGGCGCGCCGGCAGCACTGGGCGAGGCCGGGGTTGGCCGCGTGTATGCCGTGGCCGAATGGCACCCGAACGTGGGCGGCGAGGCGTCGGATGCGTTCTACAAGGCGTTCCGTGCGCGTTATCCGGAGGCGCGCGACGACTATGCGCTGCTGCGCATGAGCGTGATGATCGACATGATCGCCGCGGCGCTCGAGCAGGCCGGCACCACCGATGTGACGACCGTGGCGCGGGCGCTGCAGAACCGCCGGATTCGCGAGGCGCCGGTCGACGCATGGATGCGTCCGAACGACCACCAGCTGATCGAGCCGTTGTACGTGTCGGTCATGCGCCGCGCGGGCGAGCCGGGGGTGAAGTTCGACAACGAGGGCTCGGGCTTTGGGTTCAAGACAGTGCTCGAGCTGCCCGCCAATAAGGTGGCATTGCCCAGTACTTGCCGGATGGCCCGCCAGCGGTGAATGGCCGGGAAGGGCAGAAGGGCTGGCGTGACGGGAAAAATAATTGGTCGAAATTTTCCGGATAATCCGTTGAAATTGTCCGGATTATTTGGTGGAGCGCCCGGTTTTCAGCGCTCAAGCCGTTCGCTCGGCCCCGTCTGAGGCGGCGTGGCGAGGAAAAGTATGGCATCCGGGAGGCAACTCCCGTATAATCGCGCACTTGCAGTTTTGTTTATGTGCGGCAATGCCGCGCATGTTTTTGTAAGTTCACGGCACGGCCATTCTTCCGTGACCGCGTGTATCCAAAGGAAAGCAAATGACTACCGCAATGACCAAGAAGTCGGACGTCGTGGCGCAATTCGCCCGTGCCGCTAACGATACCGGCTCCCCCGAAGTGCAAGTTGCGCTGCTCACCACGCGCATCAACGAACTGACGCCGCACTTCAAGGCGCACATGAAGGATCACCACAGCCGCCGCGGTCTGCTGCGCATGGTGAGCCGTCGCCGCAAGCTGCTCGATTACCTCAAGGGCAAGGACGCAGATCGTTACCGCGCCCTGATCGAGAAGCTGGGCCTGCGTAAGTAAGCGATTGCGATTACGACGAGATGCCTGTATCAGCGTGCTGATGCAGGCATTTTGTTTTTGGGCGCTCCCTGACGGATGTCCTGAGGATGTCCGGCCGGTCGCGTACCTCACCGTTGGGCTGGGTTCTCCCCGGTTCCAGCAGTTCCTGTAGTTCCCACTTTATGGGGCCTCGTCGATAAGCAGGGCTTGTGTCATTCCAGCGTCGCCCGAGCGATGCCAATGCCTACGCGCCAAGGTGCCGGGCAACGCTGGAATGGCATAACACTCCCCCCTGCGAGGCGTCGGGATCACCCCGGCAGCGATATCGCGCCGCTGCTGCATTCGCGCGATTCGATATAGGAGTGCAAATGTTCAATAAAGTCGTCAAGTCTTTCCAATGGGGACAAAACACGGTTCGCATGGAGACGGGTGAGATTGCTCGCCAGGCATCCGGTGCCGTGCTCGTCGACATGGACGATACGGTCGTGCTGGCCACGGTCGTGGGTGCGAAGAGCGCCAAGTCGGGGCAGGATTTCTTCCCGCTGACCGTCGACTATCTGGAAAAGACTTACGCCGCCGGCAAGATCCCGGGTGGCTTCTTCAAGCGTGAAGGCCGTCCGTCGGAAAACGAAACGCTGACGTCGCGCCTGATCGACCGCCCGATCCGCCCGCTCTTCCCGGAAGGCTTCTACAACGAAGTCCAGGTGGTTGTGCAGGTCGTTTCGCTGAACCCGGAAGTGCCGGCGGATATCCCGGCCCTGATCGGCGCATCGGCAGCGCTGTCGATCTCCGGTCTGCCGTTCAACGGCCCGGTAGGCGCCGCGCGCGTGGCCTACGTCGACGGTCAGTACGTGCTGAATCCGTCGCGTGAGCAGATCGCCCAGTCGAAGCTCGACCTCGTCGTTGCCGGTACGGAGCAAGCCGTGCTGATGGTCGAATCGGAAGCGAAAGAGCTGCCGGAAGACGTGATGCTGGGCGCCGTGGTGTTCGGTCACGATCAAATGCAAACGGCGATCAACGCCATTCACGATCTGGTGCGCGACGCAGGCAAGGCCGAGTGGGATTGGGCCCCGGCCGCGAAGAATGAAGCGCTGATCGCACAGGTGTCGGCACTGGCCGACGCCTCGCTGCGCGCCGCTTACCAGACGCGCGAAAAGCAAGCGCGTACGCAACAACTGCGCGCCGTGACCAGCGACGTGATCGCCAAGCTGGGCGAAGCGGCGAGCGCCAAGGGCGAAGCCGCGCCGGACAGTATCGAAGTGGGCAACATCCTGTTCGATCTGGAAGCCAAGATCGTGCGTAGCCAGATTCTGGCTGGCGAGCCGCGTATCGACGGCCGCGACACGCGCACCGTGCGCCCGATCTCGATCCGCACCGGCGTGCTGCCGCGTGCCCACGGTTCGGCGCTGTTCACGCGTGGCGAAACGCAGGCCCTCGTGGTGGCCACGCTCGGCACCAAGAGCGACGAGCAGATCATCGACGCGCTGCAAGGCGAGTACCGCGATCGCTTCATGCTGCACTACAACTTCCCGCCGTTCTCGACGGGTGAAACGGGTCGCGTGGGTTCGCCCAAGCGCCGCGAAATCGGTCACGGCCGTCTGGCCAAGCGCGCTTTGGTGGCGTGCCTGCCGGGCGCCGACGATTTCGGTTACACCGTGCGTGTGGTGTCGGAAATCACCGAATCGAACGGTTCGTCGTCGATGGCGTCGGTGTGCGGTGGCAGCCTCGCCATGCTGGACGCCGGTGTGCCGCTGACGGCGCCGGTCGCCGGTATCGCGATGGGCCTGATCCTCGAAGGCAACAAGTTTGCCGTGCTGACCGATATTCTCGGCGACGAAGATCACCTGGGCGACATGGACTTCAAGGTGGCGGGTACGTCGAACGGCGTCACCGCACTGCAGATGGACATCAAGATCCAGGGCATCACGAAGGAAATCATGCAGGTCGCCCTGGCGCAAGCCAAGGAAGGCCGTCTGCATATTCTCGACAAGATGGCGCAAGCGCAGTCGGGCGTGCGTACGGAACTGTCGGAATTCGCGCCGCGCATGGTCACCATCAAGATCAACCCGGAAAAGATCCGTGACGTGATCGGCAAGGGCGGTTCGGTGATCCGCGCACTGACGGAAGAAACCGGCACGAGCATCGATATCTCGGACGACGGCGTGGTGACGATTGCCAGCCCGAGCGCCGAAGGCATTGCGGAAGCGAAGCGCCGCATCGAGCTGATCACCGTGGAAGTCGAAGTGGGCCAGGTGTACGACGGTACCGTGCTGAAGCTGCTCGAGTTCGGCGCGATCGTGTCGGTGCTGCCGGGTAAGGATGGTCTGCTGCACATCTCCGAAATCGCCAACGAGCGTATCAAGGACATCAACGAGTACCTCAAGGAAGGCCAGGCGGTGCGCGTGAAGGTGATCCAGCAGGACGACAAGGGTCGTCTGCGTCTGTCGCACAAGGCGCTGACGGACGAAGAAAAGCAGGGTAGCCCGGCGCTGGTCAAGCGCGAAGGCGACGCTCAGTAATTCCGATATCGGTATGAGGCTTGGCGGCGCGCGTTGGTGCGTCGCTGTGCCAAAGAAAACGGCGACGCTTGCGCGTTGCCGTTTTTTTTATCCATCGCACGGATCGGCAAAATAATGCGGAAAAAATGCGAGAAGGGTATTTACAGAAAATGGGTTTGTCTTTAGAATCTCACTTCTCTGTTCGGGGGGTATAGCTCAGCTGGGAGAGCGCTTGCATGGCATGCAAGAGGTCAGCGGTTCGATCCCGCTTACCTCCACCACGGATTCCGAAGCTTGATTTTCAGGCGCATCGAACAAGCAAGATTCTTGCGAAAACGATGCAAATCACTTGAAAATAAAGCTTCACAATCGAAGAAATGTTGTTTAGAATAGCGTTCTTCGCGAAATGCAGTAAAGCGAAACAGACAAGATTGTGACGATTTTGTCCCCTTCGTCTAGAGGCCTAGGACATCACCCTTTCACGGTGAGTACAGGGGTTCGAATCCCCTAGGGGACGCCAGAATTGGTGCCGGTAGCGAGTCGGTATCAGTTTAAAATGCCACGCAGTTGGTGGCGTAAAGCCCGCTGGAAGTTTGGCGGGTTTTTTTGTCGGTTTTGGAGCGGTAGTTCAGTTGGTTAGAATACCGGCCTGTCACGCCGGGGGTCGCGGGTTCGAGCCCCGTCCGCTCCGCCAAACGAAGAAAGCCCAGGCTGATGCCTGGGCTTTTTTTTTATGGCTCGACGTTCATGATTTCGAGTCCTGCAACGGGGCTTTCGGGGCGTTTCGATACTATTTTCTCCCGATGGCTGTCGCCCTGAAAGTGCGTGCGGATTTTTCGCGCAATTTCTTGAAGATGTGCAAATAGTGCGCATCGATGATGGGCGTTGATCGCGCGCGGTAATCTGTCGGGCCGTGGTGATGTTCCGAGTCGGCCCGAGGCGTGTGCGTTCAGCCTTTGACGCGTACGATCCAGCGCAGATAGAGCAGCAAGCCGACGGCGGCGACCGCCAGGCTCGCGCTGTTGGCGAACCAGAATCCTGCGGCGCCATGCAGCCACGCCGGGGACAGCCCGCCGACGTCGAAGCCCAACACATAACCGCCCCCCAGTCCGACACCCCAGAGCGATACGGCATAGATGACGGTCGGGATCACCGCAACCTTCCATGCGCGCAACACGAAGACGGCACTCACCTGCAAGGCGTCGAATACGTGATAGCCGGCGACGATGGCGAGTAATGGCGTCGCGACCGCCGCGACCAGCGGATCCGACGTATAAGCTGCCAGAACCCACGGCCGGCAGAGTCCCATGACGCTCGCCAGCAACACGCCCAGCAGGCCAGCAAACTCGACGCCGCGGCGCCCGACCCGGCGCGCCAAGCGAAAGTCGCGCTTGCCGATGGCCTGTGCGGTGAGCGTCGCCGTCGCAATCGCAATCGACATCGGCAGCATATACATAAGCGCGCCGAGGTTCGCGGCAATCTGGTGACCGGCGAGCGTCACGTCGCCCAGGCGAGCAATGAAGATGGCCATGAACGAGAACGCCGTCACTTCGATCAGGTAGCTCAGTCCCATGGGTATGCCGAGCTTGAGCAGCGCACGAATCGCCGGCCAGTGCGGCCAGCAGAATCGGGAAAAGGTGGCGAAGGCACGCAACTTCGCGTGACGTGCCATCAGTGTGAGTCCGAGCGCACATGAGACCCAGTTGATGGCGGTCGTGGCAATGGCGCAGCCGGTGCTGCCGAGCGCTGGAATACCCAGCCGTTCGATGCCATAAATCAGTGCCAGATTCAGCGGGACTTTCAAGGTCAGTCCCGTGACCTGAATGGCCATGACGATGCGGGGCTGCGCCACGGCGGTGGACAGCGAGGAGTACACACGAAAGAGCAGCGCGGCGGGCAGGCCGAACGCGAGCATCTGGAGATAGGCGCTCGCGCGCGCTTCGAGTTCGGGGGATGCTTCGGAGAGTCGCAGAATGAACTGCGGATGCGATAGCAGCAGGACACCCGGCACGGCGAGAAACCCGGCGAGCCAGAACGCCTGCCGCACTTCCTCGCCGATGCTTTCGCGCTCTCCTGCCCCGAAGCGTTGCGCGGCGATCGGGGAGAGCGCCACGAGCACGCCCATCAGGCCGACATACACCGTGATGTAGATCGACCCACCGAGTGCGAGCGATGCGAGATCGAACGCCGAGGCGCGACCGACCATTGCCGTGTCCATCACCCCGAAGGCGATGACGGCCAACTGGCCGATGAGCACCGGCCAGGCCAGTTCGGCAATGCGTTTGATGTCGTGCCACATGGCGTTGCGTGAGCGTCGCTAGGGATGGGGGATGGGGTTAGCGCGGACGCGCCCCGCGCCGCCCCGGACGCTCCTGCAATACATAAAGGCGGAAGCGCTCGTCGCGGTCGGCCGCGCGGCGGCCTTCCCAGAGCTGGCGCCATTCGTAGGGCGCCAGCGACAACGGTTCGCTGTAGTCCTGCGAGTCTTGACGCAGCAGCACGTCGCAATCGTCGTTGGCCGTGCCGAAGCGCATCTTGCCGAAGTAGGCGAACGACGCGAGCTGCGCGTCGCCGACGCGAGCCGTGCGAATGCACGTGTAATCGGCGGGGAGATGGGCGGCGATCTGTGCGGCCACGTCGCGATAGGTTCTGCCGTAGTTCACGACGGGCAGCCACAGCGTCATGAGCAATACCCACATGAGGGTTGTGCCGCCAGACGACAGCACCACGCTGCGCCACAGGACTTTCGGGCTGCGCGACACGCGCCACGCCACCAGTGCGACCCAGGCGCCGGTCACGATCAGGGCGCTGATCAGCGTGACCCAGCTGAACTCGGGGGCGAAGCCCGGGACCAGGCGTCGCAGATTGCGCGCCGTGGAGGCCGGAAAACCGGTGATGCCGGCGAGCCAGACGATCCAGACGAAGCCTGCCAGCACGGTGAACGACAGCACGGCGAACCAATCGATGGCGTTGACCGTGCCGCGCTTGAGCGTGGGCAGGCCGAAGGCGGCGATGATCGACAGCGCGGGCAGCGCCAGCATGAAGAGCTGATTGCCCTGATGCGCCTGCAGCACGATCAGCACAAGAATCACGACGGCAAAGGCAAGCGCAATCGCGATGTGGGGCGCGCGTCGCATGCCGCGCCACGAGTAAAGCGACCACGCGGCAAGCGGCCATGCGGGCCAGGCAAACAGCGCCAGGTTCTTGGCGATGTAGCTCAGCGAGGCGAGCGTCGGGCCGCTGAAGGTGTCCATGCCGATATCCGTCCACTCGCCGAGCCATTGGCGTGCGCCGCTGGCAAACTTGAGCGCCGCTAGCGGCCACGTGCAGGCAATGAGCAGCGTCACCGGCGTGGAGATCAGCAGTAGCATGCGCAAGGGCAGGGCGCGGCAGACAATGGCAGCGGCAATGCCTGCGAACCAGAGCGAGAGCGTCATCAGCGGCGAGGACGCGAGCGCCATGCCGCCCAGGGCGAGGCCGAACCAGACGGCGCCCTGACGCGGCTTGTCGAGGCTGCGCACGAGGCCGTAAATCGCCATCGAGATAAGCGTGAGCTGTCCGACGGCGGCCGTTGTCTCGTGTCCACGCTCGGCCAGCCCGAAGCAGGCCAGCAGAATCAACAGGGCGCCGTCCGCGAGCGTGCGTCCATAGTCGCGCGGTTCTGGCTCGCCACCAAAGGCGTATTTGAACGGTTGCACTTCGGGGCGGCGACCGAGCAGATAGGTGCCGTACCAGATGAACGTGCAGGTCGCGTAGAAGCACAGCCCGGTGACAATGCGCGCGGCGTCGGGGGCGTCGAGCCACGAGAAGGCGCGTATGGCGAGCGCACCGAGCCACGAGACGAGCGGGCCGGTGTCGTAAATGGGTTTGCCCGCGATGTTCGGCAGCAGCCAGTCGGACAAGTGACCGTGTGCCATCGTCCACATGACGCCGAAACCTGCGGCGTCTTCGTTTTTCCACGGATCGCGACCGAACAACCCCGCCAGCACATAGATGACACAAATGGCGATCAACAGCGAACGCGGTAGCGCGCTGGTGGCGGAGGCGGTGATGCGAACTCGTTTCATAGGCCGGACGACAGGATCGGCACGGCGGCCGGATCGGGGAGACTCAGAGGGCGAGCCGGAACGGGCTCGAAGGTGAAACTCGGGGTGCTGCTCAGGGTAAAACCAAGGGAAAACTCGGGCAAATCGGAAAAGCCGACAGTATGACAGTAAGCCGTGCGGTGGCGCAGACCAGACCCAAGAAAAAAGGGCAGCCTGAGCTGCCCCTTTCCAATGCTTTCCACAACGCCGGGGTGTTGCCCCAAGGTGCTGGCCCGCCAGTCTCTGCCGGGCCCCGCAGCGCGTTGTGTGGCGCGTCGCCGATAAAACTTAGGCGATCTTGCCGCCGGCGCGGTTGCCGAACTTCTGGCGGAACTTGTCGACGCGGCCAGCCGTGTCCATGATGCGCTGTTCGCCGGTGTAGAAGTTGTGCGAAGCCGACGACGTTTCGATCTTCACGAGCGGGTAGCTCTTGCCATCCTTCTCGGCCGTTTCCTTGGTGTGGATCGTCGAGCGGGTGATGAATTCGAAGTCGACGCCGGGCGTCATGTCGCGGAACAGGACTTCGCGGTATTCGGGGTGAATGCCTTCTTTCATGATGTACCTTGGGTTAAGTCGGTAGCCAGTCTGCGCGGGAGGAGGTTCGCCCGAGGTTTGTTACCCCGGGAGGCACCCCGTTGGCCCGCTAACGCCATCGTCGTCATGCGACGGGAGGGACGTCAACCACTTTCCGGGTGAGTAAAACGCGCATTATGCCATGAAAACAATGACTTTCGCAAAGTTTTCACGGGTCGCCGGCGGGCGTGGATGCCGCTGTGCCGGGCGCGGCGTCGCCAGTGCCGGCGCTCACCGCCGGATCTTGCAGGAAATAGCGCGAGAACAGCGCGTACAAGGCGGGATAGGCGTCGCGAAAGGCCTCCGGGGCCACAAAGAACGCCTCGGCGCAGACGGCGAAGAACTCCGATTCGTGTTCGGTGGCGTAGGGGTCGAGCAGCGACGACGAGGCAAACGCTTCCCAGTGGGCATCGGGAACGTTGGACACATCGTGGCAGAACGCCTCGTACGCGGGATCGAAGACATCGCACCAGGCTTCGGGCGTGAGGTCGCCATGCACGCGCCGCAGCATCGGCGGCACGCCGTCGGCTTCGCCGCCTTCCATGTCGATCTTGTGGACGAACTCGTGAATTACCACGTTGTACGCCAGGACATCGCTCGCTTGCACATCCTGCCATGACAGAACGACAGGCCCGCCTTCCCACGCCTCGCCGCTCGCCTCCTGAGCGATGTCGTGCACGACGCCGGCTTCGTCCTGCACGGTTTTGCGAATCAGGAACTCGCCGGGATACAGCACGATGCCCGTCCAACCGCGATACAGCGCGCTCGGCAAATTGAGAATCGGCAGGCAGGCTTGCGCGGCCACCGAGACACACATCGCTTCGGTCAACGGCAGGTCGTGCGCCGTCGAAAAGTGTTTGCGGCCCAGGAAATCGGTCGCGAGGGCGCGCAGCTTGTCGAGGTCGGCCGCGCTGCGGCGTGTCAGGAATGGCAGGGCGCCGACGACTTCGCGCCAGACGGCATCGTCGATCGTGGGGCGTGTGTGGGCGCGTCGGAGGCGGGCGAGCAGGGTTCGGAGCATGAGGAGCGAAGTCGGATGATTTGACGCAGTCGCGGTGAATCTCAGGGGAGGGCCTTTGAGCACCGATGGCGTACCGATGCCAATTTAACTGCTTTTGCGCCGCCGCAACGAGCGTGCCACACAGCGCGGCGGCGGTGCTCAGTCGGGCAGCACCTTGCCCGGATTCATTAGCCCGAGCGGGTCGAAGGCCGTCTTCAGCGTGCGCATCAGTGCGAGTTCGACCGGCGACTTGTAATGCGCCGAGGCGTCGCGTTTGAGTTGCCCGAGGCCGTGCTCCGCGCTGATGGTGCCGTGATGGGCATGCACGCTGTCATGCACGGCGGCGGTGACCGCCGTCTGATGCCGATGAAGGAATTGGGCGGGATCGACGCCTTCGGGCGCCATCACGTTGTAGTGCAGATTCCCGTCGCCCAAATGGCCGAAGGTGACCATGCGGGCACCGGGCGCCACGCGCTGCACGATCGGGTCGGTGGCTTTGAGAAACGCGGGCACCCGGGATACCGGCACCGCGATGTCGTGCTTGATGTTGAGCCCCGTGGCCGACTGCGCCAGCGGAATGCTCTCGCGCAAGTGCCATAGCGCATTCGATTGCGCCAGGCTGTTCGCGACAATGGCGTCGTGCACGATACCCTGATCGACGGCCGCGTTCAGCAAGCGCTCCAGCAGATCGCGCGCATGCGCTTCACTCTCGTTGTCCGAGAGTTCAAGCAGCACGGTCTGGGCATGAGGTTGCGCGAACGGATAACGCTGCTGCGGGAAGATTTGCGCTACGAGTTGGAGGCAGAAGTGGGACATCAACTCGAAGCCCGTGAGCAGCGGACCTGCCATGCGTTGCGCCAGATTCAGAAGGGCCAGGGCGTGCGCGGGGCTTTCCAGAGCGGCGAGCGCCGTCATGCGCGCCACGGGTTGTGCGAAGAGCTTGAGTGTTGCCGCGGTAATCAGCCCGAGCGTGCCTTCCGCGCCGATGAAAAGATCGCGAAGATCGTAGCCGGTGTTGTCCTTGCGCAGCCCGCGCAAGCCCTCCCACAGTTCGCCTTGCGGCGTGACCACCTCGAGGCCGAGGCACAGTTCGCGCGTATTGCCGTATCGCAACACGGCGGTGCCGCCGGCATTCGTCGCGAGATTGCCACCGATCGTGCAACTGCCCTCGGCGGCCAGGCTCAGCGGGAAGAGGCGCTCCGCGCTGGCGGCCGCCGCCTGCACGTTCGCGAGCAGGCAGCCGGCCTCGGCAGTCAGGGTCATGTTCTCGGCATCCACCTGTCGGATGCGATCGAGACGGCGCAAGCTGATGAGCACCTGACGCCCGCTCGTGTCGGGTGTCGCGCCGCCGGCGAGGCCCGTGTTGCCGCCTTGCGGCACCATCGGCACGCCGTGCCGGACACAAAGGCGCACGAGGGCGGCGACCTGTGCGGCGTCGGCGGGGCGAAGCACGGCGAGGGCGCGTCCGGTATAGCGTTTGCGTTGATCGGTGAGGTAGGCGTCCGTGTCGGCGGCCTCGAGCAGAACGTGGTCACGGCCCAGCAGGTCACGGCACGCGGTGAGGAAGGAGGAGTCGTTCATGTCAGGGGGCGTCACACGATTTGCGCGATCCAAGGTTGGGTAACGCTGAGTCTCGAGGGCAGGCGCTAACGCGCGGCTGCGGCACGGGCTTTCGCGGCTCGCTTGAAGGGCCGCAGATAAAAGATCGTCGAGAAGAAGAAGACGACGGACAGCGCCGTCTCGATCCACGCGAGCGAGGCCGATGCCCCCGTGTCCGTCATGCCGCGCACGACGCCTTCGGCAAGAAACAGCAGGATGAACATGCTGGACCACTGCAGCGTATACAGGTTGCCGCGCAGCACGCCGCGCAGCGGCAGCAGCAACAGCAACGCCTTGAGGACCAGCCACGAGCCACCGGGACGCAGCGGCGCGAGCCATAACTCCCAGGCGAGCGACAGTGCAATCAACGCCAGCAGGCTCGTCACACTGATCAGGCGCAGCCCGCGAGCCCCGCCGGAGGCGGCGGGCATCGGCGGTGGCGTGCGTGGGGGCTGCGCGGGCGCACGCCGGGCATCGGTGTTTTGGGGCATGTCGGGCGGTGTAGCAGTCATGGGCTTGTCGTGATGGCCGGCGTTACTGCGGGAGCGCCCATCGCCACGCGCCGGGGGCGGCGTGTGGCGCGGCGCAAACCCTCATTCTGCCAGCTTGCGCGAGGCGCGGGCGAGTCGTGCGCCGAGCGCCGACGCCAACTGACGTTCGTCGGCCGAGAGCGGATTGCCGTCATGCGCGAAGTGGGTGGCGCCGTAGGGCGAGCCGCCGGTGCGTGTGCTGGAGAGCGCGGGTTCGGTATAGGGCAGCCCCATCAGCAACATGCCATGGTGCAGCAACGGGATCATCATCGACAGCAGCGTGCTTTCCTGGCCGCCATGCAGGCTGGCGCTCGACGTGAACACGCAGCCCGGTTTCCCGGCCAGGGCGCCCGAGAGCCACTGCGGCGTGGTGCCGTCGAGAAAGTATTTCAGCGCGGACGCCATGTTGCCGAAGCGGGTCGGCGACCCAAGCGCGAGTCCCGCGCATTCTTCCAGATCGCGCAATTCGACGTAGGGCGGGCCGCTGTCGGGAATGTCCGGTGCGCTCGCTTCACATACCGTGGAAACGGCGGGGACGGTGCGCACGCGCGCTTGCGCGCCGGGCACGCTGTCGATGCCGGCTGCGATGCATTGGGCGAGTTGTGCCGTGGTGCCGTGGCGGCTGTAGTACAGGACGAGGATTTCAGTCATGAAGTCGAATCGGCGGGTCGGTGGTGGCGGGCAGATCGATGTCGGGGCGTCGACTCGAGGTAGCGAGATCAAGCGGTCTGGCTGCGCGTTGTGTCGTTGCAGGTCGCCCCGGTTGTCGGGAACGCCTGCGTCAGACGTAATGCGGAAAACCTGCCCGAGCCTTGGGCCTTGGGTGAAAGCCGGGTGGAGAAGGAACAGAAAAGGAACGGAAAAGTGCGGGTATTATAGGGCGTTCCTATTGGCGTAACGGCTTAACCGCTTAACCGCGAGGCCCCGTAACGGATCGCGTGGGATGAACGGTTGCCAGCCGCGCCAGCCCTTCCCCTTAGGAGCCCGATTTGCTCAGACTGCCCCGCATCAACTGGAACAACGTTCGCCAACTGCTGAGATACGCGCTTGCGCGGGCGCAGGACGACCGGATTCCGCAAGTGGCGGCGAGCCTGACGTTTACCTCGATCCTGTCGATCGTGCCGCTGTTCGCGGTGACATTCGCGCTGTTCACCGCCTTTCCGATTTTCAATACGTTTCGCGACGCCTTGCAGGGCTTCCTGATCGAGCACCTGATGCCCGAGAGCGTCAATGCCCAGATTTTCAATTACCTGAACCAATTCGCATCGAAGGCGAAAGGCCTGACGGCGTTCGGTTTGATCGGCTTGCTGGTGACGGCCGTGCTCACGTTAATGACGATCGAGTCGGCGTTCAACGTGATCTGGCGTGTGCGACGTCCGCGACCGATCGCACAGCGTCTGCTGATTTATTGGAGTCTGCTCACGCTTGGGCCGCTGTTGATCGGAGTGAGTCTGTCGATCAGTTCGTACGTCTTCACGCAATCGATGTCGCTGGTGAGCACGCTGCCGCCCGTTGTCACCTCGTTGCTCAGCCTGATTCCGCCGGCGCTGACCAGCGTGGTGTTCATGCTGATGTATCTCTACATGCCGAATTGCAAGGTGGACTGGCGCGACGCGCTGGTTGGCGGTGTCGTGGCGGCGCTGGCGTTCGACCTGACCAAGCGGGGCTTCGGCATGTACATCCGGCAGTTTCCGACCTACACGGCCGTGTATGGCGCATTCGCGGCGGTGCCGATCTTCTTGCTCTGGATCTACCTGTCGTGGCTGGTGGCGCTGATCGGCGCGACGATCACGTCGGTCCTGCCCGCGCTGCGCCTCGGGCATTTCCAATACCCCCGCTTTCCGGGGAGCGATCTGCTGGACGGCCTGACGCTGATCCACTTGCTCAATCTGGACCGCGAAGCCGGCGGTAGCGGTCGCACGATGGCGCAACTGGCGGGTACGATGCGCACGAGCCTCGATCATGCCGGTGACCTGCTCGCTCGGCTTGAGCGCATGGGATGGGTCGGACGGTTGACGATGCAGCCACCGGTGGAGCGTTGGCTGCTGCTCGCGAACCCGCGTACGACGACCCTGGCGCCACTGGTCGCGCAGCTGGCCCTCAACGTCGACGAGCTGGCGCGTCAAATGGAGCGTCACGCGCTCGATGGCGCGCATGTTGCCGACATTCTGCGCGAAGGAAAATGGGACGTGCCCCTGGCCGACGCGCTACCGCGCGATGTCACTCCGGACGACGGCGGTGGCGACGCGTCGTGTCTTGACGTGGATCACAAGGGTCACGAGCCCGAAGCAGGCGCTAGAGCTTGATACGGCCGAGACAGATATCCCGAAACATGACCCAGTCGCCCATCAGGCTGTAGATCGGATGGCGGAAGGTGGCGGGCCGGTTCTTCTCGAAAAAGAAATGGCCGACCCACGCGAACGCGTAACCACAGACGACTGCCGCGAGCAGCCACCACGGGTTGCCTGTCAGGGCAAGCGCTGCCAGAAAGGCGATCACGCCCCATGAGCCGACGAAATGCAGACGGCGGCAGACGGCGTTGCGGTGCTCACCGAGATAGAAGGGGTAGAAGTCCGCAAACCGGTGAAACGCCGGCGACTCATCGTGCCCAGGTGTCATGGCAAACCTCCTGCATTGGGAAGTTGATGCGTTCAGTCTCGCATGAATTGCACAAGCGCATCGAGCAGCGCGTCCGGCTGTTCCGTCATGATCGCGTGGCCGGCATTGACGACCTTGACCGAAACGGGGGCACCGGCGTCGCGCAACGCATCGAGCAGGGCTTGCGCTGCGCGGGGCGGCGTCATCTGATCGCGTTGCCCCAACACGGCGAGCACCGGACATCGAACCTGCGCAGCCGCCGCCATCCCTCGATCGTAGCGATTGCACGCCTCGAAGTCGGTAAGAAACACCTTGGCGGGATTGCGTTGCGCCACGCGCTCCATCAAGCGTTGATTGACGCCCCATGTCCAGAAACCGGGGCCGGGCGCCGATGGCTTGGCGGCGATCGTGCTGTGCGACCAGGCGTTGACGAGGGCGATGGCCTCCGGCTCACGTTCGGCGGCGGCCTCGAGGAGGACATCGGAGACTTTCATCGGGTAAGCGGTGCCCACCAGGGCGATACGGGACACCCGATCGGGGTGGCGGGCGGCGGCGTCCAGCGCAATCAGCGACCCCATGCTGTGCCCGACCCAGGTCGCTTTTCCGATGCCGGCGGCATCGAGCACGGCGACCACGCGATCGGCCATCGCTTCAATGGTCGTCAATGGGGCGCCCGTGCTGCGGTGATGTCCGGGCAAATCGAGCGCGAGTACGTTCATGCCGTGATGGGCGAGGTACCGGCTCTGTAACCCCCACACGCTGTGATCGTGCTGTGCGCCATGCAGGAAGACGACCGTCGGTAGCGCGGGATCCATCGATTTGCCGGCGGTATAGGCGTAGACGTTGTTGCCGCGGATGTCGAACTTCATCGTGCTTGTCCCTTGGCCGTGGATTTGACTGCCGCCTTCAGGCCGCGTTTGAGATCCTGGATCAGGTCGTCAGGGTCTTCCAGGCCGATCGACAGGCGTACGGTGCCCTCTCCGATACCCGCCGCCGCGAGCGCCGCGGCGTCCATGCGGAAATGCGTGGTGGAGGCAGGGTGAATGACCAGGGAGCGTGCGTCGCCGACATTGGCCAGATGCGAGAAGAGCTGCAGCGATTCGATGAAACGGCGCCCGGCCTCCCGGTCGCCCTTCAGATTGAAGCTGAAGACGGCACCCGCGCCGCGCGGGAGCAGTCGCTTGGCCAGTGCGTAGTCGGGATGCGACGCCAGTTCCGGATAGGCGACGCTTGCCACCGCCTCGTGCCCCGCCAGGAACGCCACCACCCGACGTGCGTTGTCGACGTGCCGCGCCATGCGAAGTGGCAGCGTTTCGAGACCTTGCAGCAGTTGCCATGCCGCCTGCGGATGCAGGCATGCGCCAAAGTCGCGCAAGCCCTCGCGTCGCGCGCGCAACAGGAATGGCGCGACCGAGCTCTCCTCGGCGAAGACCATGCCGTGGAAGCCGTCGTACGGCTCGGTCAGTTCGGGAAATTTGCCGCTTCGCTCGAAGTCGAACGTGCCCCCGTCGATCAGAATGCCGCCGATGGTCGTGCCATGCCCTCCGAGGAACTTGGTAGCCGAGTGATAGACGATATCGGCGCCATGATCGAACGGCTGAATGAGCCACGGTGTGGTGAACGTGCTGTCGACCATCAGGGGCACGTCCGCGTCATGAGCGATCTCCGCGACTTGGGCGATGTCGAGGACGTCGAGCCCCGGATTGCCAAGCGTTTCGCCAAAGAACAGCCGGGTCTCGGGGCGCACGGCGGCGCGCCAGCCGTTCAGGTCGCCAGGGCGCACGAAGGTGGTCTCGATGCCGAAGCGGCGCAGTGTGTAATGCAGCAGATTGTGCGAACCGCCGTACAGCGCGCTGGACGCCACGATGTGCGAACCCGCGCCCATCAGGGTTGCGATGGCCAGGTGCAGCGCGGCCTGGCCGCTTGCCGTGGAAATGGCGCCGACGCCGTTTTCCAGTGCGGCCATGCGCTCTTCGAAGACGGCATTGGTCGGGTTGGAAATGCGCGAATAGACATGGCCGGCGCGTTCCATGTTGAAAAGCGCGGCTGCCTGGTCGGCATCGGAGAAGACAAACGACGTGGTCTGGTAGATCGGCGTGGCGCGAGCCCCGGTGGCGGGGTCGGGGGCGGCCCCGGCGTGCAGGGCAAGCGTGTCGAAGTGCGGGACTGACATGTCGGAGAGGGCCTCTCGGTTGGCTTGACGTTGACTTGACGGCGACTTGGCGCTGGCGTGTGATGCGGACATCACGTATGCGGCAATCCTAGCACCACCGCCATGCATCTCGACAGGCGCTGCCGCCCCCATTGGCAAAATGCCGGTGCTGTCCGATGTCTGAGGTGCGGCGATGCCCGATCGATCCCCGGAATCGGCCGAAAACCCTCGTCGCACGGACATTGGCGCGTCTTGTTCCTTTCCTTTTCAGACGCTTTCCGATAGCATCTTTCGAACATGATCTAATCACAATAACGAGGGGACAGCGGCGCGCGCGCCGGCGATCCGTCTCGAACGCCGAAGTCTGGCAAATGCGTCCGGTGGCATCGTCCTGCCGCGGTTGCCCGAGCATCTCAACGAGGAGTGTGTGCCATGCGTGTGTCTGACATCCTGAAAGTAAAGGGCAACACCCTTTTCACCGTGACCCCGGAGACGTTGCTGGCCCAGGCCGTCGACACGATGGCGGAGCATGACATTGGTTCGCTCGTCGTGATGGAGTTCGGCGATCTCGTGGGCATGCTCACGTTCCGCGAAATCATCAATACGATCAGCAAGAACGGCGGTACGGTTGGCAGTTCCACAATTCGCAAAGTCATGGACGACCATCCGCTCACCTGCACGCCGGAGACGGATGTCGACGAAGTCCGGCGCATGATGCTTGAGCGTCACGCCCGTTATTTGCCCGTCATGGACAATCGCACGCTCATGGGCGTGATTTCCTTCTACGATGTGGCGCGTGCCGTCGTCGAGGAGCAATCCTTTGAAAATCGCATGCTCAAGGCCTACATTCGCGATTGGCCGGCCGAGGAAGCGGAAAACACCAAGTGAGTGAGGCCAGCCAGCGCGGGGCACGCGGCGAGGGCCACCAATCACGACTGTTGAAAGAGCGGCGCTTTGCGCCGTTCTTCTGGACCCAGTTTCTGGGTGCGATGAACGACAACGTGTTCAAAATCGCATTCACGTCGCTCGTCACCTATCACGCATCGCTTTTTCAGAACGTCGACGGCAAGACGGCGGCGTTCCTCATCTCGGCCATCTTCATCGCGCCGTTCCTGTTGTTTTCCGCGACCAGCGGGCAAATTGCCGATAAGTGGGACAAGGCGCGCCTGATCCGTTTCGTCAAGTCGCTGGAGATCGCGATCATGGCGCTCGGCGCGGCCGGCTTCCTCTGGGCAAGCGCGCCGCTGCTGTTCGTGTGCACCTTCCTGATGGGACTCCACTCCACACTCTTTGGGCCGGTCAAGTACGCCTATCTGCCTCAGCACCTGGCCACGCGCGAACTGGTGGGGGGGAACGGTCTGGTCGAAATGGGCACGTTCGTGGCCATCCTGATCGGCACGATTGTCGGCGGCGAACTGGCTGGCGCCGGGGCGGGCTCGCTGCCGTGGATCGGCGGCGTTTGCCTCGGACTGGCCTTGTTGGGCCGGCTGGTGTCGACGTGGGTGCCGCAAACGCCCGCGGCGCAGCCGGATCTGCGCATCAATTGGAATCCGTTGACCGAGACGTGGAGAAATCTGTGCATCGCGCGTACGGACCGTGCGGTCTTCCAGAGTCTGCTCGGTATCTCGTGGCTTTGGTTTCTCGGGGCGACCTTTCTCGCGTCGTTTTTCAACTTCGCACATGACGTGCTCGGCGCCGGTCCGGGTGTCGTCACGCTGCTGCTGGCCATGTTCTCCCTGGGCATCGGGATTGGGTCGCTGTTGTGCGAGCGGCTTTCGGGCGGCAAGGTGGAAATCGGACTCGTGCCGTTCGGCTCGATCGGCATGACGGTATTCGCGGTCGATCTTTATTTTGCGAGTCGGGGCGGCGCTCACGGCGCGGCCTTGCAGACGGTGGCGCAGTTCGCTTCGCAACCGGCCCATTGGCGCGTGCTGGTGGACCTGTTCCTGCTGGCGATGTTCGGGGGCTTCTACAGCGTGCCGTTGTACGCGCTGATTCAAAGCCGTAGCGCGCCGTCGCATCGCGCACGCATCATCGCAGCGAACAATATCCTCAACGCGTTGTTCATGGTCGTGTCGGCCCTCATGGCGATGGCGCTCACGAAGGCCGGGTTCACCATCGACCAGTTGTATCTCGTCACCGGCATTCTCAACGCGCTGGTGGCTGTCTATCTATACCTGCGACTCCCGGAATTCCTGATTCGCTTCGCGATGTGGCTGCTGTTGCACACCCTCTATCGCATCGACGTCAAAGGGGCGGATCAGATTCCGGACGACGGGCCATGCCTGCTGGTCTGCAATCACGTCAGCTTTGCCGATGCCGTGGTGATCGGGGCGTCGATCCGGCGTCCGGTTCGCTTTGTGATGGACCACCGTATTTTCCGCATCCCGGTGCTGTCGTGGTTCTTTCGTACGGTCGGCGCCATTCCCATTGCCCCGGCGCACGAAGATGCAGTCGCGCTCGAGTGCGCCTACCGGCAGATCGCAGTCGCGCTGGCGGCGGGCGACGTCGTTTGCCTCTTTCCTGAGGGTAAGCTCACGGCATCCGGCGAGCTGCAGGTCTTCCGTCAGGGGGTACAGCACATTGTCGAGCGTACGCCCGTGCCGGTCGTGCCGATGGCGCTGCGCGGGCTGTGGGGAAGTTTCTTTTCGCGACATGGTGGCGCGGCAATGTCACGGCCGTTCAAGCGTGGCATTCTGAACCGGCTCGAGCTTGTCATCGGGGCGCCGGTGTCGCCTGCGCAGGCGACGCCGGAAACCCTGCGGGACAAGGTGCTCAAGCTGCGCGGCCCCTGGCCGGTGTGAGGGGGCGTCTCCTCATGAATCGCGGCCGTGGCTCGGAAGTCTCCGATGCCACGCCCCAAAAGCGCCCAAAATGCCGCCGGCCGGTCGTTTAGCGCCCTCGACCGTCGCACAGGGCGGCGCGGTGTGGCGGGATCGCTGGCATAATAGGGCCTTCCCGTCCTCCCCGAACCCGATCCCCGTATGTCTGGCAATACGCTTGGAACTCTGTTTACCGTCACCACTTTCGGCGAATCGCATGGCCCGGCCATTGGCTGCGTGATCGATGGCTGTCCGCCGGGAATGGCGCTCACGGAAGCCGACATCCAGGGGGAGCTGGATCGCCGCCGTCCTGGCACGTCGCGCCACGTTACGCAGCGCAACGAACCGGACGCCGTCGAGATTCTCTCTGGCGTGTTCGAGGGCGTGACGACGGGGACGCCCATCGCACTGCTGATCCGCAATACCGATCAACGCAGCAAAGACTACGGCAACATCGTCCAGACGTTCCGCCCCGGACATGCCGATTACACCTATCTGCAAAAGTACGGCGTGCGCGATTACCGCGGTGGCGGACGCTCGTCCGCACGTCTCACGGCGCCCGTCGTTGCCGCCGGCGCCGTCGCCAAGAAGTGGCTGGCCGAAAAATTTGGCGTGCAGGTGTACGGATGCATGACGCAACTCGGCGACATCGAGATCGCACAGACGGATTGGTCGCAGGTGTCGCAGAATCCGTTCTTCGCCGCCAACGCGGAAGTCGTCCCGCAACTGGAAGCGTATATGGATGACCTTCGCAAGGCGGGCGATTCGGTCGGGGCGAAGCTGCGCGTTGTGGCGACCGGCGTTCCGGTGGGTCTTGGAGAGCCGCTGTTCGATCGCCTGGATGCCGATATCGCCCACGCGATGATGGGCCTGAATGCCGTCAAGGGCGTGGAGATCGGTGCGGGTTTCCGCAGCGTCACGCAAAAGGGGTCGGAGCACGGCGACGAATTGACGCCGGAGGGCTTCGTCGGGAACAACGCCGGTGGCATTCTGGGCGGCATTTCGACCGGTCAGGATATCGACGTGTCGATCGCGATCAAGCCCACGTCGAGCATTCGTACACCGCGTCGCTCGATCGACGTTGCCGGTCACGCATCGACGGTGGAAACGTTCGGGCGGCATGACCCTTGCGTGGGAATTCGCGCGACGCCGATTGCCGAAGCGCTGCTCGCGCTCGTGTTGATCGATCACGCGTTGCGTCACCGCGCGCAGTGTGGCGACGTGCACGTGAACACGCCGGTTATCGCGGCGCGCGTGCCGGACTGACGAGGCGCAAGGCGAACGCCAGGCGTCGTCAGCCGGAGTGAAGGCCGCCGGGCGAACCGGCGGCGATACCGCATTACATATTCGGGTAGTTCGGCCCGCCCCCCCCTTCCGGCGTAACCCACACGATATTCTGCGTCGGGTCCTTGATGTCGCAAGTCTTGCAATGCACGCAGTTCTGCGCGTTGATTTGCAACCGCTCGGACTCGTCCTCGTTCTTCACGAACTCATACACACCTGCCGGGCAATAGCGTTGCTCAGGCCCCGCGTATTCGGACAGATTGATGCCAACCGGCACGCTGGGATCCTTGAGCGTGAGATGCGCCGGTTGGTTCTCCTCGTGGTTGGTGTTCGAGATGAAGACCGACGACAGACGATCGAACGTGAGCTTCCCATCCGGCTTGGGGTAGGCGATCGGCTGACATTGCGCGGCCGGCAGCAGGCACTCATGATCGGCCTTCTTGCGGTGAATCGTCCATGGCATCTTGCCGCCGAGCAGCTTTTGCTCAATGCCGGTCATGATCGTGGCCACGGTCAGGCCCTTCTTGAACCACTGCTTGAAGTTGCGCGCCTTGTTCAGCTCTTCGTGCAGCCACGATTGCTCGAACGCGGCCGGGTAGGCGCTGAGTTCGTCACGCTGGCGCTCGGCCACCAGCGCGTCGAAGGCGGCATCGGCTGCCATCATGCCGCTCTTGATAGCGGCGTGGCTGCCCTTGATCCGGCTGACATTGAGGAAGCCCGCTTCGCACCCAACCAGCGCACCGCCCTTGAAAACGAGCTTCGGCAGGGCCAGCAGACCGCCCGCTGTAATGGCACGTGCACCGTATGAAATGCGCTTGCCCCCTTCGAGGAAGTGACGAATCGACGGATGGGTCTTGTAACGCTGGAACTCCTCGAACGGCGACAGGTACGGATTGCCGTAGTCGAGCCCAACGATGAAACCGACCGCCACCTGATGATTCGGCAGGTGGTAGAGGAACGAGCCGCCGTAGGTTTGCGCGTTGAGCGGCCAGCCGGCCGTGTGGATGACGAGACCTTCCTTGTGCTTGGCCGGGTCGATTTCCCACAGTTCCTTGATGCCCAGGCCGTAGGCCTGCGGATCGCGGCCTTCGTCGAGATTGAACTTGCGCATCAATTGG
This sequence comes from Pandoraea sp. 64-18, assembly GCF_001899225.1. Lineage (NCBI taxonomy): Bacteria > Pseudomonadati > Pseudomonadota > Betaproteobacteria > Burkholderiales > Burkholderiaceae > Pandoraea > Pandoraea sp. 64-18. The sequence continues at coordinate 196,587 of NZ_MKVU01000006.1, read as the reverse complement.
CGACCCAGGCTGCCCCGTGCGCCTTCCGAGAAGATCGTGTACTTGGCGTGCAGTTCCATGCCCAGTTGGAAGTTCTCGGTCGGTTCGCCGTCCTTGCCGACGCCCATGTTGCCGGTCGCCACGCCCATGACCGCGCCGTTCTCGTCGTACAGGATCTCGGCGGCCGGGAAGCCCGGGAAGATTTCAACGCCCAGCGCTTCGGCTTGTTGTCCGAGCCAGCGCACGACATTGCCCAGGCTGATGACATAGTTGCCGTGATTCTGGAAGCAGGCGGGCAGCAGCCACGACGGCGTGGGGGTCGCGCCGGTCTCGTTCAGGAACAGGAAGCGATCTTCAACGACCGGGGTGTCGAGCGGTGCACCAAGGGCTTTCCAGTCGGGGATGAGTTCGGTCAGCGCTTGCGGATCCATGACCGCGCCAGACAGGATGTGCGCCCCGATTTCCGAGCCTTTTTCCAGGACACATACGGAAATCTCCTTCCCCGCCTCCTGCGCGCGCTGCTTCAAACGGATTGCCGTGGACAGGCCGGCCGGACCGCCGCCAACAACGACGACGTCATACTCCATCGACTCCCTCGGGCCGTACTGCTCAAGCAGCTTGGGATCCATTGATGCTCCTGTTATAAACGTTAGAATTCGTGGGTGCGGCCATTTTCCGGGAATGGGGGGCACCTCGCAACCGCATATTAATAGCACGATCGTTCGGTATGGTAGGTAAGCAACTCTAGCGGCACGCCATGCGGCGTCGCCGTTGTTCAATGGGTGTCCAGGCGCGAGGGAGAAGACGATGGGGCGTTCGCTGAATCTCGAAGGGAAAGTGGCGATGGTGACGGGGGCCTCGAGCGGACTTGGCATGCAGTTTGCCAAGGTGCTGGCCCAGGCCGGGGCAAAGGTCGTGCTGGCCAGCCGGCGTGTCGAGCGGCTCAAGGAATTGAGGGCGGAGATCGAGGCGCAAGGCGGTGCGGCGCACGTCGTTCCTCTCGATGTGACCGACTACGACAGCATTCGCGCCGGGGTGGCCCATGCCGAGACCGAGGCGGGGGCCATTGATATTCTGATCAACAACTCCGGTGTGTCGACCCAGCAGCGTCTGGTCGACGTTACGCCCCAGGACTACGACTACGTCCTGAACACCAACACGCGCGGCACCTTTTTCGTGGCGCAGGAAGTCGCCAAACGCATGATTCGGCGGGCAAAGGGCGACCCGCAGCGCCAGCACCGGATCATCAATGTGGCGTCGGTGGCTGGGCAGCGCGCGATTTCCATGCTCGGCGTGTACTGCGTGAGCAAGGCGGCGGTCATCCACATGACCCGTGCGATGGCACTCGAATGGGGACGTTACAACATCAATGTCAATGCGCTGTGTCCGGGCTATATCGACACCGAGATCAACCACGAGCATTGGCAGACCGACGCCGGTCGCAAGCTCGTTCAGATGCTGCCCCGCCAACGCGTCGGGGAACCGAGCGATCTGGACGGGCTGATTCTGCTTCTTGCCTCAGACGATTCCAGGTTTATCAACGGGTCGATCATGACGATCGACGATGGTCTGGCGGTCGGCTGAGCCTCGTCAGGCCTTGTGCCACGGCGATTTGGCGAATTGGGCAGGCTCGCTGCAATGCGGCAATCCGGGATTGTCCGAGGCAGTCAGCGTAGCGGCGACAAGCGCATAATTCTCGGGTGCTAATGGGGTCGTGAAGGACGTCGTGCTGACGTCGGATCCCGAAACATCTTGAGGACAACATGTTGAATCAAGGCTGGCGTGCGCTCGTCGGCGTCGCGCTCGCCCTCGCCGCAATTGCGCTGCCGGTGGCCGCGCAGCCCTACAAGGCCGAATACTCGCTGTCGATCATGCCCGATGCCGGCACGCCCTGGGGCAAAGGCACGCAACTTTGGGCGGACATGGTGCGCGAGCGTACGCGTGGGCGCATCAACATTCGACTGCACACAGGCGCCTCGCTCGTGGGTGGCGACCAGACGCGGGAATTCTCCGCATTGCGTCAGGGCGTGATCGACATGGCGGTCGGCTCGACGATCAACTGGTCGTCAGCGATACCCGAATTCAACGTTTTCTCCCTGCCATTCCTGCTGCGTGGCTGTCGTTCTCTCGACGCCCTGACGCAGGGCGACGTCGGGCGCGAGCTGTTTCGCCGCGTGGAAGAGCAGGGCGTTGTACCGCTGGCGTGGGGCGAGAATGGCTTTCGGCAACTGAGCAACTCTCGCCGTTCGATCCGTGCGCCAGAGGATATGCGCGGCCTGCGTTTCCGTGTTGTCGGGTCATTGCTGTTCAACGACATCTTCACGGCATTGGGCGCCGTGCCGACTCAGATGACGTGGAACGATGCGGTGCGCGCGCTGCGCGCACGCAAGATCGACGGCCAGGAAAATCCGATCACGGTCTTCAACAATGTGCGGCTCGATACGTTGGGACAGCGCTTCATCACGGTGTGGGATTACGTCGCCGATCCCATCGTGTTCTCCGTCAACCGACAGGTCTGGGATAGCTGGTCGCCGCAGGATCGCGACATCGTTCGCGACGCAGCGATCGAGGCGGCGCGATTCGAAGTGACGCTCGCAAGAGAAGACGCGATGCGCGGCGAGAATGCCGCGTGGGACGATCTGGCAGCGCGCGGCGTGAAGGTCACGCGACTCACGCCGGAACAACGCCAGCGCTTTGTCGACGCAACGCGTCCCGTCTATGCGAAATGGAAAGTGCTGGTCGGGCGCGATCTGGTCGACAAGGCCGAGGCCGCCGTGAGAGACGAGGCAACGATCGCCAAGACGCACGACGCCGGCGCGCGCAAGTAGTTGTGCCGGCTCGCGTCGGAAATGTCTGTGGCGCTGGTCTCACGCGATTCTGAAAAGGCTGCCGCTCGTCGCCACTCGCCGAGGGTTGGCGCACACCAAACGCTCCGACGCGCTACACTTTCTCCCCATGGTGTCCTGTCACTACGTGGCAGGGCGTCGATTTTCAATATGGGGAATTTGCAGTGTCGTCAGAATACAAAGAAGTCTTTCGGATGAGCATGCCCATTCGCTGGGGCGATATGGATGCCTTCGGGCATGTGAATAACACCGTCTACTTCCGCTACATGGAGCAGGTCCGTATCTCGTGGCTGGAGTCGCTCGACATCGCGTCGGAAGAAAGCTCGACGGGCGAGGGGCCGGTGATCATCAACGCGAACATGACGTTCTTGCGTCAGTTGCGCTATCCCGGCGATATCGATTGCCGCATGTCGGTAGGCGCGCTGGGCCGAAGCAGCGTCGATACACGTTTTGAGCTGCGCCGCGCCGATACGCCGGATGTCCTCGTCGCCGAGGGCGGTGCGAAGATCGTTTGGGTCAACTACAAAGCGGAAAAGTCGGTGCCGCTGCCGGAGGCGGTGCGCGCGTTGATGGCGTGAGGCTTGTTTCGGTGAAGCGGGAAGGGGGCGCTGCCTGCCCCCTGGCGTTCCTCAGTTGCCGAGGAGTCGCTGAACGAGTTCGGTCGCCGTGCCGGCGCCGTACTTCTGCATCAGGCGCGCGCGGTAGATGTCGACGGTACGCGGGCTGATGTCGAGAACCTTGCCGATCTGCTTGCTCGTCTTGCCCTGCACGAGTTGCGCCGCGATTTCGCGCTCGCGCGCGGTCAGTGCCACGGCGACGCGACGAGTGGCCGACATGTCCTCAAAGGTCCAGAGGCCGGCGGCGTGGGGGTCTTTCACGTCGAGCGAGCGACCCGTCACGTGGCACCAGAACAGTTCGCCGCTGGCCCGGCGCATGATGCGCTCGTCAGCATAGACGCCCTGCGCGCTCATGATCGGCGGAATGCGCTCGCCAATGCGCTCGAACTCCTTGGGGGACGGATACAGTACCTGGAACGACTGACCGATCAGGGCCTCGGGCTCGTAGCCGAAGATCTTGCCAAGCTGTCGATTGCAGTCCTCGATGATGCGCTGGCGCGAAATGACCAGGCCGACGGGAGCGATATGAAAAGCGGTCTGGTAGTCGAACGTCGGCATGGGGGAGCGGCGCGGATCCTGTCTGGGCGCGTGCCGGTGGATCGCGTGTTACGGCCCGGCGCGCAAGGAGATATGTAATTTCACGTATTGTGCCCGATTTGCCCGGCACCGTAAGCTCTATGATTGCATGAGGTGCGTGGCCACGGCGATTCGAGGGGCGGCGCAAGCCTCGCAACGCGCAAGCGCGCGACATAATTTCAATTCTCAACCGAGGGAAAGGGACACACGATGAACAAGGTATACGCCAGCGCCAAGGAGGCGCTCGCCGATGTTGTCGCAGACGGGCAAACGCTCGCTGTCGGCGGCTTCGGCCTGTGTGGCATTCCCGAGGCCCTGATCGCCGCGTTGCGCGACTCGGGCGTCAAGGGGCTCACCTGTATCAGCAACAACGCCGGCGTGGACGGCTTCGGTCTGGGATTGCTGCTCGAGACGCGTCAGATCAAGCGGATGATTTCGTCGTACGTTGGCGAGAACAAGGAGTTCGAACGCCAATATCTGGCCGGCGAACTCGAGCTCGAATTCACCCCGCAGGGCACGCTGGCCGAAAAACTGCGCGCCGGTGGCGCAGGCATTCCGGCGTTCTTCACGAAGACGGGCGTGGGTACGGTAGTCGCCGAAGGCAAGGAAATCCGTGAATTCGACGGTGAGACGTACGTCATGGAGCGCTCGCTGCGCGCCGATATCGCGCTCGTGAAGGCCGCCAAGGCGGATCGCGCGGGCAACCTCGTGTTCAATCGTACCGCCCGCAACTTCAACCCGGTGGCGGCCATGGCCGGCAAGATCACCATCGTCGAAGTCGAGGAACTGGTCGACACCGGTTCGATCGACCCGGACGACGTGCACCTGCCCGGCATCTTCGTTCAGCGCATCGTGCTGAACGCGCATCCGGAAAAACGCATTGAACAACGCACGGTTCGTGCCAAGTAAGCGCCGAGATCAAGGAGATAACCATGGCATGGAATCGTGATGAAATGGCTGCGCGCGCGGCGCGAGAGCTGGAAGACGGCTTTTACGTGAACCTCGGCATCGGTTTGCCCACGCTGGTGGCGAACCATGTGCCCGACGGCATGGAAGTCTGGCTGCAATCGGAGAATGGCCTGCTCGGTATCGGCCCGTTCCCGACGGAGGACGAAGTCGATGCAGACATGATCAACGCGGGCAAGCAAACGGTGACGACGCTACCGGGTTCGTCGATCTTCTCGTCGGCGGACTCGTTCGCGATGATCCGTGGCGGCCACATCAATCTGGCAATCCTCGGGGCGATGCAGGTCAGCGAAAAAGGCGACCTCGCGAACTGGATGATCCCGGGCAAGATGATCAAGGGCATGGGCGGCGCGATGGATCTTGTCGCCGGTGTCGGTCGCGTGGTCGTGCTCATGGAGCACGTTGCCAAGGGCGACGCCCACAAGATTCTGAAGGCCTGCGATCTGCCGCTGACCGGCCTTGGCGTGGTCAACCGCATCATCACCGACCTCGGTGTGATCGATGTGACGCCGGACGGCCTGAAGGTGGTCGAGCTCGCGCCGGGCGTGACGAAGGAAGAAATTTCGCAGAAGACCGGGGCACCGCTCGATACGAGCGCTGTCTGACGCATGGGTGACGTGGCCGTCGTCTCTTGTGGCTTGAATGCCAGGGGCGTGTGACACGCAGTATTGCTGAGGGTTGCCGTGGCCGTTGAACCCGGTGATCGATGGAAGGCGAAGCGGGCGGGGATTTCCCCGCCCGTTTTGTTTTGGCGGTGCCGGTGAGTCGGCCACGATTCGGGTTCTGCGCGACACTGAGCGCCGTGTTGCGGGCATCGCTGCAAAGGTAGACGGCAAGCGCGGTAGAATTCGGTTCTGGAAACCGATCCGATGAGTCTGTCATGTCGAGCTACGCGCCGCGCCTGTCGAACGTTCAGTGTCTGAGCCCTTCCGGGTTGCATCGTATGGCGTACACGGAATGGGGCGATCCGGAGAATCCGCGCGTTCTGTTGTGCGTGCATGGGCTGACGCGATGCGGTCGCGATTTTGATGCGCTGGCGAAGACGTTCGCAAACGACTACCGTGTCGTGTGTCCCGACGTGGTTGGGCGCGGACAGTCGTCGTGGCTGCGCAATCCCGCAGGCTATGTCGTGCCGCAATACGTCTCCGACATGGTGACGTTGATTGCGCGCCTGGGCGTGACGTCCGTGGACTGGTTCGGCACGTCGATGGGCGGGTTGATCGGCATGGGCCTCGCGGGCTTGCCCGATACGCCGATTCGCAATCTGCTGCTCAACGATGTCGGACCGCACATCGACGTCGCCGCGCTCGCACGTATCGGTCAATATGTCGGTACGCCGAAGCGTTTTGCATCGATCGACGAGGGGGCCGACTACCTCTGGTCGATCTCGTCGTCATTCGGTCCGCATACCCGGGAGGAATGGCGCGCATTGTGCGAGCCGCTGCTCAAGGCCGACGGCGATGGATATGTGTTGCGTTACGATCCGTCGCTCGGAGCGGCATTTGCCGCGATTTCGCCCGAGGCCGTAGCGGCGGGAGAGGGCGTGCTCTGGGCGTCGCTTGCGGCATTTTCCGGACGCCTGTTGATTGTGCGCGGCGAGCAGTCGGATCTGCTGTCTCGCGCGACGCTCGAACAAATGCTGGCGCTCGCGCAACACGCACGCGCCGTGGAAATACCCGGCGTGGGACATGCGCCGACGTTTGTGCATGCGGATCAGATCGAGATCGCACGCCGATTTTTTGAGGGATTTGCCGACTGACACTCGCTCCGGTGGCGGGGTGCGGCGACAAGTCCGACGTTCGAAGAACACGAGGAGTCTTTCATCATGGCAGTACAACGTTTCTACGTCGAAAAGCGCTGGTCGGACATGGCGGTGCACAACGGCACGGTTTATCTGGCAGGGCAGACGCCGGATGACCGCACGCAGGACATGGTCGGTCAGACGCGTCAGGTACTCGCGCATATCGACCGCCTGCTCGCCGAGGCGAACAGCGACAAGTCGCTGATTCTTTCCTGTCAGATCTATATTTCGGACATGAAGTATTTCGGCGAAATGAACCAGGTGTGGGACGAATGGGTGCCCGCGGGTAATGCACCTCCGCGTGCCACTGTGCAGGCGTTGCTCGCCGACCCTGCCATGCTTGTAGAAATCGTGGTCGTGGCGGCTCAGCGCGAAGGCTGAGTCTCACGACCCGTATCATCAGGGGCGCGCGTCGCCCCATGTTCCGACATGAACCAACATCAAGCACCGACCTCCGCTGGCACGAATTCGACAACGGCGCCGGACGCCCGGAATTCGACCCCGGGCGTGGGTGATGTGCCTCTGCCCGCCACGCTCGACAACGCGCTCGCGTTCGCCACCACCCTGTGCGGCGAGCATGTGCTCTCGTCCGGCGAGCCAATCATGGCGCACGCACGGGGCATGCTCGCGATTCTCGATACGCTGCGCGTGGACGAGGCAACGCATCAGGCCGCGGCGCTCTTCTCCGCCGTCGAGTTCCTGCCGGATCCCCAAACCACGTTGACCCAAACCTTCGGCGCCGAAGTGGCGGCGCTCGTGATCGACGTGCGCAAGTTGCAGCGGCTCTCGGGCGCGGGCTCGCGTGCCGCGCAGGCCATGCCGACCGACGGGCGCGATCGCGACGCCGCGGCAGAACGCAAGTCGCAGGTCGAAGGGCTGCGCAAGATGCTGCTCGCGTTTGCGCAAGACATCCGTGTGGTGATGATCCGGCTGGCGTCGCGTCTGCAATCGCTGCGCTGGTATGCGGCACAGAAGAAGACACCCCCTGAGGAGATGCCGCATGAGGTGCTCGAGATCTATGCGCCGCTTGCGAACCGCCTCGGCATCTGGCAACTGAAGTGGGAGCTCGAAGACCTCGCGTTCCGCTTCCTGGAGCCGGTCACTTACAAGCAGATTGCCAAGCTGCTCGAAGAGAAGCGCGTCGAGCGTCAGACGTTCATCGAAGGCGCGATCCAGCGACTTCAGGACGAACTGGCGCGCGCGGGTGTCAGGGCCGAAGTGTCCGGGCGGCCGAAGCACATCTACAGTATCTGGAAGAAGATGCGCGGCAAGGCGGTCGATTTCGCCGAACTGTACGACGTGCGCGCGTTTCGCGTGATCGTCGACGACATCAAGGATTGCTACACGGTGCTGGGCATTGTCCACAACCTGTGGCAGCCGATTCCGAAAGAGTTCGACGATTACATCTCGCGTCCGAAGCCCAATGGCTACAAGTCGCTGCACACCGTGGTGATCGGCGATGACGGGCGGGCATTCGAAGTGCAGATACGCACGAATGAGATGCATCACTTTGCCGAGTATGGCATCGCGGCCCACTGGCGCTACAAGGAAGCGGGGCAGCGCGGCTACGGCGGCGCGTTTGCGGCGAACGAGGCCTACGACGAGAAGATCGCCTGGCTGCGCCAGTTGCTCGCGTGGAAAGACGATGTGGCCGATACGGTGGGCGCCGAGGGGGCCGCGCAGCCGTGGGCGCAGCTCAAGCGCGCGACGATCGATGATCATATCTACGTGCTCACGCCGCAGGCACGCGTGATCGCGTTGCCGCAGGGGGCGACGCCGGTCGATTTTGCGTATCACCTGCACTCGGAGCTGGGGCATCGTTGCCGTGGCGCGCGTGTCGACGGCGCGATGGTACCGCTCAATACGCCGCTGCAGAACGGGCAGACGGTCGAAATCGTGACGGTCAAGCAGGGCGGCCCGTCGCGCGATTGGCTCAACACGCAGTTGGGGTATTTGCAGAGTCACCGGGCACGCCAGAAGGTGCGTCAGTGGTTCAATACCATCGATCTCGAAGAAACGATTGCCCATGGCCGAACGCTGATCGACAAGACGTTGCAGCGCGAGGGCAAGACGTCGGTCAATCTGGAGGATCTGGCGGCTCGGCTCGGATTCCGGACGCCGGACGACCTTTACGCGTCGATTGCCAAGGATGAGTTCAGCCTGCGCCATGTCGAGCAGGCGCTGTCGGGCAACCTGCCGGGGCCGGAGCCGCGCGACGAGGACACGCTCGTCGCGAAGAAGAGCCTCGACACCAGCGTCACGCAGGGGGCCAAGAGCGGCGTGCTGGTCGTGGGCGTCGGCGCGTTGCTCACGCAACTGGCCAAGTGCTGCCGTCCGGCGCCGCCGGATCCGATCGTGGGGTTTGTCACACGCGGCAAGGGGGTATCGATCCACCGTCAGGATTGCACGAGCTTTCACGCCATGAAGGCGCGGGCGCCGGAGCGGGTCATTCAGACCGCGTGGTCGGCCGATGTGCTCGAAGGGCGGGGCGTGGCGGCGTATCCGGTGGATATCCAGATCGAGGCGACCGACCGTCAGGGATTGCTGCGCGACATCTCCGAAGTGTTCTCGCGGGAAAAGCTCAACGTCACCGGTGTCAGCACGCAGTCGCGGGGCGCGCAGGCGTTCATGCAGTTCACCGTGGAAGTGCGCGATGGCGGGCAGTTGCAGCGCGCGCTGGCGCAACTGGGCGGGGTGGCGGGGGTGATGTCGTCGCGGCGGCGGTGATCGGCATTTGCGGCAGGCACAATATTCGCTTGGCGACTCGCTGAAATATTGCTAGAATCTCGTTCTCTTGTAGTAGGCTCGTAGCTCAGCTGGTTAGAGCACCACCTTGACATGGTGGGGGTCGTTGGTTCGAGTCCAATCGAGCCTACCAACGAATTTGATGCATGACAGTCCGCGAGACCCCGCAGACACAGACGCTGGAAAACACTCATGTTGAAGACGGCCCGAACTTTCACAGTGGTGAAGGTGCGACGTTAAGTCGAGGGTGTTTTTCGTCTGGATGCAAGGAATGAAGAGACGGCCTCGACGACAGTCGAGGCCGTTTTTTTTCGTGGTTTTGCCGCGTGGCGTTGGCCGCGCGTGATGCTTTTGCGCATGGGAGTGCGACATGATTTCGGTACGTTTGCCTGACGGCTCGCAACGCCAGTACGAAGGCCCGCTCACGGTGGCGCAAGTCGCCGGCTCGATCGGCACGGGGCTGGCCAAGGCTGCCCTGGCCGGCCGCGTCGACGGCAAGCTGGTCGATACGTCCTATCTGATCGAGCGCGATGTGAGTCTCGCCATCGTCACGGACAAGGACGCCGATGGCCTCGACGTCATTCGTCACTCGACGGCTCACTTGCTGGCCTACGCCGTCAAGGAGTTGTTCCCTGAAGCGCAGGTCACGATCGGCCCGGTCATCGAAAACGGCTTCTATTACGACTTCGCGTTCCACCGCGCCTTCACGCCGGAAGATCTCGATGCCATCGAGAAGAAGATGCACGAGCTGGCCAGGAAAGACGAGCCGGTCACGCGCGAAGTGCTCTCGCGCGACGACGCCGTGCGTCTGTTCCTGTCGATGGGGGAGAAGTACAAGGCCGAGATCATCGAATCGATTCCGGCGACGGACGAGATCGGCCTGTATCGCGAAGGCAAGTTCGTCGATCTTTGCCGGGGACCGCACGTGCCGTCGACGGGCAAGCTCAAAGTCTTCAAGCTGATGAAGGTCGCGGGTGCCTACTGGCGCGGCGACGCCAAGAACGAGCAGCTTCAGCGCATTTACGGCACGGCCTGGACGAAAAAGGAAGACCAGGATGCCTATCTGCACATGCTCGAAGAGGCGGAAAAGCGCGATCACCGCAAGCTCGGCCGTGCGCTGGACTTCTTCCACATGCAGGAGGAGGCGCCTGGCCTCGTCTTCTGGCACCCGAAGGGCTGGACGCTCTGGCAGCAGGTTGAGCAATACATGCGCCGCGTCTATCGCAATCACGGCTATCAGGAAGTGAAGGGTCCGCAGATTCTCGACCGTGCGCTCTGGGAGAAGTCGGGCCACTGGGAGAACTACAAGGACAACATGTTCACGACGGAATCGGAAAATCGCGCGTATGCGCTCAAGCCGATGAACTGTCCGGGCCATGTGCTGATTTTCAACTCGGCGCTGCACAGCTATCGCGATTTGCCGCTGCGCTACGGCGAGTTCGGTCAATGTCACCGCAACGAGCCGTCGGGCGGCCTGCACGGGCTGATGCGCGTGCGCGGCTTCACGCAGGACGACGGTCACATTTTCTGTACGGAAGACCAGATTCTTGACGAGTGCGTGAATTACACGGCGCTGCTGCATGCCGTGTACAAGGATTTCGGCTTCACGGACATGATCTACAAGGTCGCGACGCGCCCTGAGCATCGTGTGGGTTCGGACGAGAACTGGGACAAGGCTGAATTTGCGCTGATGGAGTCGCTGCGTCGTTCGAACTGCGAATTCGTGATCGCGGAGGGCGACGGGGCGTTTTACGGCCCGAAGATCGAATACACGCTCAAGGACGCGCTTGGCCGTCAGTGGCAGTGCGGCACGATGCAGGTCGATTTCTCGATGCCGGAGCGCCTGGATGCCGAATATGTGGCGGAGGACAACAGCCGCCGCCGTCCGGTCATGCTGCACCGGGCCATCCTGGGGTCGCTCGAGCGGTTTATCGGTATTTTGATCGAGCACCATGCTGGTGCAATGCCGGTTTGGCTCGCGCCGGAACAGGTCATTGTGCTGAATGTGTCCGAAAAAACGGCCGATTATGCCCAGGCAGTGACGAAAAAGTTGAAAGAACAAGGGCTTAGGGCTCGCAGCGATTTGCGCAACGAGAAAATTAGCTATAAAATACGCGAGCATTCCTTGCAGAAGGTTCCTTACCTTGTTGTTGTAGGGGATAAAGAGCAGGAAGCGAATACGGTAGCCGTGCGTGCCCGTGGCGGCGTGGATCTGGGTGTGATGCCCGTTGACGCGCTCATCGAACGTCTGGCGCAGGAATGCGCAACGTTCCAATAACGCCTGTCGGACCGCGCGGCTAAATTTTTTGTTTTTTTCGAGGATAAGCAACATCGCTACCGATAAAGCGCATCGCATCAATGGCGAAATCACTGCGCCTGAAGTGCGTCTAACCGGGGTCGACGGGGAACAGCTCGGCATCTTGAAACTCGCCGAGGCTTTCCGTCTGTCCGAAGAGGCCGACGTCGATCTGGTGGAAATCGCGCCGCAGGCGCAGCCGCCGGTGTGCCGCCTGATGGACTATGGCAAGTTCAAGTATCAGGAACAGAAGAAAGCGCACGAGAACAAGCTGAAGCAGAAGGTTGTTCAGATCAAGGAAGTCAAATTCCGGCCTGGCACCGACGACGGCGACTACAACGTCAAGTTGCGCAATTTGAAGCGGTTCCTCGAAGAAGGCGACAAGACCAAGATCACGCTGCGGTTCCGCGGCCGTGAGATGGCTCACCAGGAAATCGGCGCGCGTATGCTGGAACGTCTGAAGTCCGATCTCGAAGAGGTTGGCCAGCCGGAACAGATGCCGAAGATGGAAGGCCGTCAGATGATCATGGTCATCGCGCCGAAGAAGAAGTAACGCCGTGGCGGTATCGATCGATACCGCCGGGCTGCAAGGAATTGCCGCCGTGGCCCGCAAGGCCATGGCAGTGATGCAGGGTGCTGTCTGACCCTGAATACAAGTGGTCTCGGGTTCTACAAGGGGCGCGATTTTGGCGTCACACCTGTGATCATGTTAAAAACTCGGAGTTTTTCATGCCTAAGATGAAAACCAAGAGCGGTGCCAAGAAGCGCTTTCGCGTGCGTCCTGGCGGTACCGTTAAGCGTGGTCAGGCTTTCAAGCGTCACATTTTGACGAAGAAGACCACCAAGAATAAGCGTCACCTGCGCGGTGCCGTCGGCGTTCATGAGTCTGATCTGAACTCCGTACGCGCAATGCTGCCCTTCGCTTAAACCCCGACTTAGATAGGAGAGAAACATGCCTCGAGTCAAACGTGGGGTCACCGCACGGGCCCGCCATAAGAAAGTCATCGCTGCTGCCAAGGGTTTCCGCGGCCGCCGCAATAACGTCTTCCGCATCGCCAAGCAAGCGGTCATGCGCGCTGGGCAGTACGCCTATCGCGATCGCCGTAACAAGAAGCGCGTGTTTCGCGCCTTGTGGATTGCGCGTATCAATGCAGGTGTGCGTCAGCACGGTATGACCTACAGCGTGTTCATCGCTGGTCTGAAAAAGGCCTCGATCGAACTCGACCGCAAGGTGCTGTCCGACATGGCCATCAACGACAAGCCGGCGTTTGCCGCGATTGTCGCCCAGGTGAAAGCCGCCGTCGCAGCCTAAGCTGTAGTTAGCGTATCGCGCGCTTTACCGCGCGCCATTCGCCAGGAGGGGGCTCTCATCGGAGCCCCCTTTTGTTTTTCGCATGCCTTTTCGCTGGTTTTTTCGCTGGCATCTGCGGCCATTCCGACCGCCTAACTTGAGTCTGTAGCATATGGATCTGGAACTTATCGTCAGCGAAGCGCAGCGTGCGTTCGCCGCCGCTCCCGACGCCGCCGCGCTGGAAAACGAGAAGGCCCGCTTTCTCGGCAAGACCGGCCAACTGACCGAGTTGCTCAAGGGCCTCGGCAAGCTTGATCCCGACGCGCGCAAGCATGAAGGCGCACGGATCAACGCGGCCAAGCAACAGATCGAAGGCGCCCTGCAGGCGCGCCGCCAGGCCATGGCCGACGCGCTGCTCGACGCGCGCTTGTCGGCCGAGGCCGTCGACGTCACGCTGCCCGGCCGAGGCCTGGGCGCTGGCAGCCTGCACCCCGTGCTCACCACCTGGGAGCGCGTTGAACAGATTTTCCGTTCCATTGGTTTCGACGTGGCCGACGGCCCCGAAATCGAAACCGACTGGTTCAACTTCACGGCACTGAACAGCCCGGAGAACCACCCCGCCCGCTCGATGCAAGACACGTTCTACATCGAAGGGAACGACGACGCCGGCAAGCCGCTGCTGCTGCGCACGCACACGAGCCCGATGCAGGTGCGTTACGCGCGCATGAACAAGCCGCCGATCAAGGTGATCGCGCCGGGCCGCACGTATCGCGTGGACTCGGATGCCACGCACTCGCCGATGTTTCATCAGGTCGAGGGCCTGTGGATTGCCGAAGACATCAGCTTCGCCGACCTGAAGGGCGTGTACACCGATTTCCTGCGCAAGTTCTTCGAACGCGACGACATTCAGGTGCGTTTCCGCCCGTCGTATTTCCCGTTCACTGAGCCGTCCGCCGAAATCGACATGCAGTTCGAAACGGGCAAGAACGCCGGCAAGTGGCTGGAAATCTCGGGGTCCGGGCAAGTGCATCCGACGGTCGTGCGCAACATGGGACTCGACCCGGAGCGTTATATCGGCTTCGCGTTCGGTTCGGGTCTGGAGCGTCTGACGATGCTGCGCTACGGTGTGCAGGATCTGCGACTGTTCTACGAGAACGACCTGCGCTTCCTGCGCCAATTCATGTAATCGATGCCGACGGCCCCGGACGGGCGCGCGAAGCCGCTGCCGCCGGGCTCTCGGAAGTGAAGACTTAACTGCGAGCGAACTGATCCATGCAATTCTCTGAATCGTGGCTGCGTACCCTGGTCGACCCGGATTTGTCGACGGACGCGTTGGCGCATGCCCTGACGATGTCCGGGCTCGAAGTCGAGGAAACCGACCCGGTCGCCCCGCCGTTTACCGGTGTGGTCGTGGCCAAGGTGCTCGACGTCGCCCGGCATCCGGACGCTGACCGTCTGAACGTCTGCCAGGTCGACGCCGGTACCGGCGAGACGCTCACCATCGTGTGTGGCGCCCCCAACGTGGCGCCGGGCATCAAGGTGCCGTGCGCGACCGTGGGTGCGGCATTGCCCCCGGCCGAGGCCGGCGGCACCCCGTTCCAGATCAAGATCGGCAAGCTGCGCGGCGTGCAGAGTTTCGGCATGCTGTGCTCGGCGCGCGAACTGAAGCTCTCGGAAGACCACGGCGGTCTGATGATCCTGCCGGACGACGCGCCGGTCGGCATGAGCATCCGCGAGTATCTCGATCTCGACGACACGGTGTTCGTCGTCAAGCTCACGCCGAACAAAGCGGATTGCCTGTCGCTGCTGGGCATCGCCCGCGAAGTGGCCGCCATCACCGGCGCGCCGCTCAAGGACTTGCCGGGGCAGGGCGCTCAGCCCGCGACGATCGCCGACACGCTGCCGGTACGCATCAGCTCGCCGGAAGGTTGCGGGCGCTTCGGCGGCCGAATCATCCGCAACGTGAACGCTGCCGCAGCGTCGCCGCGCTGGATGGTCGAGCGCCTTGAGCGCGCCGGTCAGCGCAGCATCTCCGCGCTGGTCGACATCACCAACTACGTGATGCTCGAATTGGGCCAGCCGCTGCACGTCTACGACCTGAACCGCCTGCAAGGGGGGATCGACGTGCGCTTCGGGCGGGCGGGCGAAACGCTCAAGCTGCTCAACGAACAGACCGTCACGCTCGACGAGAACGTGCTCGCCATCACCGACGCCAGCGGTCCGATTGGACTTGCCGGCATCATGGGCGGCGACTCGACCAAGGCGGGCCTGGACACGCAAAACATCTTCCTCGAAGGCGCGTTCTTCTTTCCGCAGGCGATTCAGGGCCGGGCACGCAAGTACAACTTCACAAGCGATGCCTCGCACCGCTTCGAGCGCGGCGTCGACTTCGCCGGCAATGGGCGTGCCCTCGAGCGGGCCACGCAACTGGTGCTGGACATCTGCGGCGGCCAGGCCGGTCCGCTTGAAGACCAGATCGCACAGTTGCCCGAGCGTCGGCCCGTGACCCTGCGTGTCGCGCGTGCCATCAAGATTCTGGGCGTGCCGGTTTCCGAGGCGGAGATGAGCGAGATCTTCACGCGCCTGGGTCTGCCTTTCACCTTGCAGAATGGCGTGTTCAGCGTCACGCCGCCGTCGTATCGTTTCGACATCGAAATCGAAGAAGATCTGATCGAAGAGATTGCACGTATCTACGGTTTCGATCGCATTCCGGCCAATCCGCCGGTCGCCGCAAGCGAAATGCGCCCGACGCAGGAAGGCCGCCGCTCGCAACACGCGTTGCGTCACGCCGTGGCGGCGCGCGATTATCACGAGACGGTTGGCTTCAGCTTCGTCGACGTGGAGTGGGAAGCCGATTTCGCCGGCAACGATCACCCCATCAAGCTGCTCAATCCGATCGCCAGCCACCTGGCGGTGATGCGCTCGACGCTTATCGGCAGCCTGATCGCGAGCACGCGCTACAACCTGAATCGCAAGGCGTCGCGTGTACGCGTATTCGAAATTGGCCGCACTTACCATCGCGACAATACGGTCGCCTCGGGCGAGTTGAGCGTTGGCGGTTACCGTCAGCCGCTCACGGTCGCGGCGCTGGCCTATGGCCCGGTGCTCGACGAGCAATGGGGCGCGGCAACGCGTCAGGTCGATTTCTTCGACGTGAAGGGCGATCTCGAAGCACTGTTGTCCCCGCGCACGGCACGCTTCGTGAAGGCCGAACACCCGGCGTTGCACCCGGGACGCAGCGCGGCGATCGAAGTCGATGGCAAGCGTGTCGGCATCATCGGCGAGCTGCATCCGCGCTGGCAACAGAAGTACGACCTGCCGCATGCGCCGGTGTTGTTCGAGATCGAGGCGCAAGCGCTGCTGGTGCGCGACGTCGCGAGCTACGAGGACATCTCGAAGTTCCCGCCGGTCACGCGCGACATCGCGCTGGTGGTGGATCAGGCGCAGCCGGTGCAAGGGCTGATCGACGCCATGCTGGCGGCGCGTCACGACGATCCGGCATGCAGCGTCGTGCAATCGGTTCGCCTGTTCGACGAGTTCCGTCCGAAGGCCGGTGCAGCCTCGGGCTCGCTGGGGGCTCAGGACAAAAGCGTGGCGTTTCGTGTTACTCTGCAGGACCCCTCGGGTACGTTGCAAGACGAGACGGTCCAGGGCGCCATCAACGCACTGGTACAACGGGTAGAAGGGTTCGGCGCACGTTTGCGCGCCTGAAACTCAGTCAACATCCGCTTGCGAGTTGGTTATCGCACTGTCATCGCCATCGCGTGGGACGTATGAACGAAATGAATCCTGGTGAATTTGAAGCCATGCTCGCGGCGCAGCGCATCGCGCTGGGTCGCAGCGACACGAACGAGGTCTCGACCGAAGCACCGACGCTGACCAAGGCCGAACTGGCCGAGTTGCTGTTCGAGCAAGTCGGTCTGAACAAGCGCGAAGCGAAGGATATGGTCGAGGCCTTCTTTGAATCGATCCGCGATGCGCTTGAGTCTGGCGACAGCGTCAAGCTCTCCGGCTTCGGCAATTTCCAGTTGCGCGACAAACCGCAACGACCGGGCCGCAATCCGAAAACCGGCCAGGCGATTCCGATCGCCGCGCGTCGGGTGGTGACCTTCCACGCCAGCCAGAAACTCAAGTCGATGGTGGAATCAGGCGTGCTGGGCAAGTGATTCCCGGCCGCCGCTTTCTGTGGCGGCCGTTGGTTTTTCCTCCGCTGTTTAACCGTCGTCCCATTCCGCTAACGCCGCGATGGATCACGTTGCCTTGCCGCCGATTCCCGCAAAGCGTTACTTCACCATTGGTGAGGTGAGTGAGCTGTGTGGCGTCAAGCCGCATGTACTGCGCTATTGGGAGCAGGAGTTCACGCAACTGCGCCCCGTCAAGCGGCGCGGTAATCGACGGTACTACCAACACCATGAAGTCCTGTTGATCCGGCGTATCCGGGAGTTGCTCTATGAGCAGGGCTTCACCATCAATGGTGCGCGCAATCGCCTCGATGCCGACACGCCGCGTGGCGCCCGCGCGGCTGCGGGGCACGGGGGCGAGTCGGCCGCATTGACCGAACCCGAGACGACCCTCGACGTGGCTGACTTACGCCATCGTCTGGAGGCGGTCATCGATCTGCTCAAGTCCTGAACAAGGCGTACGCATCGGTGGTGGCGGTCCTCGTGCGCTTGCACTGTCTTCGCTTTTGCCGTCAATGCCTGAAGCCACGCGATAGCGAGTGCTTGTGACGCATCCCGTGGCATTCGGCTGCTGGGGCGCGCCTCGAACCGTGCCTCGAACTTCGGGATTCTCCTAGTGCGGCGGTGGCCGAAATATCCGTAATCCGACATATGGCACGCCGTGGGGTGGGGCGGTGCTCGCGCCCACCCCGTCCCCCTGCCGGAACGCGGAAACGCCAAACGACTTCCGGGGGCGCCGCGATTGCCTTACACTTGCCGGAAACCATGGCGTCCGTTGGCGACGACCGCTGGATCCTATTGACGACCGGGCCAACACCGATCTTTGCGCGTTTTGGCACAAAGGCTGAGAGGATCTCCACCTATGGCGGAACCGAGCACAACGGGAGCGCGACACGGGCGTTGGATGACGCCCCATCGCTCGATCGCCGCGATTCTGATTTTCGGTCTCCTGATTCTGATCCTCGTCTGGACGGCGGTGCTATGGCGCATCGCCATCGAGCGTCAGGCAATTCTGCGCGACGCCGCGGCCTCGGCGTCGACCGTGACGACCGCACTCGAGC
This sequence comes from Pandoraea sp. 64-18, assembly GCF_001899225.1. Classification (NCBI taxonomy): domain Bacteria; kingdom Pseudomonadati; phylum Pseudomonadota; class Betaproteobacteria; order Burkholderiales; family Burkholderiaceae; genus Pandoraea; species Pandoraea sp. 64-18. The sequence continues at coordinate 178,228 of NZ_MKVU01000006.1, read as the reverse complement.
AGCATACGTTGCGGGCCATCCGTCAGGTCGATCAACTGACGCGTTTCGTGAAATACGAATTCGAGCGACGTCACGGACACTTCGATCTGAAGCAAGCGCTCGCCGAAGGAACGGTCAAAGATCCCTTCATGGTGCAGGTCAGTTTGGCCGATGCGAGCGGCAACATCGTGGCCACGACGATCGCCGGCGGCGTTGGGATCAGCATCGCCGACCGCGAGCACTTCCGGGTGCATCAGGAACTCTCGAACGACAACCTGTTCATCAGTCATCCGGTGCTCGGGCGCGTGTCGCGCAAGTGGGTGCTTCAGTTCACCCGGCGGCTCAATCATCCCGATGGTAGCTTCGCCGGTGTGGTGATCGTGTCGCAGGCGCCAGACTACTTCACCACGGACTTCTACACGAACGCCGTGCTGGGCCAATACGGCGAGGTCGCCGTCATTGCCGACGACAACGCCATGCTCGCGCGCAGCACCGGCGCCGGCGTTGCCATCGCCGGCACGGGGGAATTGCCGCCGTTCTCGGCAGCGCAACGCCGTTCAGGTATCCAGCGTGATCCCATCGATGGCATCGAACGTATCGTGGCATACCGCCATCTGCGGGACTATCCGCTCGCCGTTCAGGTCGGACTGTCGCTGGATGAAGCGCTGACCGAGCATCGGCATGTCGCGCGGGTTTATTTAACGATGGCCACCTTCGTGTCGGTTGCGCTCATCGTGTTCTTCGTGCTTATCGCCTACCTGATGCAGCGGCTGATCGGACGGGATCAGCAGCTCACGCGACTGATTTCGTTCGACGCGCTCACCGGACTTCCCAATCGCTATGCGCTCATGGAGGCGTTGCGGCGTGCGCTGTCCGTGCCCGACCAGGTCGGCAAGGTGGCGCTGCTGCACATCGACCTCGATAATTTCAAGAGCGTGAACGACACGTTGGGTCATACGCAGGGTGACGAGATCATCCGGCAGGTGGCCGAGCGCTTTGCCCCGCGCATGCCACCAGAGGCCATGCTGGCGCGCTTTGCCGGCGATGAATTCATGGTGCTGCTCACAGGCAACGGCGCAACCGACGCCGCCGAGCCGCTGGGCGAGACGTTGCTCGCCACCCTCAAGTCGCCGATGGTGGCGGACGGCACGTCGTTCGCGCTTCACGCGAGTATTGGGGTGACCTTCTGGTCCAAACCGGAGGAAACCGAAGCCGACCTCATCAAGAAGGCCGATCTCGCCATGTACTCCGCGAAGGAGGCCGGCAAGAGCGTGGTGCGCGTCTATACGCAGCAGATGACGTATCAGGCGCATCAGCTCGTCGTGTGGGAGCGGCAAATGGAGCAGGCGTTGGTCAACGGCGAGTTTTTCCTCGCCTATCAACCCATCGTCGCGCTCGAGTCCGATTGCGTGCGCGGCATGGAGGCGTTGATTCGTTGGCGTCACCCGGAACGCGGCGTGCTGAGCGCGGGCGAGTTCATTCCCCTGGCGGAGACGACCGGACAGATCGTGGCCATCGGCGAGTTCGTGCTGACGCAGGCGTGCCGTCAACTGGCGGCATGGCGAGGCACGCCGATGGCGTCGCTGCGACTGGCCGTCAATGTCTCGTCGGTGCAGTTCTGGCGCGGCGACATTGGCGAGCTGGTCGAGCGTCTCATGAGGGCGTACGCCGTCGAACCGAATCGACTTGAGCTGGAAGTCACCGAGTCGGTCATGGTCAAGAATCCGGCGCTCGTGGAGATGAAGATCAAGCAATTCAAGCGCGCCGGGGTGCGCATTGCGCTTGACGATTTCGGTACCGGATACTCGTCGTTGTCCTACTTGACACGTTTTCCTGTCGACACGCTCAAGGTCGATCGCTCGTTCGTGGAGTCGATTCCCGATTCGTCACGTTCTTGCCTGATGATCTCGAACATCGTCAACATTGCGCGTTCGCTGGGTATCGAGCTGATTGTCGAGGGCGTCGAGAATGCGCGGCAACTGGATTGGCTGCGTCATTTCGTGCCACTGTGCGCACAGGGTTACCTATTCTCCCGTCCGGTGGAAATCGAAGAGATTGATTCGGTCATCGCGCGTTTGGGGATTTGCGAATAAAGCGGACCCATTGACCAATGCGAACAAGCGACGTATTCGGCTAATTAATAGATTAAATCGGTGATCGTAATAAATTCGTGATTTGATGTTTGGCGGTACGAGTTCATCGTTGGCGTGCGATAAAATCAGTCGTAGTCGTGATGAAGTCGGGCGGCATGAGCGGGTGGCCGTGCGCCGCGCACTGCGCTGGAGAGCGGGGGCGGCTGCCGTTGTCGGGGTGGGCAATGCGGAGCAGCCAGGGTCCGGAGGCGCGTGGCGCGACACGCCGTGGATCGCAAAAAAGGGGGAAAAGGGGGAACGAGTTCGACGCGCAGACCAGAATTGGCGGCAATTCGCTGGCACTCAGAATGTCAGCCGCGACCAGGGCTTCTGTCCGGGGAAATGACAGAAGCGCAACACGAATGCAGTGGATACGTCGCCAACGTAAGAAGTGAATAATATTAGAACGAGCGTTTGATTTTCGGATGAGGATTAGACATTGGCTTTATGCCGCCAGCGTCTCGGTTGGCGTGCTGGTCGCCTGCTGGATGGCGGCGGACAGGACTGCCACGTCGCTGGTCGGCGACAAGCTCGCTCAGAGCGTTGACGCGGGGCAAATGGTGGCCGACCGCGTCGCCGACGGCATGATTCACGCCATCAACACGGATCTGGCGATGGTGCGCGCCATCCCCGCCACGTTGGCGGAAGTCGGTTTGCTGCGTGACGTGCTGCGAGCGACGGGGGGCGACGCCCCGGCGCCCGAGACCGTGGATCGTGCCAACGAATTTCTGCAAGGCGCTCAGGGATACTTCGGCGTTGACCGGGTGTGGCTGATCGACGCTCATGGCGTGTGCGTGGCCGCAAGCAATTTCCGCGATGAGCCGTCGCCGATCGGGCAGTCCGTGGCCAACATGCCCTATGTCACGAATGCCCTGTTGGGCGGACGTTTCGAGAGTTATGCCGCAGGCTGGGAGCATCAGGCGCCCGGCCTTTATTTCAGCGCCCCGGTGTATCGCAAGGGCGCGCTGATCGGTGTCGTGATGACCAAGATCGGACTCACGCGATTGCGTCATTGGGTGGGTAGCGGAGAGTCGTTCATCGTTGACGGCAATGGCGTGGTCATCATGGCGAACGACCCTCGTTTCGAGGATCGTTTCATGCTCGATGGCAAGCTGGGCAAGCTGTCCGAGGCCGAGCGCATGGCGCTGTACCAGCACGACGACTTCGCGCGCATGCCCATCTCCCCGTTCAAGCGCGCCCCCGGTCGTTCGAACGCCTGGGTGCCTCAGGAATTGCTCGACCGGATGTCGGCATTCGACGAGTCCCGGAAGCCGTTCGTGATCACGTCGCGTCCGAGTTCGAGCAATGACCTGACCGTCTACGCGGTGGAGGGTGTCGACGCCTGGGAGGCACTCACGCGCGAGCATGCCAAGGACCTGGTGTTGTGTTTCTTGCTGTATCTGGGCGGCGTCATCATCGTAACGCTCGCCGGCTGGACTTATTGGCGTGAGCGTGTGAAGCATCGCGAAGCCCGTCAGTCGAACGAGGTGCTGCGCGCGGCCAATCATCAACTGGCGTTCGAAGCCAGTTATGACGAATTGACGGGCAGCCTGACGCGACGCTACTTCTTCCATCGCTTCGAGCGGTTGCTGGAGAGCACGCAACGCAAGAACGAGCCGATGAGTCTTATCGTGGCCGATCTCGATCTCTTCAAGTCCATCAACGACACTTACGGGCATGCCATCGGCGATCAGGTGCTGTGCCGATTCGTGCTGGTGTGCTCGTCGACATTGCGCGGCGACGACCTGATCGGCCGCATTGGTGGCGAGGAGTTCGCGATTCTGCTGCCGGGGGCGAGCGAGCGCGATGCACTGCGCGTGGCGGATCGCATTCGTGAGCGCTGCAAGCGCGAATCGTTGGAAGGCAGTGAGCCGCCGCTGCGTTTCTCGGCGAGTTTCGGCATCACGGAGTGGCAGGACGGCGACTCGCCGATGACCATGGTCGAACGAGCCGACATGGCGTTGTACCGCGCCAAACGTGCCGGTCGCGACCGCTGCTGGGTTTTCTGATCGCACGGTTACCGATGTCACATTTGGTAACCAAAGATGATGTGCCCCATCACGCATTTCGCGGGAACATACCTGTCTAACGAGTCAAACGGGTGCTGCGAAAATCGATGAGCCGCTGACGGGCTGGCGTCGATCCGTTTCGCGCACGACTCGAACAGCTCATGCGGGAGACTTCATCGTGAAACGCTTACTTTGGCTGGCGGGCGGCGCTGCCGTCGCCCTGATGATGGCCGGTTGCGTGGCCGTGCCTTATGGCGCGCCGGCGTACGGCAACGCCTATTACGACGGTTATGGCTATGCGCCGGGCTACGCGGTTGCCCCCGCACCGGTCGTGACGTTCGGGATATCGGGCGGCTATTACGACGGTGGCTATGATCGCGGATGGCACGGCCGGGGCCGCGGATGGGGCTGGCATCACTGAGCCTGCACCGATCGGGCGGGCGCTATCGCACTCAGAACTCGGACAGCGCGAAATCCGCCTTCGCCACATCGCATTCCGGGCAACGCCAGTCGGCGGGCACGTCGGCCCAGCGCGTACCGGCCGCAAGGCCGTCGTTCGGTGCGCCTTCGGCTTCGTTGTAAATCCATCCGCAGATCAGGCAGATCCAGTTCTTGAAGTCGGTCGAGGTGTTCAGCGTGGTCGTCATGGTGTCGGGTCAACAGGAAGCGCTTAAGCGACCCGCATTGTAAGGCACACGCGGCGCAAGGTCCCGCTCACCCACCAAGGTGTCCGCACGCAACGTTAATCCAGATCCATGGATCGGCGCGGCAAGCGTGCAAATCAGGATTGAAGCGAAAGAAGGCGCATCGCGCCGGCGACGGCCGGCGCGACAAGCATCACCAGTGAATCTGGTTCAGAAAGATCGGTGCCATCTGCGCGAGCGAATTGATCAGCGAAATGGCGGTGTCGCGGTGCGACACTTCCCGCCACAAGCGGCTTTCCTTGACGACCCGATCACGGTCTTCCGCCGTTTTCACTTCAGGCGAGCGCAACTCGTTGATCAAGTCGATGACGGACGCGCGGTCGACCGTTTCCGTGACCGAGTGACGCGCGAGCAGATCGTCCAGATGGACGCGCTCCGCTTCGGTCGTGGACGCGTCGACAGGTGATGAGGCGGAGGTAACGGACGGCTTGTCGGATTGGGTCATACGAGACGTTCTCCCGGGGTTACTGGAAAGCGAAGCGGCCACTGACGTGCGGATCCGGCGAGGATCCCAAGTCATGCATGGCGAGGTATCGCGCAATTCCATCATAGGCCGATTCGCTTGTGCTGCGAACCCTTCCATGCGTGCGGGGACCCCGCTTTTCACACGAATTGCGGCGGGATTTTCCGCAGGCTTGCTTCACGTCAAAGGGTTTTGCCTGCGCACAGATGCGCGGTGAAACGTCAAGCTTAAAAAATTTATCCAATGCTGACGCTGAAACGGGCAATCCTCTTGACAGCGTGTAACGGCGGGCGTCTCGGCGGGCGAGTGCCCAGTTATCCAGTGGGTTATCCACAGAAGCTGTGGGTAACTCATCGGTCGTTGAGTGCGTAACGAGAAGGGCTCGCCGGTCATGGCTTGCAAGCCACACGAACACTTGACGAGGCGTCGTCAACGAAGCAGCGGGCGCAACATCAGCAACGCGAAGAACAGCGCGACGCCGACGGGGAGCAGACCGGTGAAGAAGGCGGGCCATGCCCTGCGTCCGCGGCGACGTGCGCCGAACGATGAGATCAGGCCGGCGCAAAGACACATCACACCGACGGCCCACGTGGGGTGTGGGCTTTTGAGTACCCAGGCGGCAGCGGCCAGCAAGCCGATCCAGGCGAGCGGCAGCGCGCCCGGTGGAGGCATGCCGTCGGCGGGCGAGCGGAGGGTGCCGCGCGACTTGTCAGAAGTGTTGGGCGTGTCGGGCCTGTTGGGCGTGTTGGCGGGCATTGAGGTTCCGGAAACTCTGGGGGCGCAACGACGTGGGCGTGCGAAAGACGCAGGATAGCAAACGTCGTGCGCCGCCGCTCAGGACGCGAGACCGCGCAAGGCGTGTGTCCCGGAAGGCTTGGCGGCCGCGTGCATGTCGCCTGCCGGCGCGTCCACATGCCAGGTGGAGGTCGCGTCGACATCGCGCGTCGGCGCGAACGCGGGCGGTGTTGCGCAGCGGTTGTCGAGGTCGACGTATTGCTTGCGTACCACGCGTCCTGCAGCCGGTGTCGTCGCGACGGTCCGAAGGGCAGCGACGCCGTGGCGCATACCGCGTGCTCCCGGGGCGGACGCTTCCGGCGAGGCGCGCACGGCGACACACGGTTGATGAAAGGGATCGGTGGGTGCGGCGCCGGCGGGCGGCACCGATTGCGCATGGACCCGTGGTGCGCCGGATGCGATCAGCACGCAGAGTGCGACGATGCCAAACCGAAGCAGCATCACGCGGCGCACGGCGGACGGGAAAACCGGTAGAACCGGTGGCGTAGCGTGTCTCGGCGGCATGGGTCGGCTCCGTCGGGGCGATCGTTGGGGACGCGAGCAGGGCGAGCATGGCAAGCGGCTGCACGGCGTTTTCACGAAGCTGAAGCCAATATCGTGCCGGAACTGGTAAGTGGTTGATTTTGTGAAGAATGTCGAGGTATGCGGGACCGTTTTTGGCGATGCCCCGGCATCAAGTGTTGCAGTTCCGAAACGCGCGCCTGAGAATCGACGCATGCGCGGACCCGAATCGATCTGGATCGATGCCGGTCATGACATGGGCAACTTACCGATTTCTTGTCTGCTGTATATAATCACAGTATTCCACTCCGCGGCGAGACAGAACCTCTCATGAAAGCCAACTATTCCATCGCCGAAATCGAGCAGGCGATCAACTACTGGACGGGCCGTCAGGCCGCCGACAGCCACTGGTCGCTGTGCCAGTCGGCGCGCGCGCTGGCCAACATTTATGGCCAGATGATCTACCGCCGTGAGACGAGCATTGGCGCCGATGCGCTCGACGCCGAGCAAAGCCAGGCCATCGAGACGGCCCTGCATCAGATGGAACTCGGGCTCGCGCCGTGATTCCCGATGTTTCAGGCGGGGACGGGGTTCGGTGAGGGAGCGCGTGCCGACCATTGTTCGAGCCAGCGTTCGACGTCGACGGCCGACAGGGCGGGGGAGAACAGATACCCTTGCGCGACACGATACCCTTGCGCGAAGAGCAGCGCTCGCTGGGCTTCGTCCTCGACGCCTTCCGCCACGACCGTGAGGCGCAGATTGCGACCGATGCTGATGATGGCATTGGTCAGTGCCTGCACCGTTTCGTCGCGGGTAATGTCATGGACGAAGCTGCGGTCGAGTTTCAACTCCGAGACCGGCAGGCGGCGCAGATAACCCAGACTCGAGTAGCCGGTGCCAAAGTCGTCCATCGACAGGCGCACGCCCATGCCGTGGACTTCGTCGATGATGCGCAGCGTGGTCGGATTGTGGTCCATCAACACGCTTTCCGTGATCTCGATGGCGAGGCACGATGGTGGCAGATCGTGATCGGCCAGCGCGTCGGCAATCGTACGCGGCAGGTTGTGATCGTGGAAGTTGGTGGGCGACAGGTTGACCGACACATTGCCGATGCCTACGCCTCGCCGGCGCCAATCCGCCAACTGGCGACACGACTCGCGCAGCGTCCAGGTGCCGAGTTCCCCGATCAGGCCGCACTCCTCGGCCAGTGAAATGAAGCGCGACGGCGACACGTCGCCGTACTGCGGATGCGTCCAGCGCGTCAGGGCCTCGGCGCCGTAGACCGAGTCGTCGGACAGATCGATCTGCGGCTGATAGAAAAGCGCGAGCTTGCCGTGCCGCAGGGCGTCGCGCAGGGCGGTCTCCAGCTCGAGCCGCTCCTGCGCGTGGATGTTCATGTCTTCGTGATAGACGCGTACGCTGCCCGGGCTGGTCATCTTCGCCTGATACATCGCCATGTCTGCACGCTGCAAAAGCATGTCGAATTCCTTGCCGTGATTCGGATACAGACTGATGCCGAAGCTGCCCGACGGTGCGAGCGTCACGCCATCGATCTGGCATGGCGCGCGCAACGCGCTGCGCATGCGCTCGAGCGCAATATCGAGTCGCTCGGGATCGCACTCGGTGAGCATGGCCACGAACTCGTCGCCTGACAGACGCGCAACGATATCGGCGCCGCGCAGCGAGCGTCTCAAGCGCTGGGCGATCGTGCGCAGCAGGGCGTCGCCTGCCTGGTGGCCGAGCGAGTCGTTGACCTGCTTGAAGCGATCCAGGTCGATGAAGATGACGGCCATGCGCGCGTTCAGCTCCGCCGCGCTGGCAATGGCTTGTGCCGCGAGCACGCCGAGCATGCTTCGATTGGGCAGGCCGGTGAGGTTGTCCGAGAACGCCAGTTGGCGGATGCGCGTGCGCGACTCGTCGCGCTCGAAGGCCAGCTTGCACAGATGCACGCAGACGTCGACGAGTCGTTCATGCAGGGCGTCGGGGCTGCGCGGCGTGCGGTAATAGAAACCGAGCACCCCGAGGACCCGCCCGTCGTTCGCGATGATGGGCATGGCCCACGACGCGGCCAATCCGAATTCGGCCGCCATGTCGCGGAAATCGGCCCAGCGCGGGTCGTTCGCAATGTCGGTCACGATCACCGGGCGCGCATGAAACGCCGCCGAGCCGCAGGTGCCTACGTTCGGTCCAATGGCCAGGCCTTCGATGTTCTTGTGATACTGCGCGGGCAGGCTTGGCCCCGCTTGCGGGCGCAACCGGCCTTCCGAATCGACCCGCACCACCGAGGCCACGACCTCGGGCGCGATCTGCTCCAGTTCGCGGCAGATGAGCGTGAGCACTTCGACGAGGGGCGCATCGCGCACCATCGCGGCGAGCGCCTTGTGTTGCAGCACTTCCTGAATCTTCGATTGCGTGATGTCGGTGAAAAGCACCACGGCGTTGAGGAGTTTGCCGTTCGCGTCGAGCATCGGGTTCGTCACGACGGAGACCCACAGCGGCTGGCGCTGCAGCGTGCGCACGAGCACTTCGCTGTGGCAACTGCGGCCGTCGCGGGCGGCGACGAGGCAATGCGCAAGGGCCTCCTTGATATCGACGGCCGATGCACTGTCGGCGACGTCGCCCGTCGCGGTTTCCCCCAACGGCAGCCGGGTGGACTGGCCGACGACCTCATTCGCAGCGTAGCCGAACATGCGCGTGAACCCGGCGTTGACGTAGCACACGCAACCCTGTGCGTCGGTGATGAGCACGGCGTTGTCGGTCTCGTCGACGCCGAGCGAGAGCAGGTGCAGGCGGGCGTCGTCGGCCGCCTGGCGCTCCACGCGCGCGGTCACGTCGACGGCGAGCTTGATCACGAAGGCGAGATTACCGTCGTCGTCGATGACGGGGTTGTAAGTGGCTTCGAGCCAGATCGGGCGACCGTCGCGGCGGCGACGGCGAACTTGTCCGGTGTGCGAGCGCCGGGTGCTGGCGACGTGGGCCAGGGCATTGCCGCATGTGGGATCGCCGGGTTCGCACAGTAGTGCGTGCGGCTGGCCAAGCAGGTCGGCGCGCGCGTAACCGAACATGCCGAGCAGCTTGTCGTTGACATCGACGACGATGCCATCCGGCGTGAGCGTGAGCATGCCCAACGAGTGGTCGAGCGCCGCGAGCAGCGCCTCGCGCCCCGGCGCGGTGCCGGCGACGGACGGTGAACGGGGCACGACCATCGCAACGGCCTCCTCGGACGTCCTGTGGACATTGTCGGGTGTGACTTGGGCTGACACGCCAAAAACCGCTTTTAAGTATAGCGGCCTGCGGGGGCAGGCTCACATGGGGGAAACCGGGTATCAAGCCGCCTTGACGCGAATGCGAACACCGTCGACCGAAACGGTCTGACCGGCGCGGATCTTGCAGGTCTTGCGGGTCTCCTGCCGTCCGTCGACGCTGACCGCGCCGCTGGCTACCATCACTTTGCCCGCGCCGCCCGAATCCACGAGGCCGGCGAGCTTGAGCAAGTCGTTCAGGGCGACGAATTCGCCCGTCAGTTCAAAGGTTACGTTTTGCATGATGGACCGGATACTACGTAAAAACGCGATGCGCGTCGACTGCCACCGTGCTTGCGAGTCCGCAGCCCTATGACTCGATTACCTGTTCGATCCGGCGATCCGGGATCAGCCAGACGGCGGCGACCACGGCATAGAGCACGAGCGAGAGTGCCGGCATCACGAATGCCAGTCCGATGGCCAGGGCGTAGGCCACGACCGACAGCTTGCCCTTGACGTCGCGCCCCACGGCGGCGGCGAGCTTTGCATTTCCTCCTGCGCCATGCACGGCGAGCAATGCTCGCGTGAGGAGGTAGTACGCCACGGCCGCCATGAACAGCACCACGCCGTAGAGCGCCGTCGGCCAGGCGGTGAAATGGTTCTCCCCGAGCCAGCGCGTGACGAACGGCACCAGCGACAGCCAGAACAGCAGATGCAGGTTGGCCCACAGTACGCTGCCCGAGACTCGCTGAACCACATGGAAAAGGTGGTGATGGTTGTTCCAGTACAGGCCGACGTAGATGTAGCTCAGGATGTAGGTGAGGAACGTTGGGGCGACCGGCAGGAGATCGGACAGCTCGCTGCCGTGCGGTGCTCTCATCTCCAGCACCATGATCGTGATGATGATGGCGATCACGCCATCGCTGAAGGCTTCCAGTCGGCTCTTGCCCATTGTGTTCGTTGTTGTTGTCGGTCGCGGGTGGGGGTCACATCACGGCCAGGCGGTTGCGCCCGGACTGTTTGGCCGCATACAGCGCGCGGTCGGCACGTTGCAGCAAGGTGCCGAATTCGGCGTCGTCCGGGGTGAGGCTGCCGATACCGATGCTGGCGGAAAAGCGGATGGGTCCGCTGGCGCCGCTACTGGGTCCGGGCACGCTGGCGTTGCCGATCGCGACGAGCAGGCGTTCGGCGGCCTGCATGGCGCGTTGGGCGTCGGCCTCGGGCAGTAGCACCGCGAACTCCTCGCCGCCCAGACGGCCGATCGGCGTGCCCTTGCGCAGCGTGGCGCGCAACACCTGCGTCAACTCCACGATGACGCGATCGCCGATGGCATGGCCCCACGCGTCGTTGATCCGCTTGAAATGGTCGAGGTCGAGCATCAGCACGGATAAGCGGCGTTGCTGAGCGCGTGCGGTGGAAAACAGGCGTTCGGCCTGCATCAGGAAGGCGCGGCGGTTGAGTGCGCCGGTCAGCGCGTCGCGCATGGCCATCTCGCCAAGCACTCGATTGACGCGACGCAGCTCGAGCGCGTCGACGACGAGCGCCGACAGATCCGCGAGCAGCGCGCGCTTCTCGTCGTCGAGCATGCGGGGGCGGCGGTCCATCACGCACAGGGTGCCCAAGCGATGCCCTTCGGGCGTGCGCAGCGGCGCGCCCGCGTAGAACCGGATGTTGGGTTCTCCCGTGACCAGCGGGTTGTCGGCGAAGCGCCGGTCGGCACGGGCGTCGGTCACGACGAGCACATCGTCGCCGAGAATCGCGTGCGCGCAGAAGGCCATCGAGCGCGGGGTCTGCGGCGTGTCGATGCCCTGGCGCGCCTTGAACCACTGGCGCGACTCGTCGATCAGCGAGACGAGCGACATCGGTGCGCCGAACAAATAAGACGCAAGACGCACGATGCGATCGAACGCGGGCTCGGGGGGCGTGTCGAGAATTTCGTAACGACGCAGCGCCGCGAGGCGTTCGGCCTCGTCAACGGGCGTGTCGGGTATCGGCCCATGCCGCGGCGTGGAAGCGGGGGCATGCGATGCGTGGAGGTCGGCTTCGGATGCGGTCATGTCGCGATGGGTGGACGCCAAAGGCGACTCTCGATCGATGATGTCGGTGACGGCGTCAATTCTGCCCCGCCTGTCGTCACTTGGCAAATGCGACGACGTGGAACCCGTCGTGCCGTGTGTGCGCCAGAGCGCGTGGGCGGTCTGCGCGATCGCTTGAGTGACCTCGTCGGCGCTGCGATGGGCGCTGTCGTGCGCACTTCCCACGGGAACGGTCGGGCCGTGATTGAGCGGACGATAAGCTTTTGAGCGTTCGACGGGCAGGCGTTCGGTCATGGCGGGCACTCGGCGGGCGTAACGGGATGACAGGCGTGATGGCAATTGGCCCATGATAGCGTGGCCGAGAACCTGCCGATGGCACCGGTGACGAAAACGGGGATCCGAAAAAGGCGACCCGCAGGGTGAGCTGCGGGCCGCATAAACGGCACGGTGCGGGGAACGCGTGCCGGATCAGATCAGCGCGCAGTATGGCAGTCGTTCGTCCCAGTCCAGTCCCCATCCCCGACATGCGCGCTAGCCCTATACTGGCGCGACGCAACCCAACGAACGCGACGCTTGCCGCCACGGGAGGATTTGGCATGAGCCGAGTGAAATCGCACACTGCGGGGCAGGCTGATTGGCTGACGCCCGACGCCTCCGACGCCTCGACAAGCGTCGCGACGGCTGGCCAGAATGTGTACATCGGCACGGCGTCGTGGACGGACAAGTCGCTGATTGCGTGCAAGCGGTTCTATCCGCCGGGGCATGCGTCGGCCGAGGCGCGGCTTCGCTATTACGCGAGCCAGTTTCCGATGGTCGAGGTCGATAGCAGCTACTACGCCATGCCGTCGGCATCGAACACGCAGCTTTGGGCCGAGCGCACGCCGCGCGCGTTCGTCTTCAACATCAAGGCATTCCGCCTGCTCACGGGGCACCAGACGCCCCGCATTGCGCTGCCCAGGGATTTGCAGGCCGAGCTACCGCCGGGCCCGCGCGCGAACGTGTATTACAAGGACATTCCCGACGCGCTCAGAGACGAGATCTGGCGGCGCTATCTCGAAGCGCTCGCGCCGTTGCGGCAGGCGGGCAAGCTGGGGCTGGTGCATTTTCAGTTTCCGCCCTGGCTGACGGGGAATCGCGAGAGCCGCGCGCACGTCGAGGCGTGCGCGCAACGGATGCGGGGTTACGGTGTGGCGGCAGAGTTTCGTCACCGCGGCTGGTTCGACGGGGCGCACGGCGAGGCCACACTGGCGTGGCTGCGCGAGTTGGGCTGGGTCAACACCGTGGTCGACGAGCCGCAGGGTTTCGCCAACAGCATCCCGATGGTCTGGGCGACGACCACGCCGCTCGCCGCTGTCGTGCGCCTGCACGGGCGCAATCAGGCGACATGGAATGTGCGGGATAGCACCGCCGCGTCGGACCGCTTCAACTACGATTATCGCGACGCGGAACTGGTGGCGCTGGTTGATCCGATTCGCGTCATCGCCAAGGAAGTCGCCCGCGTGTATGTAGTGTTCAACAACAATTACGAGGATCAGGGGCAGCGCAATGCCAGGTCGTTGATGAGCATCCTCGGCTCTGATGCCGTCGCGCCGTGAGGGTGTCAGTCAGAGATGGGTCATGAGCGCCCCCGATGGCGCTTTGCTTGCTTGCTGAATAACGCAGCCAATAACGCGACGAACTCCTATCCTTGAAGCGTCCTTTCGGACACATTCAAGGAGAACGACGATGCGAATGCTTCTCAACATACGAATACCTCACGAGCCATTCAACAGTTTTGTGCGCGATGGCTCCATCGGAGAATTAATAGAGAGGGTTCTCGCAGAGATGAAACCGGAAGCAGCCTACTTCACCGAGCAGAACGGTACACGCGGAGCAATCCTCGTCGTGAACCTTGAGGAGCCGTCGCAGATTCCAAAATTCGCGGAGCCGTGGTTTCTTACGTTCAATGCCGACTGTGAGTTTCGCGTGGTGATGGTGGCAGATGACCTCAAGAAAGCTGGACTCGAAACGCTTGGCTCGAAGTGGAAATAGGGCGCGCGGCACGGCGTGCGAGCGAGGCTAACCGCTCCCATGCCGTGGTGTGCTAACCCGGGACAGGCACATCACGCTGCCGCACAGCAGGAGCGCCGTGAGTACTGCGTTCAAAAGAAGGCGCCGATAGTCGACGTTGCCATGCCGGCGGCGCGACTTCCCATAGAATGGAACGTCACCGTCCACAACGAGGCGCTACTGCAATGAGCACGTACCTGATCAAAAGCGAAGACATCGCCGGGATGGATGGCGTCACGAAAACGCATTTCCGGAACCCGAATGCAATACGTACCAACAAATCGCTGGGCGACGCGACCGGGCTTAGCGGGTTCGGATTCCACATTGTTGAAGTCGAGCCGGGCCGTGAAACGACGGAGTACCACCTCCATCATCACGAAGACGAGTGCGTCTATGTGTTGAGTGGAACGGCAACCGCCGTGATCGGGGATGAGGCATTCGCCATTGGCCCGGGGGATTTCATCGGTTACCGGAAGGGCGGTCTGGCGCATTCGATCCGAAATACCGGTTCCGAGACCTTGCGTTGCATCGTCGTCGGCGAGAGACTTCCCCACGATGTTTGCGACTATCCCCGCCAGAACAAACGGATGTTCCGCAATCCCGGTATCGGGATGCCCTCGAATCTCGTGGATCTTTCAGCGATTGAGGTGGTGGGCGGTAGCGTCGGCAAGAAATGACGCCGTCCGCCGGTCACCCCAGGTTGGAGACCGGCCGATGCGAGGGCGGCTAGCGCCCCGCATGCGCCGGAGAAACGCTACACAATACTCTGCATTGCCTTGGCGAACCGGGCCACCGCGCCGTCGATGTCGTGCAGTTTGTCCAGACCGAACAATCCGATACGGAAGGTCTTGAAGTCGTCGGGCTCGTCGCATCGCAGCGGCACGCCGGGGGCGATCTGCAAACCGGCATCGGCGAATTTCTTGCCGGATCGAATGCCGTCGTCATCGGTGTAGCTGACCACGACCCCCGGCGCCTGAAAACCTTCGGCCGCCACGCTCTTGAATCCGTGCTCCGTCAGGAGCGCGCGAATGCGCGCACCGAGTTCAAGCTGTTCCGCTTTCACTTTGTCGAAGCCGTACGCCTCGGTCTCTTTCATGACGTCGCGCAATGTCGCAAGACTGTCCGTGGGCATCGTGGCGTGATACGCGAATCCACCGTTCTCATAAGCTTCCATGATCTGCAGCCATTGCCGAAGATCGCAGGCGAAACTGGTGCTCGTGGTGGTGTCGATCCGTTCGCGGGCAAGCGCACTGAGCATGACCATGGCGCAGCAGGGCGGCGCACTCCACCCCTTTTGCGGGGCGCTGATCAGCACGTCGACGCCGCACGCCTGCATGTCGACCCAGACCGTGCCGGACGCGATGCAATCCAGGACCAACATACCGCCGACGGCATGAATCGCGTCGGACACCGCGCGCAAATAGGCATCGGGCAACATCATGCCGGAGGCAGTTTCGACATGCGGGGCAAAGACCAGATCCGGCTTGTGTTCCCGGATTGCCGCGACCACCTCGTCGATCGGGGCCGGTGCGTAGGCCGCTTGCCTTCCCGGTTCGACGGGACGCGCCTTCAAGACCGTCGATTCCGACGGTATGCCGCCCATGTCGAAAATCTGCGACCAGCGGAAGCTGAACCATCCGTTACGAATGACGAGGCACTTCTTGTTCGTTGCAAACTGCCGGGCCACGGCCTCCATGCCGAACGTCCCGCTTCCCGGGACGATGACCGCCGACTTCGCGTGATAGACGCTTTTCAGCGTATCGGAAATATCGCGCATCACGCCTTGAAAGCGCCGCGACATGTGATTGATGGAACGGTCGGTATACACGACCGAATATTCGAGGAGTCCCTCGCGGTCGACATCGGGAAGTAGTCCTGGCACGTCCGCCTCCGACAATAGACGAGTATGAAAATCAAGAACAGGGGCTCACAAAAGCCACCTGCAGGTGAGCGGGAAGCCGATTTGCGTCGCTTCAGCGGTATCAAATCATAAATGCGGCTCGCCCGGGGAACAGTTTCGTTCGTTATCTTCGCACGCGGGCGCCGGACCTGTCGGCCAGCGCCCGACGCGATGCAGTAAGATTTCCCGAAATCCGACGGCGGTCGCCTGGGCCCCTTGCCGACCCGGACATGCCGCTCCCCCTGGCGCTGGACTGGAGACAAGCCCATGACGACTGATCGACGCATCACGTTCTATCACGCCCCCAACACGCGCTCGTCAGGCGTTTTGGTGCTGCTCGACGAACTGCAGGCCGAGCACGATCTTCATCTGCTGCGTTTCGCCACCGGCGAGCAACGTGGCTCGGAGTATCTGGACGTCAATCCGATGGGCAAGGTGCCGGCCATCCGTCATGGCGATGCGATCGTCACCGAACAGGCGGCGGTCTACATGTATCTCGCCGAACTGTATCCAGAGAAAGGACTCGCGCCGATGCCGGGCGATCCGCGCCGCGGCGCCTATCTGCGCTGGATGGTGTTCTATGGTTCGTGTGTCGAGCCGGCGGTGGTCGACAAGTCGCTGGGGCGCGACGGCGCCGAGCGCTCGCGCTCGCCGTATGGCGACTACGATGCCGTTATGTGGACGCTGGAGCGGCATCTGGCGCAGAACGACGGTCCGTGGTGGTTGGGCGAGTCGTTCACGGCGGCCGATGCGTTGTGGGGCAACGCCATGCACTTCCTCACGCAATTCAAGCTCGTGCCGCCGACCCCGGCCGTGATGAGCTACGTGGAACGCTTTCGCGCCCGCGACTCGTTCGTGCGCGCGCAGCAGCGCGATGCCGAACTGGCGAAACAACTCGCGGCGTAATGACCGGCCGAACCGGGGGCGGGCAACCCGCCACCCCGCTCATCCGCATCACGCCATCACGCCATCACTCAGGCAACACGTCGATGCGTGGCTCGCACTCGATGGGGAAGTTGACCGAATTGGCGATGTAGCACTTCGCGTGGGCCTGATGATGCAGTTCGGCCGCCAGCGCGGCGTTACTGCCCGCCCGGAGCGTTACGTGCGGGCGCAGCGCGATCCGCGCGAAACGGCCTTCCTGCGCGGTGTCGATCATCGTGCCCAGGGCGTGGTCGGCGTATCGCTCGACGATCACACCCGCTTCGGCACACAGGTGCAGATACCAGAGCTTGTGGCAGGCGCTCGCGGACGCGACCAGCAAGTCCTCGGGGTTCCAGCGCGCGGCGTCGCCACGGAAGGCGGGGTCGGCGGAGCCGGGGATCGTCGGCTTTCCATCGGCGCGAATGTCGTGATTGCGCCCGTACGCGCGGTAGCCCGACGTACCGCTGCCCTGATTGCCGGTCCACTCGACGTCGACCTGATATTGATGTTCGCCTGATGCCACGAAGTATCTCCCTGGTAGGCCAGCGTGAGTTACGCCAGCGGTTCTGTCGTCAGCGCCCGTGTAAGGCCATGCATCGGGCGGCGCATCGCGACGTCGAAAGGGTTCGTCTGCGGGCCGATCAACTCGGCCTGACGCCGCAGCAATTCCACCACCATCGGCAGACGATCCTGCGACAGCCGGGCGGCGAGCGTGCCCACGCTCAGCGCGGCCACCGCGTGCCCGGTGCGGTCGAACACAGGAACCGCCACCCCGGCCATGCCGTCGAGCACGCCGCTGTTGCTGCCCGCATAGCCCAATTGACGCACACGCTCGATTTCGGTGCGCAAATAGACCTCGTCGAGCACTCCATACCCGCGCAAACGCGGCACGTTAAAACGAATGATCTCTTCGCGCTCGGCCTCCGGCAGGAAGGCGAGAATCGCCAGACTCCCCTGGCCGACGCCCAGCGCCACGCGACCGCCGATGTCGCCGGTGAACGAGCGGATCGGGAAGGGCCCTTCGCACATATCGAGGCACACGGCATCGAAGCTGCTGCGCACCAGCAGGAAGATGGTGTCGCCGAGGCTCGCGCAAAGCCGCAGCAGCGACGGACGGCACAGCGTGCGCATGCCGCTCGGGTTGCCGGCCTGCGCCGCCATCGCGAAGAAGTCGATGCTGAGCCGGTAGAGCTTGGAGGTCTCGTCCTGTTCCACGACCTGCTCGGCGATGAGCGCATGCAGAATTCGGTGCACCGTCGCCTGACTGAGGCCCACTGCCTTGGCTAGGTGGGTCACACGCTCGCCCTCGGGCTTGGCGTCGCCCAATGCGCGGATGACGGCAAAGGTGCGTTGCAGAATGCCCGCGCCAGCCGCGTCCGACGACGGCGACGTCGGCGTGCGGGGTGAATCGATGGTGTTCATTACTGTCTCGAATATTCCGTCAAACGGAATACTAGCGTAAGCCGATACCTCTTGAAAACAGGTGCGATCCGCCGAAACTGTAAAAAACATCCAATATTCGCGGTAAGTTAGGGATTGTACCGAGGTGGTGACGCGAAATGAATTCATGTGTTCATTCGTCAAATATTCCGTCAAACAAAATAATCTGAATATTTATCTCATTTCACGGAATCGTTATCTTGCGGCGGGCAATTTGGCTCGCTACTGTTCGATGCAATTGCATTTCTTGCGGCGCGCAAGTGCCCGAAGGTCGTAACCATGTCTTTTCTGACTTTGACGGATGTTTCCAAGACGTTTGGCGAGCTGAACGCCGTCTCGAATGTCAACCTCTCGGTGGAGAAGGGCGAGTTCGTCTCGCTGCTTGGCCCCTCGGGCTGCGGCAAGACCACCACCTTGCAGATGATCGCGGGCTTTGTGGAAACCACCACCGGGCGCATTACCCTCGATGGGCGCGACATCACGCACATGCGTCCGAACAAGCGCGGCCTGGGCATTGTGTTCCAGAGCTACGCACTGTTCCCGCATATGACCGTGGCGGATAACGTCGGCTTCGGCCTGGAGATGCGCGGTATCGACAAGGCCGAGCGTCAGGCGCGCATTCGCGAGGCGCTGGCCCTCGTGCGCCTCGATGCGCTCGGTCATCGCTTCCCGCGCGAACTCTCCGGCGGTCAGCGCCAGCGCGTGGCAATCGCGCGCGCGGTCGTGATCGCGCCGCCCGTGCTGCTGCTCGACGAGCCCATGTCGAACCTCGACGCCAAGCTGCGCGAAGACATGCAGTTCGAGCTGCGCGCGATTCAGCGCAAGATCGGCACGACCACGATCATGGTCACGCACGATCAATCGGAAGCGCTGTCGATCAGCGACCGGGTCGTGGTGATGGAGGCCGGGCGCATCACCCAGGTCGACACGCCGTATCGTGCCTACGAGCGTCCGCAAACGCCGTTCGTCTCGAAGTTCATCGGCAAGGCCAACATGCTGGCCGGCCGTGTGGCGGCGCGCGACG
Organism: Pandoraea sp. 64-18; assembly: GCF_001899225.1. Classification (NCBI taxonomy): domain Bacteria; kingdom Pseudomonadati; phylum Pseudomonadota; class Betaproteobacteria; order Burkholderiales; family Burkholderiaceae; genus Pandoraea; species Pandoraea sp. 64-18. The sequence goes on along the minus strand of NZ_MKVU01000006.1, from coordinate 159,030 downwards.
ACGAGCACCTGCATGTCGAGATAGGCGCGCAACTGACCCAGCGCGCGCGGCTGTCCGACCTCTCGCCGCGTGAGCGCGTGATGGCCGTGGGGGACGCAATCACGCTGTGTCTGCGTCCCGAAAAGGTTCGTCTGTGCGCACCCGCCGACGGCCGGATGGCGGCCACGGTCACGAGCCGCTTCTTCCTCGGCAGCCAATGGCTGTACCGCGTGGACAGTCCGCTGGGCGAAGTGCTCGTGTGTTGTCAGAACGAAGGCGGCGAGCCGCTCGCCGAAGGCGCGCCGGTCGGCCTTGACTGGCAGGCCGAGGCCGTGCGCTTCATTACGCCGAACGCGGGAGAGCACGCTCATGGCTGAGACATTGCAGGTGGCTAGCCCCGAGACGGCGCCGGCGACGCGTGCACCCTGGCATGCGTATCTGCCGATGTGGTTGATGAGCGCTCCGGCCATGCTGCTGTTCGTGGCGCTGGTGCTCATTCCGCTGCTCATGACGCTCGCGCTCACGTTCTATCAGTTCGATCCGTCGAGCGGCCCGATCGCGGCGTTCCAGTTCGGTAACTACGCCGAGGTACTGTCCGACGCGTACTTCCACACGATCTTTCTGCGCACGTTCGGCATCTCGCTCACCGTCACGGCGGTGTGCGCCGTGGTGGGCACGTTCGAAGCCTATGTGCTTTCGCGCATGGGCGACCCGTGGCGTTCGCTCTTCTTGCTGGTGATTCTCTCGCCGCTGCTCGTGTCGATCGTGGTGCGGGCGTTCGGCTGGAGCATGCTGCTTGGCTCGGGCGGCCTGATCAATCAGACGTTCGGCCTCCTGGGCATGGGCCCGTACAAGCTGGAATACACCCACTTCGCGATCATCGTCGCGCTGGTACATGTGATGCTGCCGTTCATGGTGATTCCTGTGTGGACGTCGCTGCAACGGCTCGACCCTCAGACCGAGAACGCCGCGCTGTCGCTGATGGCATCACCGGCCACGACGCTGCGCCGCATTGTGTTGCCGCAACTGGTGCCGGGCATTCTGTCGGGCAGTCTGATGGTGTTCGGCCTGTCGGCGAGTGCATTCGCGATTCCGAGCCTGCTAGGCGGACGCCGCCTCAAGGTCGCCGCGACCGCCGTATACGACCAGTTCCTGAGTTCGCTGAACTGGCCGCTGGGCGCGACCATCGCCGTGCTGCTGCTCGTAGCGAACCTGATCGTGATGCTGACGTATTACCGCCTGCTCGATCGCCGCTATTCGCGCAGCATGGGCTAAGGCCAGGACACGGTCTCCCGCAGAACAGAACCCACTCGCCATCATGCGTAAAAACAGCCCCCTGGCGCTCGCGTTCCATACGCTCGTCATTCTCTTCGTCCTCGCGCCGATGATCATCGTCGTGCTGGTCGCGTTCACGCCCGAGCAAACGCTCTCGCTGCCCACGCGCGGCGTGTCGCTGCGCTGGTTCCGCGCGATTCTCGACTACCCCGACTTCATCGCGTCGTTCTTCACTAGCCTGAAGCTGGCGTTCCTGTCGGCAACGCTCTCGCTGGCGATTGCGTTGCCCGCCGCCCTGGCCATCGGCCGCGCGCGCTTTCCGGGACGCAACTTCCTCAACGGTTTGCTGCTGTCGCCGCTGGTGATTCCGGGCCTCGTGCTCGGCATTGCGCTGCTGCGCTTCTTCGCCATGCTGGGCGTGAGCGGCTCGTTCGCGGCGCTGACCTTCGCGCACATGATCGTCGTGACGCCGTTCATCATGCGCCTCGTGCTGGCGTCGATCAGCGGACTCGACCGCAGTGTCGAGCATGCGGCAGCGTCGCTCGGCGCGGGCGCATGGACGACCTTCCGCCGTGTGACCATGCCGATGATCCTGCCGGGCATTACCGGCGGCTGGCTACTCGCCTTCATCAACAGCTTCGACGAGCTGACGATGTCGGTCTTCATCACCTCGCCGCAGACGGTCACGCTCCCCGTGCGCATGTACATGTATGCGACCGAGTCGATCGATCCGATGATGGCGTCCGTCTCCGCGCTTGTCATTGCAGTGACGCTGGGCGCGATGTTGCTGCTCGACCGTGTCTACGGCCTGAACCGCATCCTGATCGGTCAGCATTGAACGTGCGCTCCAAGAAGAATCTCATGTCTCACGCTTCCCATGCTTCCCGCGCGTCGCAAGACACCTGCGCGCCGGGACATCCGCAACTGGCGCGCCTGGTCGAGACGGCGCGCGCGCCCGTCACGTTTTATCTCGACGGCGCCCCGGTGCAGGCACTCGCTGGCGACACGCTGCTCACGGCCATCCTCATGCACCAGCGCCATGTCCGGATAAGTGAATTCGGCGGCGCACCGCGCGCGGGTTTTTGCCTGATCGGTGCATGCCAGGATTGCTGGGTGCGCTGCGAGACGGCGTCTGGCACCGGTGGCGATGCCCAACTGACGCGTCTGCGCGCCTGTTCGACACCGGTGCAAGCCGGCATGCGGATTCTCACGCGGGCGCCCGATGCCGACGAAGCGCACGGAGGCTCGCATGTTTGAGCACGCTGAGATCGTGATCGTCGGCGCCGGTCCTGCGGGCATTCGCGCTGCGCAGACGCTGGTGGCAGCGGGGCAGCGTCCGGTGGTGCTCGACGAAAACATGCGCTGGGGCGGACAGATCTACCGACAGCCGCCGGCCGGCGCGGGCTTCACACGGACCAAGCAGGCGCTGTACGGCTTCGAAGCGGCCAAGGCCGACGCCATCCACGGCGTCATGGCCGCGCTCTTGCTTCAGGTCGACTATCGACCCGCGACCCTCGTGTGGGCTTGTGATCCGGCGCGGCTCCATACGATCCACGACGGCCGGGAAAAACCCGTGCCGTTCACGCATTTGATCATTGCCAGCGGTGCGACCGATCGCGTCTTGCCGCTGCCGGGCTGGACGCTGCCGGGCGTGTACACGCTGGGCGGCGCGCAAGTCGCGCTCAAGGCACAGGGGTGTGCGATTGGCGAGCAGGTGGTGTTCGCGGGCACGGGGCCGTTGCTGTATCTCGTGGCCTACCAGTACGCGAAAGCGGGCGCGAACGTGGCCGCGGTGCTCGACACGAGCGCGTTTGCCGGTCAGGTCAAGGCCACGCCGCGGCTGCTGAATCAGCCCGCCACCCTCGCCAAGGGGCTCTATTACGTGGGATGGCTGCGCGCGCATGGGGTGCGCATCGAGCATGGCGTCACGCTCGACGGCATTGACGGCGCCGCCGGGGTGCGCGCGATTCGCTGGCGGCGCGACGGCCGCGAACACACGTTGGCGTGCAGCGCCGTGGGGCTGGGCTTCGGCCTGCGTCCCGAGACGCAACTGGCCGATTTGGCCGGGTGCCGTTTCGTCTTCGACGACCTCAATCGTTGCTGGCTACCTGAGCGCGACGCCGCCGGTCGCAGTTCGCAACCCGGCATCTATGTGGCGGGAGACGGCGCGGGTATCGCCGGCGCCGACGCGGCGGAACTCGCCGGCCGTCGTGCGGCGCTGGCTTTGCTCGAGGATCTCGGCATCGCCGCTCCGGCAATGCCCGACGTGCCCGACGCCGACGCCATCGAACGCAAGCTCGCGAGCATTGGGCGCTTTCGTGTGGGGATCGAGCAGGCGTTTGCGGCGCCCGACGATCCGTCGGCGCGTTGGCCCGACGACATGATCGTGTGTCGATGCGAGGAAGTCGATGCGCGCACGCTGCGCGACTGCGTGCGGGAGGACGGTGTGACCGACATCAATCGGCTCAAGGCGCTCACGCGTGTCGGCATGGGGCGCTGCCAGGGCCGCATGTGCGGCGAGGCGGCCTGCCATCTGCTCGCGCGCGAGAGCGGCCAGACGCTGGCACAAGCGGGGCGTCTGCGGGCGCAGGCCCCGATCAAACCGATTCCGATCGCGCCGATGTTGTTCGATGAAAACGTTGCGGCCATTCCCGAGGAGGCGCGCGATGAGTGAGACCCTGCATTACGACGTTGTCGTCGCCGGTGGTGGGCTGGTCGGCGCCTCGGCGGCGCGTGCGCTGGCCGAGCGTGGTTTGCGTGTGGCGTTGTTCGAGCGGCGTTATTGCGGCGCGCAGGCCAGCGGCGTGAACTACGGCGGCGTACGCTGCCAGGGCCGCCCGGAAGAACAACTGCCGCTCGCCATGCGCGCGCGCAAGTTATGGGATCGCCTGCCCGAATTGATCGGGATCGACGGCGAATTCGTGCGCTCGGGACACTTGCGTCTCGCTCGTCGCGAGAGCGATCTCGAACCGCTCGACGCCTGGTCGGCCATGGCCAGCCGCTACGGTCTCGCCTCGACTGTGCTGCGTGGGGCGGCGTTTCGCGAGCGTTTTCCGTGGCTGGGCGACGGCGCCGTCGGCGGCTCGCTGTGTCTGAGCGACGGCCACGCGAACCCGCGTCTCGTATCGCCCGCGTTTGCGCGCGCCGCCCGCGCGCTCGGCGCGCACGTGCGCGAACGTACGCCGATCACCTCGGTGGCGCACGATGGCGTGCGCTTCCAGCTTGCGGCAAAGCCAGTCGACGGCGAGCCATTGCACCTGAGCGCCGACTGGCTGCTCAATACCTCCGGCGCGTGGGCGAATCACATCGCGGGCACGTTCGGCGAGCGGGTGCCGATGCATGCCATCTATCCGAACATGTGGGTCACCGAACCGCTGCCGAAGTTCATTGGCCATAACCTCGGCGTGTACGGCGGCGGCGTGTATGCGCGGCAAGTCGAGCGCGGCAACTGTGTGATCGGCGGCGGACGCGGCACCGGCGACGGCGAGTACGCCCAGCCGTCGGCCGATACCACGCGCGCCGTGATGCGCGAGGCCTGTGCATTGCTGCCGGCGCTGCGCCATGCGTTGCTCATTCGCACCTGGAGCGGCGTGGAGGGCGAGACGCCCGATAACAATCCGATCATCGGCATGAGTCGCACCACGCCGCATCTGGTGCATGCCTTCGGCTTCTCGGGGGGCGGCTTTCTGCTGGCCCCTGGCGTAGGCGAAGTGCTGGCGGATCTGGTCACGCACGGCGAGACGGCGACACCGATCGAGGCGTTTGCCGTCGACCGGTTCGCGCCGGTCGCGGCCGATGCGTGATCGGCAAATGCATCCCGTACGTCCCGAGTTCGTCACAACACTACCTTCCTCACACCCAGGAAACACAAGGAGAACCACGATGAAGCTATCCCGAAAGGTCGTCATGTGCGCTGCGGCGCTGGCATTGGGCGCGAGCAGCGCGGCCTGGTCGCAGTCCAAAACGTTGTACGTCGGCATGAATGGCGGCTCGATGGAAAAGGCCTATACGACGCAGGTCTTCCCCGAGTTCGAAAAGGCCAACAATGTGAAGGTCGTGGTGGTGCCGGGAACGTCGTCCGACGTGCTGGCCAAGCTGCTCGCGAATCGAAACAGCCCGCAGATGCACGTGGTGTTCCTGGACGATGGCGTGATGGCGCGCGCGATCAGCATGGGGGTGTGCCAGAAGCTCGACGATTCGCCCACGCTCAAGGAGCTGTATCCGTTCGCGCGCGTGAAGGACGACATGGCCGCTGGCGTGCAGCTGGGCATGACCGGTATCGGCTACAACACCAAGATCTTCAAGGAAAAGGGCTGGGCCGCGCCGACGTCGTGGAGCGATTTCGCCGATCCCAAGTACAAGGGCAAGGTGGTGTTCCAGTCGGCGTCGAGCAGCACGTTCGGCTTGCATGGTTTCCTGGCCCTGAACCGCATCTGGGGCGGTAGCGAGACCAACGTCGAGCCGGGCTTCAGCAAGTGGGCGACCACCGTGGGCCCGAATGTCGTCGAGTACATTCCGAATTCGGCCAAGCTCTCGGAAATGATCCAGACCGGCGAAGCCGCGATCTTCCCGCTGACGCCGACGGCCGTGAGCGAGCTGCAGGACAAGGGCATTCCGGTGGCGTACGTGGCCCCCAAGGAAGGTGCCGTGCAGTTGCTGGTCGACCTGTGTGTCGTGAAGAACAGCCCGGATAACGCCATGGCGCAGAAGCTCGCGCAATTCCTGCTCTCGGCCAAGGGGCAGACGCTTGCCGCCGCGGCGGGTGCGTACATCCCGACCAATCCGCACGCCACCGTGCCGCCCGCGATGCAGAAGCGTCTGGGCAAGATCGACGAACTGGTGAAGAACATCACGACCGTGGATTGGGACGCCATCAATCAGCGTCGCGCCCAGTGGGATCAGCGCTGGAACCGTCAGATCGAGCAGTAATCTCGATGCCATGCCCCTGGCGCATGTCCAGCATGCGCCGGGAAGACGGAAAACGCCGGGCCGCTCATGAAAGGCACCCCGAAAGTTGGATGGATGTCCGACGTTTGGGGGGGGGGCATCAGGGCGCCCGGCGTTTTTTGCTCGGGTGCCAGATGAGTCACATCGCGTCTGACTTGGCAGCGAGTGCGGCAAAGGCGCCGACAAGGTCGGCGTGGTCGGCGGGGATCATCAGGGCCTGCAGCGCGTGGGCGGGCTGGTCGAGCATCAGGTAGCCCAGGCTCCACGTCGGAAATGCGCCGGGCGTGTGCGGCGTGCCATCGAGCAACACCTGGATGTCGCGATGGTGACGCGATGCCTCGATGCGCTGGCGTGCATCGGCAAGCGGTTCGCTCGGTCCTTCGATGTATTGATAGAACATCGTGCCATCGTAGAGCAGCACGCCGGTGATGCCGTAGGTGGCGTTGAACCCGCGTGAGTTGACGATGATCTTGGCGAGCTCCCGCAGATCGAGATCGGGCAAGGCTCGGCTCAAGTACGCGTAACACTCGATCATGCTTCGTTGTCTCCGTCATACAGGCTGGGCGTCGGCGCGCGATATTGGCGTGGACGCTGCGTCAGCGCGCATTAGAATACCGCATGTGCGAAGCCTGAGACTCACGCGTCATGCCGATTAAATTTCTACGTGGATTCACCCAGCCGGTGCGCACCGATGCCGCGAACCGGCGTCTGGGCTGCTCGCTGGCTTTCGTGGCGGGCGGCGCCAACGCGGGCGGCTTTCTTGCCGTCGGTCAGTACACGTCGCACATGTCGGGCATTGTCGCCTCGCTCTCCGACAATCTGGCGCTCGGGCAGCTCGTGCTCGTGTTGGCCGGATTCAGCGCCTTGCTGGCGTTCCTGCTCGGTGCCGCAACCTCGTCCATCCTCATTCATTGGGGGCGGCGCCATCAGACGCACAGCGAATATGCGGTACCGCTCATGCTCGAAGCGTTGCTCCTGCTGGCGTTCGGCGTGATGGGGGCCAATCTTGAAAATCGGCGGCTGTTATACGTGCCGGGCACCGTCGGGTTGCTGTGTTACGTGATGGGGCTGCAGAATGCCATCATCACCAAGATCTCCCGGGCCGAGATTCGCACGACACACGTTACCGGTCTGGTCACGGACATCGGCATCGAACTGGGCAAAATGAGCTACTGGAATCGGCCCGGGGTGGCGCGTCATCTGCCGCGCGTGGCCGGGGACCATCAGAAGCTGCGTTTGCTGTGCGCGTTGCTGGGCATGTTCTTCCTGGGCGGGCTGGCCGGGGCGCTGGGTTTCAAGCACCTCGGCTTCGTCGCGACGGTTCCGCTCGCAGGGATACTGATCGTGCTGGCCATCGTGCCGCTGCTCGACGATCTCGCACGAAGCCCCCACTGAACCCTGCACCGACGAACCCTGACGCCAGTCAGCGCTCAGTCGGCCATGGCGGGAATGGCCCCGTCCTGGAAAAGCACGCGCGGTGCATCCATCGTGCCGTCTTCCTCGTCGACCAGCACTTCGTAGGCGGCAATGCCCGCGAAGCCGGAGGCCATCGATTGCGCGATGCGCACGGCGCCGAATTCGGTGCTCGCCTGGCGCAACTCGCCGGGCTGCAAGACGCCGTCTTTGTTCTTGCGATAGGGCACGACGATGAACTTGATGGATTTGGCGTCGCTCATGGTGTCACTCAAGATGAAATGGCATGATCGGAAATGTAGCATGAGTACTGTATAAAAATACAGTGTATTTTTGAAGTCATTCCAGCGCTCTTGGCCCTTGGGGGCGTGCATGCCTAGGCGGGCTGTCGTCGGCCCGGTCAGGTCCGGCGGGGCGGCCGAGTCCAAACAACATCCCGTAATGTCTACATAACTAGTAAATGGTCGTATCTTCGCGCGCGGCTTGATAGCCTGCGGGTCGAATCGCGAGTTGCGACCAAATGATGACAAGCATTGAGAGCGTTGAATGAATGCAGGCAATCTGATTTCGGCAAACCGGCTGCAAGACGGCCTGGTCGTTTGGCTGGACAAGCAGCATAACTGGGTCGATGACCTGGCGCAGGCACACGTGTTCGACGCGCAGGAACTCGAGCCGGCGCAAGCGGCTGCGAAAAGCGCGCTGGCCGCCAATCTGATCGTCGATCCCATGCCGCGCCCGGCGCAACTGAGCGACGCCGGCCCGGTGCCGGAAGATTTCCGGGAACAACTGCGCTCGCGCGGGCCGTCGGTGCGTGAAGATTTGGGCAAGCAGGCCGAGCAGGGCGGTGAGCCGGCGGCGCTGGTGCATGCGCCGGCATTGACCGTTGCCCCGGAGCACGCCGGCATCTATCGCTACGACCCGTCCGAGCGCGAGTTCCTCAAGGACCGCGCCAACGAGTTCGGTCAGAAGGTGGCGCGACGCCTGTCCGGCGAACTCAGCGAAGACGATTTCAAGGTCTATCGCCTGATGAACGGTCTGTACCTGCAACTGCACGGCTACATGTTGCGCGTTGCGATTCCGTACGGAACGCTGAGCGGCATTCAGATGCGTCAGCTCGCCTATGTGGCGACCCGCTACGACAAGGGCTACGGCCACTTCACCACGCGCCAGAACCTTCAGTTCAACTGGCCGACGCTCTCCGACTCGCCCGAAATCCTGTCGGCGTTGGCCGACGTGGACCTGCACGCCATCCAGACGAGCGGCAACTGCATTCGCAACGTGACGACCGACCAGTTCGCCGGCGCCGCGAAGGACGAAGTCCTCGACCCGCGCGTGTATGCCGAGATCTTGCGTCAATGGTCGACCGACCATCCGGAATTCACCTATCTGCCGCGCAAGTTCAAGATCGCGATCACGGGTGGCCAGGCCGACCGTGCCGCCGTGCGCTTTCACGACATTGGCATTCTGGCGCGTACCAACGATCGTGGCGAAGTGGGGTTCCAGATTTATGCGGGCGGTGGCTTGGGACGCACGCCGATCGTCGGCACGCTCGTGCGCGAGTGGTTGCCCGAAGCAGATCTGCTGCGTTTCGTCGAGGCGATCCTGCGGGTGTACAACGCGCTGGGTCGACGTGACAACATCTATAAGGCGCGCATCAAGATCCTCATCAAGGAAATGCAGCCCGCGAAGTTCATCGAGATGATCGAGGAAGAGTTCGCGCGCATTGCGCTCACGCATCGGCCGTTGGGCGATGCCGTCGTCGAGGGGATTCGCGAGCGTTTCATCGTGCCCGAGTTCGAGACGCTGCCGAGCGAGTCGACGGCGTTTGCGCAATCGTACGAGCGCGATATCGCGTTCCGTCACTGGGTCGATACCTGCACGCACGAGCACAAGGTGCCCGGCTATATCAGTGCGGTCGTCTCGCTCAAGCCGGCCGGCGGTATTCCGGGTGACGCCAGTGCGCAGGAGATGCTGGTGCTGGCCGATCTGGCGGAGCAATATTCGTTCAACGAATTGCGCGTGACGCATGAGCAGAACCTGGTGTTGCCGCACGTCAAGCGTGACGAACTGCATGCGCTGTGGTCGCGCCTGAAGGCGGCCGGTCTGGCGACGGCCAACATCGGCCTGATTTCGGATGCGATCGCTTGCCCGGGCCTGGATTACTGCGCGCTCGCCAATGCGCGTTCGGTACCGGTGGCGCAACGCATTGCGCTGCGATTCTCCGAGGCGCAGCAACGCGATATCGGGCCGGTGACGCTCAATGTATCCGGCTGCATCAACGCCTGCGCGCATCACCACGTCGCGCACATCGGTATTCTCGGTGTCGACAAGGCGGGCAAGGAGAACTATCAGATCACGCTGGGCGGCTCGGCCGACGAGAATGCCGCGGTCGGCAAGATTCTCGGCCCGGGCGTCAGCTATGAGGACGTGCCGCAGGTGATCGAGAACATTCTCGGACGATATCTCTCGTTGCGAAACGAGGGCGAGCGCTTCATCGATACGCTCGGACGCGTTGGGGCAGAAGAATTCAAGGGAGCTTTGAATGTTGATTGATCGAAACGGACTGCCGGCGGCAGACGTCTGGACTTATCACGGCGCCGACGCGTCGGCCACGGCGGCGCTGCCGGGCAACAAGGACGTGTTGCCGCTCGACGCCTGGCTTGCCGCGAACGAGAAGGGCGTGGCGCCGGCCGGTGTGCGCGTGCAGGGGCACGACGATGCGGCACGTATTGCGCCGCTGTTGCCGCAACTCGACCTGATCGTGATCGAATTCCCGAAGACGCGCGACGGGCGGGGATTCACGCTGGCGAAGCTGCTGCGGGACAAGTGGCAATTCGAAGGGGCGATTCGCGCGGCGGGTCCGTTGCTGCCGGATCAACTGGCGATGTTGTGGGCGTGCGGCTTCGATAGCCTGCTGTCGCCGTCGGACGTGCCCACGGCACGCTGGCATGAGGCCGCCCAGGCGGCAGTGGGTCGCGCCTCGCGTCCCCGCACGCTGCTCGAGCGTCTGTCGGCCTGAGGACCACGCTCTGAAGTTCCTGCGGCCGGCACCGTCCGGCCGCGGTCCTTGATGGCGGGCGTGCGCCGCCGTCGGACACCGCAAAATTCACCCCTGCGTAGAACTCCTACGAGACACGCCAAGTCAGATATCGGGCGTCGTCGACTGTCCGGGTGTGCTACACCATCATCGGGTGTCCAAATGACAAAACCCGCACAGTCAATGACTGTGCGGGTTTTAATCTGGTCGGGGCGAGAGGATTTGAACCTCCGACCACCTGCACCCCATGCAGGTACGCTACCAGGCTGCGCTACGCCCCGTGAGAAATGCGTCGTCTAGATGCATTGCTCGAAAGAAGGCGAGTATAGCAGAGCTTCGCTCGGGAAAGAAAGAGGACGTGCGTGTCGTGCGCATATTTTTTTGCATCCGGCACGCGCAGCGCGACGTCTACCGTTGGCGAAACCCCATGATGGTTATCCCGAATGTTGCATTCGGAGGGCCACACGATAATGGAATTCTGCCTAATCCTGCCCTTGGGGGCTCGGAGACAAGCGATGCCGCAAATCCTGGGATTCGAGGCCGCGCGCGACCTGCTGCTCGCCCAGCGCGCCCACTACGACGTGGCGTACCGTGATTTCCGTTGGCCCGTCCTCTCGCATTTCAATTGGGCGCTGGATTTCTTCGACCCCCAAGCCCAGGGCAACGACCGTCCGGCCCTCTGGGTCGTCGAAGAAGACGGACGCGAGGCACGGCTGTCATTTGCCGAAATGTCGCGGCGCTCCAATCGCGTCGCCAATTTCCTGCGAGCGCAAGGCGTGTCGCGCGGTGACCGCGTGTTGCTCATGCTACCCAATCAGGTCGAACTCTGGGACCTCATGCTCGCCTGCATGAAACTCGGCGCCGTCATGATTCCCGCGACAACGCTGCTCGCCGCGGGCGACCTTGTCGACCGGCTCGAACGGGGCCGTGTGCGTCACGTCGTCACCACCGCACGCGATGCCGTCAAGTTCGCCGCCTTGCCCGGCGACTATCGGCGCATCGCCGTTGGCGCCAACCCGCCCGAAGGATGGACGCCCCTCGCGCCCGCCTATCAAGCCTCAGACCACTTCACCCCCGACGGTGCCACGCTCGCGACCGATCCATTGCTGCTCTACTTCACGTCCGGGACCACGTCGCGCCCGAAGCTCGTGCTTCACACGCACCAGAGCTATCCGGTCGGCCATCTCGCCACGATGTACTGGCTTGGCCTGCAACCCGGCGATATCCACTGGAACATCAGCTCGCCAGGCTGGGCGAAACACGCGTGGAGCTGCTTTTTCGCGCCGTGGAACGCGGGCGCCACCATCTTCGTCTACAACTTCTCGCGCTTCGATGCGCGTGCCGCGCTCGAGACGGCCACGCGTTGCGGCGTCACGACGTTGTGCGCGCCGCCCACCGTCTGGCGCATGATGATTCAGGAAGATCTCACTCGCCATGCGGTGAAATTCCGTGAACTGATCGGCGCGGGCGAGCCGCTCAATCCCGAAGTGATCGACCAGGTCAAACGCGCCTGGCACATCACGATTCGCGACGGCTATGGTCAGACCGAAACCTGTTGCCAGATCGGCAACTCGCCGGGGCAGCCCGTCAAGGCGGGGTCGATGGGGCGCCCCATGCCAGGCTATCGCGTCGTACTGCTCGATCACGACGGCGCCGAAGCCGACGAAGGCGAAATCGCGCTCGTGTTGTCGTCACGCCCGACGGGTTTGATGCAAGGCTACGAGGACGACAGCGAGAAGACCGCCGACGCCATGCGCGAGGGCTACTACCACACGGGCGACGTGGCGATGCGCGACGAGCACGGCTACTTCACGTACATCGGACGCGCGGACGATGTCTTCAAGGCGTCCGACTATCGCATCAGCCCGTTCGAGCTGGAAAGCGAACTCATCAAGCACCCGGCCGTCGCCGAAGCCGGCGTGGTGCCGAGTCCCGATCCGGTGCGGCTTGCCGTGCCGAAAGCCTTCATCACGCTGCGCACCGGTTTTCACGCCGACGAAAAGCTCGCCCTCGACATCCTGCGTTTCTGCCGCGATCACCTCGCCCCCTACAAACGCATCCGACGCATCGAGTTCTGCGATCTGCCGAAGACCATTTCCGGAAAGATTCGCCGCGTCGAATTGCGGCGTACGGAAGCGGGGCGCACTCTGGAAAGCCGCCGCGAGATGGAGTTCTGGGACGTCGATTTCAACGATCTCAAGTGATGCCGCGTGGCCCCGGCCTGCATGACCCCGCGAGGGCCCCGCCGAGCGTTGCGCTCAGCGCAGGTGCTGAATCACCAGTTCGGCACCGAGCATGGCGAGACCCACGAAGAAGCACCGGCGGAAGACGGACGCACTGACGCGCCCTCGCACCCACTGCCCGAAGTACATGCCGCCCAGTGCGGGCGCCAACGCCAGCAGCGACACGCCGATCGCATGGCCGTGGAAGATGCCGTCGCGCGCCAGCCCGGCGGCGAGCGCCACGGTCGACACGGTAAACGACAGGCCGAGCGCCTGCACGAGATCGTCGCGCTCGAGATCAAGTGCCTGGAGGAACGGCACCGCGGGAATGACGAACACCCCGGTCGCCGCCGTGACCAGTCCGGTCACCACACCCATGCCCGCGCCGAGCGCGCTCACGCGCGCGGCGGACCAACGCTTGGGCACATGCAGCCGCACCGCCGCCAGCCCCAATGCCGCATAAACGAGAAGCGCGATGCCCAGCGCCATGCCCGCAACGTTGCCGCCGTTGGCCAGCCATCCGCCACCGGCCCATGTGCCGACGCAGATGCCGACCAGCATCGGCCACAGACGCCCGGCCAGCGCGGCAAAGCGCGGCCCCGCCAGCAATTGCCAAACATTGGTCACGAGCGACGGCACGATCAGGAGCGCCGCGGCCTGCGCCGTCGGCATCGCCAATCCGAGCAGCCCCACGGCCACCGTGGGCAGGCCCAGCCCGATCACGCCTTTGACGAAGCCCGCGAGCACAAAGGTGGCAAGCCCCAGGAGGAGTAGGGGGATGAGGTCGGTGAGGTGTTGAGTATTCATCATGGCGTCAGTATCGATGTGCCATGCTGGAACGCCAATGCGGCATTCGCGCAGGCGGGCTCTGGCAGGCGCTGAGGCTGCGATGTCGGGCCGAGGTGGCGTCCGGCGCGCTTTGGCGTTTTCAGTTATGCTCAGGCCAAATTCACGCCGTGCCAAAGCATCGCGCCAGTCCAGAGGGATGGAAGTTGGAAAAACAGAATCGTCAACACGAACACACCGCACACACCGGGCCGCATGCCGCTCACGCGCCGCTTGATCGGCGCCTGGCGCTCATCATGCAGCCCGATCATCTCGCGCTGCTCGGCGAAGGTCTGTCGGGCATCGAACGGGAAACCCTGCGCGTCGAAGACAACGGCGCGCTCGCGCTGACGCCGCATCCGCGTGCGCTCGGCTCGGCACTGACCAACGAAGAGATCACCACCGATTATTCGGAATCGCTGCTCGAGTTCATCACGCCGCCGCAGCGCGATGCGGCCGACGTCATCGCCCGCCTGGACGAAATTCATCAGTTCGCCTACCGCAAGCTCGGCACGGAATTGCTATGGAGCGATTCGATGCCGCCCGCGCTGCCGCCGGAAGCAGTGATTCCGATCGCCGACTACGGCACGTCGCACATCGGCAAGCTCAAGCATGTCTATCGCCGCGGCCTCGCGCTGCGCTATGGCAAGCCGATGCAGTGCATCGCAGGCATTCACTACAATTTTTCGCTGGCCGAACCGTTGTGGACATTGTTGCGCGAGCACGAGGGCGCAACGCAGTCCGCACGCGATTATCAGTCGGCGCGCTATGTCGCGCTCATCCGCAATTTTCGTCGCTACAGCTGGCTGCTGATGTACCTGTTCGGTGCGTCGCCGGTGCTGCACGCCGAATTCCTGCGCGGACGCGAGCACGGCCTCGACGCTTTCGACGAAGGCACGCTCGGGCTGCCCTATGCGACCAGCTTGCGCATGAGCGATCTGGGCTACCAGAACAGCGCGCAGTCCGAAGTCTCGCCCTGTTACGACTGCCTGCCCAGCTATATCGACGCGCTTACGCAAGCCGTCAGCCAGCCGCATCCCGCCTACGAGGCGCTCGGCACCCAACGCGATGGCGAATGGATTCAGCTCTCGACCAATCTCCTGCAAATCGAGAACGAGTTCTACGCCACGATTCGCCCGAAGCGGGTGACGTATAGCGGCGAGCGCCCGGTGCAGGCGCTCGCGCGTCGCGGGGTCCAATACGTGGAAGTCCGCTGTATCGACATCGATCCCTTCCAGCCGGTCGGTATCGACGTCGACACGGCGCGCTTCATCGACGCCTTCCTGCTGTTCTGTGCGCTCGACGACAGCCCGTCGTGTTCGGACGCCGAGAACCGCGAGAATCGCGATAACTTCGCTCACGTGGTCAAGGAAGGCCGGAAACCGGGGCTCGTGCTGCATCGCGGTGGCGAAGCGATCACGCTGTTCGATTGGGCCGAGACATTGCTCGATCGCATCGACCGAACGGCGGCGGCATTCGACCTGCAGCGTGGCGGAGCGCATTACGCGCATACGATGGCGCTGCAACGTGCCAAGGTACAGGATGTGTCGCTTACGCCGTCCGCCCGTGTGATGGTCGCGCTCGAACCACTGCGCGGCACGACGGGGGGCGCGTTCCAGGCGTTCGCGCTCGCGCAGAGCCAGCGTCATGCGCAGACGCTGCGCGACATGCCGCTCGATGCGCGCGTTGTCGAGCACTTCGAAGCACTGGCCCGGAAGTCGCTCGACGCCCAAGCCGAACTGGAACGCACGCAGGTCGGCGACTTCGATGCATTCGTCGCCGATTACCTGGCAGGCACGCTAGGGGCTGCCACCGCCTGACGGACAGTCCGCAGGTACACGAAAAAGCGCCTCATGCGAGGCGCTTTTTTCATGGACGACGCGAATGACGCGAGCGGTGCCTGTCAGCCCAATACCCCGAGCTGCCACGTAAAAAAGACGGCCAGCCCGACGCCGATGGTGAGCAACTGGTGACGCGTCGCGGCGCAGACGGCGATGGCCACGAGGGCCGCGACGAGTTGCGGATTACGCCACGTCAGCTCGAGACCGTTGCCATGCGGCGCCAGCGTCATCGGCACAATGATTGCCGTGAGTACCGTCACAGGGACGAACGACAACGCCTCGCGCAGCCACTCGGGAAACCGCACGCGGTCGCCCAGCAGGAAGATCCCGGCCTTGACGGCAAACGTGACGGCGGCCATGCCGCCAATCGCCACGACATAATTCATTGCGCACCCCCGCGACGCTTCGCGTGCAGCGCCAGCATGCCCGACGCAATGCCGAGTGCCACGGCCACCAGCAAGCCGAGCTTGTAAGGCAAGCCATGACACAGGAACGCGGCCACCCCGGCGACAATTGTCGCGATGGCCCACGGCATGCGGGCCATCTGCGGCACGATGATCGCGATGAACGTAGCGACCATCGCGAAGTCGAGGCCCAGCGTTTGCAGACGCGGAAACGCGGCGCCGAACAGCAACCCGGCAAGCGTCCACACTTGCCAATTCATGTACATCGACAGACCTGAGCCCAGGAAGTACCAGTGGCCCATCGGATCGTCGGGGTGGCGATGGAAATGGCTACTTGTCACCGCGAACGTCTCGTCCGTCAGCAGGAATCCCAGCAGGGCACGCCACCGCAAATTCAGATGCCCCACATGCGGCAACAGGTTGGCCGCATACAGCATGTGCCGCAGATTCACGATCAGCGTCGTTGCCCACAGCACGAGATAGCCCACGCCCGTCGCAAAAAGGCCGGCAGCAATGAACTGACTGGATCCAGCGAAAACGGTGAGCGACATGAGCTGGCCGTGCCACGTCGCCAGCGGTGTGGTCGCCACCAGGGCACCGAAGATCAGGCCGAACGGGGCCGCGCCAACGATCATCGGCAGGGTGTCACGGGCACCTGCGGCAAAACTAGCCGCACGGGTCGGAGCCAGCATGGAGGCGCTTTCCTGAAGGTAAAGAGTTGAAGACGGAAACGGGCGAAGGCGTGAGCATAGCCGCTATATCGGGCCGCACGCTTGTACGTTCTTGCGCTTTGGGCGTGAAGGCGGCTCGACAGTGAAAAGCGGCCACCCGTTGGGTGGCCGCGCATTGTGGCGATGCGGGCCCACGTCAGCCGCTTGCGCGGGCTGACGTGGGCCAAGCGTCACGGGTGCTTGAACATGTCGAGAATGCGCGCTTTCTCGCGAGCGTCGACACCGCCCGGCGACGGGGGCTGACCCTCGGCGGGCGGCGGGGCGGCAGGCGAGGGCGAATTGCTCCCGAAGAACGGCAACGAGAATCCGCTGCTGCTGTCGTCGATCCCGATGCTCGCGACAAACCCGTTGCCCGGCATTTTGCTGGACTCATAAAGCTCGCCGTTCACGACGCTGACCCCTTCGGGCATCGCCATTTGTTGCTCAGGCACGCCGTTGAGCGCCACGCCCATGTACTTGGTCCACACTGGCAACGCCAATTGCGCGCCGAACTCACGGCTACCGAGCGTCTTGGGTTGGTCAAAGCCGAGCCATGCCACGGCAACGAGCGAATGCTGGTAACCGGCGAACCAGCCGTCGAGGGCATCGTTGGTCGTGCCGGTCTTGCCAGCCAGGTCGGTGCGCTTGAGCACGTTCGTGCCCGCGCCGGTGCCGCGTTGCGCCACCGATTGCAGCAGGCTGTTCATGATGTACGCGTTCGGCGCGGAAATCGCGCGGGCGGCGTTTACCCCGGCGACCACCGGCGTGGCCTTGTTGAGCAAGTTGCCGCGCGCGTCGCGAATCTCGCTGATCAGGTACGGGGCGACGCGATACCCGCCGTTCGCGAACACCGCGTAGGCGCCGGCCAGTTGCAGCGGTGTGGTCTGCCCGGCGCCCAGCGCCATCGGCAGATACGGCGGCACCTTGTCGGCGTCGAAGCCGAAGCGCGTGGCGTAATCCTGGGTGTACTGCGTGCCGGCAAACTGCAGCAGACGAATCGCCACAAGGTTCTTCGAGCGTTGCAGCCCTTCGCGCACCGTCATCGGGCCGCTGAAAGCGTCGTCGTCATGCGGATCCCACGCCTGCCCGCCGGTCTGCGCGGGCGGCAGGTTGAGCGGGCCGTCCATCACCATCGTCGCCGGGCTCACGCCTTTCTCGATGGCTGCCGAGTACACCACCGGCTTGAACGTCGAGCCCGGCTGACGCCATGCCTGCGTTGCCCGGTTGAACTTGCTCTGATTGAAGTCGAAGCCGCCGACCAGCGCGCGGATGGCGCCGTCGTCCGGCGAGAGCGAGACGAGCGAGCCTTGCACTTCCGGCAACTGCGTGATGCGCCACTTGCCGCGTGCATCTTTCATTACACGGATGATCGCGCCCGGACGGATGCGGATCTTTTCGCTGGCCTTCGCCGAGAGTGCCGACGCGGCAAAGCCAATGCCGTCGCCGTTGACGACCACGGTGTCGCCCGAGAGCGGCACGGCCGTGACCTGAGACGTGCTGGCGGCCACCACCACGGCGGCGACCAGATCGCCGTTGTCGGGATGTTCGAGCAGCGTGTCTTCGATCGCCTGCTGACGATCGGGCATCGCGGCGGGCAGTTCCACGAAGCCCTCGGGGCCCCGATACGCATGACGGCGCTCGTAGTCGAGCACGCCCATGCGCACGGCTTCGTACGCGGCCTGCTGTTTCTTCGAGTCGAGCGTCGTGATGACGGTCAGGCCGCGGGTGTAGGTGTCTTCCTTGTATTCGTCGTACACGGCCTGACGCACCATTTCGGCGACGTACTCGGCATGCACGTTGTACTCGTTGCCGGACGTGCGCGTGCGGATCGACTCGTGCAGGGCATCTTCGTACTGACTGCGCGAAATGTAGCCCAGATCGAGCATGCGCTTGAGAATGTATTCTTGACGAATCTTCGCGCGTTTCGGATTGACGATCGGGTTGTAGGCCGAAGGCGCCTTGGGCAGGCCAGCCAGCATGGCCGCCTCGCCGAGCGTGATGTCCTTCAGATCCTTGCCGAAATAAATGCGTGCAGCGCTTGCGAAGCCGTAGGCGCGTTGACCCAGATAGATCTGGTTCATGTACAGCTCGAGAATCTTGTCCTTCGACAACGCCGACTCGATCTTGTACGCCAGCAGCATTTCGTAGATCTTGCGCGTGGCCGTCTTCTCGCGCGAGAGGAAGAAGTTGCGCGCGACCTGCATCGTGATCGTACTGGCGCCCTGCGCGGCTCCGCCGTGCAGTACGTCTGAAACACCGGCACGCAGAATACCGATGAAGTCGACGCCGCCGTGATCGTAGAACCGATAGTCCTCGATCGCGAGCACGGCCTTCTTCATGACGTCCGGAATCTGATCGATGGTGACCAGGCTGCGGCGCTCTTCGCCGAATTCGCCGATCAGCACGTTATCGGACGTATAGACCCGCAGCGGTACCTTCGGCCGGTAATCGGTGATGACGTCCAGCGGCGGCAGGTTCGGGCGCATGACGATCAACGCATAGCCAACGAGCAGCGCGCCCACGAGCGCCAAGCCTACCAAAGTGGTAAAGATGACGGCGAGCGTGCCGAAACCGCGTTGACGACCTGGGGCGAGCTGCGAGGCGGCGTGTGCAGACGGCGCCTGGGGCGTGACGACGGGGGACTTGGGAGGCGCCGAATGAGACGGCGCACGAGGCGGCAAACAATGCTTCAAGGACATACCCAACGAAAATTGCAGGATGGGAACAGGCCGGCCGGCCTAGCGCTGCGTGGATCCCCGCCGCGCGGCGAAATCGGAGCAGTATGCCACGCCCGGCGCGA
This sequence comes from Pandoraea sp. 64-18, assembly GCF_001899225.1. NCBI lineage: Bacteria > Pseudomonadati > Pseudomonadota > Betaproteobacteria > Burkholderiales > Burkholderiaceae > Pandoraea > Pandoraea sp. 64-18. The sequence continues at coordinate 139,577 of NZ_MKVU01000006.1, read as the reverse complement.
ACACGCGCGTTTCGGGCGATCACCCACTCGCCAACGACAATCACGGTGCGCTTCGGCGATCCTGTGCGGGGTCGGCGCACCCAGCGCACCACTCACCCGCCAGGCCGCACCATACCACGCTAACCGGGGACTCGCCCGATGTGTGACATCGGGCGGGCGATACAACGTCAACCCAAGCGTTTGAGAAAGACCGTCATTTCCTTTTCCGCCTGACGGTCCCCGTGCGCCTGTGCGGCGGCAATCCCACGCGTCCACGCGTCGCGGGCACCCTCGCGATCGCCCGCGCCGTGTCGCGCTTTCCCCAACAGCTTCCACGCGGCCGTGTAGGCCGGATCGAACGCCACGCAACGGGTCAGGTGATCGGCCGCGACCGGGAAGTTCTGCGCATCCAGATAGGCCTTGCCGAGCCCGAAACGCAACAGCGCGTTGTCTTTGCCGGCCGCCAACAACTTTTCGAGTCCCTCGATCATAATTCGAATATATCAGATGGATATATAAAAAATGTCATAAGATCATGCCCGGTTCCCACGCCATCGGCTTGGTGCGAAAGACTCGGAAAGAGGCTCGTATACCCGCGGGACGCTAAAGTCGGGGTCTCGCCACGCCGATGACATAAATAATACCGGCCCGACAGAGGCCGTACAGGGACCCGAACCCACGACACAAGACGGAGACGACAGTATGTTGCGTAGCTTTTCCATCAAGGCGCGCCTCGGGATGACGATGGCGCTGTTGGCGGCGTTACTGATTCTGTTGGGCGCGCTCGGCATTGCGGGCATGACGCGCACGGGCAACGCGCTTCGCGAGACGTACGCCAATCACCTCGCCGCCACGGTGGCGCTCGGCAAAGACAACGCCACGCTGGCGCGCACCCGCGCCATTCTCGATCGCGTGGTGCTGCATCCGGAATCGCCGGATGGGGACAAGATTGCCACACGTGCACGCGGCATGATCAAGGACGCGAATGCGGCATGGGCCGCCTATCAGGCGTTGCCGCGCGGCCCCGAGGAACAGCGGATGGCCGACGAGGTCGCCGCCCGGCGCGCCACCTTCTTCGAGCAGGGCATGAATCCGATGCTCACCGCCATCGACGCGCGCGATCGTACGGCCATGGACGAGATCACGATGAACGTGCTGCCCAAGCGTTACGCCGAGCTTACGAAGGCCAGTGACGCGCTGGCCGCGTACAAGCTGAAGCTCGGGCACGACACGTACGAAGCGTCGATGGCGGAGCTGGCGGCATTCCGCTGGCTGAGCATCGGCGCAACGGCGCTGGGCGTGCTCATGGCCATCGCCTGCTACTTCTCGCTGCGCGGCGCGATCATGCGGCCGCTTGGCGAAGCACTGGCACATTTCGAGCACATATCGGCAGGACAACTCGACAATCCGGTGCACGCGCGCGGCAAGGACGAAATGTCGATGCTCATGCGCGGTCTCGAGGCGATGCAGTCGCGTCTCGCGGACACGATTCGCGGCGTGCGCCGCAGTTGCGATGCGATGGCGACCGCCACGGCCGAAATCTCGGCGGGCAATACCGACCTGTCGGCGCGCACCGAAGAGCAGGCCGCCTCGCTGGAGGAGACGGCCTCGTCGATGGAGCAACTGACGGCCACGGTCAAGCAGAACGCCGACAACGCACGTCAGGCGAGCCAACTGGCGGTCAATGCGTCGGATATCGCATCGCGCGGCGGCCAGGTGGTGGCGCGGGTGGTCGACACGATGCAGGGCATCTCGACCAGTTCGTCGCAAGTGGTGGACATCATCGGCGTGATCGACGGGATTGCATTCCAGACCAACATCCTCGCGCTCAACGCTGCCGTGGAAGCGGCCCGTGCCGGCGAGCAGGGCCGCGGGTTCGCCGTGGTGGCGGGCGAGGTGCGCACGCTGGCACAGCGCAGTGCCACGGCCGCGCGCGAGATCAAGGCACTCATCGAAACGTCGGCGCAGAAGGTGGCCGACGGCTCGACGCTGGTGGCCGAAGCGGGGCGCACGATGAACGACATCCTGCAAGCCGTGCAGCGCGTGACGGACATCATGGGGGAGATCTCGGCGGCGTCCGACGAGCAGAGCAGCGGCATCGAGCAGGTGAATCGGGCGGTCACGCAAATGGATGCCGTCACGCAGCAGAATGCCGCGCTGGTGGAGCAAGCGGCGGCGGCGGCCGCGTCGCTGGAAGATCAGACACATACGCTTCGCGAGGAAATGGCGCGATTCCGATTGGGCGACGAAAGTCAGGCGAGCGGCGCGGCAAGACGTCCGGCCTTGCATGCCGTGGAAACATCGCCCCTTTCCCTGGCGGCCTGAGCGGTGTGGCCGGTCACCGCCCGTTAGCTCGATGGGGGCGTGGCGTGGGCATGGAATGGGTGTGTTCGTGGCGGCCGTGGGCCGAACCGGGTAACATTGCCCATCTTTTGCTCAGTTGAGGGTGGCGAAGTATGAAGCGAGTGGCGCTGATGGCAGCGGTGGCCGTGCTGGCCGGGGGAGTGGCAGGGTGTGGCCCGGTCAACCAGATGAGCGTGCCCGATCCGGCCGCAGGACGACTGCTCGATCAGGGGACGGGAGCCGATCGCTTCATGGTGCTCAACTGCATTTATCACGGCTGGAGCGAGTTGTCGCCGAACGTCGAATCGACGTCGTACGCCCGTCAGGGGGCCGACCGTGTGCGTGTCTATCGCGGTCAGGGCGCCGACGGCAAAGCCGTCTACAACCCGTACGTCGACGTCATGCAAGGCGGCTTCGGTGCGCGTTTGCAATACTTCGAAGTTCCCGGCAGCCACCTGCCGCGCGACTACGAAAAGACGGTCAGGCGCTGCATGGTGCCGTATTCGGGCAGCAACGACTGACGTTCGGCCGCCTGACCAGGATCGCTCAAGCGCGATCATGAAAAACGCCACGGGAGACCGTGGCGTTTTCGTTGGTGCCGGCGACGAGGCCGGCGAGTGCCTGCAACGGGGCCGCGATGACGGCGCTCAGCCGTGGAAATCCTCGCGCGCTTCGACGACTGCCTTGACCACACCCCGACGCACGAGGAAATCACCGAATTTCTCACCGGCATCGCGCATCTTCGCGTATTGCGCGAAGAGCGGCGTGAGTTCGGCCACGATCTGATCTTCGTTGAGCGATTCCTTGTACAGCTTGTTCAAACGCTGCCCGTGGAAACCCGCGCCGAGGTACAGGTTGTACTTGCCGGCCGATTTGCCAACCAGGCCGATCTCGGCGATGTAGGGACGGGCGCAGCCGTTCGGGCAGCCGGTCGTGCGAATGGTGATCGGTTCGCCTGCAAGCCCCGCATCGTCGAGCACCTTCTCGAGTCGCGTGACCAGGCCGGGCAGGGCGCGCTCGCTCTCGGCCAGCGCGAGACCACACGTCGGGAAGCCGACGCAGGCCATCGAGTGGATGCGCAGCGCACTTTGATGCTTGCCGTCGAGCAGGCCGTATTCCTTCACGAGGGCGTCGATCTGCGGCTTGGCGGCGTCGCTCACGCGTCCAATGATCAGGTTCTGGTTGCCGGTGATGCGGTAATCGCCCTGATGCACCTTCGCGATTTCGCGCAGCCCGGTCATCAGGCGGTAGTCGTCCCAATCCTTCACGCGACCGTTCTGGATGAAGAGCGTGAGATGCCAAAGATCGTCCGCGCCCTTGAGCCAGCCATACTGATCGCCGTTGGTCGTGAACGCAAACGCCCGCTCGGGCGCCAGATCCCAACCGAGATATCGGTTGAGGGTTTCCTTGAACCACGCCACGCCACGGTCGTCGAGGGTGTATTTCAGACGCGCATGCTTGCGATTGCCGCGGTCGCCGAAGTCGCGTTGCACGAGTAGCACCTTCTCGGCGACGTCGACGATGCGATCGGCCGGCGTATAGCCGATGACGGTCGCCGTGCGCGGGTACGTTGCGGCGTCGCCGTGCGTCATGCCCATGCCGCCACCGACCGTCACGTTGAAGCCTTCGAGCTTGCCGTCGTCGCCCACGATGGCGATAAAGCCCAGGTCGTTGGCGTAGAGATCGACGTCGTTGTTCGGCGGTATCGCGATGGCGATCTTGAACTTGCGTGGCAGATAGTGCTTGCCGTAGATCGGCTCGTGATCCTCCTTGCCCGCGCCCAGACGCTTGTCGCCCAGCCAGATCTCGCGATACGCCGTGGTCTGCGGCAACAGGTGCCGATCGATCTTCAGGCACCAGTCGAGCGCCTCGGCATGGGCGGGCGAATGGTGCGGATTGTTCGAGACGAGCGTGTTGCGATTGACGTCGCCGCACGCGGCAATGCTCGTCATCGCAACTTCATCGATGCCCTTGATGAGGGGGCGCAACTGGTGCTTGAGCACGTTGTGATACTGCACCGTCTGCCGCGTGGTCAGGCGAATCGTGTTGCCGCCGTACTTCTGGGCGAGATCGTCGAGCTTGAGCCATTGCTCGGGCGTGCACACGCCGCCCGGCATGCGCAGCCGGATCATGAACTGGTAGGCCGGTTCGAGTTTCTGCTTCTGCCGTTCGCTGCGCAGGTCACGGTCATCCTGCATGTAGGAGCCGTGAAACTTCAGCAATTGGGCGTCCTTCTCGAAGATCGCGCCGGTGAGCGGGTCGGCCAGACCTTCGGCGATGGTGCCGCGCAGGTAGTTGCTGGCGTCCTTGATCTTCTCGACTTCGGAGCGCGGCGCCGTCGAGGCGTCGCCGGCTTGCGTGGGTTGCGTCATGGGCTCGGCTCTATCGGTCAGCGCGGGATGCCGCGCGGGTTTTGTCGGGGTAGACGGCGAAACGCGGTCGGAATCCGCGGCATCCGCGATCAGTACACATCGCGCTGATAACGCTTTTCGCGCTGCAACGTCTTCACATACTCGGCGGCGGCGTCCGGCGTCAGCCCCCCGTGTTGCGTCACGATGTCGATGAGCGCGGTGTTCACGTCGCGCGCCATTGCGTCGGCATCGCCACATACGTACAGGTGCGCACCTTCCTGCAACCAGGCATACAGTTCCTTGCCTTGTTCACGCATGCGGTGCTGTACGTAGACCTTGTCTTGCGTGTCGCGCGAGAACGCGAGGTCGATTTTGGTGAGCGCGCCGTCCTTCACATAGCGTTGCCATTCTCGCTGATAAAGGAAGTCGGTGCGGAAGTTCCGGTCGCCGAAGAAGAGCCAGTTCTTGCCGGGGGCGTCGAGCGCCTGACGTTCCTCGACGAACGCCCGGAATGGGGCAATGCCGGTCCCGGGACCGATCATGATGACCGGTGCGTGGCTATCCTGCGGCAGCTTGAAGTTACGGTTCGCCTCGATATAGATCGGCACCGTCTGTCCTTCGCGGGCGATGTCGGCAAGGTAAGTCGACGCCACGCCGCGACGCGCGCGGCCGTGGCTGTCGTAGCGAACGGCGCCCACGGTGATGTGCACCGCGCCCGGATTGGCGGCCAGACTCGACGCAATCGAGTACAGACGCGGCTGAAGCGTGCGCAGCGTGCCGACGAACTCGGCCGCCTTCACCTTGCGGGCCGGGAACTGGCGCACGACGTCGATCACGTCGCGGCCATGGAGATAGTCGCGCAGTGCCGTTTCGTTGCCCGCGCCAAGCAGGGCCTTCAGTTCGCTGGATTCCGCCAGCGCCGCGTATTTTTCGAGGAACGCGCGCGAGAGCGTTGTGATGTCGTAGGCGCGCAGGAAGGCGTCGCGCAGCGACAGTGTGCGGTCCTGCGTCGTCGTGGTGGCCTGCGGGTCGAGCGCTAACGTGTCGATCAGCGTGTCGACGAGCGCCGCGTCGTTCTGCGCGACCACGCCCAGCGCGTCGCCCGGCTCGTACGTGAGGCCCGAGCCTTCCAGCGAGAGTTCGACGTGATGGACTTCCTTGGAGGAGCCGCGTCCGGAGAGCGTGACGTTCTCGATCACGGCGGCATCGAATGGATGCTTGCGGCTGTATTGGCTCGATGCTGCGGCCGGTGCGATGCTGCTCGCAAGCGCGGCGAGGCTGAAACCTTCCGTCACGCCGGCGCTCTTGCCCGCGGCGGCCGGGGCCGCCACCCGCGACAGCGCTTCGACGGCCTCTTCGACCCAGCGCTCGGCCGGCGCGTCGTAGTCGACGTCGCTGTCGACGCGGGGCACGAGCCGTTGCGCACCCAGCGCGGCCAGCCGTGCGTCGAAGTCCTTGCCGGCCTGGCAGAACTTCTCATAGCTCGAATCGCCCAGGCTGAGGACCGCGAAGCGGGTGCCTTCGAGTTGGGGCGCCTTCGCGCCGTGCAGGAATTCGTAGAAGTCGCGCGCATCGTCGGGCGGCTCGCCTTCGCCTTGTGTCGACACGGCAACGAGCAGCAACTTGTCGTTCTTCAGGCGCGAGGCCTTGTAATCTCCCATCGCGAACAGATCGACCTTGAAGCCTGCGGCGACGGCGCGCGCCTTGGCGTGCTCGGCGACTTCCTGGGCGTGCCCGGTCTGCGAGCCATACAGAATCGTCACCGACGGGGCGGCAGGCCCGGCCGTTGCCGCGACCGGCGCCGGCGCACCGGCGTGTCGCACAGAGTGATTGATGCCCGCGAGAAATCCTCGCACCCAGGCGAGCTGCTCGCCGGAAAGGCCCTCGACCAGTTGGCTGAGCATCTGGGCTTGCTGAGCGGAAAGCGGTGTCGTCTCTTGCATGTCGTTCATGACTCCAGGGGCCGGACCTGGACGGACGCCGTGGCGGGGCCTACCCGTCGGGCGCCCCCAGACAGACCGGCAAGGGGATACTCACCACGATATCGGCTGGCTCTTAGAAATTAAAATAATAAAATTTAATTTTTATATATCTAATTCACATATGGGCATAAGGCGCAGGCGGGCTGGCGCAGCGCGAACCTGCGACGCATGCGGCGGTTACGTCGCAAGTCCCCGTGCGACGGCTTTCCGGGTCGGTGGGCGCTGGGAAAACGTGCTATGCTCCTCGCCGTGATTTATCAGGTCCTTCCAAGCACCACTTGATTCTCGCAATCCGCTAATCGGTCAGGCCGTGTCGCGGAAGGTTTCGTAACCCGCTATTTCTCGAGACACTCGTAGAAAAGGTGAGCGCAAAATGAGTTTGATGGAACAATTCCAAACGAACTCGTACCTCTTCGGCGGCAATGCCCCCTACGTTGAAGAACTGTACGAATCGTATCTAGACAATCCGGCTTCCGTGCCGGACAACTGGCGCCAGTATTTCGACGCGCTGCAAAACGTTCCCGCTGTTGATGGTTCCAACGCCAACGACGTGGCTCACGCCCCGATCGTGGAGTCGTTCGCCCAGCGCGCCAAGGCCAATGCCTTCGTGCCGCGCGCTGGCGCCTCCGACCTGGCCGTGGCCCGCAAGCAGGTGCACGTGCAGTCGCTCGTCGCCGCCTACCGCTTCCTGGGCGCCCGCTGGGCCAATCTGGACCCGCTCAAGCGTCAGGAACGTCCGGCCATTCCGGAACTGGAACCCGCGTTCTACGACCTGACCGAAGCGGATATGGACAGCGTGTACTCGGCCGAGAACACGTACTTCGGTTTCGAACAGGCCAGCCTGCGCGACCTGCTCAAGTCGCTGCGCGACACGTACTGCGGCTCGATCGGCGCCGAGTACATGTACATCAGCGACCCGGTGCAAAAGCGCTGGTGGCAAGAGCGTCTGGAGAAGGTGCGTGCCACGCCCAACTTCACCGCTGAAAAGAAGAAGCACATCCTCGAACGCCTGACCGCCGCTGAAGGCCTCGAGCGTTACCTGCACACCAAGTTCGTCGGCCAGAAGCGCTTCTCGCTCGAAGGCGGCGAATCGTTCATCGTGGCGATGGACGAACTCGTCCACCACGCTGGTGCCAAGGGCGTGCAGGAAATCGTGATCGGCATGGCCCACCGCGGCCGTCTGAACGTGCTGGTCAACACCCTGGGCAAAATGCCGGCGGACCTGTTCGCCGAATTCGAAGGCAAGCACGTCGACGATCTGCCGGCCGGTGACGTGAAGTACCACAAGGGCTTCTCGAGCGACGTTTCGACGGGCGGTGGCCCGGTCCACCTGTCGCTGGCGTTCAACCCGTCGCACCTGGAAATCGTGAACCCGGTGGTCGAAGGCTCGGCCAAGGCACGTATGGACCGTCGTGGCGAAGCCGACGCGGCCAGCGTGCTGCCGGTGCAAGTTCACGGTGACGCCGCATTCGCGGGGCAGGGCGTCGTGATGGAAACGCTGAACCTCGCGCAGACGCGCGGTTACGGCACGCACGGCACGGTGCACATCGTCATCAACAACCAGATCGGCTTCACCACGTCGGATCCGCGTGACGCCCGTTCGACGACGTACTGTTCGGACGTGGTCAAGATGATCGAAGCGCCGGTGCTGCACGTGAACGGCGACGATCCGGAAGCGGTCGTGCTGGCCATGCAACTGGCCCTGGACTTCCGTCAGGAGTTCAAGAAAGACGCCGTCGTGGACATCGTTTGCTACCGCAAGCTGGGCCACAACGAGCAGGACACGCCGGCGGTCACGCAGCCGCTGATGTACAAGAAGATTGCCCAACACCCGGGCACGCGCGCGCTGTACGTCGAGAAGCTGGTCACGCAAGGCGTGATTACAGCCGAGGAAGGCAACGCGTTCGTCGCGGCCTACCGCAAGGCCATGGACGACGGCCACCACACCGTCGACCCGGTGCTCTCGAACTACAAGAGCAAGTACGCGGTCGACTGGGTGCCGTTCCTGAACAAGAAGTGGACCGATGCCGGCGATACGGCCGTGCCGCTGAACGAACTCAAGCGTCTGGCCGAGCGCATCACCACGATCCCGGCGAACTTCAAGGTTCACCCGCTCGTCGAGAAGGTCATCAACGACCGTCGCAAGATGGGCGCGGGCGAGCAGCCGCTCGACTGGGGCATGGGCGAGCATCTGGCCTTCGCCTCGCTGGTCTCGTCGGGCTTCGCTGTGCGCCTGACCGGTCAGGATTCGGGCCGCGGCACGTTCACGCACCGCCACTCGGTGCTGCATGACCAGAACCGCGAGCGTTGGAACGACGGCACCTACGTGCCGCTGCAACACGTGGCCGACGGTCAGGCCACCTTCACGGTGATCGACTCGGTGCTCTCCGAAGAAGCCGTGCTGGGCTTTGAGTACGGTTACTCGACGGCCGAGCCGAACACGATGGTGCTGTGGGAAGGCCAGTTCGGCGACTTCGCCAACGGTGCGCAGGTCGTGATCGACCAGTTCATCTCGAGCGGCGAAGTGAAGTGGGGCCGCGTGTCGGGCCTGACGATGCTGCTGCCGCATGGCTACGAAGGCCAGGGTCCGGAGCACTCGTCGGCGCGTATCGAACGCTACCTGCAACTGTGCGCCGACACGAACATGCAAGTGGTCCAGCCGACCACGCCGGCACAGATCTTCCACCTGCTGCGTCGTCAGATGATCCGCCAGCTGCGCAAGCCGCTGATCGTGTTCACGCCGAAGTCGCTGCTGCGCCACAAGGAAGCCGTGAGCGACCTGTCGGAACTCGCCAAGGGCGGCTTCCAGACGGTGATCGGCGAAACCGATGCTTCGATCGACGCCAAGAAGGTCAAGCGCGTCGTCGCCTGCTCGGGCCGCCTGTACTACGACCTGATCGCCCGCCGTCGTGAAGACAAGTCGACCGACGTTGCGATCGTGCGTGTGGAACAGCTCTACCCGTTCCCGCACAAGGCGTTCGAGAACGAACTGAAGAAATACGAAAACCTTACCGAAGTGGTGTGGGCCCAGGACGAGCCGCAAAATCAAGGTCCGTGGTTCTACATCGAACACCACCTGATCGAAAGCATGAGCGCCGGTCAGAAGCTGGCTTACGCGGGTCGCGCGGCTTCGGCCTCGCCTGCCGCGGGCTACTACGCCAAGCACTACGAACAGCTCAAGCAGCTGCTCGATACGGCTTTCGGTCGCCTCAAGGGCGCGACCGTGGTGCAGTAACCGGTTAGGTCTTACAGCGGTCGTCCTCCCCCTGGGGACGGCCGCTGCCGTATTTCCGAATTGAACGTTTATCGAATCCAGGATCCAGAAATGGCCATTGTTGAAATCAAAGTCCCCCAATTCTCCGAGTCGGTTTCTGAAGGCACGCTGCTCGACTGGAAGAAGAAAGTCGGCGAAGCCATCGCCCAAGATGAAACCGTGATCGAAGTCGAAACCGACAAGGTCGTGCTGGAAGTGCCGGCGCCCGCCGCCGGCGTGCTCGTCGAAGTGACCGCCGCCGCTGGCGACACCGTGACGTCCGAGCAAATCATCGCGAAGATCGACACGGACGCCAAGGCAGGCGCCGCCGCACCGGTTGCTGCCAAGCCGGCAGAAGCCGCCGCGCCGGCCGCTGCCGCCTCGAGCGCGGCGCCCGTCGCCGGTGGCGCATCGGGTGGCATCGCCAGCCCGGCCGCTGCCAAGGTGCTGGCTGAGAAGAACCTGTCGACCACGGACGTGGCCGGCTCGGGCCGCGACGGTCGCGTGACCAAGGGCGACGCCCTGGCCGCTGGCGCCAAGCCGGCTGCCGTCGCATCGTCGATCCCGGCACCGGCCCCGCGCGCCGCGCTGCCGTCGGTGGCCGCTTCGGTGGGCCGCGACACGTCGCTTGAAGGCCGTCCGGAACAGCGCGTGCCGATGTCGCGCCTGCGCGCCCGTATCGCCGAGCGCCTGCTGCAATCGCAACAGACCAACGCCATTCTGACCACGTTCAACGAGGTCAACATGAAGCCGGTGATGGATCTGCGCAACAAGTACAAGGACAAGTTCGAGAAGGAGCACGGCGTGAAGCTGGGCTTCATGTCGTTCTTCGTCAAGGCCGCGGTCCACGCGCTCAAGAAGTACCCGGCCGTGAACGCCTCGATCGACGGTAACGACATCGTCTACCACGGCTACTTCGACATCGGTATCGCGGTCGGTTCGCCGCGTGGCCTGGTGGTGCCGATTCTGCGCAATGCCGACCAGCTGAGCCTGGCCGACATCGAGAAGAAGATCGCCGAATACGGCAAGAAGGCGGCCGACGGCAAGCTGTCGATCGAAGAAATGACCGGCGGTACGTTCTCGATCTCGAACGGCGGTGTGTTCGGTTCGATGCTGTCGACCCCGATCATCAACCCGCCGCAGTCGGCCATTCTGGGCGTGCACGCCACGAAGGACCGCGCGGTCGTGGAGAACGGCGAGATCGTCATCCGCCCGATGAACTACCTGGCCATGAGCTACGACCACCGTATCATCGACGGTCGCGAAGCCGTGCTGAGCCTCGTCGCCATGAAGGAAGCGCTGGAAGATCCGGCGCGCCTGCTGCTCGACCTGTAAGCGATAGCGCGCATTGCGCGGCGCTGCCCGGCCATCTTCGCATGGCCGGCGCGCCGCGCCTCCCCCTGCCGTCTACCTTCAGTGAGTCACAATCAAAATGGCAAAAGAATTTGATGTAGTCGTAATCGGCGCCGGCCCCGGTGGTTATATTGCCGCCATCCGCGCCGCCCAACTCGGTTTCTCGGTCGCTTGCGTCGAGAAATGGACCAACCCGGCCGGCAAGATGGTGCTCGGCGGGACCTGCCTGAACGTGGGATGCATTCCGTCGAAGGCGCTGCTCGCCTCGTCGGAAGAGTTCGAGAAGATCGGTCATCACCTGGCCGATCACGGTATCACCACGTCGGACGTCAAGATCGACATCGAGAAGATGCTCTCGCGCAAGCAGGGTATCGTCGACAAGATGACGGGCGGTATCGAATACCTGTTCAAGAAGAACAAGATCACGTGGCTCAAGGGTCACGGCACGATCATTGCCAAGAACGACGGCGGCTATCAGATCGATGTGAAGGGTGCCGAGGCCGAGTCCGTCACGGCAAAGAACATCATCATCGCTACCGGTTCGAAGGCGCGTCATCTGCCGGGCATGCCGGTCGACAACAAGCTCATCTCGGATAACGAAGGTGCTCTCTCGTTCGACACTGTGCCGAAAAAGCTGGGCGTGATCGGCGCCGGCGTGATCGGTCTGGAACTGGGTTCGGTATGGCGCCGCCTGGGTGCCGAAGTCACCGTGCTCGAAGCCATGCCGGAATTCCTGGCGGCGGCCGATGCCGGCGTTGCGAAGGAAGCGGCCAAGCAGTTCAAGAAGCAGGGACTGGACATCAACGTCGGCGTGAAGGTCGGCGAGGTCAAGACCGGCAAGAACAACGTCACGATCAGCTACACGGACAAGGACGGCAACGCCAAGACGCTCGACGTCGATCGTCTGATCGTGTCGGTCGGCCGCGTGCCGAACACCGATGACCTCGGCCTGGGCAACATTGGTTTGGCGACCGATGAGCGCGGCTTCATTCCGGTGGACGACCACTGCCGTACCAAGCTGCCGAACGTGTACGCGATCGGCGACGTGGTGCGTGGCCCGATGCTCGCGCACAAGGCCGAAGACGAAGGCGTGCTGGTGGCGGAAGTCATCGCTGGCCAGAAGCCGCACATCGACTACAACTGCATTCCGTGGGTGATCTACACGTCCCCGGAAATTGCCTGGGTCGGCAAGACCGAGCAGCAATTGAAGGCCGAAGGCCGTGAGTTCAAGCCGGGTCAGTTCCCGTTCGCGGCCAACGGCCGTGCGCTGGGCATGGGCTCGTCGGACGGTTTCGTGAAGGTGCTGGCCGATGCCAAGACCGACGAGATCCTCGGCGTGCACGTGATCGGCCTGAACGCTTCGGACCTGATTGCCGAAGCCGTGGTGGCGATGGAGTTCAAGGCGGCGTCGGAAGACATCGGCCGTATCTGTCATCCGCACCCGTCGCTGTCGGAAGTGATGCGTGAAGCCGCCCTCGATGTCGAGAAGCGCGCGCTGAACAAGTAAGTCGCTTTACGCTGACAGTACGATCAAAGGCGAGGCAACTCGCCTTTGTTTTTTCCCCGATTTCCTCTGCCCCCCGGCCGGTCGCCGCACCGCATGAACGTTCGCGAATACTATCAACAGGAACTGGCCGCGCGCGGCTACGAGCCCGATGAGGCGCAGGAGCGCGCCGTCGAGCGTCTGCAACAGTGCTACGACGAATGGGCGGCATACAAGGCCAGGCGTTCGAGCACCCTCAAGAAGTGGCTCGTGCATCCCGATCTGCCCAAGGGCGTGTATCTGTGGGGCGGGGTGGGCCGTGGCAAGAGCTTCCTGATGGACAGCTTCTACTCGGTGGTGCCGCTGCAGCGCAAGACGCGTCTGCATTTCCACGAGTTCATGCGTGAGGTGCATCATCAGTTGCAGGCGCTCAAGGGGCAGCCCGATCCGCTCGACGAATTGGCCAAACGCATCGCCAAGCGGTATCGCCTGATCTGCTTCGACGAATTCCACGTCTCCGATGTGGCCGACGCCATGATCCTTCACCGCCTGCTTGCCGAGCTGTTCAAGAACGGCGTGCAGTTCGTGATGACGTCGAACTATCGTCCCGACACGCTGTACCCGGACGGCTTGCATCGTGATCGCGTGCTGCCTGCGATCCGGCTGCTTGAAGAGAAGCTTGACGTGCTCAATGTCGACGCCGGCATCGACTATCGACGCCGCACGCTGGCGCAGGTGCAGGTCTATCACTATCCCCTTGGCAACGAGGCGAATCGAGCGCTGCGTGCGGCGTTTGCCGAGATCGCCGGGGTTCCCGACGAGAGCCCGGTGCTGCATATCGAGCAGCGCGAGCTGAAGGCCCTGCGTCGCGCGGGCGGCGTGGTGTGGTTCAACTTCCATATGTTGTGCGGGGGCCCACGTTCGCAGAACGACTATCTCGAACTGGCCAACCGCTTCCACACCGTCGTGCTATCGGACGTGCCGAAGATGACGCCGCGCATGGCGTCGGAGGCGCGCCGCTTCACATGGCTCGTCGACGTTTTCTACGACCACAAGGTCAAGCTGCTGATGTCGGCGGAAGTCGCGCCCGAGGAGTTGTACGTGGAGGGCACGCTCGCTAACGAGTTTGCTCGGACGGTGTCGCGTCTGGTGGAGATGCAGTCATTGGAATATCTTGAAGCTCCGCGTCGCGTGGTGGATACGTCGCTCACCTGAGCGTTGCGCGCGGCGTGTAGACCGCTCGCGGGTTTGCGCTCAGCGTGAACGCGTGCCGCGATCGCCATGATCGCGCCCACGCGGGGCGTCGGCGGGCGGTGGCGGGGGCGCTTGCCGCTGTTCGCGCAGATGGTTGTAGATGTCGCCGCGCAAGTCGCCCTGCGGCCGTACGGCCTGAGGCGGCGGCCGTGACGGTTCAGGCCGTGCGCCGCCGCGGTGATTGCCGCGTCCGTCGGGGCGCTCGGCGCCCTGTGCAAACCAACTCTGGAAAAACCGGCTGTTCGACCACGGATGTGCCGTTGCGCCATGGGCGGTGACGGCCAGCATGACGCAACACGTCATCCGGACAAGTCGGGCGAGCCGCATGGTGCCACCTCCTTGTCGGTTGAACTGCCGCGTACCCTGCACGTACCATGCTCTGCCGAGTGGGCGAGCGCCGGAACGTGTCACGTATTTGCGGCCACGTTTCCAGAGTAAAAGGGCGCGGCGTCGCTTGCTGTAAAGATTTGTAAAGCAATGTAAGCCAGCAGGGGAGAGTTGCAGTACGTCGCCTACCATGCGCAGTTTGATTGACGGAGTTTTGCCATGCGTAAGCTGTCAAGGATCGCGATATCCCTCGGGGCACTGATTGTCGTGCTGGGTCTACTTTTCGGCACGCCGTATTACACGTTGTGGCGGGCGCGCGACGCGGCCGATGCGCGCGATGCGGCGGCGCTGTCGTCGTACGTCGACTATCCGGCCGTGCGTGAAAGCCTGAAAACGAGTCTTCACGACGAACTCTCGCGTCAGATGGACAAGCAGCGTGGCAACGCCTTCGGGGCCCTTGCCCTCGCGCTCGGTGGGTGGGTGTCGGATCGCGTTGTGGAGGCGTTGCTCACGCCGGAAGCGGTGGCGGCCATGCTGCGGGGTGACAGCACCGGATTGCCGCCAGCGCCCGGAGCGCCCGCGCCGCGCGATGCGGCACCGCAGGCGCAGGACAGCGCCCCGCTGGCGGCTCCGCCGGCCGCAGCCGACCCCTATGCCGCCAACTTGCCCGACGCGCGCTCAGGTGATGCGTCGCCGTCGTCGGGCAACACACCGCCGCGCACCACCACGCGGACCGAGTTTCAGGACTTCAATCATTTCCTTGTCCATGTGTCGCGCAGCGACCGTCCGACGCGCATCGTGACGTTCACGCTGACGCGACGCAATCTCGTGCAGTGGCGTCTGACCGCGATTGCCTTGCCGCCGTTGTAATCGTCGACGGCGGGCGGGCGCTCGGCGCGCGCGGCGATTTCGGCTAGAGGACTTCCTCAGCACGGCGTTACGCCTTTGGCGTAATCTGCAAAGCGACTCGCGCGAGTAGCGGTGCGGTGATGACGGCTATCGTGAGTCCTACGACAATCAATTCCGTATCCGGGAGGATGACAATCATGAAGCAAATTTCGAACGCGACGTCGTGGCGACGTCTGGGGGCGCACGCGCTCGTTGCAGTGGCATTGTTGGGTGGCGTTGCCAAGGCGGCAATCGCGGCCAATGACATGTCGCCGGTCGGCGTATGGAAGACCATCGACGACAACACCGGCAAGCCGAAGGCGCTTGTCACGATCTCGGAAAAGGACGGTGAATACGTGGGCGTCGTCACCAAGGGCCTTGGCGAAAACGACGATCCGGCGCGTGTGTGCACGGCCTGCACCGACGCGCGCAAGGGACAGAAGATGCTGGGCATGCAGATCATTCGCGGCATCCGCAAGGATGGCGAAGTGTATGACGGCGGCAAGATCCTCGATCCGGAAAATGGCATGGAGTACAGCTGCAAGATCACCGTGATCGACGGCGGCAAGAAACTCGACGTGCGTGGCTACCTCGGGATTTCGCTGCTCGGTCGCACGCAGACCTGGATCCGAGACCAGTAATCGGCGTCGCGTCGGGGGCGTTGCTACGATTCTTCTGCACCGCCACTGCGCGATAGGCAGATTCGGCAGGACGCCCAAGGCAAGAAGACCCGGACGAGTACTCGTCTGGGTCTTTTTTGTTGGCGTGCGAGCGCGACGCTAACGCAACACGCAACAACGTCACAGCGCGGTGGCCGCAACGTGTCATGAGATCGCCGACCTCGACGACTTCGATCACGTTCACAGCCGTCTGTCGGAATGAGCGACCGCTCGACGCCAGACACGGCAAAGCCCGGCCAGTGTCGCTTCACTGTCCGGGTTTGCCGTCGTCATTGGGCCTGCACCCCGCCGACGTTCCCCCCTCTCGCGATCTTGCGACGCTTCGGTACGTCGCGCTACTCTCCCATCCCCTGTCTCGTCACTGTCCCGCTGCCGTCTAGCTTTATTTGGCCACGCCGCCCAGCAGTCCCGTCACCGGCGCAAGGAGGCCGCTTGCGCCGCCCGTGCCGCTCGTGCTACCGGAACCGACGCTGGCCAGCGTCGCAAGCGGCGCAGTGACCGTGTTCAGCAGCGCCGTGACGGGGGCCAGCGCAGTGCCAGCACCGCCGCTGGCGCCCGAGGGACTCGTCACACCGCCCAACAGGCCCGTGACGGCCCCCAATGGATTGCTGCCGGACGCGCCCGTCGCACTCGACAGCCCGCCGAGCAAACCGGTGAGCGCGCCCAGCGGATTGTTGCCGCTCGCCGTGGTCGGCGTCACCGTGGTGTTCCCCACGTTGGCGAGCACGTTGCCGAGCGCATTCGGTTGCGTCGCGCTGGTGCTCCCTGAGAGCAGGCCGCCCGCACTCGTGACGGTGTTGCCCAGCGCCATGAGCGGATTGCCAAGGCTTGCGACAGCGGCGTTCGGTGCGGCCGCCTTGACCTGCGCGCCGGTCGAATTCAATGCGCCGCCCAGTGTGCCGAGCAGACCGGCCGCCGGAGTGCCCAGACCGGTGGTGTTGCCGAGCGTCTGCGTTGTCGTCGTGAGCGTATTGGTGATCGGTGTGATGGCCGACGAGAGGGCCGTCGTCGCTTGAACGACGGGGGCGCTCGTCAGTGCCTGAGTGAGTGCCGAACCGCCTTGCACGCCCCCCTGGCCAACGGTCGCGACGGCGGTGCCCAGCACGCCCGTGAGCGTGTCGATCGGTGTGTTCGCCAGCGGGCCACTCTTGCCGATGCCGGCAACGCCGCTGCCGAACAATACCCCGGCATTGCCGAGATCGGACACAACACCGCCCGTGCTCGCGAGCGTGGTGCCGACCGGGTTCGTGCCGGACGTGCCGAGCTGGCCCAGTCCGCTACCCACGCCTATGCCCAGGTCCGTGACGGCATTACCCGTTTGCGTGAGCGCGCCGCCGAAACCCTGCGTGGCTTGCGTGGATACACCCGGCACCGTCGTGCCGGCGACCTGATTGCCGAGCGCGCTCACCACCGAGCCGACCGAACTGACGACACCGGCGCTGCTCGTGGTCGGATTCGTGGGGTTGGTCGGCGTGACGGGATTTGTCGGGTCCGACGGGTTGGTCGGCGTGTTCGCCGTGGCGCCGCTGCCGCCGCCCGAACTGGAGCAACCGGTAACACTGACGATGCTCGCCACCAGCACGGCAAGCATCGTGGGACGCAAAAGCTTCGACATGAGTTTTCTCCTCGTTGGGGTCGTGGTCATCGAGGTGCGCTCAGACCTTGGTCGACGCACTTCGGCCATTGGCGACCAGACCGGCGATGTCCTGATCGGCCTCGAAGCGAAGACGGAAGGTTTCGCTCTTCAGGGTGCGGATGCTCTGCACCAGGAAATCGTGAATCGCGGCGAGTTCGCTCTGGTCGTATGCCGCGCTGACCGCCGTGAGTTCGCGCGAGACTGAGGACAGGAACTGTTCGATCTGAGCGCAACGCTCTTCGATGGGGTGGATCATCACCATGCGCCGGTCGTGCGGGTTCTTCTCCCGCTCGACGAAGCCCGCGCGCTCGAGCCGATCGATGACCGTGGTGATGCCGCCCGAGCTGACGCCCATGAGTTCGGCGAGCTGGCCCGCGGTAATCGACTCGATTTCAAGGATGAGATCGAGCGCGTTCAGGTCGGTGACATTCAGGCCGAGCTGCTCGGCAAGCGCTGCGTGATACAGCGCCGTGTACACGGCGAGCCGGCGTCCGAGCGAGCGGACGATGCCGGCGACGAGATCGTTACGGTTCGTGTGTCGGTCGCTCATGGTGCCGTGCGATGTGTTGAGCGGGGAGGCCGTCGACGTCGCCCCGGAGGCGGCGCCCGAATCGACGCCGTATGTGTTGTGGCGGTGGCCGGCGGCGAACCCGTTGCCGGTGTCGCGCATGGCGACGGGTTCGGAAAGTTGCGGGGCGCAATCGCCATGACCGCGCATCAGAACGCTGGTGTCGGGAATGAAGCGGGCCATGGCATCTCCTTATCGATGAATCACGTGGTGCGCGCGCGATTCGCGCGACGCACCATTGGACTGGCGATTACTTGCCGACGCTGGCCACACTGCCGAGCAGGCTGGTGACCGGTGCGAGCAGTCCCGTCAGACCGCCCGTTGCGCCGCCCGAGCTACCGCCAGCCGTGCTCGTCACACCGGAGAGCAGGCTCGTGACCGGGGCCAGCGGGCTGCTGCTGCCGCCCGACGTGGCGCCACTCACCCCGCCGAGCAGGCCGGTGACCGGCGCGAGCGGGCTGCTGCCCGAACCGCCGAGGCCGCCGAGCAATCCCGTGACCGAGCCGAGCGGGTTCGACGAACCGCCTGCGGTCGTCGTGCCCAGGTTGCCCAGCAGCGATCCGAACGGATTCGCCGAGCCGGTGGAGGTGCTGCCGTTCAGGAACGTGCCGACGCCACCCACGGTGTTGCCGGTGGCAATCACCGTGTTGCCGAGTGCGGTGACGACCGGGTTCGACGACGTACCCTGCATCGTCGTGCCGACCGTGGCGACGCCGCCGCCGACCGTCTGCAGCAAGCCCTGTACCGGACTGCCCAGGCCCGTGGTCATTCCCACGGTGCGGGTGGTGTCGGACACGACATTGGTGATCGGCGTGATGGCCGACGAGAGCGCCGTGGTGGCCTGAACCACCGGGCCGCCCGTGAAGGCCTGTTTCAGGATCGCACCGCCGGCGATGCCACCTTGGCCGACGGTCGCGACCACGTTGCCAAGTGCCCCGGTCAGCGTATCGACGGGCGTGCCTGCCAGCGGACCGCTCTTGCCGACACCGGCGACGCCGCTGCCCAGCGACACGCCCGCCTGACCGAGGTCGGTCACGACATTGCCCGTGCTCGCGAGCGTGGTGCCGACCGGATCCGCCGAGGCACCCGTTTGGCCGAGACCGCTGCTCACGCCGTTGCCGAGGGCGGTGACGGCGTTGCCGGTCTGCGTGAGCGCACCGCCGAAGCCCTGCGACGCTTGCGTGGACACGAGCGGCAATTGGGTGCTGGAAACCTGATTGCCCAAGGCGCTGACGACGTTGCCGGCGGAACTCACGACGCCGCCTGCGCCGGTGGCGGTCGTGCCGACGGCATTCGGGGTGCCCGAGGTGCCGCCCGAAGCGCCGCTCCCGCCGCCGCCGCTGGAGCAGCCGGTGAGGGCGATGAGGCCGATGGCGGCCGAAGCCAGGAGGGTGCGTTGAAGTGCGTTGGTCATGATGTCTATCTCCCTAGATCGTTCTGGATGGATGCCTGGTTACTTCTTGGCGCCGAGCAAGCCGCCGAGCAGATTGGTCACCGGCGCGAGCGGGCCGCTGCTGCTACCCGAGCCTGTGGCTCCGCCGACCGTGCCTGTCACGGAACTGAGCAGCGCCGTCACCGGGGCCAGAGCACCGCCTGCCGCCGTGCCACCCGTCCCCGTCGAAGCGCCGCCGGTGGCGGTGCCAAGGGCACCGGTCAGGCCAGAGACGAGGCTCGTGACCGGAGCCAGCGGATTGCTGCCCGAGGCGCCGCCGGTAGCACCGCCGGTAGCACCGCCGAGCGCGCCCGTCAGGCCGGAGACGAGGCTCGTGACCGGAGCCAGCGGATTGCCGCCCGAGGCGCCGCCCGTGGCACCGCCGAGCCCGCCGGTCAGGCCCGAGACGAGGCTCGTGACCGGAGCCAGCGGATTGCTGCCCGAGGCGCCGCCCGTGGCACCGCCGAGCCCGCCGGTCAGGCCCGAGACGAGGCTCGTGACCGGGGCCAGCGGGTTGCTGCCCGAGGCGCCGCCCGTGGCACCGCCGAGCGTGCCGGTCAGGCCGGAGACGAGGCTAGTGACGGGCGCCAGCGGGTTGCCACCCGAGGTGCCGCCCGTGGCACCGCCGAGCGTGCCCGTCAGGCCGGAGACGAGGTTCGTGACCGGAGCCAGCGGGCCGGCGCCAGCGCCACCACCGAGGCCACCGGGCAGCCCGCCAAGGAGCGAGGTGAGCGGGGCGAGGGGGTTGGTGCTCGTCGGGGTGCCGTGGACCGCGCCGCCCAGGCTGGCCACCGTGTTACCCACGCCCGCCACGATGCCGCCGACGTCCGTGGCCACCGGATTGTTGAGCTGACCGGCGATCTGCGTGCCGACACCGGCCAGGCCGCCGCCGATTTGCGCCAGCAGTCCGGAAACCGGCGTGCCGAGGCCTGTCGTGTTACCGACCGTTTGCGTGGTATTGGTCACGACGTTCGTGATCGGCGTGATGGCCGACGAGAGCGATGTGGTCAGTTGCTGCACCGGGCCGCTCGTGATCGTCTGCGTCAAACCGCTGCCGAGGCTTTGGCCTGCCATGCCTACCGACGTCACGACACCGCCAAGCAGCGTAGTTACGCCATTGACCGGCGTATTAGCCAGCGGACCGGTCTGCCCGAGGCCGGCGACGGCGCTACCCAGTTGCGTGCCGGCCGTGCCGAGGTCGGTGACCGCGCCGCCCACGCTGGCGAGCGTCGGATTGAGCGGATCGCTCACCGAACCCAGCTTGCCGAGACCGTTCGTGAGGCCATTGCCAAGGGTCTGCACAGCGTTGCCGGTCGAGACGGCGGCGCCGGCGAGACCACTTTGCGTTTGCGTGCTGACCAGCGGCAGTTGCGTGCCGGCCAGCGTGGTGCCCAGATCGCTAACGGTCTTGCCGACTTGCGTCACGACACCCGTGCTCGCAGTGGCGGCCACGGTGCCGATCGGGTTGGTCGCGGCGCTGCTTCCGGTGCCGCCGTTCCCGCTGCCGTCTCCATTGCCGCCGCTTCCGTTCCCACTTCCGCCGCCGCCATTGCCGCTGAGGCCCGAACCGTCGGTCACCGTGCCGGCGCCCGTTCCGCCGCCGCCGCCGCCGGTGCCGGCGCTGGTGCCGCTATCGCCGAGCGACCCGCTGGTTCCGCCGGAGCCCGAACTCGCGCAGCCGGTCATCGTGACGATCGCGAGCAGGCAGGCGGAAGCGAGAAGATGGCGTTGAATGTTTTTCATGATGATGTCCTCTGGTCTGTATCGTTGGTCAGGCGAGCGCGTCTTGCGCTGCCAATCGGCTGTTCATGCGTTGTGCGATGAGTGCGAACAGGAGCGCGTTGACGATCGCGCTATCGGGGCCCGTCATCGCGTGGGCCGAATGCGTGTGGTCGGCGCGAGCGGCGATGGGCGAATCGGTCGGTGTGGCGGTGGCGCGTACGCCACCGCCTTCTGCACCGCCCCTCCCTGGGCTTGCGCCTCTACGATCGTTCTCGGCAGCAGCGCTGCGCTGCGTTGCCGCGATGCGTTGCTGACCGCCAGACAGGGCGGCGGGGCGCGGCATCGTTTGATTGGTATTGCCAATGATCATGGTGTCCCCCGGTGATCTTCAGCGTTGCGATGCAGGGATATCCGCAAGAGCTGTGCCAATCGCCAAGGCTGGGTTTGAATAAAACTTCTAGTTTTTCCGGAGGCGGGCTGGAAAGCCTGTATTTACTTGCGTTTCGGAAAACAAGAATCTTTCGGATCGAGAGATCGACCGTCTTCGGAAGGGGGATGGGGCAGGGTTAACGCCATCGAAAAATGAGCGGTTTTCGTCGAAATGCCGTTCCCGTTACGGGGGTGTTACGGGGAACGTTACGTAACGTTCCCGGCGAGACCGGTGTCGGTGTCGTGTAGAAATACGAAGTAAATTGCCAAGCCATGCGACGCTTGAGCGTGCAAGGCGCGCAAAGGCTGGATGCTGGCGTGTCGCGGCGCTGGCGAGCCGAATCTCGTTTCTGGGCGAGGCGCGTGTCGGGGGATGTCGCGAGGCGGGGGTGTTGAACGAAGTGCAACGGTGATCAACAGCGACAACACGGGGTGAATCCGTTGAATCAGATGAATCGATATTTAGCGGCGTGCTACAGGTATTGCGCGTGCACGTGTGGCGTGACACCCATCATGGTTTTCCCTCGCGGGCGTTGGATTATCTGGATTTGGAGTATTGTTTGATCCATCGATGTAACGCTTTCTTACATTCTCCAGGGTGATTGGAAGCAAGACTCTAGTTTTTGTTTGCAGGTTTAAATTAGCATCGAAAAAAAGCGTACGCCGCGACAAAAGCGGTATCGACAAGCGTAGAAATATTGGCGTACAACGCAAAAGGGGTTCGCAAGCCTGATGGCGCAACGAATCCGAGGCCGAACTCAAGCATTGATAAGCGATATGGCGCACGTGCGTCGGCGACCGAGAGGCCGTTGATGTCCCGTTGTGTCCGAACGGGCGCTTGGCGCCTTTTTAGTGGGAGCGTGATATGAAACTCGGCAATCGCATTCGACTGTTTGCTCGCGACGAACGCGGGGTCACGGCACTGGAGTATGGCATTCTCGCCGCGATCGTGGCCGTGCTGATCGGTGGCGCGGTTTATACGAACCTGTCAGGGGTATTCACGTCGGTATTTACGAAGATCACGTCGGTCGTGACGAACGTCGGTTCGTGACGTTCCGGTATCGCGACCTGTTTGGTGCCGGCGTGAGTGTGGTGGCACGGGTGTCAAGATTATGGTTGGTAATATTGGGAAGGACACCGTAATTTTCTGGCGTCCTTCAGGGTGGCGGGCGGCAGTATTCGCGAGGACGCGAATCATGCGGGCAAAGCGAACAGGGGAGGCCGGACGGCAGCGCAGCCTGTCCCGGCAGACAGGGGTCACGGCGCTGGAGTACGGCATTCTGGCCGCCATCGTCGCCCTCTTGGTCGGCGCGACGGTGTTCACCAATTTGACGACCGTGCTCACGAATGTGTTCAGCAACCTCACGTCGGTCGCAACGTCCGCCGTGAATCACTGACGCGAGACGCAACGTGCTCACCTTGCTGTGGCTGTTGTGCCTGCCGATCGTGATCACCGATCTGGTTGCGCGCCGTATCCCGAATGTCTGGCTGTTGGGCGTGGGAGGGCTGGCACTGATCTGGATTGCATGGCGAGCGTGGCATGGCGAGCCTCGGGTCATGTGGGTTCACGGGCTCGGCGCGCTGTTGGGATTGATCGCACTGCTACCTTTCTGGTGGCGCAACGTGATGGCGGCGGGCGATGTCAAGCTTTTCGCGCTGATTGGGCTGGTGGCAGGATATTCCGCGCTGCTGCCGGTTTGGTGCCTGGCCAGCGTGGCGGCTGGGGGGCATGCGCTGGTATTGTTGACCTTGCGGTTGAAGTGGCTATCGCGATGGTGCGATGGTCTGAGCGCTTCCACCGCCTGGCAACGCGTTCTGCAGTGGCGAGCCGGACGCATCGGATTGCCCTACGGGGCCTATCTGGCAGCGGCGGCGCTTGTAGTGCGGTAAGTCCCGTAAGTGCGGTCGTAACAAAGGTTGCATTGAGTCAGGCAGCGGCAGGTCGTGCGAGTCTCCACGACACCTGCCACAGGTGAAGACAGGCAATGACGAGTGCGGCGGCAAGCGGCACCGAAATAACGAGAGGCGCGGGCGACGCCGCGCAAATTAGTATGACCAATGCGTCGCCAAACACGGCCACACAGTGCCGTGAGCGACGGGGAGCATCGTCATGAAGCGGTTTGGGGCACGGGCAGGGTCAGGGTTGCGAGGCACGCGCTCGCGTGGC
This sequence comes from Pandoraea sp. 64-18, assembly GCF_001899225.1. NCBI lineage: Bacteria > Pseudomonadati > Pseudomonadota > Betaproteobacteria > Burkholderiales > Burkholderiaceae > Pandoraea > Pandoraea sp. 64-18. The sequence goes on along the minus strand of NZ_MKVU01000006.1, from coordinate 115,730 downwards.
GTCGCCGCGCTGGAATTCATGCTCATCCTGATGATCCTGCTGCCCGCGTTCTATGTTGCCGTCGCGTTCTCCATCACCATTCTTGCCCGGCAGATGCTGACGCAGGCCGCCTCCGAGGCTGGCCGCGCCATGCTGCGCGCCGGCACCATGGCGCAGCGCCAGGGATACGCCACGCAGGCGATCAACACCACGTTGACCTGGCCGTCGGCGTCGGCGGTGAGCACCGGTTTTACGCCCGACGCGACCTACCCGTGTCCGGCGTCGGGCACCAGCGCCAGTTCGCAATGCATCGTTCACGTCACGTTGACGCTGACCCAGCCGATGACCGTCAATTGGCCGGGGCTGGGAGCGCTCGTGCCGCAAAACATTGTCGGGACGGCCGCGATTACGCTCGACACATCGACGTTGGGCGGCAGCTAAATGAGGGACGCGAGCGTTACAGGAGAGCGGCGCGCAGGTGCCACGAACATTCACCCCGAGCGCCCAAATGAGATGTGCGGTTATGCCAGGTTGTCATGCTGCCGGTTCGCCGGCGTCCTGCAAGTTGTGACTGAACGGCCTTCAGGCCCCAAGCCATGAACAAAGCCACCAAGATTCTTGCTGCTGTGTTGGTTGTCGCCGGTGTGTTGCTCGCGCTGTTCGCGCTGCGTCTCGGCACGTCCAACGCGCCGGCGCCGGCCGCGACGCCTTCACCGGTAACCCAGACGCTCACGCAGCGCTATCCGGCCGTGGTGGCGGCCAAGGCGCTCGCGCCGGGCCAACCCATCGCAGCAGACGGCGTGAAGCTCGTCTCGTTCGATAGTCAGACCGCGGGCGGCTTCGCCAACCCGGCCGACGTCGTGGGCCGCGTGCCCCTCATTGCCCTCGCGGCCGGCGTGCCCGTTACGCAAAACGCGCTCGCTCGCGGCCTCGCCCTGCAGCTCGCGCCGGGCGAGCGGGCCGTGGCCATTCCGGTCTCCGAGACCGTCGGCGTGAGCAACCGCATCCGTCCGGGGGATTACGTCGACGTCTTCTTCACGATGAAAACCAATCGACCGGCAGGACCGGCGGTGGGCTTGGTTGATGACACGCAAGCGCGTCTGCTGGCCTCCCGTGTGCGGGTGCTGAGCTATGGCAACGCATCGCTCGACGATGTGTCGCCGCCGCCGGCCACGCCGAGCGTCGCGTCCAGCGTGCAAGCCGCCACGACCGCCGCCCCGGCGCCTGCGCAACCGGCCATCAATGCGCAGGCGCCCATGCCGGCGACTGCCGCGGTCGTGGCCGTGCCGGTGGCCGACGTCAACCGGGTGGTGCTTGGCACACAGCAGGGCAAGATCACGCTGGCGCTTCGCAACCCGGGGGACGACGCCAAACCCGACCCGTCGCTGTTCCCGGCGCCACCGCCCGTGCTCGCGGGCAAGGCCGGACTCAAGGCGGACGACAAGGCGGCGCTCGAGACGCCCGAGAACCAGGCCTATGCCGGCATTGCCGCGACGGGGCTCGCGGGTGCACCGACGCGCGCGCCGGCGGGGACCCCCCATATGGCGGGTGCACGGGGGAGCGGCGGCGCCACGATCGAAGTCGTTCGCGGCGCGCAGCAAAGCACCGCCGCTTATTGACGCCGCCGATGCCTACAGATTCGACCCGAAACGCTACGCCAGTTCACCCACACAGTGACCGATATCGCCACGCCATGATCAGAAGCCAGGTTCGCACTGCCAGACGACAGACCCGACGCGTGACGGGCATGCTGTTGTGCTTAGCCGCGCTGCTCGCGTGCGCCGCCACAGTGTCGGTGCGTCTGGCCGATGCGGCCGACACCGGATCGGGCGCCGGATCGCGCTCGCTGACGCTGGGGGTTCACGAGCAACGCGAACTGCAAGTGCCCGGCGCGCTCGAGCGCGTTGCCGTGGCCGATCCGGCGGTGGCGGATGTCGTCGTGCTCAAGGGCTCGGGCGGACGACGCGGCTCGGTGCTGGTCGTCGGCAAGCAGGCGGGCACCACGCAAATCGCCGCGTGGCCGCGTGGCGGCGAGCCGGTGCGTTGGGAAGTGCATGTAAAGGGCAGTCTGCAGGGCGCCCTGGGCGATACCGGCACGGCCAGCGTGGATGCGCGTGGTGGCGCGGCGCTCATCAAGGGGCATGCGAATACCGTCATCGAGCACAGCGCACTGCAATCGGCGGCGCTCGATGCGGCGGGCAAGGGCGGCATCGTCGTCGATCGCTCGACGGTCGGGGACACCGGGGTCGTGCAGGTCGACGTGAAGATCGTCGAGATCAATCGCAATATTCTCAATCAGTTGGGGGCGCGCTTCGGCGCGTCGAAAAAGACCGGGTCGGGCACCTTCGGCGTGAGTTCAGCGCTTAACTCCGCCTTCGGTGGCGCAGGCGGGACGAGCGCCGTGCCGAACTTCGGTTCGTTCTTCGGCTCGGTTACCCGTGGCGCGTTCAGCATGGCGGCGGAGATCGATCTGCTGCAATCGAATGGTCTCGGCCGGGTGCTTGCGGCGCCGACCCTGGTGGCTCTCTCTGGCCAGAGCGCGAGCTTCCTGGCGGGTGGCGAGATTCCGGTGCCGCAGTCGGGTGGCCTTGGCACCACCACCATCGTCTACAAGCCGTTCGGCGTCGGGCTCACGGTCACGCCGACGATTCTTGCGCCGAACCGCATTGCGCTGAAGGTGGCGCCCGAGGCGTCGGACATCGACTATACGAATGCCATCGTGACCGACTCGACGCAGATTCCCGCCATCACGACACGTCGTGCGGACACGACCGTCGAGTTGGGCGACGGCGAGAGCTTCGTCATCGGCGGCCTGATTTCGCGCACCACCACCGCCGCCGTCGACAAGGTGCCGCTGCTCGGCGACCTGCCGCTCATCGGCGCATTTTTCCGCAATCTGAAGTACAACAGCGCCGAGAAGGAGCTGGTGATCGTCGTCACGCCCCATCTGGTCAAGCCGGTGGCGAAAGGGGTGGCGATGCCGTTACCGGGCGATACGCGCGAGCGTCGCCCGGGCCCCGTGTGGGGCGCCTACTTGATGGGTGTAGCAAGCGACAGCGAACTGCCAGGTTTTTCGAAATAACGTCGATACGGGTACCAAGAGGGTACGGAGCGGCGCAGAGGCGAGAGCCCGGGGCAGGGAAGTCAGGAGTGCATAAATGAACGCACCGACGCGAATACTGGACACCATGACAGAGTTGCATCGCTTCCTCTTTTGCAGCGCGCATGCGGGCCACGGTCAGTGGCTCTCGGCGGCGTTGCGCGACGAGGGCGTGGTGTTGCAGGAGGCGGGCCGTCCGGCACAATTGCAGCAGCGCATTGGCGATCTCGATCCGCAGGTCGTGCTGCTCGATTTCTCCGGCGAACCGACCGGCCATGCCGACGACGCCGCCGACGGCGGCTTCGCCGGTGCCATCGAACTCGCGCACATGCTCAAGCGCGTGGCGCCCAAATTGCCTCTGGTGGCGGTGGGCTCGATGGTGCGGGCCGACGGCATGAAGGCGGCCATTCGCGCCGGGGTCCACGATTTTATCGATATGCACTCGACGCACGAGGAGGCGCTCGACGTCATTCGCCGGGTGGTCGATCAAACGCCACCGCCCAGTGTCGTCGCGCCTCAACGTCACGGGCGCTTCGTGGTGCTGCTCGGCGCGCGCATCGGTGTGGGGTGCAGCACGCTCGCCGCGCATCTGTCGCAACTCGGGCAGGAGATGGTCGTGGGCGCGCATCCCGACAAGGCGGTCCGGGCGGCGAAGGTGCCGGCGAACAAGGACGATAAGTTCGATGCCTCGCTACTCGGTCATGTGGCGCTGCTCGATCTCGGTTTGCCGTCCGGTGACGGCCTGCTGTATCTCAACACGCAAAGTCAGTTCAGCTTCGCCGAAGCGGTGCAGAATCTGCGTCGCTTCGATGAAACGCTCGTGCATACGGCGGTCTCGCATACGCCAAGCGGCCTTGCGGTGTTGCCGCTGCCGCTCGATCTCGGCGACATGCGTAGCGTGGCGGCGGCCGATGCGCTGGCGCTGACCGACCGTCTGCGGGCGTTCTTCGATCTGATCGTGGCCGACCTCGGCGGCTTCTCGAATCCCGCGTTCGTCGCGAGCCTCGTGCGCGCGGCCGACGAGGTCTGGCTGGTCGTCGACCAGAGCGTGGGCGCGATCGTCTCGCTCGCGTCGATGTTGCGCGATCTCGAAGAGAAGAGCGTAGAGCGCCATCACCTGCAGCTCGTGCTCAATCGCTACGACCCGCGTTACGGCATGGCGGCCGATCAGATCGCCAAGCGCTTCGAGATTCCGCTGCTCGCCACACTGCCCGATCGTCCCTTGGCCATGCTCTCGGCCACCAATCAGGGCAAGCTGATTCTCGATACCGCGCGCGGCGATCCGTACGTGCGCGCGTTGCAACCGCTCGTCGAACGACTGATCAGCGCGCAACATGCGGGGGCGGCAGCACAACGTCATTCGTCGGGCTGGCTGGGCCGATTCATGGGAAAGCACTGATATGACCGACTCCATCGAATTTGCCGACGACAAGCGCGCGTTTGCCAATTCACAGCAGTTTCAGGACATCAAGACGGCAGCGCACGAACACCTGCTCGCGCGGATCGAGGAACTCGGTGCCGAATTCGGGCGCTGGAGCCGCAGCGCGATTCAGCAGTTCGTCGATCTGGAGATGGACGGCTTCGTGCGACTGCGCCGCATCCCGATCAACGAATCGGAATTGCGCCAGATCTCCGATGCGCTCACGAAAGAGCTGGCCGGCTTCGGACCCATCGAGGATCTGCTCGCGGATCCTGCGGTGGAAGATATTCTGATCAACGGGTACAACGACGTGTATGTGTCGCGCGAGGGTGTGCTTGCGCGTGAAGCGTTGCGCTTTTCGGACAATCAGCATCTGCTGCGCATCGTGCGACGCATTCTTGCTCCCATCGGGCGCCGTCTCGACGAGTCGAACCCTATGGTCGACGCGCGCCTGCCCGACGGTGGGCGCCTGAACGTCGTGATCGAGCCGTTGGCCGTCGACGGGCCGGTGGTCTCGATTCGCAAGTTTCGCAAGGATCCGCTCAAGCCGTCCGACCTGCTCGCGCTCGGCAGCTTCAACGAAGAGATTTACGCGCTGCTCGACGCGGCAGTGCGCTCACGCTGCAACATTCTTGTCTCCGGCGGGACCAGCTCGGGCAAGACGTCGTTACTCAACGCGCTGGCCAGTTTCATTCCGGCTAACGAGCGCGTGGTGACGGTCGAGGATACGGCCGAACTCTCGCTCAACCACCCGCATGTGGTGCGGCTCGAATCGCGTCAGGGCGGCTTCGACGGCGCGGGCGAGGTGTCGATTCGCGATCTGATTCGCAACAGTTTGCGCATGCGTCCCGACCGCATCATCGTGGGCGAAGTGCGCGGGTCCGAAGTGCTGGAAATGATGCAGGCGATGAACACCGGCCACGAAGGCTCGATGGCGACGATCCACGCCAACTCGCCGCGTGAATGCCTCTATCGCCTGGAGATGCTGGCGGGCTTCGCCGGGTTTCAGGGCAGCGAGAGCAGCCTGCGCCGGCAGATCACGAGCGCGCTCGATTTCATCGTGCAGATCGGCCGTCTGTCGAGCGGGCGCCGACGCATTCTGTCGATTACCGAGGTGACCGGGGTGTCGGATACGGTGATTTCGACGCAGGAGCTGTACCGTCACGAATCGGTCGTGGGGCCCGACGGCGAAGAGAAGGATCGTTGGGTCTCGCTCGGCCTTCAGCCGCACTCGCCGAAATTGCAGCGGTTCAAGGAGCAGACGCGCCATGCGGCGGCCGCCGCAGCAGCGCAATCGCAAAGCAACACGCCGCCGGATTCGGGCGGCGGTGGTGGCTTCTTCGGACGCCGTCGATGAATGCCATCGTGCTGTGGGTCATTGGCATCGCCCTGCTGCTGATCGCCGCAGGGTTGGAGCTATGGCGCCGCACGCACCAGCGCGTGAGAGCGCAGGCGACGCGCGCGTTTCTTGAACGGCAGCTCGCCCAGAGCGCGCCGCGGTTCGCGGCGAGCGAGAGCGACGCCGCGCGCGCGCCGCGTCGCAAGTCGTTGCCGTGGGAGTTTTTCTTCGAGCGCGCGGGCGTGCAGACCGATCCGATGTTCTACACGATGCTGGTCGCGCCCGGCCTGCTGCTGGTGATGCTGTTCTGGATGTGGCACGGGCCGCTCTCGGCCATCGTCGTACTGTTGATGTACGCGGTCGGCACGGTACTGCGCTACTGGTTCAAGGCGGCGCGCCGGCATCGCAATATCGTGCGGCAGTTGCCGATCTTTCTCGACGGCATGGTGCGGATGCTGACCGTCGGCAATAGCCTGCCGGCCGCGTTCCAGACCGCCGCGGGCAATGCCGACATGCCGCTGCGCGAGCTGCTCGACCGTGCCGTGCGACAGGTGCAGGCAGGTGTGGATCTCGACGTTGCGCTCAAGCAGATCGCACGTGTCTATCACGTCGAAGAGATTTATCTGTTCGCGTCGGTGGTCGACCTCTCCACCCGGTTCGGGGGACGCGCCGACCAGATCCTGTCGCGCATGGCGGGCTTCATGCGCGATCGCGAGCAGGCGCAAGCGGAACTGTACGCGTTGTCGTCCGAGACACGGCTATCGGCATGGGTGCTGGCTGCGCTTCCGATCATCGTCAGTGCCGTGCTGATGTTGCTCAATCCGAGATTCTTCGAGCCGATGTTCCAGGAGGCGTCCGGTCAGCGGCTGCTCGCGATCGGCCTGGGACTGGAAGTCTTCGGCGGCTTCCTGTTGTACCGGCTCGCCAAGTCGCTGTGAGCGAGAGGGACTGACCGATATGCGCCTCGCCAACTCGCACCTGTGGATGATGCTGGGCCTGTTGATGGTCGCGGCCGGGCTGTTGCTGGCGGCGTCGGCGTTGCTGTTGCGTGCGATGCGTCAGGGACGCAGTGAACGGATGATCGATCAGGTGCTGGCTAGCCGCCAGCAACAGGCGCTGGCGGCACTGCGTGAGGCGAGTACGCCGGGCGGGCGTCAAGCGGGGCCTGACGACGACACGCTGGCGACCCATGAGGGCCGACGGCGCGGCTGGCGCGCGTTGTTCGACCGTGCCGCGGCGCTGGGCAAGCAGTGGTCGGAAACGCGGCTGGGTCAGCATCTGATTGCCGCCGAGGATCGCCTGCTGCTCGCGCAATGCGGCTACGACAGCGTGCGGGCCAAGTCGCTGTTCCTGTTCACACGGGTGGCGCTCGCGGCGGTGTTGCCGCTGCTCATCTGGTTGTGGTTCCCGGGCAGCGGGGGTGTTGGCACGATGCTGCGCCTGATCGGTGCGGCCGGAGCCGGACTGCTCATGCCGAAGTTCTACGTGCAACGCAAGGCGACCCAGCGCCGTCGCGAACTGATCGAGGAGCTGCCATTGCTCATCGACTTGCTGCGGTTGCTGCAGGGGGTGGGCCTGTCGATGGATCAGAGCCTGTATGTGCTGGTGTCGGATTTTCGCGAAGTGCTGCCGATCCTGTCCAAGGAATTCGACAACGCCAATCGTCAGCACGCTTCCGGGCGTGGTCGCGAGGCGTCGCTGGGCCGCTTGCGCGAGGTCTACGACAACGACGATTTGCGCGCGCTGGTGCGGCTCATCGTGCAGGTCGAGCAGCATGGCGGGGCGGTGCAGGAGCCGCTGCAACAGTTCAGCGATCGCTTGCGCGAACAGCGCCGGCAGACGATGAAAGAGCGCATCGGCAAACTCACGGTGAAGATGACGCTGGCGATGATGCTGACCCTGTTACCCGCGCTGATGCTGGTGGTGGCGGGGCCGGCGATCCTGTCGCTAACGAAATCGATGGAGGCTATGCGGTGACCCGACGAATTCAGACACGACGCCTTGCCCGGGCCGCTGCCGCGACCCGCGTCCCACCGCCACCGCGCGCCCGTCGCGCGATGGCCGGCTCGCTGATGGCCGTGCTGTGCGCGGCGGCGCTTGCCGGGTGCAGCGGGCCGCGTATCGGCGGCTACGGTGCGCCGTCGGCGGCGGCGCTCATGCAGGCCGAGCAGAACGACGAGGCCATGGCCAAGGCGGCCAAGCCCGACACACGCGGGTTGTATCTGTCGATGATTCGCCAGATGCAGGAGCAGGGCGCGTATTTTGCGTCGCTGGCGCATATCGACGAATTTCGGATGCAGTACGGCGCGGCGCCGGACATCGACATTCTCCGGGCCGATGCCTTGCGTGAGACGGGGCAGCCCAACGCCGCAGAGCAAGCCTACCGCCCGTTGCTGATCGGGAGCGAAGCGGCGGCGGCGTGGCACGGCATGGGGCTGGTGGAAGCGCAACGCAAGGATTACGCGGCGGCGGCGCGGGCGCTGCACGAGGCCGTGACGCGCGCGCCTACGCAGGCGTTCTACCTGAGCGATCTCGGTTTTGCGCTGTTGCGCAGCGGCGATACGGGGGCGGCTCGGGTTCCGCTCGCTCAGGCGGCCGAGCTGCGGCCTGACAGCCGCAAGGTGTTGAGCAATCTGGCGGTGTATCTCGTGGTGACGGGCGAGCGCTCGCGGGCCGATGAGGTGATGACGCGCGCCGACATGCCTCAGGCGACGCGCGACGCCATCGACAAACTGGCCGCCGACATCCGCGCCGAGGGACAGGCGCGCCGGGCGGCTGCCGATGCAGCGGCGGCACGCGCCGCCGCGCAGGCCGCGGCATCGATTCCGGCACCGCTGGCGCAGGCCCGGCTTGCACGTGCCGCGGTGGCGGCCGATACCACCGATGGCACCGATGGCACCGATGGCACCCGCAGCGACATGCCGATGTCGCTGATGGACCGTTTCAGCCGCTCGCAGTGATGCGGTGGCTTCCGCCTTCATGCATGGCCCAGGGCGCACGACGAGAATCACGCAATATCAGGGAGACGGGATGATGGCAGGTCAGAAACCACACGGAACATCGGGCGCCTGGCCGCGGCGGGTGGCGCAGCTCGTTGCCGCCGTGCTCACGCTTTGGGCGGGCGCGGTCGCGGCGCAACTCAATGCGCCGATCACGGGGTCGATGGGCGGCGCTGACGCACGCAATGTCGCCGCGCCGGCACCGGCACCAGCTGTCTCGGCAACCCCCGCAGCGCAAACGGCGGCAGCGCCTGTAGAACAAACGAGGCGTGTGCCGCACAACGTCGTTCGGCGCGATACGGCACTGCGTGTCGGCGAGCATGCCCGCGACGGTATGCTCGGCGACGAAACCGAAGCGTTGCTCGCGCTGCAGGCCGGCAACCTGGCCGCCGGGCCGGGGCTGCCGATGCTCGGCTCAACGGCGTCGCGTGCCTACAAGCGCTATCTGGATAGCTTCACGTATCCGATTCCTCAGTTCTATCCGGCGATCGTCCAGGGCGATACGGGGACCGGCAACAATGGCGGGGGCAGCGCGGGCGCTGCGCCTGCCACAGCGGGGGCTGGCGCGAGCCAGTAACGTGTCATGACTGTGCGTGCGCGTTTGCGCCGAACGAATCTTATGGCCTCGTCACGTGGGGCGCAGCGGGGATCGGTTCCGATTCTTGCCTTCGTCTTCGTGATCGTGGCGCTGATTCTGGCGTTCGCCATCGATGTGGGCTATGCGTTCATGCAACGACGCGATCTGCAGCGCGCGGCCGACATGGCTGCGCTCGCCGGTGCGCAGACGCTGCCGGGATGCGCCAACGCCACGTCGTATGCGAGCGTCGCACAGGCCAACGTGACATCGAACATGGGCAGCAGCGTCACCGGCTTGCAGGTGACGACGTCGTGCGGCATCTGGACATCGCCGTCGGCCTCGGCGACCGGGCCGGGCACGTTCGTCGCGACCAATGCCGGCAATGCGGCGAGTGGAAATGCAGTGTCGGTGAAGTTGTCGTTGGGGGTGCCGTCCTTCTTCCAGCTCGCCGGCACCCGAACGATCACCGCCACCGCGATTGCACGCAAGGCGCCAGCGGTGGTGACGTTCACGGTCGACTCGGGACTGCTGGCGCTTAATACGAGCAACTCGGTGCTCGCGCCGCTGCTTCAGTCGGTCGGCATCTCGCCAACGCTCTACGTCGCCGCAGCACAGCAGCTAGTCGGCGTCAATATCACGCCGCAGGGATTGTTGCAGGCGCTTGGGGTTCCGGTGACCGGCGATGTCAGCGTGGCGTCGCTTTCGGGCGTGGCCGCGGTGAAGAACCTGACCGTCGGGCAATTGCTGAGTGCGACGAATATCGCGCTGGCAACGCAGAACGGTGCGCTCTCGGCGTCGGTCACGGCGATGAACAATCTCATCAATGTGTTCGCGGGAAGCCCGGTGCTGAATCTGCCGATCAACTTGCTGGGCACGGCGACGACGCCCGGCCTCATCGCCAACATCGACGCGGCGGGGGTGAGCGCAGCGAACGCGCTCACGGCCAATATCGGTGTCGCCGATCTGATTTCCGCAGCCGTCGTCGGCGCTAACGGCAGCAACGCCGTGGCGATTCCGTCGCTACCGATTCTGGGCGGTACGGTGTCGGTCGTGGCTCGGGTCATCTCGCCGCCACAGGTTGGCGTGGGCGGTGTCGGGGCGACAGCGACGACCGCGCAATTGCGGCTGTTCGTGACTGTGAACTCGTCTGCAGGTACGCTGGGTGGGCTGCTCAATGGGCTGGGGACGCAGTTGAATTTGCCGCTCGTGCTGGAGGCGGCACAGTCGACAGCGACAGTGACGGCCTTGCAATGCGGTGCGACCCCTTCCGCGACTCTCCAAATCAATTCCGGGCTGGTGAATGCCTGTGTGGGTGGCACGGCCAGCGGCGTGAACATCGCAAACGATGCAGCGAGCTGCACCACCCTCATGACGCAGCGCACGAACATTGCGACGTTGCTGGGATTGATTAACGTGGGTGGAAACGTCAACCTTTCGCTCGTGACCAATTCGCCCGCGCCGCTGACGTTTACCGGACCGTTTCCACAAACCGTCGGGCCGGTCGGCTCGAGCGTGAATCTGAGCCAGATCGTCAGCGCGTTGGTCACTGGCCTGTCGCTCGACGTGAGTGCGTCTGGGGCGGCGTCATCCAATACGATCGGTACGGGTCTCGTTGGCAGCGTGCCAACAGCGGCCGTGGGCGCCACCGTCTCGACGGTCAACCTGTTTCTCAGTACTGCCGCCGCAGGGCTCACCACCACGACCAATGCGCTCGGCACCACGTTGGGTGGCGTCGCCACCCTCGACCTGCCCCAAGTGGTCGGTGGCGTGGACGGCCTCATCACTGGGCTGGTCAATACGCTTGGCTCAATCGTGAACGGTTTGCTGGGCGGCGTTTCGGATCTGGTGTGCAATCTGTCGGGCAGCGGGGCAAATCAGTGCCGCGTCAATGCCGTGTCGGGGTCGATCGGTAGCGCCGACGTCTCGCCCGTGCTCGGCAGTGTGGTCTATACCTTGCTCAATCCGCTGCTAGGGCCACTGAGCACGCTACTCAACACGTTACTCACGTCGCTCGGCATCACGCTCGGTACCACCACGGTGACAGTCGACAGCATCAACTGCCAGAACGGACTCGTCCAACTCGTCTATTAGCGAAGCGGCACGATCGCGCAAGCGAACCGGAACAGGAGCGCAACAGCGAGGCCCCACAGCGGGCGACGGATATCAGGACTGAAATTCACCATGACGGGCGCCTGGCGCGACCGGCAACCAGCGGACAAGCATGAAAAGCAAGCCAGTACGTGAAGATCTCGATGTGTACGTGTGGGAGGGCAAGTCGGATATTGCCGACCGCGTCGCGCATTGCCTCGCGAGCTTCGACATGGAAGTCATTCGTGCCGACGGCGTCGACCTCTCGCGCGAGCGCACCAAGGCGCGTCCATCCATCGCCGTGGTCAGCGTGTCGGTGATCGAAGGCGCATCGACCAATGCCCAGGAGTGGCAGTTGGGCCACGGCATGCCTGTCATCTGGGTCGCGACCACGCCGCGCGAGAACGATCCGCGCGTCTATCCGCCCGAGTACAGCAATATCCTCACGCTCGACTTCTCCGGCGCGGAATTGCGCACGCTCATCTTCAAACTCTCGGGCGCCATCGCGGAAGCCGACCGCGCCCCCGCGCCGGTGGACCCGCTGGTTGCGCAGTCGAGCGCCATGCTGGGCTTGCTCGCGGAGGTCGACGCCTTCGCCGATTGTGATTCGAACGTGCTCATTCACGGCGAGACTGGGGTGGGCAAAGAGCGCATCGCGCGCCTGCTGCACGACAAGCAAAGTCATTACGGGCAAGGCCCCTTCGTGGCCGTGAACTGCGGTGCGATTCCCGATGGCCTGTTCGAGTCGCATTTCTTCGGCCACGCCAAAGGTGCGTTTACGGGGGCGCTCTATTCGCACAAAGGCTATTTCGAGCAGGCCAACGACGGCACGCTCTTCCTCGACGAAATCGGCGATCTGCCGTTGTATCAGCAGGTCAAGCTGTTGCGGGTGCTGGAGGACAGCGCGGTGACGCGTCTGGGGTCGGCGCAACCCGTGAAGCTCGACTTTCGGCTCGTGGCGGCGACCAATAAGCACCTCAAGACGATGGTGCGCGACGAACTGTTCCGTGCCGACCTGTTCTACCGTCTCGCCGTGATCGAGTTGCATATCCCGAGTCTCGAGGAGCGCGGCCCCGTCGACAAGCTCGCCGTTTTCACGACCTATCTCGGCAAGGTCGTCGGCGACAGCGAGGTCGGCGCGCAAGTGCCGCCGTGGCTGCGCGAACTGGTCGAGGGCGGGGTGTTTCCCGGCAACGTGCGTGAAATGCGCAACATCGCCGAGCGTGTCGGCATCATCTATCGGCAATTGGGGGGCTGGGACGAGCGGCGCATCCGCCCGATTTTCGACGCGCTTTCCATGGGCACCCCCTCACGCAGTGATGACGGCGCACGAGGCGCGGTGCTCACCGATCGCGCCCGTTGGGATGCCACCGAACGCGCACGCATCGTCGCGTCGCTCGACGCCAACGGCTGGCGACGCCAGGACACCGCCAATGCCCTGGGCATCAGCCGCAAGGTGCTGTGGGAAAAAATGCGCAAGTATCAGATCGTTGGCAACGATTCGGAACTGGCCGGCGAGTTCGAGGCGGGCACCGGTAGCGATCGCTAGTGCGCCGTGACCGGACGGCATTCGGCGCGCCTGGTTGGCAAACCGAAGGAAACGACTGAAAAGCCAGCGGCGGTCCGAGAGATGCCATCCGCCCCTCGCCATGGGATCGTGCCCCGATATCGCCGCGTGTTGCGTGGGCAATTCCTCGATTCGTCCCTAAATGACGGGATTTGTCTGACATCGAAGTTCCGTCCAGGAGAACTCGCACGGTGTGTGGAGTTGCGCGGTATCAACAGATGAATTCAGGCGGGCACAATAACGCATTCGGCGCTTGGAAGCGGGCGCGTCAATGGATAGAATTGGCGGCTATTGCGGGCGTGCGGTTATCATTCCACAAATACGCAGGTCTCAGATCCTCGGGGCGGAGTCCGGAGGGGCGAACGAATGCGGCGAACAAGGATCGTGAAACGGTCCGGTCGATAAGAGGAAAACAGATCAGATGAAAATCAGTGATTGCCGGGGGCGGTATTGGTTGGGCGTGGGGGTGGCATGCCTGGCAGCCTGGGGAACGCCAGCGGGGGCGGCGGACGCAGTGAAGGACGTGACGGGCGCATCGCCTGCCCAACTTGCGGCGCCGACAGTGCCTGCGCAGTCGGCCAACGCGCCGGCGGCGGCCTCGGGGACGATCCAGGAACTGCGCGATCGCATTCAGAACAAGGAAGTCTCCGAACTTCGCACAACTTACAACGGCCGCTATGGCGCGAGCCTGTTGTTCTATCCGCAGACGCTGGGCTATTACGTCGCACTGTTCCATGAGGGCCAGTTCTGGCGCGTCGTGAAGCTCGGCAACGAGAAGAAGGCGGAAGCACTTTATGGCGACTTCGTGCGCCAGACGCAGGTGCTCGCCGACGTCGAAATCCGTCGCATCAAGCTCGAAGCGCAAAAGGCGCTGATGGAGCGCCAGCTCGCCGCGAGTGAAGCGCGCCTGAACGCGGTGCAGAACGACCTGACGATTCAACGCCAGCAGGAACAGGCGCTGGCCGAGAACCAGCAGGCAGTGCGCGAACAGGCCTCGGCACTGGAAACCGAACGTACCGCAGCGCGTCTGCGCCTGAACGACCTGCAAGGCCAGATCCGCTCGCTTGAAGCCGAGCAGAACAGTGCCGATTCGAGCCTCGTGCGCTCGGTCAAGAGCCCCGCCCATCGCGGCAAGGCAACGCGTCATCGTTAAGGCGATGACCTGCCGGACATCGTTCGGTCGACGGCTCAAATGCTGGGAAAACCGCCTTCGGGCGGTTTTTTTATGGGCCGCCGCGCCAGCGCTTCGCCGCCGGCGGCGGTGTCGTGCGTGGTGCACCGGTACACGCAATTGGCGGAGCTGTCGACTCGTGAATGCGCATGCCGGGCATATGTCGCGCATTTGCAACTCGAAACGCGGCGCCGCTCGCCCAATCCCAGGGTGCGCCGGGGTGGCAAAACCCTTGTCGCGCCGCACTGGTCACGGCGCACGGCTCGAATTATCCTAGCGTAGCCTGCCATGTCAGACGTCCGGCACTCAGCACCTGTCCGGACTGGCGAGGGAACCGGCGCCCAGTTAGAATAGCGCCCATTTTGTGCAGCGCAATAAAGCGATTACCCAAACCTTATGACGCAAAACATACGACACGGGCAGCGCCCTCAGGCTTTGCCCGCGCTCATGGTGGCGGCCATCGGCGTGGTCTTCGGCGATATCGGCACCAGTCCGCTCTATGCGCTCAAGGAATGTTTCGATCCGCAACACGGCATTCCGTTTACCCAGCAAGCTGTGTTCGGCATCATCTCGCTGCTGTTCTGGGCCCTGGTGATTGTCGTTTCCTTGAAGTATGTGCTGTTCGTGATGCGCGCGGACAACCGCGGCGAGGGCGGCGTGCTCGCGCTCATGGCGCTCAGCCTGCGCAGCGTGCGGAGCGGCAGCCGATGGGCGGCGGTGCTGATGATGCTGGGCATGTTCGGCGCCTGTATGTTCTATGGCGATGCGGTCATCACGCCGGCCATTTCCGTGCTGTCGGCGGTCGAGGGGCTAGAGATTGCCGCCCCGTCGCTCGCGCGCTTCGTGCTGCCGATCACCATCGTCATCCTGATCGTTCTGTTCTGGATGCAGAAGTCAGGCACGGCCAAGGTCGGACGCCTTTTCGGCCCGGTCATGGTCATCTGGTTTGTGATTCTCGGCGTGCTCGGCGTGTACAACATCATCGCCGCGCCCGAGATCGTTCAGGCGATCAACCCGTATTACGGCATCCGCTTCATCCATACGCACGCCCTGCAAGCCTATATCGTGCTCGGCTCGGTGTTCCTGGTGTTGACCGGGGCCGAGGCGCTCTATGCGGACATGGGGCATTTCGGCATTCGGCCCATCCGATTTGCGTGGTCGCTCCTCGTGTTCCCGGCGTTGACACTGAATTACTTCGGCCAGGGGGCATTGCTGCTGACGACGCCAAAGGCCATCGAAAACCCGTTCTTCCTGATGGCCCCGGACTGGGCGCTGGTGCCGTTGGTGATGGTGGCAACGGCGGCGACCGTGATCGCTTCGCAGGCGGTGATTTCCGGCGCATTCTCGCTGACCAGTCAGGCCATTCAGCTCGGCTATGTCCCGCGTATGAAGATCCTGCATACGTCAGATCGCGAAATCGGCCAGATCTACATGCCGGTGATCAACTGGGCGCTGTTGCTGGTGATCATCTGGATCGTGCTGGCCTTCAAGTCGTCGAGCAATCTCGCGGCCGCGTACGGTATTGCCGTGACCACGACGATGGTCATCACGACCATTCTGGCGTGCGTCGTCATGGTCAAGGTCTGGAACTGGAACAAGTTCCTGGTGGCGTTGATCATCACCGGCTTCCTCGTGGTTGACTTCGCCTTCTTCGGCGCGAACCTGATCAAGGTGGAAGAGGGCGGATGGCTGCCGCTAGCGCTGGGGGCTTTCCTGTTCTTCATGCTGATGACCTGGCACAAGGGGCGCCAATTGCTGCGTGAGCGCACGGCCGCCGACGGGATTCCGCTCGCGCCGTTCTTGCAGGGGTTGCTCGCGCATCCGCCGCATCGCGTGGCGGGCACCGCCATCTACCTGACGGGCGGCAACACGCAAGTGCCGGTGAGCTTGCTGCACAACCTCAAGCACAACCGCATCCTGCACGAGCGCACGATCTTCCTTACCTTCCGCACGGTCGATGTGCCGTATGTCGAAGATCTCAATCGCATCGAGGTCCAGGATCACTCCGGCGGCTTGTTCAGCGTAGTCGCAACGTTCGGTTTCAACGAGACGCCCGACGTCAAGGAAGTCCTGAATTTGCTCGAGGGCAAGACGGACATGCACTTCGAGCTGATGGACACGTCGTTCTTCCTCGCGCGCGAGACGGTGGTGCCGACCAAGTTGCCGGGCATGTCGATCTGGCGCGAACGTCTGTTCGCATGGATGCACCAGAACGCCGCCAAGCCGACCGACTTCTTCAGCATTCCCGCGAACCGCGTGGTCGAACTGGGGACCAAGATCGAAATCTGACGGCGAGTCCCGTGCCCTGAGGGGCCGGGCACGCTGCGCCGTTTGACATGGCCGTGCGTGAACTCGATGCAACGAACCCCCAAGGATTGGCGAGGCCGCCAGCCCTTGGGGGTTTGGCGTTTTGGCGGACCGAAAAAAAGCCCGCCTTCCGGAGAGGGCGGGCCGGTCGCAACGAGACGGGACGCGGCGCGAGGTAACGCTTGCGCGTGCGTCGGACTCGTGAGCGCTGGGGCTCGACTTAGCGCTTGAGCTTGGCGAACGCGGCTGCCATGGCGTTCACCGTCTCCGGTTCACGCTGACGTTGACCGCCGCCGCCACGTTGGCCGCCGCCATTGCCACCGTTGCCGCTGCGTGCGCCACCGCCGCTACTGCTCGGACGATCGGTCGCCCCCGCCACCGGCAGGTCGTCGTTCAGGCGCATCGTGAGCGAGATGCGCTGGCGGCGCGGATCGACTTCGAGCACTTTCACCTTCACGATGTCGCCGGCCTTCACGACCTCGTGCGGATCCTTGATGAACTTCGTCGACATCGCCGAGACGTGCACCAGGCCGTCCTGATGCACGCCAATGTCGATGAACGCACCGAAGGCCGCCACGTTTGTCACCACGCCTTCGAGCTGCATGCCCGGCTTGAGGTCGGTGAGCTTTTCGACCCCCTCCTGGAACGTCGCCGTCTTGAACTCCGGTCGCGGATCGCGGCCCGGCTTCTCGAGTTCGGTCAGGATATCCTTGACGGTTGGCAGACCGAAACGCTCGTCGACGAATTCGGTCGCCGAGACACTGCGCACGATCGAGCCGTTGCCCATCACGTCGCCAATGCTCTTCTTGATCTTCGCCAGAATGCGTTCGACGACCGGATACGCTTCCGGGTGGACCGACGACCGATCCAGCGGATTGTCGCCGCCGGTCACGCGCAGGAAGCCGGCGGCCTGCTCGAAGGTCTTGTCGCCCAGGCGCGGCACTTTCTTGAGCGCTTCGCGATTCGGGAACGGGCCGTTGCTGTCGCGGAAGTCCACGATGTTCTTTGCAAGCGTGCCGTTCAGGCCCGAGACGCGTGCGAGCAGCGGTGCCGAAGCGGTATTGACGTCCACGCCCACGGCGTTCACACAGTCTTCGACCACGGCGTCGAGCATGCGCGCCAGCTCGCGCTGGTTCACGTCATGCTGATACTGGCCCACGCCGATGGCCTTCGGCTCGATCTTGACGAGTTCGGCCAGCGGATCTTGCAAGCGGCGGGCGATCGACACCGCGCCGCGCAGCGACACGTCGAGGTCGGGGAATTCCTTCGCAGCGAATTCCGACGCCGAGTACACCGAGGCCCCGGCTTCCGAGACCACGATTTTCTGAAGCTTGAGCTCGGGATGGCGCTTGATCAACTCCAGCGCAAGCTTGTCCGTCTCGCGCGAGGCCGTACCGTTGCCGATACTCACGAGTTCCGCCCCGGTGGCAGCGGCGATCTTGGCGAGTCGCGAGAGCGAGCCGTCCCAATCGCGGCGCGGTTCGTGCGGGTAGATGGTGTCGGTGCCCAGCACCTTGCCGGTGCGATCGACCACGGCCACCTTCACGCCGGTCCGCAGGCCCGGGTCCAGACCGATCACGCCCTTCTGACCGGCCGGCGCGGCGAGCAACAGCGCCTTGAGGTTACGAGCGAACACGCGAATGGCTTCGCTCTCGGCACTCTCGCGAATTTGCGTGAGCAGTTCCGATTCGAGATGCGGCTGCACCTTTACGCGCCAGCACCAACGGCAGACATCGCCTAGCCACTTGTCGGCGGCGCGGTTCTGCTGGCGAATGCCGAAGTGCCCGGCAATCACGCCTTCGCACGGATGCGGGATTTGCGTGTCGAGTTCCTCGCCAAGGCCCAGCTTGACCATCAGAATGCCGAGGTTACGGCCGCGGAAGAGGGCCAGTGCGCGATGTGACGGCACGGCGGCGATCGGCTCGGCGTAGTCGTAATAGTCGCGGAATTTCTCGCCTTCCTCGCTTTCCTTGCCCTCGACGACCTTCGACGACACGACGCCCTGATGCCACAGATAGTCGCGCAGCTTGCCGAGCAACTCGGCCGTTTCGCCGAATTGTTCTGACAGGATGTCGCGGGCGCCGTCGAGCGCAGCCTTGACGTCCGCTACGCCTTTTTCGGCATCGACGAACTTTGCCGCCTCGGCCTGCGGGTCGAGTGTCGGGTCGGCAAGCAAGGCCTGCGCGAGCGGTTCGAGGCCGGCTTCGCGGGCGATTTGCGCGCGCGTGCGCCGCTTTTGCTTGTACGGGAGATAGAGGTCTTCGAGCGTCTGCTTCGTGTCGGCCGCCTCGATGGCGGTGCGCAGCTCGTCGGTCAGCTTGCCTTGCTCGTCGATGTTCGCGAGGATCGCCGCGCGGCGCTCTTCCAGCTCGCGAAGATAAAGCAGGCGTTCTTCGAGCGTACGCAACTGCGTGTCATCGAGGTTATCGGTGACTTCCTTGCGGTAGCGAGCGATGAAGGGCACGGTGGCGCCTTCGTCGAGCAGTTGCACGGCGGCGGCCACCTGACGCGGCTGCACGTTGAGTTCGTCGGCGATGCGTTGAACGATCTGAAGGGCTACGTTTTGCGTCATGAGTGTTGCGAGTTACCCAAGTGCCAGGAGCGGGGCATTTTGCCATAAACCGCGGGCGCGTCCGGGCAGGCAATGTTAAAATTTGGCATCACTCTGCTCAACCTCATGATTTCCTTCGCAAAATTGTTTTCGCGCCAGTCTTTGTGTCGCCATGCCGCGGTGGGCGCGTTCGGCATCGTGACGGCGGCCGCCGTCGTGCCGGGCACGTCGTTCGCGCAGGGGCTCTCGGCGACCGAGGCCGCAGGACGCACGACCGAACAGCTTCGCGTGCCGAAGGTGCCGTTCGATGCCACGGCCGATCGCACACCGTCGCCGGCCAGTGCGGCGAGTGCCGCCATCGCCGAAGATGACAAGCCGGTCGCGTACGACGACGCGCTCGATCTGCACCCCGCTGATGACGACTTCGCCGGCCGCCGTGCGGTGCTCGATCGGCAGCGCGCCTGGATCGACTATCGCTTCGAACAGGCGAAGTACGAGTGTGCGTCGAAGTTCTTCGTGAATTACTGCATCGACAACGCGCGTGACGATCAACGCGCGGCCCTCAAGGCCGTTCGCAGCCAACGGCTGGTGCTGGAAGACCAGGAGCGCAAGGCGCGGGCGCAGGAGCGTGACGAGCGTCTGGCGGAGAAGCGGGCGCAAACGGCGGCCGAAGCGCCGCAGCGCGCGGCGGAGCGTGCGCAGAACGTATCCAATTACCAGACCAAGCAGGCCGAGTATCAGCAGCGTGTGACCGAGCGCACAGGACAGGCGCCGCAGCGTGCCGCCAACGCCGAGCAGTACAATGCCAAGCAGTCCGGGCAGCAGCAGAAGCTCGACGACGCGAAGGCGACGGCAGCGCAAAAAGCGGCTGAGCGCGAAGACAACGTGCGCAAGTTCAATCAGAAGCAGCAGGACGCCATCGAGCGCCAGAAGAAGTCGGATGCGCGCCGCAACGAGTCGCAATCGGGCAGTTCGCCGGCACAGAAGCCGTTGCCGGGGCAGTGAACGCCAGCCCCGGAATCTTTTGAGAGTCGCAGGAGAGTGAGCACGATGCAGCAGGATCTTCACTCCGTCGGGCGCCGCATCATCGAGTTGCAGATCGAACACCGCGATCTCGACTTCCTGATCGACAAGTTGCTGACGGAACCGGCGTACGACGAACTCCGGGTCACACGGCTCAAGAAGCGCCGTTTGAAAATCAAGGACACGATCACCCTGCTGCAAGTGCAGCAAATGCCGGACCAGCCCGCCTGAGCGGGCGTCCCACGCAACGTTTGCGACACGCGTCCGACCGTCGGCGCGATTGCTTTTTTCATTGCCGGCGTCGCGAATCCACTCGATGCGATGCGCGGCACCTTTGAGTTTTCCTGCCGTTTTGACCGATTCCGCCGCCTCCAGCGATTTCCCTGACATCTCCCCGAGCCCCGCCGAGACGCCCACGTTCTATGGACTCAAGCCGCTTGCCGCCAAGCGCGAGCGCGAGTTGCAAGAGATCTTCGGCGACGGCGGGATGCTGGCGCGCACGATCGACGGTTATCGCTCGCGTGAACCGCAGACCGAGATGGCGCGCGCCGTGGCCGCCGCAATGGACACGCACGACACGCTGATTGCCGAGGCCGGTACCGGCACCGGCAAGACCTACGCGTATCTCGTGCCCGCCATGCTGTGGGGCGGCAAGACAATCATCTCGACCGGCACCAAGCACTTGCAGGATCAGATTTTCGCGCGCGACATTCCCACGGTGCGCAAGGCGCTCGCGGTGCCGGTGACGGTGGCCATGCTCAAAGGGCGCGCGAATTACCTCTGTCATTACTATCTCGAGCGCGCCCAGCAGGAAGGACGCTTCGCGTCACGTCATGAAGCGGCCCAGTTGCGCGAGATCACGACGTTCGCGCAAATCACGCACAGTGGCGACAAGGCGGAACTGGCCTCGGTGCCGGAGAATGCGCCCATCTGGGCGCAAGTCACGTCCACCCGCGACAACTGTCTGGGTCAGGAATGCCCGCGCTACAAGGATTGCTTCGTGATGCAGGCGCGCAAGGAAGCGCAGCAGGCGGATCTCGTGGTCGTCAATCATCACCTCTTTTTTGCGGACGTGATGTTGCGCGACACGGGGATGGCCGAGCTGCTGCCGAGCGCGAACACGGTCATCTTCGACGAAGCGCATCAGTTGCCCGAGACCGCCACGCTGTTCTTCGGTGAGACGGTCTCGACCGGGCAGATGCTCGAACTGGCGCGCGACTGCGTGGCTGAGGGGCTGATTCATGCGCGCGATGCGGCAGACTGGGTCAAACTCGGTGCGAACCTCGAGCGGGCGGCGCGCGATGTGCGTTTGACCTTCGGGCAGGACAATACGCGGATGTCGGTCGCACAATTGGCCGACGATCACGAGTTGTTCGGCGCGCTCGATAGCGTGGACGTCGCATTGCAAGACATGATCGAGACGCTCCAGCACCAGTCCGAGCGAGCCGAAGCCTTGGGGACTTGCTTGCGTCGCGCGCTGGAGTTGCATCAGCAGTTGGAACGTTGGCAGACCGGGGCAACGCCGCCCGTGCCAGGCGAGTCGCCGCTGCCGCTGCTGGATCCGGATGCACCGCGTGTCACCGACGGCAAACGCGAAAAGGCGGCCAAGGCGCGCGAGGCGGAAGCTGCGCGGCTGGCGGCCGACGCGAAGGCATCGGGCACTTCGACGGACGAGGGGGCGGCGGAAAAAAACTACACGCCCCCGGAGACGGTACGCTGGATCGAGGTGTTCTCTCAGGCGGTTCAGTTGCATCAGACGCCGCTTTCGATTGCGCCGATCTTCTCGAAACAGCGTGCCGGAGCGCCGCGGGCCTGGATCTTCACGTCAGCTACGTTGTCGGTGAAGGGCAATTTCATGCACTATGCGGCGCAGTTGGGGCTCGATGCGGGCAAGTCGCTCACGCTCGCTAGCCCCTTCGATTATCCGAATCAGAGTCTGCTGTACGTGCCACGCGGATTGCCACAGCCGTCAGCGCCGGGCTTCACCGACGCCGTGCTCGACGCCGCCTTGCCGGTGCTCGAAGTGAGTGGTGGCCGGGCGTTTGTCCTGTGTACGACGTTGCGCGCGGTCAACCGCGCCGCGGAACGTCTGCGTGAGGAGTTCGACCGCCGTGGCTGGCCGTATCCGCTGCTCGTGCAGGGCGAGGCGAGCCGCACCGAACTGCTCGATCGGTTTCGCGCGCTCGGCAACGCCGTGCTCATCGGCAGTCAGAGTTTCTGGGAAGGGGTCGACGTGCGCGGCGAGGCGCTCTCGCTTGTCATCATCGACAAATTGCCGTTCGCGCCGCCGGATGATCCGGTGCTGGCCGCGCGGCTCGACGCGCTCACGAAGAAGGGGCTCAGCCCGTTCGCCGTGCATCAGTTGCCGCAGGCGGTCATCACGCTCAAACAGGGCGCGGGACGGTTGATTCGTTCTGAACTCGATCGTGGCGTGTTGATGATTTGCGATCCGCGTCTGGTCGACAAGCCGTATGGCCGCCGGATCTGGCAGAGCCTGCCGCCGTTCAAGCGCACGCGCGAGCTACCCATTGTGCGCGGCTTCTTCGATGAGATCGCCGCCGACGCGGGCGACTGACTCGCCGACCCATTGCCGCGGCATTCGCCGGAATCGACCCGGCGCAGCTGCCACCAAAACAAAAAAGCCCTCGCGTGAGCGAGGGCTTTTCGATGGGGCAGACCGAAGCGACGTTTACCGCCAGAGCTGCCACCAGGACTTCTTGTCGCCGCTGTTGTCGGTGCGATGGCCGACCGTCAGATAACCGCTCTTAGGATAGGTCTTTTCCATCACGCGACGAGCGTCGTCACGCAGTTCGGTCATGCCGAGTTTGTCGTACGACTTGATCATGATGCCCAGCGCATCTTCGAGCGCCGGTGCCTGATCGTAGTCCTTCAGCGCGCTTTGTGCGCGATTCACGGCCGCCAGGTACGCACCGCGACGATAGTAGTACTCGGCGGCATGCACTTCGTGGGCGGCCATGGCGTTGACGGCGTAGCGCATGCGCAGCGCGGCGTCGTTGGCGTACTTGCTGCTCGGATAATGCTCGACCAGGTATTTGAAGCTGTCGTAAGCCGCGCGCAGTGCCTTCGGATCGCGCTCGCTGAGATCCTGTCCCGAGAAGCGGCCGAACAGGCCCAGGTCGTCATTGAAGTTGATCAGACCCTTGAGGTAATAGGCGTAATCGATCGACGGGCTGTCCGGATGCAGGCGGATGAAGCGGTCGATGGCGGTGAGGGCCTGCGCCGGCTCGTTGTCCTTGTAATAGGAGTAGGCCGTGTTGATCTGCGCTTGCTGCGCATGCGGGCCGAACGGATCGCGCCCTTCGAGCAGCTCGTAGTACTTGGCGGCCTTCGTGTAGTCGCCGCTATCGAAGCTGTCCTTGGCTTCCGAGTATAATTTGTTCGTCGACCAGCCGGCCGTTTCGTCGACCTTCTCCGGCAGAATGCCGCAGGCGGCAAGGCTGCCGACCACGATTGCGGCCAGCGTCAGGTGTTTGACAAGTTTCAGGGCTTGCATGCTCGTTAGCTTCACTTCTCGATGACCCATTCAATTCTGCCGGATTATAGCGTAACCGCCTCATTTGCCACGGAAAATGCAGAGGATTCGTCTGACGACGACCTCGATTCGCTTTCTGAGGCTTTTCCAACGGCAGCCGACGGCGCCCCTCCCGGTGCTCCCTTATCCGGTTCCGCCTTGTCGGGCGGGGCTGGCGTCAGCGCGCCGCTTGGCGCCACCTTACCCGAGTCGCTGGCCGGGGAGCGACTGGACAAGGCGCTCGCGCAATGTTTTCCCGAATACTCCCGTAGCCGGTTGCAGGCGTGGGTCGAAGACGGCCGCGTCACGCTCGACGGCGAGGCCGCCAAGGTGCGCCAGAAAGTGGCGGGCGGCGAGGCCGTCGTCATCACGCCGGCACCACTGCCCGATCAACTCGCGTTTGCCCCCGAGCCGGTGCCGCTCGACGCCGTCTACGAAGACGCAACACTGGCCGTATTCAACAAGCCGGCGGGCCTGGTCGTGCATCCGGCGGCGGGTAACTGGTCCGGCACCTTGCTCAACGGTCTGTTGTATCGCTATGGCCAAGCGGCCGCCGATCTGCCGCGCGCCGGTATCGTTCACCGGCTCGACAAGGAGACGTCGGGCCTGATGGTCGTGGCGCGCACACTGGTGGCGCAAACCGATCTGGTGCGCCAGTTGCAGGCCCGCACCGTCAAACGCCATTACGCCGCGCTGGTGTGGGGACGCCCGCCGCAGCGCACGGTTGTGGACGCTCCCATCGGTCGCGACCCGCGTGAGCGCACTCGCATGGCGGTCGTGCCCGGGCAGGGCGGTAAGCCGGCGCGCACGCGCGTCGTGACGGTCGCCAGCGCAGAATGGGAAGGTTCCCCGGTGTCGCTCGTGCTTTGCTCGCTCGATACGGGGCGCACACACCAGATCCGCGTTCATCTCTCGCACCTCGGCCATGCGCTGTTGGGCGATCCCCTCTACAAACCCCGTCACAAACGACCGGTGTTGCCGGGCGATTTTGCGCGTCAGGCGCTGCATGCCTGGCGATTGGGGTTGATTCATCCCGAGGATGGCCGTCTCGTGCACTGGCAGGCACCTTTGCCGGATGACCTGCGTGCGCTCGTGGCCGCGCTCGGGCTCGAGTTCGATTTTTCAACGCTCCCCGATTCGCTCGATGACTTCTTCCCTGCCTGAGTCAGACCTGATGCCCGCGGACTGGATCGTCCCCGACTGGCCCGCTCCGGCCAACGTTCGCGCCGTCTTCACGACGCGCGCGGGCGGCGTGAGTCAAGGGCCGCAAGCCACGTTCAACCTGGGGACCAAGGCGGACGACGAGCCGGCCGCCGTGCGGATCAATCGTGCGTTGCTCGCGTCGCGCACGGGCGTACCGTCGGCATGGGTGGCGCAGATCCACGGCCCGCGTGTGGTCGATGCGCGCGCGGCGCTCGAGGCGGCCGATGCCGGCGACCCGCTGCAGGCTGATGCCAGCGCGACGAGCGAGATTGGCCTTGCGAGCACCGTCATGGTGGCGGATTGCCTGCCGGTGCTTCTGTGCGACGCGCAAGGGCGTGCGGTGGCCGCTGCGCATGCCGGCTGGCGCGGACTTTGCGCCGGGGTGATCGAGCAGACAGTGCAGGCATTGCGAGCCCGCTTGCCGAAGGGCGACGCCGATGCGCCGGTCTTGGCGTGGCTCGGCCCTTGCATTGGGCCCCAAGCGTTCGAAGTCGGCCGGGAGGTGAGTGAGGCGTTTCTTGCCGCGGCAACGCCGGACGAGCGTGAAGCGACGCAGTCTGCGTTCGTCCCGCACGGCGATCCCGATGCGGGGAAGTCGTTGGCGGATTTGTGTGCGCTTGCACGGTTGCGACTGGCCCGTGAGGGCGTGACGCAGGTCTCGGGCGGGCAATGGTGTACGGTCGGCGATTCGGCGCGATTTTATTCCTACCGGCGCGACCGGACGACGGGTCGCATGGCGGCACTCGTGTGGCGCACGGCCTGACGCCGATTACCGCGCAAACGAGTCCGTCCGGGGTTCTGTCACGGCAACGGCGTGGGCGGCGAGCGCGGTGAGGCGTCGCGATCCGACGATGAAGGGACTTGCGCGACGGCGTCATCGGTTCGCGGCGGGCACGCCGGAGGCGGGCGCCTGCGATGTACAAACAGAGCATCGTCGGCGCGAGGCCACCGCAGACAAAGATGACGATACCCAGTGCGACGGACGGCGCGGTGATGGCGACCATCGCAATGACATAAAGCCAGCCAAGAATGACGATCAGCATTGGGGCAAACGCGCAGGCAAAAATAGGTGGGGCGACGGAAAAATGCACGCAAGACGGACGCTGCAAGCATTGACACACTTGCGCGCGCACGCAAGAATGCTTCGCAGGTGGGGCGTATCGCTAAGCAAGCGCTGCGTGCCGCCGCGTTTCGGGCGCTGGCCCGTGAACGCAACGAACGTGACACTCAGGCTATCATGAATCGCGCCAGTGCCAACTTCGATCCGGCCTCGTTGGCCGCCTCGTTCGCCAAGCAGTTTCCCTCCGCTTCGCTCTCCGCTCAGGACATGTCGCAGTGGTTCACGGCTGCCCAACAACTGTTCGGGGCGCTGCCGGGGGCTGCCGGCTCGTCATTCTCCGGTGCCCCTGGGACACCGTCCGCCGCAAACCCGTTCGCCGGGCTTTTCGATCTCATCGGCAAGGCCGGCAGCCTGCCGCCGCTGACGTCACCGCACGTCGATCCGGCGCGTCTGAATGCCCTTCAGACGGAATATGCGCGCGAATTTTCCGAACTTGTTGCCAGCTTCACGCAGCCCGGACTGGACACGGCGCCGGCCTTGGGAGACCGGCGCTTCGCGGGCGACGGTTGGCGTAATCCGTTCTACGCGATGCCCGCGGCGCTGTATTTGCTCAATGGACGCTTCTTGCTGCGCATGGCCGAACTGGTCGACGCCGACGCGAAAACGCGCGAGCGGATTCGGTTTGCGGTAGAGCAATGGGTGGCGGCCAGTTCGCCGGCCAACTTCATCGCGACCAATCCGGACGCGCAGCAGCGCCTCGTGCAAACGAAAGGCGACAGCCTGCTCACCGGCATGCAGCACCTGCTTGCCGACATGGGCAAGGGCAAGGTGTCGCAAACCGATGAGGCCGCGTTCGAAGTCGGTCGCAACGTGGCGACGACCGAAGGCGCCGTGGTCTTCGAGAACGACCTGATCCAGCTCATCCAGTACAAGCCGCTCACGCCAACGGTGCATCAGCGGCCGCTACTCGTCGTGCCGCCTTGCATCAACAAGTACTACATCCTCGATCTGCAGCCGGAGAACTCGTTGATCCGCTATGCGATCGAGCAGGGCAATACCGTGTTTGTCGTGTCTTGGCGCAATCCCGACGCATCGCTCGCTCACAAGACCTGGGACGACTACGTAGGCGAAGGGCCGATCGCCGCGATCGACGTGGTGCGTGAGATCAGCGGGCAACCGCAGATCAATGCGCTCGGCTTCTGCGTGGGTGGCACGCTGCTCTCCGCCGCGCTCGCCGTGCTGGCCGCGAACGGCCAGAAGGGTGCCAAGTCGCCGGTCGCCAGCGTGACCTTGCTGACCACGCTGCTGGACTTTTCCGATACCGGCGTGCTCGACGTCTTCATCGACGAGCCGCATGTGCAATTCCGCGAGCAGACGATCGGCGGCGGCGCCGGGCATCCGCCGGGCCTCATGCGTGGCGTGGAGCTGGCGAATACGTTCTCGTTCCTGCGCCCGAACGATCTGGTCTGGAATTATGTGGTCGACAGCTACCTGAAGGGCAATGCGCCCCAGCCGTTCGACCTGCTTTACTGGAACGGTGACGGCACCAATCTGCCGGGGCCGATGTTCTGCTGGTATCTGCGCCATCTCTATTTGCAAAACGAACTGAAGCGCCCGGGTGCGGTGCGAACGTGCGGCGTGCCCTTGGATCTGGGCGCCATCGACGCGCCGGCATATGTGTTCGGCTCACGCGAGGATCACATCGTGCCGTGGACGTCGGCGTTCCGTTCGCTGCCGTTGTTGGGCGGCGAGCGACGCTTCGTGCTGGGCGCTTCCGGTCACATCGCGGGCGTGGTCAATCCGCCGGCCAAGAAAAAGCGCAGCTACTGGCGCAACGACGACGTGGGTACCGATGCCAACGACTGGCTGGCCGGCGCGACGGAGCACCCCGGCAGTTGGTGGAGCGACTGGAGCGAGTGGCTTGCAGGCTACGCAGGAAAACGCGTCAAGGCGCCAAAAGCGTATGGTAATGTTGTTTATGCCCCTATCGAACCGGCGCCCGGTCGCTACGTGAAGGCCAAGGCCTGAACGGGCGGCACCCACGGGCATCCCCCGCGGGTTCGACTCATTTGGAAACGAGGAAAGAGACATGACGGATATCGTGATTGTGTCGGCTGCGCGTACCGCAGTCGGTAAATTTGGCGGCTCGCTCGCCAAGGTGGCGGCGCCGGATCTGGGCGCCATCGTGATCGACGAGGTGCTCAAGCGCGCCAAGCTCAAGGGCGAGGACGTGAGCGAAGTCATCATGGGTCAGGTACTCACGGCCGGCTCGGGTCAGAACGTGGCGCGACAGGCTTCCATCAAGGCGGGTCTGCCTGCGATGGTGCCGGCCATGACCATCAACAAGGTGTGCGGCTCGGGCCTGAAGGCCGTGATGCTCGCCGCGAACGCGATCACCGCGGGCGAGGCCGATATCGTCGTGGCGGGGGGGCAGGAGAACATGAGCGCCGCGCCGCATGTGCTGCCGGGCTCGCGTGACGGCTTCCGCATGGGCGACGCCAAGCTGATCGACACGATGATCGTCGACGGCCTGTGGGACGTGTACAACCAGTTCCACATGGGCATCACGGCGGAGAACGTCGCGAAGGAATACGGCATCACCCGCGAAATGCAGGACGCATTCGCCGCCGCTTCGCAGAACAAGGCCGAGGCCGCGCAAAAGGCGGGCCGTTTCGACGCCGAGATCGTGCCGGTCCTGATTCCGCAGCGCAAGGGCGATCCGCTGGTGTTCAACACCGACGAATTCGTTCGCCATGGCGTGACGGCCGAGTCGCTCGCGGGTCTGAAGCCAGCGTTCGCGAAAGACGGCACGGTGACCGCGGCGAATGCGTCGGGGATCAACGACGGCGCGGCCGCTGTCGTCGTGATGTCGGCCAAGCGCGCCGAGCAACTGGGGCTTACGCCGCTCGCGCGCATTGTCGCGTACGCGAACGCGGGCGTGGATCCGAAGGTGATGGGCATCGGCCCGGTTCCGGCATCGCAGCGTTGCCTCGCGCGTGCGGGGTGGAAGGCCAGCGATCTGGACCTGATGGAAATCAACGAAGCCTTCGCGGCGCAGGCACTGGCCGTGAACCAGCAGATGGGTTGGGATACTTCCAAGATCAACGTGAACGGTGGTGCGATCGCCATCGGACACCCGATCGGGGCGTCGGGCTGCCGTATTCTCGTGACGTTGCTGCACGAGATGGCGCGCCGGGATGCGCGTCGCGGCCTGGCATCGCTGTGCATCGGCGGTGGCATGGGCGTCGCGTTGGCGCTCGAGCGCGTCTGACGCGCATCGGCGAGCGTTCGAAAAAAATCGAATCGGTATCGTCCGTGCGTGCAGTGCGCACGGGCGCACGCTGAAGTCGGCAGGAGACGAAAGGCGCGCGCGGGAACGCGCGGCTTGTGCGTCAGTCAATTGGCAGTCGCAACAGGCGGCAGAGATGCCGCTATTTTGGGGGAAGCTTTCCATGACTCAACGCATTGCATATGTGACAGGTGGGATGGGCGGTATTGGTACGTCCATTTGCCAGCGGCTGCACAAGGATGGCTTCAAGGTGGTGGCGGGTTGCGGGCCGAATTCGCCGCGCCGCGTGAAGTGGCTGGAAGACCAGAAGGCGATGGGGTTCGACTTCATCGCGTCCGAAGGTAACGTTGGCGACTGGGAATCCACGACGGCCGCGTTCAACAAGGTCAAGGCCGAGGTCGGCGAGGTCGACGTGCTGGTGAACAACGCGGGCATCACGCGCGATGTCGTCTTCCGCAAGATGACCCGCGAGGACTGGGATGCCGTCATCGACACCAACCTCACGAGCCTGTTCAACGTGACCAAGCAGGTCATCGAGGGCATGTGCGAGCGTGGTTGGGGCCGCATCATCAACATTTCGTCGGTCAACGGGCAAAAGGGGCAGTTCGGTCAGACCAACTACTCGACGGCCAAGGCCGGTATCCACGGCTTCACGATGTCGCTGGCACAGGAAGTGGCGACCAAGGGCGTCACGGTCAACACGGTGTCCCCGGGGTATATCGGGACGGACATGGTGCGCTCGATTCGTCAGGACGTGCTGGACAAGATCGTGGCCACGATTCCGGTCAAGCGCCTGGGCGAACCGGGTGAGATCGGGTCCATCGTGGCGTGGTTGGCATCGGAAGACTCCGGCTTCTCGACGGGGGCGGATTTCTCGCTCAACGGTGGCCTGCACATGGGCTAAGCGGGATCGGGGCGTAGGGGGCGCGACGGGCGACACCCGCGCCGCGCGCCCCGTTGCGGGTTAGGGCTTTGCCGCATAGCAGCAAACGTCCTAGAATCGATAATATGTGACTAACCCCGACCGCCGGTCGGGGAAGTCCTTCATAAAAGCAGGAAACCCACCGCATGGCCGCGAGCAAGAAGACTGACGAACGCCTGATCAAAAAGTATCCGAACCGGCGTCTGTACGATACCCAGACCAGCACGTACATCACCCTTGCCGATGTGAAGCAATTGGTACTCGAGACCGAGGAGTTCAAGGTCGTCGATGCCAAGTCGGGTGAGGATCTGACGCGCAGCATTCTGCTGCAGATCATTCTGGAAGAAGAAACCGGTGGCGTGCCGATGTTCTCGAGCGCCATGCTGTCGCAGATCATTCGTTTCTATGGGCATGCGCTGCAGGGCATGATGGGCACGTATCTCGAGAAGAATATCCAGACGTTCATCGAAATTCAGAACAAGCTGGCCGATCAGTCGAAGGGCATCTACGAAGGCGCGTCCTTCAACCCGGACGTCTGGGCGCAATTCATGAACATGCAGGCGCCGATGATGCAGGGCATGATGACCAACTACATCGAGCAGTCGAAGAACCTGTTCGTGCAGATGCAAGAGCAGATGCAGACCCAGGCGAAGTCGATGTTCAATACGTTCCCGTTCCCGGGAGCGCCGGGCGCTCCGGGCGACCCGAACAAGAAGCCCTGACGGTTTGGCCGACGTTGCGATGGGGCACGGGGCGCGCAACGTCGCGATCGGCAACATAGTTGGAACGCCCCACGGGCGAACAGGGTAAAATACGCGGTTGTTCGCCGCGAGGGACTTCTTGCGGCGGTTTCGGCGGCAGGCAGGATCTGCGTCTCGCGCGGTGTTTCGGCATTGTGGGGGATGCGCCAGGAGTGGCTGAGGTCGCTGTTTCGCCGGTCGATCGTTCCCCGTATTTTCTAGATCAGGATTTCGCCCCATGTCCCGCCCATCGCCCGCCGGCACCCCCAAGGTCGGCTTCGTTTCGCTCGGATGCCCCAAGGCGCTGGTCGACTCCGAGCAAATCCTGACGCAACTGCGTGCCGAAGGTTACGACATCGCCGGTACCTATGACGGTGCCGATCTCGTGGTGGTCAATACTTGCGGCTTCATCGACGACGCCGTTCAGGAAAGCCTCGACGCCATCGGCGAGGCGCTGGCCGAAAACGGTAAGGTGATCGTCACCGGTTGCCTGGGCGCCAAAAAGGATGCCGCCGGTCAGGACATCGTAACGGCCGTGCACCCGAAGGTGCTGGCCGTCACCGGTCCCCACGCCCTGGGCGAAGTGATGAGCGCGGTGCATACGCATCTGCCGAAGCCGCACGACCCCTTCTCCGATCTTGTGCCGCCCGCCGGCATCAAGCTTACGCCGCGTCATTACGCGTATCTGAAGATCTCCGAAGGCTGCAACCATCGCTGCACGTTCTGCATCATCCCGTCGATGCGCGGCGATCTCGATTCGCGCCCGGTGGCCGAAGTGATGCTCGAGGCCGAGAACCTTTTCAAGGCCGGTGTGAAGGAGCTGTTGGTGATCTCGCAGGACACCAGCGCCTATGGTGTCGACGTGAAGTACCGCACCGGTTTTTGGGCGGGGCGTCCGCTCAAGACTCGCATGACCGAACTGGTCACGGCGCTGGGCGAACTGGCCAAGCAGTACGGCGCCTGGGTGCGGTTGCATTACGTCTACCCGTACCCGCACGTCGACGAGATCATTCCGCTGATGGCCGAAGGCCACATCCTTCCGTATCTCGACGTGCCGCTGCAACACGCCCATCCGGATGTGCTCAAGCGCATGAAGCGCCCGGCCTCGGGGGAGAAGAATCTCGAGCGCATTCAGGCGTGGCGCAAGCTGTGCCCGGATCTGACGATCCGCAGCACCTTCATCGCAGGTTTCCCGGGTGAAACCGAGGCCGAGTTCGCGTATCTGCTGGACTTCCTTCGCGAGGCCGAACTGGACCGCGTGGGTTGTTTCGCCTATTCGCCGGTCGAGGGGGCCAAGGCCAACGAATTGCCGGGTGCCTTGCCAGACGAAGTGCGCGAGGAGCGCCGCGCGCGCTTCATGGAAGTGGCCGAAGAGATCTCGGCGCAGCGCCAGCAGCGCAAGGTCGGCACGACGATTCAGGTCATCGTCGACGAGATCAATCAGGACGGTGGGGTGGCGCGCTCGGCGGCCGACGCCCCCGAAATCGACGGCCTCGTGTACATCGAGCCCACGCCCACGGCGGCCAAGCGCCTGAAGGTCGGCGAGTTCGTGAACGTGACGGTGACTGGCGCCGACGGCCACGATCTGTGGGGCGAGGTGGTCTGATGGCGCTCACGCATACGTCAACAGGTCCGCAAGTGCTGGCCATGGGCGAAGCCATGGTCGAGTTCAACCAGTCGCCCGACGACCCCCGCCAGTATTTGCAGGGCTTCGGCGGCGACACGTCCAACTTCGCCATCGCTGCGCGTCGCCAAGGCGTCAACACGGGCTTCGTGAGCGCGCTCGGCGACGACCGCTTCGGTCGCATGCTGCTCGATTTGTGGCGTGAGGAAGCCGTCGATACGGACGCCGTTCGCGTCGATGCGCAGGCTCCGACCGGCGTCTATTTCGTGTCCCACGACGCGAGCGGGCACCATTTCGACTATCTGCGCGCGGGCTCCGCCGCGAGCCGTTACCGGCCCCAGGATCTGCCGCGCGAAGCGTTGGCGAGCGCATCTTTCCTGCACCTGTCGGGGATCAGCCTGGCGATCAGCGCGAGCGCTTGCGACGCCGCTTTCGAGGCGATGTCGACGATTCGCGCCGCCGGCGGCAAGGTGTCGTTCGATACGAATCTGCGCCTCAAGCTGTGGCCGTTGGCCCGCGCCCGCGCCACCATGCGCGAAGCCTTCAGCCTGACCGACGTCTGCCTGCCGAGCTGGGACGACGTGACGGCGGTCACTGGGCTGGACGATCGCGATGCGATCCTTGACGCACTGCTCTCGTATGGCGTGAAGGTCGTGGCGCTCAAGCTGGGTCGCGAGGGTTGCTATGTCGCCACGCCGGACGAGCGTCGTATCGTCGCGCCATATCCGGTAAAGGCCGTTGACGCCACCGGGGCCGGCGATTGCTTTGGCGGCGCTTTCGTGGCCCGTCTGGCGCTGGGCGACGATCCGTTCGCGGCGGCGCGCTACGCCAACGTCTGCGCAGCGTTGTCGACAACCGGTTACGGCGCAGTCGCGCCCGTACCGCGCGCCGAGCAGGTGCTCCAGACACTGGCGGGCTGATCCGCATCAATGCTTGACCTACCGGGGCACGTCGATGCTCCGGTTTCCCCTCGCTTCGCTTTCCCCCGACTTCCGTCGCTTGCGCCACTTCCCGCCACTTCCCGCCGCGTCCCGCCGCAGCGCAATGCGCGGCACCCGACACGGCCGCCGCCCCCGCAAGCTCGCTCATCGAAGTTTCCCTCCACTGCGTCTGCCATCGCGGTAACCCCTGCGGCGCTATACTCATTGCCAACTGAAATTCACCCGGAGAAGAGACATGCAACGAGAAGTCGTGATCGTCAGCGGTGTGCGCACCGCGATTGGAGATTTTGGCGGCAGCCTGAAGGATTTCGCGCCGACGCAGCTCGGTGCCATCGTCGCCCGCGAGGCCATGGCGCGCGCCCAGGTGGGCGGTGACGACGTCGGCCACGTGGTGTTCGGCAACGTCATTCATACCGAACCCAAGGACATGTATCTGGCTCGCGTGGCGTCCATCGAGGCGGGCGTTAGCCAGCATGCGCCCGCGATGACCGTCAATCGCCTGTGCGGCTCCGGTCTGCAGGCGGTCGTTTCTGCCGCGCAGTCGATTCTGCTGGGCGACACCGACGTGGCGATGGCGGGCGGCGCGGAGAGCATGAGCCGCGCGCCGTACGTGATGCCGGGTGCCCGCTGGGGCACGCGCATGGGCGAATCGCGTCTGGTCGACATGATGCTCGGCGCGTTGCACGATCCCTTCGCCAATATTCATATGGGCGTGACGGCAGAGAACATCGCGAAGAAATGGGGTATCACGCGCGACGATCAGGATCGTCTCGCGGTCGAATCGCATCAACGCGCCGCGCGCGCCATGGCTGCGGGCTATTTCAACGACCAGATCGTCCCTATCGCGATCAAGTCGAAGAAGGGCGAGGTGTCGTTCACCGCCGACGAACATGTGCGTGCGGAAGTGACGCTGGCCGACATGGCGAAGCTGCGCCCCGTGTTCGAGAAGGACGGCACCGTCACGGCCGGGAACGCCTCGGGGCTTAACGATGCGGCCGCCGCGCTGATTCTGATGGAACGCGCCGAAGCCGAGCGTCGCGGCGCCAAGCCGCTCGCGCGCCTGGTCAGCTACGCCCACGCCGGGGTCGATCCGAACTATATGGGCATTGGTCCGGTGCCAGCGTCGCGCAAGGCGTTGGAGCGCGCCGGGCTCAAGGTTGGCGACATCGATGTGGTGGAAGCCAACGAAGCATTCGCCGCGCAGGCGTGCGCGGTCACGCGCGACCTCGGGTTCGATCCGGCCAAGGTGAATCCGAACGGTTCCGGCATTTCGCTGGGCCACCCGATCGGCGCGACTGGTGCCCTGATCACGGTCAAGGCGTTGCACGAGTTGCAGCGTATCGGCGGGCGCTATGCACTGGTGACGATGTGCATCGGCGGCGGCCAGGGCATTGCCGCCGTGTTCGAGCGCGTGTAAGTTACTCCCGGGGGCCGGTGTCGTTGCCGGCCCGAGTCTTTCCGGAGCCGTAATGACGCAAGACAACCGTAAGCCCCTCGACACGCCGGAAGCCAATGGCTGGCATTGGCAAACCAATATTCTGCATACGGACACCCACGTGCCGGCCGGTTTCGCCGCGATGCCGGTGCCGGTGGCCCGCGCATCGACGGTGATCTTCCCCGATCTGGCCGCCATGCGCTCGCTCGACTGGAAGAACGACAGCCAGTGGCGCTACGGTCTGCATGCCACGCCCACATCGATGGAGTTGATGCGGCGCTTGGCGGCGCTCGAAGGCGGCAAACACTGCCTGCTGTTCCCGTCGGGACTTGCCGCGATCTCCAATGTGTACTTTGGCCTCGTCAAGAGCGGTGACGATGTCCTTATTCCAGACAACGCCTACGGTCCGAACCGAGAGCACGGTGACTGGCTCGCCGAGTCGTTCGGCATCACCGTGCGCTACTACGATCCGATGATCGGTGACGGTATCGGCGCGCTGATTCAGTCCAACACGAAGGTGATCTGGCTCGAGGCCCCGGGCTCGGTGACGATGGAAGTCCCCGACGTGCCGGCCATCGCGCGCGTGGCGCGCGAGCGGGGCGTACTCACGGCCATTGACAATACATATTCCGCCGGCCTGGCATTCCGTCCGTTCGACCACGGGGTGGACATCTCGGTGCAGGCCCTCACCAAGTACCAATCGGGCGGCAGCGACGTGCTGATGGGCTCGGTCGTGACCGTCGACGATAACGTGCACCACCGTCTGAAGCAGGCGCGCATGCGCATGGGCGTGGGCGTGTCAGCCGACGATTGCAGCCTCGTGTTGCGCAGTCTGCCGAATATGCAGCTACGTTTCGAGGCGCACGATCGTGCCGCGATGACGCTGGCGACGTGGCTGGGCACCCGTCATGAAATCGCGGCCGTGCTGCATCCGGCATTCGAGGATTGCCCCGGTCATGCGCATTTCCATCGCGACTTCACGGGCGCGGGTGGTCTGTTCTCCGTGGTGTTCGACGAGCGCTACACGCCGGCGCAAATCGACGCATTCATCGAAGCGCTTCGCTTGTTCAAGATCGGTTTCAGTTGGGGGGGCGCGCACAGCCTGGTGGTGCCCTATCGCGTGCTGTCCATGCGCTCGGCAACGCCGTGGCCGCATAAGGGCGCGCTGGTGCGCTTCTATGTCGGTCTCGAAGACGTGCGCGATTTACAGGCCGATATCGAAGCCAGTCTGACGGCGCACCTCGGCGCCTGAGGAAGGGAACGCGCGCCCACGAAGGGCGCTGCATCGTCGGCGCATCGCGCCGGCGATGTCAGTCCTTGCGGAACAGCGAGAGCAGGGCGTCCAGACCTGCGTAATTCAACGCGACAGACGCCTTCTCCCGCACCACCGGTTTCGCGCGAAACGCCACCGACAGCCCGGCGATGGCCATCATCTGCAGGTCGTTCGAGCCATCGCCCATGACGATTGCCTGAGCAGCGCTGACACCGAGATGTGTCGCCACTTCGGTCACGGTGCGCGCCTTGACCTCGGCGTTGACGATCTCGCCGAGCACTCGGCCCGTGAGCTTGCCGTCGACGATCTCCAGCGTATTGGCGCGGGCGACATCCAGGTTCAGACGCGCCTTCAGTCGCTCCGTGAAGAACGTGAAGCCGCCGGACACCAGCAGCGTGCGGATGCCGAGTGCCTGAACGCCGCGCAACATGGTTTCGGCGCCGGGCGAGAGTTGCAGGCGCTCGTCGAAGACCTTTTCCAGGGCGCTCGCGTCAAGTCCCTTGAGCAGCGCCACGCGCCGCGTGAGGCTCTCGTTGAAGTCCTTGATCTCGCCGCGCATGGCGGCTTCCGTGATGGCCGAGACTTCCGCCTTCAGCCCACAGTAGTCGGCAATTTCGTCGATGCACTCGATGGTGATGAGCGTCGAGTCCATGTCCATGGCCACGAGCTTGAAGTCTGTGAGGCGTCGGTGGCTGTCGACGAGCACGGTGTCGACTTCGTGCTGCTGTGCGAACGCCCCCATCGCCGCGCGCAGGGCGGGCGTGTCGACGACATCGGCAATACGCGCCGCGCCTGGCGTGAACGTGACGTTGGCGCCGGGTACGAAGGCGCCGACGGCCGCCTGCAGATGCGGCGGGAAGGTCGTGGCGGGTGCGGTGGGCGTAGTGGACGTAGTGGGCGGGGTGCCGCCCAGAATGACGAGATCGTTGGCCATCTTGAAGTCGAGAGTCTTGCGTTTTGCGTGCGATCGACATTCTACCGGGTTGCGGCGAGCCGACGCTGGTTTCCCGACGTTTCCCCACGATGTCCCGCCATATCGGGCTTCGCGCATCTCCCGGATGCCTTGCTTCAGCCGTCGTGCGCGATACGGCGTGCGTGGCTCGGCGGGAGTGCATCGAACTTGTGCCAGACGCGTCGCAGATGTCGGCTCGAACCAAAGCCGGTGCGCTCGGCGATATGTTCCAGGTCGAGCTGGCTGTTGCCGAGCATCTCGCGCGCGAGCGCGATGCGCAGCCGATGCAGGTAATCGATGGGCGCGACGCCGGCGTGCTCGCGAAAGAGTCGCGTCACGTGCCGTTCGCTGGCGCAGGCGATGTCCGCCATCGAGGCGAGTGTCCAGTCGTGCGCGGGATCGGCGGCGATGGCATCCTGCACGCGATGCAACGCTGGGTGCAAATGGTTGCGGCCTTCCAGCCACGGCGACAACTGCGGGTCGGCGCCCGCGCGCCGGGCGTAGACGACCATCTGCCGCGCGACGGCCGCCGCACACAACGGGCCGGTGGCGTCGGCGATGAGCGTCAACATCAGATCCAGGCCGGTCGTGACACCGGCACTCGTCCACACGTTTGCGTCATGCACGTAAAGTCGATTGTCGGCCACCCGGGCGCTGGGGGCCAGCGCGCGCAGGGCGTCGCAACTGCCGTGGTGCGTGGTGCAGGCGCGGGCGTCGAGCAGTCCTGCGCGCGCGGCCAGCAAGGCGCCCGTGCAGATGCAGGCCAATTGATGCGTGGGGCGCACGACCCGCCGAAGCCACGCGATGGCAAGGGA
The DNA here is from genome assembly GCF_001899225.1 of Pandoraea sp. 64-18. Classification (NCBI taxonomy): domain Bacteria; kingdom Pseudomonadati; phylum Pseudomonadota; class Betaproteobacteria; order Burkholderiales; family Burkholderiaceae; genus Pandoraea; species Pandoraea sp. 64-18. Next base: position 77,823 of record NZ_MKVU01000006.1, on the reverse strand, counting down.
TTCGGCGTCTTCGGTGGGCGCCGCGGAATGGTCAGGTGTCGTGCCGCCGTCCGCCGCCCATACCGGCAGTGGCTTCTCGACGGTTCCCGTGACGACCAGCCAGGCGTCGTCGGGCACGTTGTCCGGCAAGATGTCGAGCGGCGAGACGTACAAGCCGATCGAGGTGGCGACTGAGCGCTGCGTGCCGACGTAGTGCAACACGAAGCGCACGTCGTCCTGCTGGTGATTGGCCATGCGCAAGGCTTCGGCGGGGGCCGCCACGTCGAGCAGCAGCGCGTCGGGCATGACCAGCAGGTAGACGGGTTGCAGTCGCGGCATGGCGGCAGGCGTTCAGGTCAGATTCGGACAGCGGGGGCAAGGCGGGTTGATCACGACATTACACCGCGGCGAGCGCTTCCTCAACCGTCACGATGCGTGCGAAGCGATCGACGAGCACCGTTTCCGTGCGCTCCTTCAGCTCGGCCACCGACAGCTCACGCCCGGTGCGCGGGTGCTGCATCGGGAACGTGAGGGTGGCTTCGGTGACGAAGTCCACGGCGTAACCCGCGTCGGACGCCGCGCGCGTGGTTGTCTCGCAGCATTGCTCGGTACGGATGCCGGAGACGATCAGGCGCGTGATGCCATGCTCGACGAGCCACGCGCCGAGCGTGGAGCCGGCCAGGGCACTATGCTTGACCTTGTCCACCGTTAACGCCGGGGCGATATGGAGTTCTTCGAGCGTGCGAACGAAGCCGGAATCGCGCGAGAACGCGCCCGACCCGATGTGGAAGACCTGCACGATCGGCACGCCGCGCGCCACGGCACCGTCGACGAGGGCCTGCTGACGGTCGAAATACGTGGCGAGATCGTCTTCACGCCAGTACGGGCGTTGGCGAAACGACTCCTGGGCATCGATGACGAGCAGGGCGGTACGGGCGGTGTGGGCAGCTTGGCTTTGCGACATGAGGGACTCTCCGTGAGGTGGGAACCGATGGCACCATCTTACGGCGTCCCCTGACGCCTCGACAGGCCGCCTCCAGACCGGAACCGGACCGATCCGGACATTGTGTTTGGCGGCCCCGTCGCCCTCGTGGGCTGACGTTGTCAGCGGCGCGTCGGACCTTCAGATCGCGGCGCTGGTGCCAATGCCTGCGGCTTGCGCGCGTTGATAGAGGGCGGCGGCAAGGGCAACGTCCTGCGCGCCCATGCCAAGCGACTTGAAGACTGTGACGGCTTCGGCATCGGTGCGCCCGGGATGATGGCCAATGACCAGCTCGCCGAGTTCCGCGAGCAGATCGGCCGGTCCGATGCTGCCCGCGGCAGCGGCGGCGAGATAGTCGCCGGATTCGTTGATCGTCGACTCGCGCCGGTCGACGAACAGTTGCGCGCGCGCCATGAGCGCCGTGTCGGCCTCGCGGTGACGCGGCGTGCTGCTGCCCACCAGATTGACGTGCGTGCCCGGCGCGATCCAGTCCGCTTGCAGCACCGGTTCCGTGGCGTTGGTCACCGTGACCACGATGTCGGCGTCTCGCACGGCTGCTTCGACGCTCTGCGCGGCTTCGAGGCGAAAATCATAGTTCGGCTGCTCCTTGTCGACAAACGCCTGTGCGGTGGCGAGCGAGCGGCTCGCCACGCGCACGTGCTGCAGCTCGCGCGCCGCGGCGAGTGCCGCGAGATGCCAGTGGGCCTGATGACCGGCGCCGATCAGCGCGAGACGGCTGGCGTTGTGGCGGGCGAGCCGACGTGTCGCGAGCCCCGTCACGGCGGCAGTGCGAATGCCCGTGATCTCCGCCGCGTTCATGACCGCGAGGAGTTCCCCCGTCAGCCCGCTCATCAACAGCACGCACCCTTGATGTGGATCTTTGCCTTGGGCGCTATTGCCGGGAAAGAAGGTGCCGACCTTCGCGCCGTAGACTGGTATGCCGGACGCCGTGCCACCCAGGAACGCAGGCATCATACCGAGCATGCCCTTGGCCCCGAGCGCTTCCGGTGGGCGAATGATCTGACGCAACGGCAGGTGAATCTGCTCGCGGGCCAGCGCGCCGAACATATCGGACATGACGGGAATCGCGTCGGCCACGGGCATGAGCGCGGCGATTTGCGTGGCGTCGAGCAGCAAGACAGGCGGCGTGGGGGAGGTGGCGGACATGCGAAATCCTGGTGACGTTGCTGGAAAATGCCGGAAGCAGCCGCAGGCCAAGCGACGACGCGACCGTCGGGTCGCGTCGGGGTGCGGCTGCGGCGTGATGCCGTGCGAAGGCAGCGCGACGCCGCTCAGCCGTTCGCTTCCGCCGCGAGGGCGGCTTCGATGTGCCGGTTGAACGTTGCCGTGTCGGTATTGGTGCCGCACAGCAGGACGCCCACGCGTTTGCCCATGAGCTTTTCGCGCAGGGGCCCCATCAATGCGGCGGTGGCAGCGGCACATGCCGGCTCCACGGCGAGCTTCAGTTGGCGGAACAGCGTGAGCATGCCCGCGCGCATCTCGTCGTCGGTGACGGTGACCAGTTCGTCGATATGGCGTCGGCACAGCGTGTAGCTGTACAGCTCGGTGTGCGGCGCCATCAGGCTGTCGGCAATGCCGCTCATCGGCCCCATCTTGACCGGACCGCCTGCGGCGAAGCTCTGAGCCATCGCATCGGCACCCGCCGGCTCCACGCCATACACCTGCACGTGCGGGGCGAACAGCTTGAACGCTGTCGCCACCCCGGCAATCAGCCCGCCGCCACCGATGGGCACGATCACGGCGTCGAGGTCGGGGGCTTGCTGCGCCCACTCGTAACCGAGCGTGGCCGTGCCCAGCACGGTGCGGTAACCGTTGAAAGGATGCACGAAGTAACGGCCTTCCTCCTGCTCCACGCGCTTGACCACCTCGAACGCTTCATGCACGTTCTCCGCCAACATCAGATCCGCGCCGTATTCGCGGCACAGGGACGAGCGTGCCGGGCTGGCGGTCTTGAGCATGACCGTCTTGGCCCCGACACCCATCGCGCGCGCGGCATAGGCGACCGCCACGGCATGATTGCCGGCGGATACGCACGTCACGCCCGCTTCGCGCTGCGCTTCGTCGAGCGAGAGCAGGTTCGAGAACGCGCCGCGCGCCTTGAACGTCCCCGACGCCTGCAGCAGCTCGTACTTGAACGTCACCCGCGTGTCGCCCAGCGTCGGAAAGTCGTTGCGCGTGAACACTGGCGTGGTTCGCACATAGGGGCGCAGCTTTTCGTGGAGTTCGGCAATGGCGTCCCGGGTCGGAACGGGTTGCGTGTCGATGGTTTCGGCGTGCGGGGCAGGGGTCAGTTGCGTCACTTGGACAGGGTCTCCGTAGTCGTGGAATCCCCGGGGACGGGCGCACACCGGTGAACGCATGTGCGCCTCGGCGCCCGGGGGGCGCTGGGCCGTCGCTGAAATCAGCGCAGGCCGAGCTTACGGGTGCGCAGCAGCGCGGTAATGCTGATAAGGGCAGCGAAAATCAGATAAAAGCTCGGCGCGAGCTTGTTGCCGGTAGCGCCGATGAGCCACGTGATGATGAACGGGGCGAAACCGCCGAACACCGTTGCTGCGATGTTATACCCGAGCGAGAGGCCGGTGGTGCGCACCTGCACCGGAAACAATTCCGTGAGCAGGGCGGGCAGGGCGCCGAAGTACGTTGTCATCAGCAGGCCGAGCACGATCTGGAACACCATCAGCGCGCCGAACGTCGGGTGCGCATCGAGCAGGCTGAACATCGGGTAGACCAGTACCAGCAATGCCACGGCGGCCGTGAGCATCGGTTTGATCCGGCCATGCGTATCCGACCAGTGGCCGACGATGGGCGCCACGATCAGTTGCACCACGCCGGTGAGCAGTACCGCCGAGAACGCGGCCGACGACGGCAGGCCCAGTTGCTTCACGGCATACGTGGGCATGTAGAGCACCAGGTACGTCGCCACGGTGGCCATCACAACCACGCCAATGGCGAGCAGCAGCCGTTCCTTCTGACTCGCGAACGTGTCGCGCAGCGGGCTTTGCGTGGGCTCGATGTCGAGGAACTCGGGCGTCTCGTCCAGACGGCGGCGAATGTAATACGCGACCGGGCCGATCAGCAGGCCGAAGAAGAACGGCACGCGCCAGCCCCACGACATCATGGCCTCCGGCGACAGATTACCGGTCAGCAGCGCGCCGAACCCCGCGGCGAGCAGCGTGGTCAGCCCTTGCGAGGCGACCTGCCAGCTAGAGAAGAAGCCGCGGCGTTTCGGTGCGTGCTCGGCGAGAAACGCAGTGGCGCTGCCGAATTCGCCGCCCGCCGAGAAGCCCTGCACCATGCGGGCGATGACGATGCCGACCGGTGCCAGCACGCCGATGGTGGCGTACGTGGGCATGAGCGCGATGAGCAGCGTGCCGACCATCATCATCAGAATCGACAGGGTGAGGGCCGCCTTGCGACCGGCGCGGTCGGCATAGGCGCCGATCACAATGGCGCCCAGCGGCCGCATGAAGAACGACACGCCGAACGTACCGAGGGTGAGCAGCAGCGATACCGTGTCGTTGCCGGTCGGGAAGAACAGTTTGGCGATGGTCACGGCGAAAAAGCCGTACACCACGAGATCGAACCACTCGAGCGCATTACCGATCGAGGCCGATACGATCACACGCCACGCGTGCGGGGAAGTGCGGGCGGCCGGGGCCGTCGCGTTGGGGGATGCGCTTGCGCTCATGGGCGAGATCTCCAATACCTGTCTGGCGTACGTGATTGTTATCTTGCGGAGGAATGTCCTGTGCGCCCTTGCGATAGGCGTCTGCTACTGCGTAAGGCATGTTGCAAGGCAACGGGCCGCATCCGGCAGTCGGAATACGGCCCCGTCAAACGTTCGTCGACGCGCCGGCCTGCGCGAGTCGGGCGTGGGTTCAGACGCCGACGGTGTTGCTGTGGATCAACTTGCGCAGGAACGATTCGCACTGCGCGATCTGTTCGAGCGACACGAACTCGTTGGGCTTGTGGGCTTGTTCGATATTGCCAGGGCCGCACACAATCGACGGCACGCCTGCGCGTTGGAACTGACCGGCTTCGGTGCCATAAGCGACCTTGCGCTTGTCGGTGTCCTTGGTCAGCGCGCGCACGAGTTGCGTGATCGCGTCCTGCTCCGAAGCGTCCAGTGCCGGGGCCGCGGCAATCCGCTTGAACTCGATACCCGCGTTCGGGTGCTCTTTCTGCATCTTCGGGATCAACTCGTCCGTGGCGTATTGCTGAATGCGCTGGAAGATCCCGTCGGCATCCACGCCCGGCAGGTTGCGGTATTCGAAGACGAACTCGCACAGCGCCGGAATCGTGTTGAGGGCGATACCGCCCGAGATCGTGCCCGTCTGCGCCGTGGTGAACGGCACGTCGAACAACTCGTCGAACGGACCGTTCTGCTTGAAGTGATCGGCCAGATCGCGGATGTAGCAGATCAGGCGCGCGGCGTATTCGATCGCGTTCGAGCCCTTCGGCGTGAGCGACGAGTGCGCCGCATGACCGCGCACACAGCACTGGTAGGCGTTGATGCCCTTGTGAGCGACGATCACGCGCATGCTCGTCGGCTCGCCGACGATACAGCCGTCCGGGCGAATACCGCGCTCACGCAATGCGGCGAGCATGACCGGCGCGCCCACGCAACCGATTTCCTCGTCGTAGGAGAACGCGAAATGGAACGGCGTCTTGAGTTTGGCGTCGCGCATTTCCGGCAGCAGCGTCATGACCGAGCCGATGAAGCCCTTCATGTCGCACGTGCCGCGGCCGTACAGGTTGCCGTCGCGCACCACTGGCTTGAACGGATCGGTGTCCCATGGCTGACCGTCGACCGGCACCACGTCGGTGTGGCCCGAGAGCACGATACCGCCCTGGGTGTTGCCATCCGCGGCCGGCAGCGTCACGAACAGATTGGCCTTGCGCTGGGTGGCGTCGTAAGACAACCACGGCTCGACGCCAGCGTGCTTGAGGCTGTCGCGCACCGTCTCGATCAGGCCGAGGTTCGATTCGCGGCTGGTGGTGTCGATGCTGACCAGCTTCGTGATCCAGTCGAGCGATGCCGGCTGGGCCTCGTTGGCAACCTGCGGGGCGATGGCTTGGGGGGAAGCGCTTGTCATTCGAATCTCCGGGAATCTCCAGTCATACGTCGCTACGTACCGGTACTGGGGAAATATTACTCAAAAACAATTTAGACGTAAAAGGTTGAGTGAACAACCATTCCCGCCTTGTGGGAAAAGACGCGCCGGGCTTGGGTTGCCCCGGGGCATGCGAGCGTCAGGCCGCTTTGGCGTTCGGCGTGCCGAGCGCGCGCAGTGTCTCCTTGATCGCGCGGACGCGATCGGTCAGTTGCACGTGCTTTGCTTCGATGCGCAGCTTGTCCTGTCCCGCGAGCTTGATATGGCGATGCGTCTGCACCAGCGCGATGATGCGCATCGGATCGACGGGCGGTGTCGGCTCGAATTGCAGGGCGATGGCGTCTTCGCTCGCGTCGATCTTGACGATACCCAGTGGCTTGGCGAGCAGTCGCAGGCGGTGCGTCTCGATCAGCGCCTGCGCCTGCTGCGGCAGCTTGCCGAAGCGATCGACGAGTTCTTCCTGGATCGTGTCGATGGCGTCGGCGTGGGTGCCGTTGGCCAGGCGCTTGTACAGCGAGAGGCGCTCCTGTACGTCGCCGCAGAAGTCGCTCGGCAAGATGGCCGGGACATGCAGATTGATCTCGGTGGTCGCCGAGAGCGGCGCGGTGAGATCCGGTTCGCGTCCGGCTTTCAGTGCGCTCACGGCGTCGGCCAGCATGTCGGTGTAGAGCTGGAACCCGATGTCGTGAATTTCGCCCGATTGCTTGTCGCCCAGCACTTCACCCGCGCCGCGAATCTCTAGGTCGTGCATCGCGAGATAGAAGCCCGCGCCGAGTTCTTCCATCTGCTGAATCGCTTCGAGACGCCGCTGTGCCTGCTTGGTCAGCGCCTTCGGATCGTGGACGAGCAGATAGGCATAGGCCTGGTGGTGCGAGCGCCCGACGCGCCCGCGCAACTGGTGCAATTGCGCCAGACCGAACTTGTCCGCGCGATGCATCAGAATCGTGTTGGCGGTCGGCACGTCGATGCCGGTCTCGATGATGGTGGTACACAGCAGCACGTTGGCGCGCTGCGAGACGAAGTCGCGCATCACGCGTTCGAGATCGCGTTCGTGCATTTGTCCGTGCGCCACGACGATACGGGCCTCGGGCACCAGGGCTTCCAACTGTGCCTTGCGGTTCTCGATGGTTTCGACTTCGTTGTGCAGGAAGTACACCTGTCCGCCGCGCTTGAGTTCGCGCAGCATGGCTTCGCGGATGACGCCATCCTCTTCGCGGCGCACGAAGGTCTTGATCGCCAGACGCTTCTGCGGTGCGGTCGCGATGACCGAGAAGTCGCGCAGGCCTTCGAGCGACATGCCGAGCGTACGGGGAATCGGGGTGGCGGTCAGGGTGAGCACGTCCACCTCGGCACGCAGCGCCTTGAGGGCTTCCTTCTGCCGCACGCCGAAACGATGTTCTTCGTCGATGATGACGAGGCCCAGACGTTGGAACTGGATGTCGTTCGACAGCAGCTTGTGCGTGCCGATCACGATATCGACTTGTCCCTCGTTGATGGCCTTCACGCTCGCGTTCACTTCCTTGGTCGTCTTGAAGCGCGAGAGTTCGGCGATGCGTACCGGCCAGTCGGCAAAACGATCGGAGAAGGTTTGCGCGTGCTGTTCGGCGAGCAGCGTGGTCGGGGCCAGCAAGGCGACCTGCTTGCCGTCGAGCACGGCAATGAAGGCGGCGCGCAAGGCCACTTCGGTCTTGCCGAAGCCGACGTCGCCGCACACGAGGCGGTCCATCGGACGGCCGCTCGTCATGTCGCTCATCACGGCCGCAATGGCGGCCGCCTGATCCGGCGTTTCCTCGAAGCCGAAGCTATCGGCGAACTTCTCGTAGTCGCGCGGCGACAGTTCGAACGCGTAACCGGAACGCGCGGCACGACGGGCGTACAGGTTGAGCAGTTCGGCCGCGGTATCGCGAATCTGCTGCGCCGCCTTGCGCTTCGCCTTTTCCCATTGGCCCGAGCCCAGCGAGTGCAGCGGTGCGGTATCGGGATCGGCGCCGCTGTAGCGCGAGATCAGATGCAACTGCGAAACGGGCACGTACAGCTTGCTGTCGCCCGAGTATTCGAGATGCAGGAATTCGGTCTCGCCTTCGCCGAGATCCATGCTGACCAGGCCCTGATAGCGACCGATGCCGTGCTGGCTGTGAACGACCGGGTCGCCCACCTTGAGTTCGGCCAGATCTCGCACCATCGAGTCGACCGACGTTGCCTGCTCCTGGCGGCGCTTGCCGGCGCGGCGTGCGAGGCCTTCGTAAAGCTCGTTCTCCGTGATGAAGGCGAGATCTTCCGTCGGCAGCAGGAAGCCTGCGGCCAGCGGGGCGATGCCGATGGCAAAGCGAGCGTCTGATGTCAGGAAGTCTTCGAACGACTCGACGGACGATGGGCGCAGGTCATGGTCATGCAGCAGTTGCAGCAGCGTCTCGCGCCGGCCGGCCGAGTCGGCGCACAGCAGCACGCGGGCTGGTGTGCGGGCGAGGTAGGCGCGCAGGGCGGCCAGCGGGTCGTCGGCACGACGGTTGATGGCCAGTGTCGGCAACGGGATGGCCCAACTGCCGTCGCTCGGCGTAGGCAGCGTCAGGCGGGCGAACGGCTTGGCGAGCGTGAAGAAGTCCTGATCGAGCAGGAACAGTTGCTCGGGCGGCAGCACCGGCCGCTCGCGATCGTGCGACAGGAAGTTGTAGCGTTGACGCGTGTCGTTCCAGAAACGGTGGATGGCCGCGTCGAGATCGCCCACGAACACCAGTTGGGCGTCGGCGGGCAGATAGTGGAACAGGGTGGCCGTTTCGTCGAAGAACAGCGGCAGGTAATACTCGATGCCGGCCGACGGCACGCCGCTGCCGATGTCCTTGTAGATCGGGCTGCGGGTCGGGTCGCCTTCGAACACTTCGCGCCAGCGCCCGCGAAAGGCGGTGCGGGCAGCGTCGTCGAACGGGAATTCGCGCCCGGGCAGCAGGCGGACTTCCTTGACCGGATACAGGCTGCGCTGCGTGTCGGGGTCGAATGCGCGAATGCTGTCGACGGTGTCATCGAACAGATCGAGACGATACGGCAGGGCGGAGCCCATCGGGTACAGGTCGATCAGTCCGCCGCGCACACAATACTCACCGGGCCGCATCACTTGGCTCACATGCTCGTAGCCTGCCAGCGTCAGTTGCGACTTCAGGCGTGCTTCGTCGAGCCGCTCGCCCTGCGTGAAGAAGAACGTGTAGGCCGCCATGAAGCTCGCGGGGGCCATGCGGTAGAGCGCAGTGGTGGCGGGCACCAGAACGATGTCGCAGCGCTTCTCCCCGAGGTCGTGCAGGGTGGCGAGCCGTTCGGAGACGAGATCCTGATGTGGCGAGAACGTGTCGTACGGCAGCGTTTCCCAGTCGGGCAGCAGCCGTACTCGGGCGTCGGGCGCGTACCACGTGAGTTCCTGCTGCAGGCGCAGGGCATCGGTGGCCTGGGCGCACACGACGGCGAGCAACGGCAGGCGCTCGCGGTTGTCGTTGAAATAGCGGGCGATGAGCAGGGCGTCGCTCGACGCGTGCAAGCCTGCAAAGGCGTAACGCTGTCCCGCTTTCACGAGCGGCACAGGCGCGGTATTACGGGATAGAGCGTTGGCGGCGGACATAGAGGAACGTTGCAGAAATGGCAAAGCACGGGGCTCCTTTCGCATGGGGCCCCGTGACAGTCAGCGTCTATTATAAAATCCCTGCTTTCCTCTTACCTGCGTTTTATTGTGAGCGACCGACTTTTTGCCGTCATCCCGTGTGCCGGGGCGGGCGTACGCGCCGGGGCCGACGTGCCCAAGCAATACCGAAGCGTGGGCGGACGCGCCATGCTGCACTATGCGCTCGCCGCGTTTGACGCCTGCTCCGAGTTCGCTCAGACCGTGCTGGTGCTGGCGCCCGACGACAATCATTTCGACGGCAGGCGCTTCGGCCCGCTGCGTTTTGCGGTGCGACGCTGCGGCGGGCCGTCGCGGCATGCGTCGGTGCTTGGCGGGCTGCAGGCGCTCACCGAGTTCGGGGCGCAGGACAGCGACTGGGTGCTGGTGCACGATGCGGCGCGTCCCGGCATTACGCCGGCGCTGATTCGCGCGCTGGTCGAGGCGCTGCGCGACGATCCGGTCGGCGGCATCCTGGCCTTGCCCGTGGCCGATACGCTCAAGCGCGAGCAGGCGCCGACGGCGAAGGGTGGGTTGGCGGCCGTGCTGGCGACCGAGTCGCGCGACGGCCTTTGGCAGGCGCAGACCCCGCAGATGTTTCGCCTCGGCATGCTGCGTCACGCGCTGGAAGACGCGCTCGCCTCGGGGGCCGAAGTGACCGACGAAGCCAGCGCCATCGAACGGATCGGCCACGCGCCGAAGCTCGTTCGCGGCAGCCTGCGCAACTTCAAGGTGACCTATCCCGAAGATTTCGCGCTCGCCGAGGCCTTCCTCGGCGCTGCCAAGTCCGTGTGAGGGCTCGGCATGCGCCGCAGCTCCGAAACGACACCCCGCATTCTTTCGCATTTGGCGACTCTCCATGACTGAACAAGCTGTTTCTCAATCCCCGCTCGCGATGTTGTCGAAGCTGCGTATCGGCCAGGGCTACGACGTGCATGCCCTCGTGCCGGGGCGCCCGCTCGTGATGGGGGGCGTGACCATCCCGTTCGATCGCGGCCTGCTCGGCCATTCCGACGCCGACGTGCTCCTGCACGCCATCACCGATGCCGTGCTCGGCGCGGCGGCGCTGGGCGACATCGGACGCCACTTTCCCGACACCGATCCCACGTTCAAGGGCGCGAACAGCGTGGTTTTGCTCCAGGAAGCCATGCGGCGCGTGCGTGAGCAGGGCTACGAGGTCGTCAACGTCGACTGCACGGTGATTGCGCAGGCGCCGAAGCTCGCGCCCCATATCGGCGCGATGACGCAGTCGATTGCCGACGCGCTGGGCGTCACCGTCGGTCAGGTGAACGTGAAGGCGAAGACGAACGAAAAGCTGGGCTATCTCGGCCGTCAGGAAGGGATTGAAGCGCAGGCGGCAGCCCTGCTCGTGGCCAGCTGAGGCGATAGCGGCGCTGCACGCAACGCGGTGACGCGCGGGCAGCACAATCCATCACGCACAACGGCGCTACCGGTTGAACCCGGTAGCGCCGTTGTCGCTTTGGCGGTTTGCGCCGGCCTCGGCGCATGGGAGCTTCAGCGCTTGCGGACTCAGGCAGCCTCGGCGGCGATGACTTGGGCGGCGGCATTGACGACGGCGGCGATACGGCCGACGTCACGCAGTTGCGCGGTACTCATCCCGTGTTCGGCGGCGAGCAGGTGGGCGTGCGACTTCACACAGAAGTGGCACTTGCCGATGATGGATGCCGCCAGTGCATACATCTCGAAACGACGTTGATCGACGCCCCCGCGCGTGGCGTAGCCGTTCATGCGAAGCTGGGCCTTCTCGTTCTTCAGTTCGGCGTTGTCGGCCATCTCGAGATACGGATACCACGTGTTGTTCATGCCCATGAGCGCGGCAGCGGTCAACGCGCCTTCAAGCTCTTCGGGAGCGAGTACGCCCGATTCGCGAATCGCCTTGATGATCGGCTGGCTCTTGGCTGCAAAGGCGGCGGCGAGGGCCACACCAACGGCATCGTTGCCTTCCAGCGAGGAGCGGGCGATGGTGCCGTCGAGGTTCAGGCGGATGTCCTTGGCATAGTCAGGGATTTGCGCCTTAATCGCGGTGATGAATTCCATAAATTTCTCCTATTGCTTTGGGCTGAAAAAGCCCGCTTTCGCGGGCTTCACAAGACGACGCTTACAGCGTTGCACCGCCAACAGCGCGGTTGCACGGGCAGAGTTCGTCCGTTTGCAGACCGTCCAGAATACGCAGCACTTCTTCCGGGTTGCGACCGACGTTCAGGTTGTTCACCGAAACGTGCTGGATGACGTTGTCCGGGTCAACGATGAACGTGGCACGCAGGGCCACGCCGGCGGCCTTGTCGCGCACGCCGAGTTGGTCGATCAGGGCACCGGTCGTGTCGCCGAACGAGTAGTGATTCAGCTTGTTCAGGTCCTTGTGCTCACGACGCCATGCCAGCTTCACGAATTCGTTGTCGCCCGAACCGCCGAGCAGGACAGCGTCACGCTCTGCGAAGTCGTTGGCCAGCTTGCCGAACTCAACGATTTCGGTCGGGCACACGAAGGTGAAGTCCTTCGGGTAGAAGTAAATGATCTTCCACTTGCCGGGGAACGAGGCTTCGGTGATCGTTTCGAAAGCCGAGACGCCGTTTTCTTCGTGGTTGTTGAAGCCAGGCTTGGCAGCTTCTACCGAGAATGCTTCGAGTTTGTCGCCGACAGTCTTCATCGATTGACTCCTAAATTAGTGCGGTTTAAGTCGAGATGTCGCTGGGACATCGCAACCAGCAACTGACCGAAATCTGCTGATCCCGATCAACCTATGCATCATACGCTATCGAATAATCGACAGCAATAGTTTATTTTTATTTTGGGGATAGTTAAAACAAATCCCGTCGATAGGATCGTGCTCAACATTGGGCAGGCAAGCCTTGAGCATAGACAAAATTCCGCAAACCGTTATTTAGCAAGCGGAAATGACACGGTGATTTCAAGGCCGGGACCCGGCCGTACATTGTGCAGCGAGGCGTGACCTTTGTAGCGTGTGGCGATGCGCTGAACGATCGCCATGCCGAGGCCGGTGCCGTCTGCCTTCGTGCGGGCGGTGTCCACCCGATAGAAGGGGCGGAAGACCAGAGTGAGTTGGTCCTCGGGAATGCCCGGGCCGGTGTCGCGCACGCGCATCTCGACGCGTTCGCCGAGAATGCGCGTCGTGATGTGGACGTTGGCGACATTGGTGTCGGCGTCGCGGCCATATTTACGCGCGTTCTCGATCAGGTTCGTGAGCAGACGCTTGAGGTCGGTGCGTTCGGCAAGTACCGGGGCGGCGTCGGCGAGTTCGGTGCTCAGGTTCAGGTCTTCGCGGCCCTCGAAGGCGAGTGCCGTATCGCGGACGATGTCCGACAGATCGAGCGACTGCATCGTTCGCGATGCCGGCCGGGCGTAATCCAGGAATCGGCCGATGATGTCGTCCATCTGTTCGATGTCGCTGATCATGTCGCGCTTGACCGATTCGTCGGACGGACTCATCTCCGTTTCCAGTCGCAGCCGTGCCAGCGGCGTGCGCAGATCGTGCGAGATGCCCGCGAGCATCAGCGCCCGGTCGGCGTCGAGGCGTTCGAGTTCCTCCACCATCTGATTGAAGCTGCGGTTGGCCTCGGCGGCCTCGCCCATACCGCGCTCGGGGAGCGGGTCGGGGCGTTGTCCTTCGCCGATGGCGCGGGCTGCGTGGGCAAGCCGGGCGAAGGGTCGGTTGACGAGCGCGGTGATAAACGCGGCGCCGATGAGCGAGAGGGCCAGCGCGAACGTTCCCCAACTGAAGAGTTGAAGGCCGGTGGCCGTGTCGATCCGGTCCTGTTCGATGGCGACCCAATAGTCGTCTTCATCGATCTTGAAGCTGATCCACATGGCTGGAATCTCGTTGACCGAGGCAGCGATGACGGTGTCTGTCCCCAGCCGGCGCTGCACGTCGCGCACGATCAGGTCCTGGACCACGCCGCCCGGCTGTTTCTCGATCTTGTCAACCGGCTCGCGTGGGTACACGCGAATCCCTTCGTTGCTCTCGAGATCCTGCAGTAGGGCGCGACGCAGATCGGGCTCCGAGTAGAGCAGCGCGGTGCGCGTCAGCTTGACGATCGATACGAGCTGCTGCGCGACACGTTGCGCGCGCGGCTCACGCTCGATCACGCGAAAGCTCTGGTACCAGGCGGCCAGGCTGACGCCGATGAGCAGGGCAATGAGGAAGAAGGTACGCCAGAACAGACCGCCGAACAGCCCGCGTACCATCCGGATCGGATGCATGGGGTTGCTCCGTCTAAAGCGTGACTTGCGCGAGTCGGCAGACCCGACGTGCTGGATGGCGAGTGTCCGGACGAGAGACGCGGTACGCCGTTGGATGCGGCGTGAGACGCGACGCAACGCCGGTGGGCGAGCGTGTCGCGACCGGCGTTGTTTTGCTGCTTGAGACGCAATGGCGGAGGATCACGCGCCGCCGTCCGGAATGAACACGTAGCCGAGGCCCCACACGGTCTGGATAAAACGTGGGCTGCCCGGATCCGGTTCGATCAGCTTGCGCAGACGCGAGATCTGCACGTCGAGGCTGCGATCGAACACTTCGTATTCGCGCCCGCGTGCCAACTCCATCAGCTTTTCGCGCGACAGCGGCTGGCGCGGATGACGCGCGAATACCTTGAGCACCGAGAACTCGCCCGTCGTGAGCGCGATCTCCTGGCCGTTCTTCGTGAGCGTGCGCGTGGCGAGGTTCAGGGAGAAGTCGCCGAACTCGAACGTTTCCATGGTTTCACTGGGCGCGCCGGGGAGTTCGGGCGGTGCCTGACGGCGCAGCACGGCGTGAATGCGCGCGACGAGTTCGCGCGGATTGAAGGGCTTGGGCAGGTAATCGTCTGCGCCCATCTCGAGGCCGACGATACGGTCGACATCCTCGCCTTTGGCCGTTAACATGATGATCGGCGTGCGGTCGTTGGCGCCGCGCAGGCGGCGACAAATCGACAGACCGTCTTCACCGGGGAGCATCAGATCGAGCACGAGCAGATCGAAACGCTCGCGCACCCAAAGCTTGTTCATGGCCGTTGCATTTTCCGCCACGAAGACATTGAAACCCTGTTCCCCGAGGTAACGACGAAGCAGGTCGCGCAGTCGCGGATCGTCGTCGACAACCAGAATTTTGGGAGAGTTTTTGTTTTCCATGCCACGTATCTTAGCCCGAAATGTTACGAACTGATGGGGCCGCCAAAGCGGGTTACAAAGGGTTACACAATTTACCCTACAGCTTGCGCGCTGACCATAGGCTGTGGGTACACTTGCACCCCTGCCAGGGGGAAAACCTGCCGCACGGCATGAAGGACATACGCACAAGATGAGATGGGCTGCTGAGTGGACGCTACTGATCGGGGGAATCATGCTCTGGGGACACCTGGGCGTGACGTATGCCCGTCCTGTCGCGCATTTCAGTGCGCAGCTGCATCGGGTGAGCGCCCCGCGCTTGCACCACGCGGGGCCTGCGCCGTCGCCCCGCAATCCGACGAAGCGTGAGCCGTCGCAGAACGATTCCGGTGCTGCGCGCCGCAACGACGAATTTCCCCCCGCGCCGCCGGGCCGCCGTCCCAATGGTCATATGTCGCCGGAAGACCGGCGCCTGCTACGGCAACATATTCAGGACGCCGTGCGCGAGTTGTACACTCACTAACGATAAAGACGCGCGCGCTCATGGCTGATGGTTCATGGATCAAGAGGGCACCGCAGCGTCGCCAAACGCTTCCCAAAAACGCCAATGATGTCACGATGACGCGAGCGTCCCATGAAGCCCACCCCAAACTTGCCAGCCTGCGTCGACGCCGGCTTTTTTTGCGCCTGCCGAAAGGGCATTGAGGCGACGAACGGTGTCACGGCGATGATCGCCGTGCTGCGTCGCCTGCCGTCGTCAATGTCGTGGATGCCTGGGCGGCTGACGTCTGGTGTGCTTGCCATCCTGTGGCTGGCGTGGCCGCTCGTCGGTCACGCGTTGTCGACGCGGCCTGCCGGCGCGGCGCATGCGGCGAGTGCGACGGCGCCACGCGCAACCGGGGCCGCCGGTGCTGCCGATGCATTTGCCGATCGCGCGACGCGCCCGCTCACCGCCGGCGACGCGCGCTACTTGCTCACGCGCACCGGCTACTCGCCTGACGCGCGCGAACTCGCCCCGTTCGTTGGACGCACGCGTGCGCAAGCCGTCGATCTTCTGTTGTCGCGAGCGCGCCGCATGGCCGTGACGCCGCCGCCCGCCTGGGTTGAAGATCCGCCGCTGTATGGCGCGCCGGTCAAGTCCATGACGGCCGAGCAGCGTCGCGAGCTGAACCAGCGACGCAACCGTATGGCGGCGTCGCTGGCGGCATGGTGGGCACAGGAGATGGCCACGACGCCGTCACCGCTCACGGAGCGCATGACGATGTTCTGGCACAACCACTTCGTGTCGAGCGACGACAAGGTGCGTGAGCCCGTCATGCTTTATCGGCAGAACGTCTTGCTGCGCGCGAACGCGCTCGGCAACTTCGGGACGCTGCTGCATGCCGTGTCGAAGGATCCGGCCATGCTGGTTTATCTCGATGGCGCGGGCAGTCGGAAGGGGCGGCCGAACGAGAACTTCGCGCGTGAAGTCATGGAGTTGTTTACGCTCGGCGAAGGACATTACACGGAGCAGGATGTGCGCGAGGCGGCGCGCGCCTACACCGGCTGGGGCATCGATCGGGCGACGATGACGTATGTCTGGCGCCCCAACCTTCACGATGCGGGCACGAAGACGGTGCTGAACCAGACCGGCGACTTCGATGGCGACCAGATGCTCGACATCCTGCTGGCGCGTCCGGAGACGGCGACGTTCATCACTGGCAAGTTGTGGCGCGAATTCGTGTCACCGACTCCGGATCCGGTGCAGGTGGCGCGTATCGCGAACCGCTTTCGCGCGAGCGGCTACGACATTCGCGTGACATTGCGTGCGTTGTTGCTGACCCCCGCCTTCTGGGACGCCCGAACCCGCGGGACGTTGGTCAAATCGCCGGCTGAATTCGTGACCGATACGGTGCGCGAGTTCGACATCGGCTACGACGATCCGCTGCTGCTGGCGCGACAGATGCGTGTTCTCGGGCAGGACCTGTTCCGTCCTCCCAATGTGAAGGGATGGCCGGGCGGCGACGCGTGGATTGACAGCACCACGTTGCTTGCGCGCAAACAGTTTGTCGAGCGCATGTTCCGCGCGACGGAGAACGCGAATGCGGGAGGGGCGTCGATGGTGTCGCCGACCGTGTCGATCTCTGCGCGAACGGGTGTACAGCGCATGGCGTTGGGAGCGGTGCCATCGATGCCGAGAACGGTAGCGGGGGTGCGCTTCGATCTGTCGCGCTGGCTGCAACCTTACGCGCTGGAGCCGGTCGATGTTCCAGACGCGGCGTCGCGCGAGGCGTTGCAGCGGGCCGTGCTGCCCCTCAAGCCTGCGGCGCTGCAACCCGCCGGCGTGAACAGCACGGCCTACTTGCAGGGGTTGTTGATGGACCCCGCGTATCAGTTGAAGTGATGACGTGATAGCGCGTGGTAGGGCAGGCGCGTCACTCAACGACCGCTCCGCAGGGTTGCGAAGTGGGCCGAGTGGCGTGAGGAGAGCCGTGACGAGTGGCGGGACGAGAAGTGGGCCGAGAGAGGTGTGAGATGCGTCGACGCAATTTTCTGACTTTTGCAGGGGGGCTTGGTGCGGCGTGGCTGGCGCCGATGCCCGTGTTGGGCGCTGCACCTAACTTGTCCGGGACACGGACGGGCACCGGCGGTAACTACGGCAATCTGCTGATCCTTGTCGAACTCAAAGGCGGAAACG
>NZ_MKVU01000006.1:40892-60270 GCF_001899225.1 Pandoraea sp. 64-18 | reverse complement strand
GGGGTGGGGTATCCGCAGCCGAACCTGTCGCATTTCCGGTCAATCGAGATATGGAATACGGCGTCGCGTTCGGACGAGTATTTGCGCGACGGCTGGTTGTCACGTGCCTTCGCGCAACGGGCAGTGCCCGCAGGATTCGATGCCGATGGCGTGATCGTGGGCAGCGCCGAGCTAGGGCCGTTGGGCGGCGGCGCGCGTGCGGTGACGCTGACCAATCCGGCGCAATTCCTGCGGGAGTCCAATCTTGTGTCGGCGAATGCGGCACAGGTGAGCAATCCTGCGCTGGCGCATGTATTGCGGGTGGAGAACGATATTGTCAGGGCGGCGAACGGGTTGCGTCCGCGCCAGGGCCAGTATGTGTTGCGCACGCCGATGCCGGCGGGGGCGTTCGGCAATGGGGTGAAAACGGCGCTGCAGGTGGTCGCGGCGGCCGATTCGTCGGCGGGCGTGCCGCAGGCGGGGCGTGGGGTAGCGGTGGTGCGTTTGACGCTTACCGGGTTTGATACTCATCAGAATCAGCCGGGACAACAGGCGAATCTGTTGCGTCAGTTGGCGCAGGGGATGATGGCGTTGCGGGCCGGGTTGATCGAGCTGAACCGCTGGGAGTCGACGATGATTGTCACGTATGCGGAATTTGGTCGGCGCGCGCGACAGAACCAGAGTCAGGGGACGGATCACGGCACGGTGGCGCCGCACTTCATCGCAGGCGGTCGCGTGCGAGGGGGGCTGTACGGCGACGTGCCGCGTTTGGACCGGCTCGACGGCAACGGCAACCTGCCGTTCGCCGTCGATTTCCGCGAGGTATATGCGACGGTGCTGCAGCGCTGGTGGGGGCTTGACCCGCAGCCGGTGCTGGGTGGCCCGTTCAAGCCGCTGGACGTGTTGCGGGCATGATGCGCAGAGGTTGGCGGACTTGAGTGGCTGCGTGGCTATGTGACTGATTCGTTTTGTCGCTATATCGCTGTATCGCTGTGCCGCTGCCGGGGGGCGACGCGACGTTGTGAGCCGGGGAGGGATATCCGCCGGCGTGCGTCAGCGTGCGCGCCAGGCACGCCAGAATTTGCGCAGCGGGGTGAGATCGATGCGTTGATGCAGCACTTGGTAGTCGCTGGCGGCGACTTCGTCCATCAGGGCCAATTGCAGTGCGGCGAGGGCGAGGAGCGGCCGTTGTTGGCGACGATCCCGTGCGGGCATGGCCGCTGCCGCCTCGCTGATGGCAACGCGCGCGCGCGCGTGCTGAAACTTCATGAGTTCGACGAACGCGGGGGAGTACTTGCCGTTCTGGAGATCGGCGGCGGTCACACCGAATTGCTGTAGCTCGTTGATGGGGAAGTAGACGTAACCGGCACGGGCATCGACGCCGGCGTCGGTGATACGTCGACCGAGCGTGATCGCGTGGCCGAGCGCGTGGGCGCTGGCTGGCGTTTGCGAGTCGTCGAAGCCATAGACATGGGCCGCGAGTACGGCGGGCGCACCGCCGGCGGCGTCGCAATAGTGGGAGAGGCCTGCGAAGTCGAGATAGCGCATTTGGGCGAGATCCATCTCCGCGCCATGCAGGACGGCGTCGAACGTGGCGTGGGCGAGGCCGCGCTGTTGGACGACGGGAGCAAGCGCTCGGGAGACGGGGTGCGCCGGGGAGCCGGAGAAGAGTCGCGCGAGTTCCTGGCGCCACCAGTCGAGCTTTGCGTGGGCGACGCCGGGGTCATGCACGGCGGCGTGGATATCGGCGATTTCCTGACAGAACGCGTGGGCGGCGTAAGCGGCGTCGCGTTGGGACGGCGGTAGCTGGAGTAGTGCGTAATAGAGGGCGGAGCCGGGAGGGCCGGCTTTCTGGCGGCAATATGCGTTGGCCTGCGCGGGGCTGGCGGGGGTGCCGGAAGTATCGTCGGCGGTCTCGTGGGGTTGCATGCGAATGGGGTATCGGTTGGGTCAGGTGCCCGGGTGCCGGTGCGCGGGCGCGCCCGTGGGGCAGATGCCATGAATTGGGGCGAATTCTAGCATTGAGGGGTTGGCGGTGCCGGTGGCGTTGGCGCGGAAAGGGCGGGGCGGCGTTGATGCGGCATGAGATTGCCGGTGAATATCACTTCGTGTAGAATTCTCGCCTGCTTTGACGCATGCGAGCGGGGCGGCGACGAGTCGCCCTTTTTCATGTCCGACAGGACGCATGCCGTCGACCCGATGCTGGGGTGTCGTGCCTGGCCAGGGCGACCGACGCCCACGGGCTGCGAGGATGGCGAAATTGGTAGACGCACCAGGTTTAGGTCCTGACGCCC
Organism: Pandoraea sp. 64-18; assembly: GCF_001899225.1. Classification (NCBI taxonomy): domain Bacteria; kingdom Pseudomonadati; phylum Pseudomonadota; class Betaproteobacteria; order Burkholderiales; family Burkholderiaceae; genus Pandoraea; species Pandoraea sp. 64-18. Next base: position 57,997 of record NZ_MKVU01000006.1, on the reverse strand, counting down.
GCAAGGGTGTAGGGGTTCGAGTCCCCTTCCTCGCACCAACTCCCCGTTTTGGCATCGGTTACGTAGGTCTCACTTCTTCCCGGAAAATCTCGCAAACGCTCGCTGAATAAGGCGGAGCGGGGGCTGGGAGTCCTCGCTCGTATCAGGCGTGAATAGCTCGATCTGGCATCGTCGACAGCTTGATGCCCAGCGCATGCATGACGCGCAGTATCGTGGAGAAACGCGGCTGTGCGTTTGGGGCGAGTGCCTTGTAGAGACTCTCTCTGCCGAGCCCTGCCGCGGTTGCGACTTGCGTCATGCCTTTCGCTTTGGCAACGTCTGCAATCGCGGACAGAAAGATCGCCGGGTCATTTTCTTCGAGCGCGGCGTTGAGGTATTCGGCGATCATTTCGTCGCTGTCCAAATACTCGGAAGCATCAAAGCGTGTGATGTCGGCTTTACTCATTTCGATCACTCCTTCGTGGTGGTTTCCCACAGTGCCCTGGCCCGCGCGATATCGCCTGGCTGAGTCGACTTATTCCCTCCGCACAAAAGCAGGTAAGTGATCTCACCCGCTTGCCCGTAATACACGCGGTATCCCGGACCAAAGTCGATTCTCATTTCCCAAAGCCCAGCCCCAAGCGATTTCGAATCGCCAAAGTTGCCGAACTCTGCGCGCTTAAATCCCGATGCAAGACCAGAAGCTTAGAAAGTGCCAACGCCGCTGAGGTTACTGGCGAGCAAATGGTAGCGGGTCTGGTGCCCGCTTCGCCTCCCCTGCCACGTCCACCGCCCACCTCGGGGAGCTCAGGCGATGACCGGCTGCTCCGCGGCAGCCTGCTCGCGCATGCGACGAGCTTCGTCGCGCAGGAACTGCTGGTAATCGTCCAGATCGCCGTCGAAGGGCTCGACGCCGCCCTTGGTGACCAGCCAGAACTCATCACACACGGCGCGCAGGAGCGCCCGGTCGTGACTGACCAGCATCACCGTACCCTCGAATTCGTTGAGCGCCACGGCGAGCGCTTCGCGTGTGGCCAAGTCGAGGTGGTTGGTCGGCTCGTCCAGCAGCAGCAGGTTGGGGCGCTGCCACACGATCATGCACAACACAAGCCGCGCTTTTTCACCGCCGCTCATCGTGCTGACCACCTGATGGACCATGTCACCACTGAAGTTGAAGGTGCCGAGGAAGGTCCGAAGCGATTGTTCTGTGCCACTCTGGCCCGGGGCGCGCATGTGCGTCGGTGTGTCCCTGGCAAGGCGAATCATGTGTTCCATCGGCGTGTCGAGCGGACGCAGCACGTCGAGTTCCTGCTGTGCGAAGTAGCCGATGTTCAGGCCCTTGCCTTCGCTGATCTCTCCGTCAATCGGCGCCAGCGCGTGCGCCACCGTCTTCACCAATGTGGACTTGCCTTGGCCATTGGCGCCAAGAATCCCGATGCGCTGCCCCGCCAGCACCGAACGGTTGATGCCCCGCACGATGACCGTGGGCGGCGTGCCCGGCAGCGCGCCGGTCGGCGCGGGGTAGCCAAAGCTTGCGTCCAGCATCGACAACAGCGGGTTCGGGACGTTGAGAGGTTCCTTGAACTCGAAGTTGAACTCGGCATCGGCAAGCACCGGTGCGATCTTCTCCATCCGTTCGAGCGCCTTGACCCGGCTCTGCGCCTGTTTCGCCTTCGAGGCCTGAGCCTTGAAACGGTCGATGAATTTCTGTAGGTGGGCCATCTTCTCCACCTGCTTGGCCATCGCGGCCTGCTGCAACACGAGCTGCTCAGCGCGCATGTCTTCGAACTTGCTGTAGTTGCCGCCATAACGCACCAGCTTGGCGTTGTCGACGTGCACCGTCACCTGCGTCACTGCATCGAGGAATTCGCGGTCGTGGCTGATCACGACAAGGGTTCCCTGATAGCGCTTGAGCCACGCTTCCAGCCAGACCAGCGCGTCGAGGTCGAGGTGATTGGTCGGCTCGTCGAGCAGCAGAAGGTCGGATGGGCACATGAGCGCGCGCGCCAACTGCAGTCGCATGCGCCAGCCGCCGGAGAAACTGCTGACCGGCTGGCTAAGCTGCGCCGCACTGAAGCCCAGACCCAGGATCAGCGCTTGGGCACGTGCGGAGGCATCGTGCGCCCCGGCGTCGTGCAGGCTCATGTACGCGTGCGCCATGCGCATGCCGTCGTCGCTGGCCTCGGCGGCGGCCACTTCTGCCTGCGCGGCCAGCAGCACGGTGTCACCCTCGACAACGAAGTCGGTCGCGCCCTGCTCGGTCTCCGGCATCTCCTGCGCGACCTGGCCCATCTTCCACGTAGTGGGAATCGAGAACTCCCCGCTGTCTTCATGCAGCGTGCCGTTGAGAAGACCGAAGAAGGAGGACTTGCCGGCACCATTGCGGCCAACGAGGCCAATTTTTTCGCCGGGGGCGAAGGTGACGGACGCGCGGTCGAGTACGACATTGGCGCCGCGGCGCAGCGTGAGATTACGGACGGAAATCATAAGGGGCTACTTCAGGGAGGACTGGCATGATAGCCGACCGGACGTGCAGGGCGTCGATTTTCTGATCCGCTTGCGCTTTGCTTAGCGAGCGAAATAGTGGGGAATGACAGCGCTTGGCCAAACCCGGAAGGTCGTCATCAGAATCTCCCAGGCATTTAAGAGGGCTCCATTCGCTCAAGTGTTTAGGTCCCGTCAAATCCCGAGGTGGTTCGCGTTCGACGCCCCTCGCGTCGCAACAACGCTGCTTCCGCGCGGCATTTGAGGGCTGCCCGGGTCTTGCTGGGGGAAGTCCAGCCAGCACCGCCAAGTGACGCCCCGGATACCCTGCCAAGCATCGGAAATCTGCGTTTGTGCTATTCTTGAACTATTCATGAATTATTTAATTTGCCGCGAAATGGGGGGCATATGGCTGATGAGCTGCTTCGTGTGGACGAGATGCGTCGTCTGCTGCGGCATGAGCCACGGACGGCGCAAGACATCATGTCGGCGTTGTCCATCAGCCAACCGACGCTATCGCGAACGATTCGGGGAGCCTCCGAAGTATTCACGAGCTTCAGGGTTTCCGGTGAAAGAACGCCAAAGTATGGCCTGTTAAGGCAGCTTCCAGGGGGGCTCAATCCGCGACAAACGGTATATCGCGTGTTGACCGACGGGGCGATCGAGCCGTTTGCTGGCGTCGAGTTCTTCAGTGGTGGCACCACCCTGGAAGTCTCCGGTCACGCAAACACGCTGTACGACGGTTTGCCGCCATACATGGCGTTTGTTTCCCCCTCGGGATTTCTCGGTAGAGAAGTCGCTCGGACGGCGGCGCTGGAAATGCACTTTCCAGAGAGCCTTAGAGACTGGCGCGACGAACATCGCATCGCCTACCTTTTTACGCGAGGACTGAACCTGCCCGGGAATCTGGTGTACGGGGACACGTCCTTGCAGAAGGAGATGGAGTTTCGTCAGCTTCTGCCAATCCCGTCCGAGCAAAAAACAGAGCAGTACGACGGCATGGCCAACCAGCTCAAAGACGCCGCGTTTGGGTCGAGTGCTGGCGGAGAACAGCCAAAGTTTCTCGCACTCACCGAAGACGCAGGGCATGTGATCGTTAAGTTTGCCAGGCGGGGGAGTCGCATGGCCGACCTCCTTTCGTTGGAGCAACTGGCGTCGCAATCGCTTCGCGTCGCCTCGGTGCCGGCCGCGGAGTCGACGATCATCGCTTCGGATGATTATGTTTTTCTGGAGGTGCGGCGCTTTGATCGTGTGGGGCGCCATGGTCGTATCGGGATGCTGTCCGCAGGGGCCGTCGACGACGAGTATTTCGGGAAGCGCGACACATGGTCGGAATTTGCGGCGCGCTGCGAGCAGGCGCGATACCTCTCCGAGAACGATGCATCGACGATTCACGTCATGGCAGCGTTCAGCGAACTTATCGGGAACGGAGATAGGCACTTCGAGAATATTTCAGTGCTTTTGGACGAGCGCGGGAGGTTCGATCGCGTGGCCCCGGCGTATGACATTCTGCCAATGCGTTATGCGTCATTGGGGGGAGGCGTGGATCCCGATCTTTTGCCGATCACCCCGAAAGTCGGCACTATCGGCGCAAGGCCGTTCGTGTGGGGCAGGGCGATCGAGGCAGCCAACGCATTTTGGGCAAGTGTTGCGCAAAGCGATTCCCCGTTGATTTCTCGCGAGTTCAAAGCGCTTGCGCTAATCAATCTGCAGGTGGCGCAGGACTTCATCGCGCCATTGGTGCCTGGCGGGCGCAATGCCAACAGGTAACGTCGCTTTGAATCCCCTAGGGGAAGGGGACAGTTACGTGTCAGATTCTCGTTGCCACCGCGCGATTCATGTATCGCCACTTGCGGCCGCGGGCGACAACCGGGCACAGGTTTGGTAATATACGTTTCATAGCCATTTCGTATATAAAGGTCCCCAACATGGGTATCGTCAAGATATCGGAGCAAATGCACGCGGCGTTGCGAAACACCAGCGGCGCGCTCAGCCGCTCGATCAACGCGCAAGCCGAGCACTGGCTGCGCGTCGGCATGCTCGCCGAACTCAATCCCACGCTGAGCTACGGCGACATCTGCCGCAAGCTCATCGAATCCGATGGCGTCCAGACCGGTGAGGTCGAGGTCGCCGCTTCCCCAACATCCGGTGCCCCCGTCACCGTATTCAACAAGGTGGCGTAATGGTGCGCGAACGCGTTGTCATCCGATCCCAAGAAGAAATTGCGCTGTCGCGTCGCGCAGGCGACATGGCCGCGCAGGTGCTTGCGATGATTGCCGAGCACGTCAAGCCCGGCGTCACGACCGATGCGCTCGACCGCCTCTGTCATGATTTCATCGTGGACGAACTGAAGGCGATTCCCGCCAATATCGGCTATCACGGCTATCCGAAGACCGTGTGTGCGTCAGTGAATCACGTCGTCTGTCACGGCATTCCCGGTGAAAAGACGCTGCATGACGGCGATATCGTGAACATCGACGTCGCCCTCATCAAGGACGGCTGGTTCGGCGACACGAGCCGCATGTATTACGCCGGCAAGCCGAGCATTCTTGCCAAGCGTCTGGTCGATACGACCTTCGAGGCGATGCTCGCAGGCATCCGGGCCGTGCGTCCGGGTGCAACGCTGGGTGACGTCGGCTACGCGATCCAGACGGTGGCGCATCGCGAAGGCTTCAGCATCGTGCGCGACTATTGTGGGCACGGCATCGGCACGACCTATCACGACGATCCCCAAGTGCTGCACTACGGGCGTCCGGGTACGGGGCTTACGCTGCGCCCCGGGATGATCTTCACCATCGAACCGATGGTCAATGCCGGCAAGCCGGACACGAAGCAACTGGCGGATGGCTGGACAGTCGTGACGCGCGACCGTTCGTTGTCTGCCCAGTGGGAGCACATGGTGGCCGTGACGGAGACTGGTTTCGAGGTGCTCACGCAATGGCCCGACGGCCTTGGCGAGTACGCTCGCTTCGGCACGCTCGACGGCAGCGCGGCAACCGCCAACGCCGCCTGACAACGGATGGCAGCGGCTGGGGCGCGCTGTGCGCGCCTCAGACGTCGTCCGGTGCGTCGTCGAGCGTCAGCAGTTGATTGGCGAAGCGACGATACAGCCATGCGGCGCTCCCCGTGGAGACCGCGATCCATGCCACCGACATCACCGTTTGAAGCACTAGCGTGCCGAGCGCTACCGACTTGGCGGCCGGCGCGACGCGCAGCAATGCGGTGAACAGGGCCGTCGCGACAATGCCCGCAATCATCAACGGCAACACCGTCCCTATCGTTGTGCCGAACATCGTCCAGAAGTGCCCGCGCGAATCCTGCCAAGCGGCGCGCCAGCGCTTGCTGCGTCCCGCGCCAATCTGCGCAAAGATCAGCGATACGCGCGTCAGCACGTAGAGCACCGTACAAATCAACAGCACGCAAAACGTGGCAAGCCCGGCATACGAATTGCCGTGTCCCGTCGCCCGCAGCGCCAGCATCGCACCGACGCCGACGATCAGCCAAACCGTAGCGAAGCCGACGAAGACCTGGGTCGATGTCCAGAGATAGCGCCAGAGATCGCGCCCATACCACCGGCCTTGCCGTGCGGCGTCGGGGCCGAGAATCGTGTAGCGAAAGACATGGATGACGAGCACGGAAAACGCGACCACGTTCACGAAAAAGACGCCGAACGACATGAGGGCAATGCGCAGACGGTAGAGGGCGGGTTCGCCGACTTGCGATGCGGTGCGTGCGAGCTGATCGAGCGAAACGCTAAGTCCAGACGTCACGAGGAACACGACGGCAATCGCCAGGCATAGCCATGGCCGTTGGCGCAACGCGTTGAAGCCGTCGCGCCATGCCCCCTTGAAACATTGTTTGAACGTGATCGGTTCCATGCTCTCCCTTGAGCGAATTTCGCTTCGTTAAACGAAGCACTGCGGCGTCGGTACGTCACGCTGCCGCCATTCTTGCAGATCGGCTCAGGACTGACAATTGCACGCAGGGAGGGGGGTGTCCGGCGGCGCCAGCACCACGACGGGCGTCGGATCGGGGTGGGGCGGAGGAAGCTACGCCTGCGCTGCTTGATGCGCATCGCAGGCGTTTGATGCTCAGTGCTCAGTACCTGGCGCCTGGCGTTTCACGCGGCCATGACCTTGCGAAGCACTTCGGCGTGCGTGACAACGCCCACGAGCCGGGCGGCTTCGTCGAGCACGGGCAAGGTGCCGTGACGTTGCGTCATCAGCAGCGGCACCAACTCCGAGAGCGGCATGCCGGCCGTCGCCGACGGTGGCTGCGCTTGCATGACGTCGCGAACCGCCGGGCGCTGCCCCGTGCCGATAGACATGCCAAAGCGCGGCCAATGCTGACGGCGCGCACGGCGCGTGTGAAGGTCGTGGCGCGTGATCAATCCAATGACGCGGGCGTCGCCGTCGACGACCGGCAGGGCCTCCAGCCCGTGGCGCTGCAACAGACGCCACGCCGCCGGCGCTTCGTCGTGCGCCTGAACCTTCGCCAGCGGCGGCGTCATGACATCGGCACAGGTCAACTCGCGGGCGCGGCGCGCATAGGCCTCGCGCTGGGTGTCGCGGAGCAGGCTGGCGAGATCGTCAGCGGAAATGTCGAGCAGTTCGCTGCGGCGAGCCAGCGCCTTCTCGGCGTCGGCCGTCGTAACCGGTATGGCCGACGCGTTGACCGGACGCACCGTGGCCTGCGCACGCATGGCGTGCGGGTAACGATGGCCGGTGAGCGCGTGATAGCCGATGGCCGCGCTGAGCAGGACCACCGACTGGACGGCAATCGGCTCGAGGACGAAACCGTATCCGAGGGCGTGGACAGCCGGGCCGCCGAGCACGGCGGTCAATGCCACGGCACCCGACGGCGGGTGCACACAGCGCAGCGTAAACATCAACGCGATAGACACGCCGACCGCCGTGGCCGCCGCGGCGATCGGCGACGGAATGTATATTGCGCACGTTACCCCGACGATGGCGGCGACCAGATTGCCGCCGAGTATCGACCAGGGCTGGGCCAGAGGACTGGCCGGCACCCCGAAGAGCAACACGGCGGACGCGCCCATCGGCGCAACGAGCCAGGGGATATACGTCGCGGGGCCGAGCATCCACAGCATCATGCCACCGGTCAGTGCAATCCCGCACAGCGCACCAAAGCCCGCGCGAAGCCGTTCGCGCCAGTGAACGGCCACCACGGCAGGCAGAAAACCTGCCAGCCAATCCCTCACGTCGCGTCGTGTCATTGCCATGTCGTCCCGCTCCACCATCTGCACCCGTTTAGGGCGGCGTGTTGATATTTTGTGCATGATATATCGTATATCGATGGATTGGGAGAGTATGAGCGCGAGATTTTAATGCTGCGCCGCAGCGAATTCTCGGGCAGGAACCGGTTGACGTTGAAGCGGCGCACCAAAATCAGGAAAACGAGACGCGAATGGCGTGAACCTTGCCAGCAGGGGAAGCGGGGGCACTTTCCGGCGGGTGGGCAGACGCGAGACGTGTGCGTTCATCCGGTGTGCGCCCGTAAAAAAAGCCCGGGCATGCCGAACGTCGATTGACGCAGGGCAGGCACCGGGCAAGCAGGGACGCAGGGAAGAAACGTTGACGCAGATGAAATCTATCGGGCGGCTACCGTGGCGTTGGCAGCGGAAGTCGCCGCCGTCGGGCCGTTGGGCGCCCCCGGCGTTGTCGACGTCGCTGGGGCATCGGCCACTGGCGCGTCACCCCAGCCACCGCCGAGGGCGCGGATCAGGTTGACGGTCGAGACCGCGTTCGCGCCGGCGAGTTGGACCGCACTGCGCCGCGCCTGGAGCACCGTACGTTCCGCATCGATGACATCGAGATAGGCAATCGAGCCTTCCTGATACTGCATGCGCGAGAGTTGTGCGGCACGGTTCGACGCTGTCACCGCCTCGTTCTGCGCCCGCGTCTGCGCGGCAAGCAAGCGCAGGTTGGACAGGTTGTCCTCGACTTCCTGGAACGCCACGAGGACTTGCTGGCGATAGTTCGCGACGTCTTCCTCGTAGCGCGCCCGCGCCCGCGATAGATTGCCGCTGCGCGCGCCGCCATCGAAGATCGGCATCGAGAGCAGTCCGCCCACCACCGGTCCGAGCAGGAAGGTACGGCTCGACCAGTTGAACAGGTCGCCCAGCGTGGCCGCTTCGAAGCCACCCGCGCCAGTCAGTGACAGCGACGGGAAGAACGCGGCTTTCGCCACCCCGATGCGCGCATTGGCGGCTGCCATGGCACGTTCGGCCGCCGCGATATCCGGACGCCGTTCGAGCAAGGCAGACGGCAGACCCGCCGGGATGTGCACGGCGACCGGCGTGAGCGGCGACGGCGCGAACGTGAATTGCGCGGGCGCCTTGCCGAGCAGAATCGCGAGGCTGTGTTCCGAGGCTGCCCGCAGACGCGCGACCGCCAGCGCGTCGGATTGCGCCGTGGCCAGCTCGGCCTTGGCGCGCGCCACGTCCAGCTCGTCGATATCGCCTTCGGCAAAGCGTCGCTGTACCAGCTTGAGCGCTGCTTCGCGCAGCGTCACCGTTTGCGTGTAGAGCGCCTGTTCCGCGTCGAGTTCGCGCAGACTGAAGTAGTTCTGCGCGACATCGGCTTGCAGCGCAAGCTGCACCGAACGGTAGAGCGCTTCGCTCTGCTCGGCGTCCGCGCGGGCCGCGGCCACGTTATCCGACACGCGTCCGAATAAATCGACTTCATAGCCCACGCTCGCTTGTGCGCGCCACAGGGTGTAAGGCGCGATGTTCGTGCCGTCCGGCTGCATCTGCGAGGCGGGCGAGAGCTTCTGCCGCGTGGGGCCGAACCCGGCGTCGAGCGTCGGGAACAGCGCCGCACGGGCCTGACGCTGCACCCCTCGCGCTTCCTGCACGCGGGCGGCGGCCGCCTTCAGGTTCTGGTTGGCCGCCAGCGCATCCTCCTCGAGCGTGTCCAGGGTGGCGTCGCCAAACACCTTCCACCATTGGCCGCGCGCCATTGCTTCGGCAGGCTCGGCAGGCTTCCACGTCCCGGCTTCACCCGCCGGGAGCGACGCTTCCTTGAATGCCGTCGGCGTCCCCTTGTCGGTCACCGTCGGCACTTCGTACGTGGGGGCCATCGAGCAGCCCGCCACCACCAGCAGGGCCCCGAGCAGGCTCGAGACACCCAGACTTCGTTTGATCCATTGCGATTGCATGATTGGCATCCTTCAGACTTCGGCCTTGACGTTGGCGGGCATGGTCGATGCGTGAGCGCTGTGCAGCGGCTTCTTGCCCGCCAGCGTGCGCAGCAACACGTAGAACACCGGCGTCATCATCAGACCGAAGCCGGTCACGCCGATCATGCCGAAGAACACGGCAACCCCCATCGCGTGACGCATTTCCGAGCCGGCGCCGGTCGATGTCACCAACGGCACCACCCCCATGATGAACGCGATCGACGTCATCAGAATCGGTCGCAGACGCAGGCGGCTTGCCTCGATCGCGGCGGCCACGGGACTGCGGCCTTGCATTTCCAGCTCTCGTGCGAACTCCACGATCAGGATCGCGTTCTTCGCGGAGAGCCCCACCAGCACCATCAGACCGATCTGCGTGAAGATGTTGTTATCTCCTCCGGTCAGCCACACGCCGAACAGCGCGGACAGAATGCTCATCGGCACGATCATGATGACGGCGAGCGGCAGCGTCAGGCTTTCGTACTGTGCGGCGAGCACCAGGAACACCAGCAGCACCGAGATCGGGAACACCCACAGCGCCGAGTTGCCCGCGAGAATCTGCTGATACGTCAGGTCCGTCCATTCGAACTTCACCCCGCGCGGCAGCGTCTCGGCCGCAATGCGCTCCACGGCAGCCTGCGCCTGACCCGACGAATACCCGGGGGCCGGGCCGCCGTTCACGTCGGCGGCGGTGTAGCCGTTGTAACGCACCACCATTTCCGGGCCGAACGTTGGCGACACTTTCACCAGTGACGAGAGCGGCACCATGTCGCCATGGCTGTTGCGCGTCTTGAGCAGTCCGATGTCATCGGCATGGGCGCGGAACGGCGCATCGGCCTGGACACGCACCTGATACACGCGCCCGAACTTGTTGAAGTCGTTCACGTACAGCGAGCCGAGGTAGATCTGCATGGTGTCGAACACGTCGGTGATCGGCACACCCAACTGCTTGGCTTTCACGCGGTCGAGATCCACGTTCAACTGCGGCACGTTGATCTGGTACGACGAGAACGTCGGGCCCAGTTCCTTCGTTTGCGAGGCCTTCTTGATGAACGCCTGCGTGGCGTCGTTCAAGGCGGCGTAGCCGAGCGCACCGCGATCTTCGATTTGCAGCTTGAAGCCGCCCAGCGTTCCCAGACCCAGCACTGGCGGGGGCGGGAAGACGGCGATGAACGAGTCCTTCATCTTCGAATACGCGCCGTTGAGCTGCCCGGCGATGGCTGCCGCCGAGAGCGTCTTGTCGTGACGCTCGGCGAACGGCTTGAGCGTGACGAACACGATGCCGGCCGACGACGAGTTGGTAAATCCATTGACCGACAACCCGGGGAAGGCCACGGCGCTCTGCACGCCCGGCGTTTTCAGGGCAACGTCGGTCATGTCACGAATCACCTTTTCGGTACGATCGAGCGACGCGCCGTTCGGCAACTGGGCGAACGCGACCAGATACTCCTTGTCCTGCGCCGGCACGAAGCCGCTCGGCACGACCTTGCTCATCAGCATCGTGGCGCCGAGCAGGACGGCGAAGATCGCCATCATGATCGCCTTGCGCCCGATCACGCGCGTCACACCTTGACCGTACTTCTCCGAGCCGCGATGGAACACGCGGTTGAACGCGTTGAAGAAGCCCCCCAGGTATCGGTTCATCTGCCGCGTAAGCCAGTCGGGCTTGGCGTGATGGTCCTTGAGCAGCAGCGCGGCCATGGCCGGCGACAGCGTGAGCGAGTTGAAGGCCGAGATCACCGTCGAGATGGCGATGGTCATCGCGAACTGCTTGTAGAACTGGCCCGTGAGGCCCGACATGAAAGCGAGCGGCACGAACACGGCCACCAGCGTGAGCGCGATCGCGATAATCGGACCGCTCACTTCGCGCATGGCCTGATACGTCGCCTCCTTGGGCGAGAGCCCGGCCGCAATGTTGCGCTCCACGTTCTCGACCACCACGATGGCGTCGTCCACGACGATACCGATGGCGAGCACCATCCCGAACAGCGACAACGCGTTGATCGAATAGCCGAAGCCGAGCAGCAGGGCGAACGTCCCCACAATCGATACCGGCACGGCGAGCAGCGGAATGATCGACGCGCGCCACGTCTGCAGGAACACGATCACCACCAGCACCACGAGGGCGATGGCTTCGAGCAGCGTGTGCACCACGGCCTTGATCGACGAACGCACGAACTGCGTCGGGTCATAGACGATGCGGTATTCGACGCCCGGAGGCATGTCCTTTTGCAGCTCCGCCATCGCTTCGCGTACTTGATCGGAGATCTGCAGCGAGTTCGCCCCCGGCGACTGGTTGATCGCCAACGCCACCGCCGGCTGGTTGTCGAGCAACGAGCGCAGGCTGTATTGCGAAGCGTCGAGCTGCACGCGGGCCACGTCGCCCAGGTGCGTGACGGCACCGTCCGGCGAGGTCTTCAGGATGATGTCGCGGAACTCGTCTTCCGTGTTCAACCGGCCACGCGCGTTGACATTGAGCTGCAACGGCGTGTCTGGACCGGCCGGCGATGCGCCGATGACACCCGCCGCGACCTGTACGTTCTGTTCGCGAATGGCCTTCACCACATCAGAGGCGGTCAGGCCCCGTTGGGCCACCTTCGCCGGATCGAGCCACACCCGCATCGAGTAATCGCCCGCGCCCCACAACTGCACTTCCCCCACGCCCTTGATGCGCGAGAGGCGATCCTTGACGTTGATGAGCGCGTAGTTGCGCAGATAGGTCATATCGTAGCGCTGGTTCGGCGAGAGCAAGTGCACCACCATCGTGAGCGTGGGCGAGGACTTGATCGTCGTCACACCCAGACGCTGAACGTCGTCCGGCAGACGCGGCAGCGCTTGCGAGACACGGTTCTGCACGAGCTGCTGGGCCTTGTCCGGGTCGGTGCCCAGGCGGAAGGTCACGGTCGTGGTGAGATTGCCGTCGCTGTTGGCCTGCGACTGCATGTAAAGCATGTTCTCCACGCCGTTGATCTGCTCTTCGAGCGGCGCGGCAACGGTCTCGGCGATCACCTTCGGGTTGGCGCCGGGGTATTGGGCATGTACCACGACCGACGGCGGAACCACTTCCGGGTACTCGGAGATCGGCAACTGGAACACGGCGATCAGGCCGGCCAGCAGCGTGATGACCGAGAGCACCCCCGCGAAGATGGGCCGGTCGATAAAAAATTTTGAGATGTTCATGACGAGACTCTTGGGGGTCGTTCAGGACGCGGTTCGTGCGTGCGCAGGCGTACCTGGGCGCATTTCACGAACGCGTCGCCGTGGTGGCCGTGGCGACCGATCGGGTCGTGCCCGGCTTGGCGCTCGCGCTGTCCTTGGGAGGGGCCTGAGGGGGCCGGCTGGCGGTGCCGGTATCGGTGGCGTTGGTGGCCATGGCCGGCGCGACGATGTCGTGCCCGTCGCCCGTGTCGCCGGCCATCTTCACGGCTTTCGGCGTGACGGGATCGCCCGGACGCACGCGCTGCAGACCGTTGACCACGATGCGCTCGCCGTCTTTCAAGCCACCGGCGATCTCGATGAGGCCGCCGTGGCGCTCGCCCAACTGGACTTCGCGATACTGCACCTTGTTCTGCGGGTCGACGACGAGCACAAACTTCTTGCTCTGGTCGGTGCCGATGGCTGCCTCGTCGACGAGCAGTGCCGGGTGAGGCTCGCCCCCGCCCACGCGAATGCGGGCGTACAGGCCCGGCAAGAGCGCGCCGTCGGCGTTATCGAAGCGCGCACGCACGCGGATCGTGCCCGAGGTCGTATCGAAACGGTTATCGACCGAATACACGGTACCCTTGCGCGAATAGCCGGACTCGTTGGCCAGGCCCAGGTCGACGGGGACGCCGTTCGGCTTCGCGGTATCGCGCGCGAGATAGCGCAGATAGGTCTGCTCATCGACGTCGAACGCCGCGTAGATCGGCGAAACGGAGACCACGGTGGTCAGCGCAGGCGATTGGGCGCCGGCCGATACCGTATTGCCCACCGTGATTTCCGCGCGCGAGACGCGACCTGCGATCGGTGCCACGATTTGCGTATAGCCGAGGTTGATGCGAGCGGTTTCGAGCGCGGCGCGCGCCGCTTTCACGTTGGCGGCGGCCTCGCGCGCGGCGTTTTCCTTCTGGTCGAAGTCCTTCTTCGCGATGGCGTTATCCGCGATCAGCCGCTGCGCGCGGGCGAGGTCGGTGCTGGTGAAGACGTCGCGCGCCTGCGCCGACGCGAGTTGTGCCGCCGTGCGGTCGACTTCGGCCGCGTACGGACGCGGATCGATCGTGAAGAGCGCATCGCCCTTTTTCACGAGCTGTCCGTCCCGGAAATGCACGGCGGTGATGGTGCCCGACACGAGCGGCTTGATGTCGACGCGATCCACAGCGTCGAGGCGGCCGGAATAGCTTTGCCAATCGGTCACGGTGCGTGAGATCACGTTGGCTACGTCGACTTCCACTGTCGGCATGACTTGCGCGCTGGGAGGCGTGCTGGCGTCGACGCGCACGACCGTGAGCGTGCCCAGGGCCACGAGCGCGACCGTAACGGCGGCGGCAATAAGAACGGGTTTGCGAGCGAGGGTGGTCATTTTTTTAAAATCTCCGGAATCGGATGGACTCACTGGGTGGCACCGGTGGCGGGTGGCGCCAGCCGGCGTGTCAGGAACGCGGCCACTTCCCGCAGTGCGGCGGGCAGGGCGGCCAGGCCGTGATGGGACGCGCTGCGATGGCGCGTGACCTGTGTCGGCACGCCGGCGGCGATGAGCTCCGCCGCGTATTTTTCGGCTTCGACGTGCAGCAGGTCATGTTCGGCAGAAGCGATCAGCGTGGGCGGAAGGCCCGCGAGACGGCGCGATTCGAGCGGCGCGGCATACGGATGCAGACGCTGCGTTGCGTGCGGCAAATAGGCCCGATAGCAGCGGGCGCACTCGCTGGCTTCGATATCGCTTGGCGTGCGCCCGTCGGCCAGGCGCGTCATGCTGGGGTCGAGCAGGGGGGCGAGCAGTACCTGTGCCGAGATGGCAATTTCACCGCGATCGCGCGCCATCATCGTCAACGCTGCGGCGATGTTGCCGCCGGCGTCGTGCCCGGCCACGGCAAGACGGCGCGGACTGGCACCGTAGCGCCGGGCGTTGCGGTGCAGCCAGCGCGCGGCGCACCACGCATCTTCCGGCGCTGCGGGGAACGGGTGTGCCGGGGCGAGCGAATACCCCACCGAGACCACCAGCGCGGGGATGTGCAGGGCAAGATAGCGGGCCGCGGCGTCGCCGTCATTGAGCGAACCGTGGCAGAAGCCGCCGCCGTGGAAGTACAGCACCACCGGCAAATGCGCTTCGAGCGGCACCACGACGCCCGCCGCCCCGGCGCGCGCGGCGTCGGCGCCGGCGTGGCCGGTCGGCCGATACAGACGCAGGGTGACCGGGCCGGCATGACCGGCGACGCTCACCTCTTCGATGCGCAGTCCGTCGTCGGTGCGGTGCGTTTGGCCCGGACGTCCCGAGGGCGACTTGGGGTTGGCTGACATATGGCGTTGGGCTCGCGAGCGCGATACCCCTCTGATGACATTCGATGGATCGAAGTCTAGAGGCGACGGACATCGGGATAAACGCCTATAATTTGGCAACACTATTCGGTCAGATCGACTAATCGATATCGGCCTTGCCGGTATTGGCTTCTCCCGCCGACCAATTTGCTTATGCACTTGCGATGCGCGTGAAATAAGCCGGATTGGCTGATGCAACCACGTTTTCGAATGGGGAAATGTCATGGATCGCTTGCAAGCGATGCAGGTATTCACGCGAGTCGTCGAGGCAAACAGCTTTTCACGCGCGGCCGACAATCTCGGTTTGCCGCGCACCTCGGTGACCACGATTATTCAGAACCTCGAGGCGCATCTGGGGACCCGGCTGTTGCAGCGTACGACCCGGCGGCTCAACCTGACGCCTGACGGGGCCGCGTATTACGAGCGATGCCTGCGCATCCTCGCGGATATCGAGGAGACCGAATCGTCGTTCCGGGAGAGCAGCCAGCGCGTGCGCGGCAAGCTGCGCATCGACATGCCGGGTTCGCTCGGCAAGCTGGTGGTGCTGCCGGCGCTGTGCGAATTTCACGAACGCTACCCGGAAGTCGAACTTATGGTGGGCATGGGCGACAAGCCGGTCGACCTGATCCAGGAGGGCGTCGATTGTGTGTTGCGCGTTGGCACGCTTCAGGATTCGAGCCTGGTCGCGCGACGCGTGGGCCTGTTCCAAAGCCTGACGTGCGCGTCACCGGCTTATCTCGAGCGCATGGGCATGCCGCATTCGCTCGACGACCTGCAACGGCACACAGCGGTGCACTACTTCTCGAGCCGAACGGGGCGCGTCGTCGAGGACCAGTTCCTGGTGGACGGCAAGGAAGTCGAGATTCCCATGCCGGGGGCGGTCGCGGTCAACGACGCCGAGGCGTATCTGCAACTGGGACTCGCGGGGTTCGGGACGGTGCAGCTCGCGCGCTTCATGGCGCTGCCGTATCTGCAATCGGGCCAATTGGTCGAGATTCTGCACCAGTGGAAGCCGCCTCCCATGCCGATTTCGGCCGTGTATCCGCATAACCGACACCTATCGCCGAAGGTTCGCGTGTTTGTCGACTTCATCGCGGAACTCTTCGAACGTTGCCCGTTGCTGCAAGGGCTCGACGAAACCGCAGGCTCATGCAAGCCGACCGTGGCGGCCGATGACGCCGACGGTCACTGGGCCTCGTACGGCACGCAAATGGCGCCGCAAGACGTCGTGGTCTGACGGATTCGCCGGCACAGTGCCGGTCCACTTCGCAACGCTGGAAGACGCGCGCGCGCAGCCGCCCATCAGGCGCCGCGCGGGCGCTTCGTTTTGGGCAGGCCGGCGTGGAGTGGGGCGCGGGCCACGATGATGGGATGCCGCTGTCACAGTGATTGGCAATGCGGGCATGGCCGCATTCAACTCGCCAACTGTCGCTACCTTCGCGGCGACGCAAAGCGCACCGCGCTTGGGATAATTCTTAATCGAAATAAACCAAACGTGTCGCGGCCGGATTTATTTCGTATCGCGCTTGCCGCCCGGCGCCGTGTGCCGCGATGCAGTAAGGCGCCAGCGCTGCTGCGGGTGAGCAACAGTCGCACGTCCCTCTATTGCGTCTCCTTCCCGACTTGAATCGATGGCTCTCGCGGCGCGTTTGCGAGACGACACGCCGTTTGGGGCTGTCGGAATTCATCAGAATCGCTTTCGCAGGTGTCCGATGTTTAATTGATTCAAGGAGCGAAGCACCATGAACGAGAACGATCTGGAACTGCAACTCAACGAAGACCAAATCCGACACATTCAAGCGATCACCGGGCAGCGCATCGGCGCGATCCGAGTCGTGTCGAGCTTTCCCGAACTGCGCGGCGTATACGGCGGGCAAGGGGCCGGGGTGCAAGGCCATCTGAACGGTCAGGGTTTGCAAGGCGCGCAGGGCGTA
>NZ_MKVU01000006.1:30678-40838 GCF_001899225.1 Pandoraea sp. 64-18 | reverse complement strand
GGTGTCCAGGGCGTGCAGGGCGCGCAGGGTATGCAGGGCATGCAGGGTCCACAAGGTATGCAAAGTGCTCAGGGCATCCAGGGACCGCAAGGTATGCAAGGTGTCCAGGGCATGCAGGGACCGCAGGGCATGCATGGTGCTCAGGGCGTGCAGGGCCCACAAGGTATGCAAGGTGTCCATGGCATGCAGGGCCCGCAAGGTATGCAAGGTGCTCAGGGCGTGCAGGGTCCGCAAGGTATGCAAGGTGTCCAGGGAATGCAGGGACCGCAGGGTATGCAAGGTGTCCAGGGCGTGCAGGGCCCACAAGGTATGCAAGGTGTCCAGGGCATGCAGGGCCCGCAAGGTATGCAAGGTGCTCAGGGCGTGCAGGGTCCGCAAGGTATGCAAGGTGTCCAGGGCGTGCAGGGTCCGCAAGGTATGCAAGGCGTCCAGGGCATGCAGGGTCCGCAAGGGTATCAGCACGGCCAAGGCGTGCAAGGCGCTCAGGGTATGCAGGGCCCGCAAGGCGTGCAAGGCGCTCAGGGCATACAAGGTCCGCAAGGCATGCAAGGCATGCAAGGCTCGCAAGGACTCCACTGATTCGACGTGACACCTTGGTCGGACACGGGCGCGAAACCGCAGAGGTTCTCGGCGGCTTGTGTCTTTTGCGTGTGATGCGGCTCGAACCGGTTGTGCGTCGAGTCGCGAATTCCGGGTGCTCCGGCGGGCACCCGGCATGGGAGCCGCTGTCATGTCGTCAACGCTCTTACCTTTATCAGCAGAACAGCGCTCGCGGTTGTTCAACGCGACCGGCGCGCCGTTACGCAGACTCCGTGTGGAACCTTCCACTGGCATCGGCGTTGCCGTCGATCGCTACTGTGCCCGGTGCCTGCTCACCGAAGACCTGCCTGGCGTGCATATCGAAGCCGACGGCATTTGTCAGGCCTGTCACGCGTTCGCGGCAGAAGCTGCTCGTGGCGACTACACGCAGCGCCGTCTACTGGACGTTGTGCAATCCTGTCGCGGCGAAGGCACGCCCGACGCCGTAGTGGCCTATTCCGGGGGCAAGGACAGTGCGCTCACGCTGCTCCTTGCTGTAAAGGAGTTGCATTTGCGCCCCATCGCCGTGCTCGTCGACAACGGCTTCATTCCCGATGAGGTCAAGGACAACGCGAGGACATTCTGCGCGCGCTTTGGCGTTGAGCTGGTGATCGAGACGATCGACATTCGCCAGGTGGCCCGCGAATCGCTGGCGTCCAGTTCCGGCAAGATTCCGTGTACCTCGTGCATCGGCGGCGTGTTCGCGGCGATGGCGAAGACGTGCAGAACGTACGGTGTCCGACTCATTCTCAGTGGACACCGATTTCCGCCGCTGGCGTATCCGGTGAGCGGATTCACGAAGCGTGACGCCGACAACGGCTTCTTCTGTGCCTCGCCGTTGCTCGCGCGAGGGTTGAGCGAGGCCGAGCAGATGCAGTGGATCCGGGACGCCGGTTGGCAACCCACGGCCATGGCGGGCAACACATCGAACTGCAAGCTGATCGGGGTGGTGGAGCAGCATCTCTATGACGTGCAAGGATTCAATCCCCACATCTACGAGGTGTCGAAGGAGATTCGCGCCGGCTTCTACGATCGACGCACGGGGTTTGGCAAAGTCGATCGTCCGGAGATATCCGCCGAGCAACTGCAATGGGTGCGCGAGCGAATGCTGCCGGATGCGCCCGAGACGGCGACCTCACGCGACGCTGACAATGTCCCGGGGGAGGCCGCTGTACGAGGGCGCCAGCGCGACGAACCGGCTACGCCAAAGTGAGCGCCATGCACGACTCCATCATCGTGACCGACAATTTCTATCGCGATCCCGCCGACGTGCGCGATTTCGCGTTGAAGCAGACCTTCGCGGTCAAGGGAAACTATCCCGGTGCGCGTACCGAGGCGTTTCTTCACGACGGCGTCACGTCGGCAATCCAGGACATCGTGAAGTCTCCCATCACCTATTGGCCGGTCGACACCTACAACGGTGCGTTTCAATACAGCGTGCAGCGCGATATCACGTGGGTGCATGCCGACCACACCACAGTGTGGTCCGGCGTGGTCTATCTCACGCCCGACGCACCACCGACGGCAGGAACGGCCTTCTTCCAGCATATCGACACCGGCTTCGACCTCTACCCCGAAGACGACGACCAGCGGCAACGTTGCGACGCCGATGCCGCCGCATGGGAGCGCTGGGAGATGACCGACCGCATCGCGAATCGCTTCAATCGCCTCATCCTGTTTCGCGGTAGACGGTTTCACGCGAGCCAGGGGCATTTCGGCGACTGCAAGGAGAACGGGCGCCTGTTTCAAACGTTCTTTTTCAACACGCAGTATTGACGTTCCCCTTCCTTTCGATCGGAGGTACTTTCATGACGGCTTCGGAACTCTTCTTCCCAGTGGGTTCGCTCGACCTGAGCGAGGCGCAATCAGCAGAGATCAAATCGGCGTTCGGACATGAGATGGCGGCCGTGCCGCTCTATCGTGTAGTGCCCGTGTCGTCCAGTGACCGGTACGTTGCGTTGGAGGGCGTGCCGGGTTTGCCGGGAATTCTGGTGCACTACCGCGACGAAGATCCTGCCCAAGGCGGAAAGATCATCGCGTCGGTCAGGGCGGAAATGGCGCGCGCACCGGACGACTCCGCCGTCTTCGCGGCACACACGAAGCTGATGGCGCCGCGAGCCGAGAGCGAGTCCGCCAAAAGCGGGCCGCCGGCGGCCGGCAAGCGCAAGTGAGCGGCGCCGCGCGTCGTTCCGCACCATGCTGACCTCACCCGGCGCGACGGCGCACGGCAACGCTAACGCTAACGGCGATCTGTTGGTGATGGTCAAGGTCGCCGAGCGTTGCAATATCGACTGTCGCTATTGCTACATTTATCACGGTGTCGATCAGGGCTGGCGCGAGCGGCCGAAGCGGTTGCACGCGTCCCACCTCGATGCGCTGGTAACGCGTCTGGCGGAACATCGCAGTGCGTTTCCGACGGCGCGAATGACGCTGGAAGTTCACGGGGGTGAGCCGCTGCTGCTCGGCAAATCCCATACCGAGCGCTTCTTCTCGAACTTGCGACGGCGCCTGCCGGCGTCGGACCTCGCCATCATTACACAGAGCAACGGCGTGTTGATCGACGATGACTGGCTGGATCTTTACGCGCGGTACGACGCGAGCCTGGGCATCAGCTGCGATGGGCCGCCCGACATGCATGACCGGCATCGGTACGACTTCGCGCGACAAGGTACGGGCAAGCGCGTCGAGCAGGCGATTCTGCGATGTCTTGCGCATCGCGCATCGCAGCGGGTCTTCAATGGGGTGCTGGCCGTGATCGATCCAAGTCATGACCCGGTGCGCATGCTCGATTACTTTCGGTCGCTCGGACTGACGGCCATCGACTTCCTGCTCCCCGATGCCAATTTCGCAGCACCGCCCCGTCACATCCAGGCGTACACGCACGCTCGGCTGCTCAGCTTCCTGTGTCGAGGGTTCGATGCCTGGCTTGCCATCGACGATCCGGGCTTCAGCGTACGCATCTTCGAAACGTTCATTCGCGGCGTGCTCGGTCGTCGCTCGGAACTCGATGCCTTTGGCGGGGCGCTTGCGCCGATCGTCGTCGTGGAGAGCGATGGCAGTTATCGCTTGCTCGACGTGCTCGCCATCTGCGAGGAGGGGGCCACCCACACGGGGTTCAACCTCACGTCTCACCCGTTGCGGGCCTGCAGCGATTTCGCGCGCACTCGCTACCCCGAGCCCCATGCGGCTTGCCAACAATGCGAGGCATTTGCGGCGTGCGGCGGGGGATACGTTGCCCATCGATTCGACGGGCGCAGTTACGACAATCCCAGTTTTTATTGTCACGCGCTGCTGGGCTTTTATCGCCACGTCAGGGCGCGGGTGCAGGGGGTGACGTCTCCGATCTCGCTCATTGCAAACCCAAAGGGCTGAGTCTGTGAAACATCGAACTCAGCCCTGCCTGGCTCAACGGTGCAAAAGCGTGTTCAGGAACTCGCCTGCGCCACACGTTCCGAGAGGTGCGCGAGGGCGTCGTCGACCTGATCGATGAGAATCAGGCAGAGATCGCCGGGTTGCAGGCGCGCGAGCGCCGTGTCGATGGCCACGAACTCGCCGTGAATCTCGTCGATGTGGCTGGCCCGTCGCGCGCCGACCAGACCTTCGCGCAACAGACCCAGCACTTCGCCGTCTTCGCGGCCGCGCTGACACTGATCCTGGTAGAGCAGCACGTCGTCGAACGCATCGCCAAGGATCTGTGTCTGACGGCGGATATCCTCGTCACGACGGTCGCCCGCGCCGGAAATCACGACTGAACGGCGTCGCGCCGGCATCGTCTCGACCGCCTGCGCAAGCGCGGCAATGGCGTCCGGATTGTGGCCGTAGTCGGCAATCACGGTCGCGCCGCGGTAGTCGAACACGTTGAAGCGCCCCGGCGCGGTGCCAGCGTCGTTCACGAAGGTGGCCAGCCCGGCCCGGATCGTCGCCGGATCGAGATTCAGCGCCCAGGCCGCACCAATGGCCGCCATCGCGTTCTCGACCTGGAAGCCGATGCTGCCGCCGCGCGTGAGCGGAATCGCGGCGAGCGCGTAGCGGGTCTGGTTGCCGCCGTGACACGTCACGATATTGCCGCCGTCGACATAGACCACGCGTTTGCCCTTCGCGCGATGCGTGGCCAGAACCGGATGTGCAATGTCCATGGCGAAGAAGGTCACGTCTCCCGGGCAGGCGTCGGCCATGCGCGCCACCATCGGATCGGCGGCATTGAGTACGGCCATGCCGCGCGGTGCCACATTGCGCACGATCACACTCTTGAGCACGGCGAGGTCTTCCACCGTGTTGATGTACGACAGGCCCAAGTGGTCGCCCATGCCGATATTGGTCACCACGGCCACATCGCAGCGGTCGTAGGCCAGGCCTTCGCGCAGCAAGCCGCCACGCGCGGTTTCGAATACGGCGGCATCCACGTCCGGATGCATCAGTACGTTGCGCGCGCTGCGCGGGCCGCTGCAATCGCCCGTGTCGATGCGCTGGCCGCTGATATAGATGCCGTCGGTGCCGGTCATGCCCACGCGCAGGCCTTGCTGGCCGATGAGGTGGGCAATCAGGCGCACCGTGGTGGTCTTGCCGTTCGTGCCGGAGACGGCCACGAGCGGAATGCGGCCATCGTCACCGTCGTCGAACATCGTCGAGACGATGGCTTCGCCAACTGCGCGGCCCTTGCCGTAAGACGGCTGCAAGTGCATGCGCAGGCCCGGCGCGGCGTTGACTTCCACGATGCCGCCCGCCTGATCTTCGAACGGCTTGATGACGGTCTCGCACACGGCATCGACACCGGCGATGTCCAGCCCCACCTGCTGCGCAGCGGCGATGGCGCGCGCGGCGATTTCCGGATGGACGTCGTCGGTCACGTCGGTGGCCGTGCCGCCGGTCGACAGGTTGGCGTTGTTGCGCAGCACGATTCGCGCACCGGCCGCTGGCACGGAGTCGGCGTTCAACCCCTGCTTGGCAAGCGTGGCGAGTGCGATGTCGTCGAAACGAATCTTGGTGAGCGAGGTCGCATGGCCTTCGCCACGGCGTGGATCGGCATTGACCGTCTCGACCAACTGGCGCACGGTGTGCACGCCGTCGCCGGTCACTTGCGGCGGATCGCGGCGGGCAGCGGCGACCAGCTTGTTGCCGATCACGAGCAAACGGAAATCGTGCCCAGGAATGTAGCGCTCGATGATGACGTCGCGGCTGATGTCCTGCGCGGCTTCGAACGCTTTCTCGATCTCTTCGCGCGTGCGCAGACGCACGGCCACGCCCTTGCCCTGGTTGCCGTCGCGCGGTTTGACGACGACCGGCGCGTCGATATCCTGCACCAGCTTCCACGCGGCTTCGATATCGCGCACGGTGCCGCCCAGCGGGACCGGCACGCCGGCGGCGTGCAGCAACGTCTTGGTCAGATCCTTGTCTTGCGCAATCGACTCGGCCACGGCCGACGTGCGGTCGGTCTCCGCCGCCTGAATGCGCCGTTGCTTGCTGCCCCAGCCGAACTGCACCATCGAGCCTTCGGTCAGGCGGCGATACGGAATGCCGCGTGCGACGGCGGCATCCACGATCGAGCCGGTCGACGGGCCGAGGCGCACGTCTTCATCGAGATCGCGCAGACGATAGAGGGCATCGGCCAGGTCGAACGGACCGTCGTCGAGGGCGGCGTGGATCAGTTGCTGCGCCAGTTCGAAGGCGAGGCGTCCGACGGGTTCTTCGCTGTATTGCACCACCACCTGGAACGTACCGGGTTCGATGGTCTGCGTCGTTTGGCTGAATGTTACCGGGCACCCTGCAGCGGCCTGCAGATGCAGGGCCGTCGTGGCGAGGGCGTCTGCCAGCGACACCGGACGCTCTTCGGCGTCAGGCGTCAGCGCGGGCAGTTCGGGAAAGCGTGCACGCAGGCGAGCCTCGAAACCGGCCAGATTGCCGATCGAGTATTCCAGATCGGTGCACGTCACGATCGCCTCGATGGCGGTGTGACGGCTCCAGAGGTTGGGCCCGCGCAATGCGCGGATACGGGAGACTTCCATAAATTGCAATCCCTGTCTGTCCACTTCGCGTCCCTGTATGGCGGTGGGTTGGCGAGAAAAACGACTGTGGCTTGGGTATTCGGTAACGGGCTAAATAGGCGAGGGGACGGCGGCAGATAACCCTGCACGCCGCCACTCGCGGCTCACGTCGGTCAGGCCGCCAGCGCACGCATCGGCTGGCCCATCCACTGATGCACCAGATCGAGCATCGCGGCCGCTCCGCCTTCGTCGGCTTGCAACACGAGCAGGTCACCGCTCACGAGCTGGGCGAGCGCCGCTTCGGCAGCGGCACGTCGCTCGCCGGCGTCGATCACCTGCACCTTGCGCTCGGCATCGATGCCCGCGCGCAGTTGCGCACGCGACTCGGCCAGCGGGCGCTTGCGCTCGACGCTCAGGTCGTCGCACAGCACGACGTGCTCGAACGTCTGCGCCAGCAGTTTGCCCTCGGCTTGCAGGTCGTCGTCCATCCGGTCGACGCCGGGGCCGTACACCACCATGCGCCGCTCGGCGGGCAGGGTCGCCAGTGCCGCGGCCAGCGCCGTGAGCGCCGGGGCGTTATGGGCGTCGTCGACAATGACCGTCGCGCCTTGCTTTTCAAACAGCGTGAAGCGGCCCGGGGCGTCGACCTGCCCCACGTCGAACGTGGTCACGCCGGTGCGCAGGACGTCGAGCGTCACGCCCATCGACCAGGCGGCTGCGACAGCCGCGAGTACGTTTTCGATCTGGAAGCCGACACGGCCGGCATAGGTCAGCGGCATCGTGGCCGTCGCGCCGAGCGTGGTTTCCTCGGTACCGTTGGCCAGCATGACATCGCCATTGCGCACAAACACCGCGCGCTTGCCCGCCGCGCGATGCGCCACGATGGCCGGCAGGTGATCATCCAGCCCGAAGAAGATCACGTCGCCATCGCACAGCTCAGCCATTTCCACGACGAGCGGATCGCGCGCGTTGAGCACGGCCACGCCGTCGGGCAGTACCACGTCGATCTGGGTGCGCAATACGCTGAACATCCGGTCGACGTCTTCGACGAAATACTGGCCCAGATGATCCGGCCGGTCGATGTTCGTCACGATACCGACCTGGCAGCGGTCGTACGCGAGGCCTTCCGAGAGGATGGCGGTGTTGTCGTTCTCAAAGACGGCTGCCGTCACGCTGGCATTCATCAGGACACGGTGCGCGGCGTCCCAGTTGGCACGGTCGCCGGCTTGCACCAGGCGCTTGTCGAGGAACAGGCCGTCGCTGCATGCGAGGCCGGTACGCTCGCCCGCGAGTTGCAGCAGGTGCGTGAGCAGGCGCGCGGTCACGGTCTTGCCGTTCGTGCCGGTAATGCCGACGACCGGAATGCGCCCGGCGTCGCCATCGGGGAACAGATGGTCGACGATGGCGCGACCGACGGGGCGCGGCACGCCATCGGCCGGCTTCAGATGCATGAGCAGGCCCGGGCCGGCGTTGACTTCGACGATGGCGCCACGCTGTTCGACCAGCGGGCGCGAAATGTCTTCCGCCACAAGATCGACGCCGGCGATGTCCAGACCGACGATGCGGGCGGCCAGCGACGCATGCGCCGCCACGCTCGGATGCACGCGGTCGGTGACATCGAACGCGACGTTGCCGTTGCGCTGGATCAGCACGTTCTTGCCCTCGGGCGGCACGGCATCGGCGTCGAAGCCCTGGCGCTTGAGTTCCAGGCGAGCCGACGAGTCGATGCGCACGCGATTGAGCGGCTGATCTTCGGCGCTGCCGCGGCGCGGGTCGCTGTTGATCTGTAATTCGATGAGTTCCGAGACGGTGTGCTGGCCGTCGCCGACCACCGTGGCCAGTTCCCCCATGGCCGCAGCCACGACGCGCCCGCCCACGACCAGCAGACGGTGTTCCAGACCCGGCACGAATCGCTCGACGATCACGCCGCTGCCCTCTTCCAGCGCGACTTCGAATGCCGTGACGACTTCGTCGCGCGTGGTGAGATTGATGAACACGCCGCGGCCGTGGTTGCCGTCGTATGGCTTCACGACGACCGGCAGGCCGATGTCTTCGGCGGCTTCCCACGCATCGTCGGCGTTCTCGACCAGACGGCCTTCCGGCACGGGCACGCCGCACGATTCAAGCAGTTGCTTCGTGAGATCCTTGTCGCGCGAGATGCTCTCGGCGATCGCGGGGGTACGGTCCGTTTCGGCGGTCCAGATGCGACGGGCGGCGGCACCGTAGCCCAGTTGCACCAGATTGCCGTCGGACAGACGAATGTGGGGGATGTCGCGGTCGTCGGCGGCGTCGACAATGCACGCCGTGCTTGGGCCGAGGCAGTGTTTGTCGACCAGGCCGCGCAACGTTTCCACTGCGGCATCGACATCGTAGGGGCGGTCTTCGATGGCCGCCATGACCAGATCGCGGGCCGCGAACAGCGCGGCGCGGGTCACCTCTTCGTGCCAGGCCCGCACGATCACTTTATAGACGCCTGAGATCGGGGTTTCACGCGCCTTGCCGAAGCCCCCGGGCATGCCGGCGAGGTTTTGCAGCTCGAGCGTGACGTGCTCGAGAATATGGCCGGGCCAGGTACCTTCACGCAGGCGCTGAAGGAAGCCGCCGCGCTCGCCGATGCTGCAACGGTGCTCGACGAGGGACGGCAGCCATGCCGACAGTCGCTCGGGGAATCCAGGGATCTTATTGGACGGGAACGCTTCGAGTTCGCCGATATCGACCCATGCCTCAAGCACCGGCCGATATGTCCACATATTCGGGCCGCGCAGCGACAGGACATCGAAAATCTCAATGTCTTTCTTTTTCATACTCAAGGCAAATTCACGCATCAAGGCGGGGTTCGGAGAAGCTGGTCAGGCCGCTTTCAGGCGGCACGGCCGCTTGCGCTCGTGCAGTTAACTGGTTACTTAACGTAAGAATCCGTAAACGGTTGACCGTCGCAACAATATTTCCATGCTGCACCGTGTCATCGCGGAACTCCACGCCGCAAAAGGCGTCGCTGTGGTTATACTTGCGGCAATTTCGCGGACTGACAGGGAAAGTCCGCCTCGCTATTTCCTCGTTTGCCTCGATGTCCGCCCCTTGAGGACACGTCTGCCGCAGCAATGACCGACATCCCCACTTCGACAGCGCCCCCCGCGGCGGCCCCGACTGCCCCTTTCGAGGGTGGCCCTTCCGGCGCGGCTGCCGAGTCCTGGTATTCCGACGTCGCTTCGCAACTGGCCGACGACGAAACCGTACTGACCTGGTTGACGGTCGATCTCGACGCACAACTGCATTTCGCGCATGGCGTGGTGGTTGCGACCGAGCGCCGGATCCTGGCGCTCGACGCGCGTCGAGACGCGCATGCGCAAACGGGCAGCCAGCCGGGTTGGCAGTCGTGGCCCTATCGCGCCGACCTGTCGCTGACACATACCGATCATGCGGGCGTTGGGACGCTGGAATTGTGCGACGCGCGCGAAAAGCTGGCGAGCTGGCGCTATACGCTGGGCCATAATCCGGCCGCGCTGACGCTGTTGGACACGGTGTTACGGCAGCGCGACGCGCGGGTGGCGGGCCATACCGCCAGCGAGGTACCGAACGAAGTGGGCACCTGCCCGATCT
>NZ_MKVU01000006.1:0-30671 GCF_001899225.1 Pandoraea sp. 64-18 | reverse complement strand
CCCGCCGTATCTGACGATGCCGCTCATGGACAACGTGCTGATCCCGTTCCAGAACGGCAAGCCGATCGATTACCACCTGGTGGGAATTTATTTGTCGGGCCTGATGGGGGCGGGCGTGGTCGCCTGGATATTGGGCTGGGCGCGTACGTATCTGCTGGCCAAGGTGTCGGAGCGCATCGGTGCCGATCTGCGCACCGCGACATACTCGCATCTGTTGCGCCTCTCGCTGGAGTATTTCGGCGGCAAGCGCACGGGCGACCTGATGGCGCGTATCGGCTCGGAAAGCGACCGCATCTGCGTGTTCCTCTCGCTGCACCTGCTCGACTTCGCCACCGACGTGCTGATGATCGTCATGACGTCGGTGATTCTGGTGTCGATCAATCCCTGGCTGGCTGCCGTCACGCTGTTGCCGCTGCCGTTCATCGCCTGGCTGATCCATCTGGTGCGCGACCGTTTGCGCCACGGCTTCGAGAAGGTCGACCGGATCTGGTCGGAAATCACCAACGTGCTGGCCGATACCATTCCGGGCATTCGCGTGGTGAAGGCATTCGCTCAGGAAAACCGCGAGGTCGCGCGCTTCAAGGAAGCCAATCGTCACAACCTGGTGGTCAACGACCGTGTGAACAAGGTGTGGTCGCTGTTCTCGCCGACGGTCACGTTCCTCACCGAGGTGGGGCTGCTCGTCGTGTGGATCTTCGGCATCTGGCAGGTCTCGAAGCACGAGATCACCGTCGGGGTGCTCACCGCGTTCCTCACCTATATCAGCCGCTTCTACACGCGTCTCGATTCGATGAGCCGTATCGTGTCGGTCACGCAGAAGGCCGCGGCCGGTGCGAAGCGCATCTTCGATATTCTCGATCACGTCTCGAACGTTCCCGAGCCGGTCAACCCGGTGCACCTGAAGGAAGTAAAGGGCGCCATCGACCTGCGCGACATCGGATTCCGCTACGGCAACCGAGCGGTGATCCGGGGCATGGACCTGCGCATCGCACCGGGCGAGATGATCGGTCTCGTGGGGCACAGCGGTTCGGGCAAGAGCACGCTGGTCAATCTGATCTGCCGTTTCTACGACGTGTCCGAAGGTTCGATCCAGATCGACGGCGTGGACATTCGCGCGTTGCCGGTATCGGACTTCCGCCGCAACGTCGGTCTGGTGTTGCAGGAACCGTTTCTGTTCTTCGGCACCATTGCCGAGAATATCGCCTACGGCAAGCCGGAGGCGACGCGCGCCGAGATCGTGGCGGCCGCGCGCGCCGCACACGCGCATGAGTTCATCCTGCGTCTGCCGCACGGTTACGATTCGCTTGTCGGGGAGCGCGGACAGGCGCTGTCGGGCGGCGAGCGTCAACGCATCTCGATCGCTCGCGCCCTGCTGATCGACCCGCGCATCCTGATTCTCGACGAGGCGACGTCGTCGGTCGATACGGCCACCGAGAAGGAAATTCAGAAAGCGCTGGACAACCTCGTCAAGGGCCGCACGACGATCGCCATTGCACACCGGTTGTCGACGCTGCGCAAGGCCGACCGGCTGGTGGTGCTCGATCGCGGCAAGATCGTCGAAGTGGGCAACCACGATGCGCTGATGGCCCGCGAAGGCGCTTACTACACGCTGTACCAGGCCCAGCAACGCAACGTCGACACGGATATCGACGCGGCACTCGAGACGGTCGAAGCCGCCGCCGTGCTGGCGGCCGTGACCGCGGCACCGGCCCAGCCGCTTTCCGCCAACTGAACGTTCGCGAAGACACTCATGCAGATTGATTTCACCTTGTCTCGTAACGCCTTCGGCCGCCTGGTGCTGACCGACGCGGCTGGCGTCTCTCATGAAGGCGTGGTGCCCGTGCGCGCGTTTCCGATTGCGGCGCCGCAGGACGGCCTCGCGCTTGTGAGTCAGGAGGGGCGCGAACTGGTCTGGCTCGACTCGCTCGACGGACTGCCCGCCGCGATGCGCGCGCTGTTGCAGGACGAACTCGCCGCACGCGAATTCATGCCGGAGGTGTTGCGCATCAAGAGCGTTTCGACCTACGCGACGCCCAGCACATGGACCGTCGAGACGAATCGCGGCGAGGCGGCGTTCGTGTTGCGCGGCGAAGAGGACATTCGGCGCCTGGGCGGGCAGACGTTGCTCATTACCGATAACCACGGTATTCACTTCCTGATTCGGGACACCGGCACGCTCGACAAGCCGAGCCGGAAGATCCTCGATCGCTTTCTCTGACACGATGCGCGTTGCCGAATTTCGCCGTGCCGCCCGGCACTGGTAAAATCTCGGCTTTTGCTTTTTGCGGTGATGCCGATGTGGTTCAAGAATCTTCAGTTGCACCGAATTCCTGCCGGTTGGTCCATGAGCGTCGCGCAAATGGAAACGGCATTGGAGAAGCACGCCTTCTGCGAAGGCGGTAGCCTCGAAATGCAAGTGCAGGGCTGGGCGCCGCCGCGTGAGGGGGGCGAACTGGTGCACAGCATCAACCGTCAGTTTCTGCTCGCCTATCGTGCCGAGAAGAAGCTGCTGCCGTCCACCGTCGTGAATCAGGTCACGCGCGCCAAGGCGGTCGAGTTGGAAGAGCAGCAAGGCTTCAAGCCGGGCCGCAAGCAGATGCGTGAGCTCAAGGAGCAGGTCACCGACGAACTGCTGCCGCGTGCATTCGGCATTCGCCGCGACACGCGCGTGTGGATCGACCCGGCCAATCGCTGGCTCGTGATCGACG
The DNA here is from genome assembly GCF_001899225.1 of Pandoraea sp. 64-18. Classification (NCBI taxonomy): domain Bacteria; kingdom Pseudomonadati; phylum Pseudomonadota; class Betaproteobacteria; order Burkholderiales; family Burkholderiaceae; genus Pandoraea; species Pandoraea sp. 64-18. The sequence continues at coordinate 27,963 of NZ_MKVU01000006.1, read as the reverse complement.
CCGCGTCGCCCGCCAAGGCCGACGAAGTGCGCAGCCTGCTCCTCAAGACGCTCGACATCACGCTCGAGAACGTGGAACTCAACGAGGCGCCCGTGGCAATGATGACCTCGTGGCTCGCGGGCAATGACGCGCCGGGCGGCTTCACCGTCGACCAGGACGTGGAGTTGCGCTCGAATACCGACGAGAAGGCGGCAGTGCGCTATGTGCGCCACCCACTCGACGGGGCGGACGTGCGTCAGCATATCGAGGCTGGCAAGCGCTGCACCAGGCTGGCGATGACGTGGAACGACCGGATCTCCTTCGTGCTGACCGACGCTTTCGTCATCAAACGTGTGACGCCGCTCGACGTCATCAAGGATGCCGCCGATCCGACGGCCGAAGGCGAAGCCGAGAAGTTCGACGCCGACATCGCGCTCATGACCGGTGAGCTCGCCCGCATGCTCGACGATCTGGTCGAGGCGCTGGGCGGCGAGCGTCAAATGGGTCAGATGGACAAGGCCGCCTGACGCGCAGGCGTCGCTTGCCGCAGGACGACGAACGCCGCGAGGCCCCTGAGGGTGTCGCGGCGTTTTTTCGTGGCGTGCCGGGTTGAGCGTTGGTGGCTACGCCGCCGGTTCCTGCAGGTACACGCCCAGCGACAGCGCTTGCTTGACTTGTCGCGTGCCTTCGTCGACGCAGACCTCCTCTTCGCCTGCCTCGATGGCGTCGTAAGCCTGACGCACCACGTCGGCCGGGTCGAGCTTGTCGGCGTCGAACCCCCGAGTCAGGTCGGTATCGATGTAACCTGCGTGCAAACCGACCACCTGCGTATTTTGGGCACGCAACGCGTTGCGCAAGCCATTGGTCAGCGACCACGCGGCCGACTTCGTGATGGAGTATTCAGGCAGCGCGTCTGCGCTGATCCAACTCACGATCGACAGGACATTGAGCAGTGCGCCACCGCCGTTGCGTCCCAGGGCCGGGGCGAACGCCTGCGTCATGCCGAGTACGCCGAACAGGTTCGTCTCCAGCGTCTCGCGCAGCAGCTCGGTGGCGCCCGGGCCGGTCAGCCCTTCGGTGAGGCGTGCAATCCCCGCGTTGTTGATGAGCAGCGTGACGTCGCCCGCCAGACTTGCCGCAGCCGCCACCGCCTCCGGGTCGTTGACGTCGAGCTTGACCGGGATGACCCCCGGCAGCGTGACCTTCGACGGATCGCGCGACCCGGCGTACACCTTCTTCGCGCCACGTTCGAGCGCCTGTTTCGCAAACGCCAATCCCAGGCCACGGTTGGCGCCGGTCACGAATACCACGGCATCTTTGATCTTCATTTCAGAACTCCAGCAGGGTCATCGAGTCACGTCGACCCTGTGGAAGACGTGAGCGTTGGGTTATACTTCATGACGATGGTGATCGTAATCGTCATCGTTGACGCATTGTGCCGAGTCTGGCATCGATATGTCAATGGTGATCGTCATTGTCTTTGTCGATGACGACGATAGTTCGATGGTGTGAGCGCGTCTGGACGAGCGTTGCGAGTCCTGAGGAGCGGGGGATGGGAATTTCAAGAGAGCAGGCTGCGGAAAACCGCGAGGCGATCGTCGCGGCGGCGGAACGGCTGTTTCGTGAGCACGGCGTTGACGCCGTGGGGCTGACGGCGCTGATGAAGGCCGCGGGGTTCACGCAGGGGGGCTTCTACAATCACTTCAAGTCGAAGGACGCACTGGTTGCGGCCGTGATGTCGCGCGCGGTGGCGGCGAGCAACGGGCTGCTGGCAGGCGGTGACGCGGCGGCGGAGGCGGTGTTGTCGCCGACGGCGCGCGTCGAGCGGTATCTGTCGATGGCGCACCGCGATGACGTGGCGTGTGGCTGCCCGATGGCTGGATTTGCGGGGGATGCCCCGCGCATCGGCGACGAAGCGCAAGCATGGTACGCGAAGGGGCTGGCCGACATGATCGAGCGAATGACCCAGGCCGGTATCGAGCAAGGCCTGAGTCGGGCGCACGCGAATCGGGCGGCGATGGCGCGCTTCGCGCAAATGGTGGGCACGCTCGTGCTGTCGCGCGCGGTCGTCAGCGCAGATCCGGCGCTCTCGGAGGCATTGCTGGCCGCCGGACGTGACGCGCTCAACGGACGCGACACCGACGGCGTCAAGTGAAAGCCGCGAGGCAGCGCGCCGTGGGGGAGACACGCCAGACGCTGCGCAAGGCGTGAATCCCTAGTGCTGGGGCCAGCGCCATGCGGCGCGCAACCCGTCCCGTAGAAAGTCAACGAAGGCGCGTGTGCGCGGTGCGAGATGCCGGCTGTGCGGATACACGGCATGCAGCGGCGACGCCGGCATTTGCAGCGAGGGCAATACGCGCGCAAGACGTCCCGCCTGGATATCGTCCCCCACGTCCCAGATGGATTTCTGTGTGATGCCCGCACCGTGCAGCGCCAATTCGTGCGCGGTATCCCCATCGTCGACAACGTAGGTATCGCGGACCTGGATGCGCAACGTTTCGGATTGCCACACGAATCGCCAGTCGCCGTGCGGCGCGTGGCCGAACAGAATGCAGTCATGCTGTTGCAGATCGCCAGCGTCATGCGGCGTGCCACGCCGCGCCAGATAGGTCGGAGACGCGACCAGCACGCGGTAGTTCGGGGCGAGTTCCTGCGCGACGAGGCTGGAATCGGGCAGGGTGCCGACGCGGATGGCCACGTCGATGCCGTGCGCGACCAGATCGACCCATAGGTCGCTGAGTTCGAGATGCACTTTCAGGGCGGGATGCCGTTCGCGAAACGCGACCAGCAGCGGCGCCAGATGACGACGGCCGAAGGCGCGCGGCGCGCTGATGCGAAGCACGCCACCGACGGTGCCCGCCTGTCGCGTCATCAGCCGCTCGGTCTCGGCAATTTCCGCGAGGATTCGCTGGCAGCACGTATGAAACACCTGCCCTTCGTCGGTGAGCGCCTGTTTGCGGGTGGTGCGATTGAGCAGGCGAACGCCAAGGCGCTGCTCGAGCAGCCCGAGCCGCTTGCTCACGACGGCAAGCGACAGCCCCATCTCCCGCGCGGCGGCCGACATGCTGCCCGTGGTAACGACACGGTCGAATACGGTGAGATCCAGCGTCTGGTCGATCATCTTGTGCAGATTCTCAATGAATTGTAGAGAGTCATTCAGTTTTCAACGGGATTATCGTTCCATGAGATGAGTATCACAATAGCGCCGTGACATCGCGTGCCGGGGCTGGACGGTCAATCCACCGGCGGCCACCGGCAGGTGGCGCGATTCCGCCCTCGTTCCGATCGTTTTCAGGAGTTTCATCATGTTCAATTTCGAAGGTCAGCGTGTGTTGGTCATCGGCGGCAGCTCCGGCATTGGTCGTGCCGCCGCCCAGGCGTTCGCCAAGGCAGGCGCGGCCGTGACCATTGCCTCGCGTAGTCAGGCGAAGCTCGACGACGCGCTTGCCACGCTAGGCCCGACCGCCCGCGCTCTGGTACTGGACACGGAAGACGCGGCTGCCGTCGAACGGTGCTTCGCCGACCACGCCCCCTGGCAACACGTGGTCGTCTCGGCCGCGCAAACCCCGACCGGGCAGGTGCGCAAGCTCTCGCTGGACGACGCGCATGCCGCCTTTGACAGCAAGTTTTGGGGCAGTTACCACGTCGCGCGCTATGCGCGCATTGAAGACGGCGGTTCGCTCACGCTGACGTCGGGCTTTCTGAGCGTGCGCCCGAGCACGTCGTCGGTCGTTCAAGGCGCAATCAACGCCGCCATCGAGGCGCTGGCGCGAGGGCTGGCACTGGAACTGTCACCCGTGCGTGTGAACACCGTCTCGCCGGGGCTCACCGTCACGCCGCTATGGGACAAGCTGTCAGAGGCCGATCGCGAGGCGATGTATCGCAACGCGGCGGAGCGCTTGCCCGCGCGCCGTGTGGTCGCTGCGGAGGACGTGGCCAACACGATTCTTTATCTGGCGGGCACGCCGAGTGCCACGGGTTCGACCGTGCTGATCGACGCGGGCGGTGCGATCGCCTGACGGCGAGCCTCTCGACGATGCGAATCCTGCGTCTCGACGGCAAAAATGCCATTAAAAAGCGAACGATATGTTGCGTCGCAGCAGGTGAGCAACGCGATGATGTCGAGGCGCTTGATGTCGCGCAAACACGGTATACCCGGATCACTTTCGGGTACCTATTTCGATAGGGATTGCCTAGAATGAAAGCGTGCCATCCCGCCATGTCGAAGTTAGGAGGCCGCTATGCTGACAGGGAGCTTGATTGCCATGTTGATCATCGTGCTGGTCGTCGGCGCGGCGGTTGCGTGGCTCGTTGATCGCAATTGGTGCCGGGAGCATCCGGCGGCGCGACACACGTGGCGGCGTCACTCTCGGGACGTCCGGCACGGTTGAGCGCGCAGGTATCGAGGGGGCGATCCCCTCACCCAATGAAAAGCCCGCCTTCCGGCGGGCTTTTACATCTTACGGACACCTCAACAGCAGGCTGGGCGCTCAGGCAACGGCCTGAAGGACATACTTGCCCTGGACGGTCAGTCGCGGGGACTTCTCACCCGACGCCAACTCTTCCCATTCGATCAATTTGCTTTCGAGCAATGACTCGAGGTCCAGGCGATCATGCTCCACTTGCTCAGGAGCGTCCTTGACCAGCATCAGGGTGGCAAATTCATGATGACTCAGCATCGTCGTCTCCCGGTTTGCGGTTCCACAGGGGGTCCCTCGTCAGGGAATTTAAGGATAGGTCACGAATATGGCACTTGCGCGACAAAATTCGCACTTTCGATGCTGCTTCGCAGCACGTCTCTTACGACACTTTCCCACTGCCAGCATAGCCCTTCCTCATGTCACTGGCATGTCAGCAGCCCCCGTTCCTTACTGTCGGAACCGTTGGTTCATGATACAAAATGCTGCAATGCGACAACAGTGATTTTCCCGTCAATGACGGAGGCGACCCGTTGATTTGCGGTTGGCGTCTCGTCAAGGGACGGTAGAATGGCCCAATTTGCCAGCAATTCGCGCACAACAACCTGACATGCCGCAAAAGAAAACCCCGTACTTCGAGTTACGCAGCGGTGCCATCGATACCCTGCATTTCGTGGTCAAGACGCCGCAACTGGAGACGCTGCGCACCGAACTGTCGCAACGTTTCGAAGCGACCCCGGAGTTTTTTGCCGGCGACACGGTCGCCATCGACGTTCGACGCCTGACCGGCGACGAGCGCGTTGCCGTGCCCGCGTTGGCCGACATGCTGGCCGAATTCCGCATGAAGCCGATCGGGGTGGTCGCCAACGCCGAGCAAGCCGAGTGGGCGGTGGTGGACGGACTGCCACGGCTCGACAGCCACGAGCGGCGCCTGTCGCGTCCGGCCCGGGAGAGCGAGGCGCCAGCCGAGACGGCGGTCGAGCCAGCCCAGGCGGTATCGGAACCGGTGGTGCCTGACGCCGTTGCCGTCCCTTCGACCATCATCGACAAGCCGTTGCGTTCGGGCCAGCAGGTCTACGCGAAGGGCGATCTGATCATCCTCGATTTGGTCAGTTATGGGGCCGAGGTGATCGCGGAAGGTAATATCCACATTTACGCACCGCTGCGGGGGCGGGCGCTGGCAGGCGTGAAGGGCAAGCTCGATGCTCGCATCTTCTGTACCTGCCTCGAGCCCGAGCTGATTTCCATCGCCGGTATCTACCGGACCGGTGAGCATGCACTGCCGCCTGATGTGCAGGGGCGTTCTGTGCAGGTGCGGCTGGTAGACGACAAACTGATTTTCGAGCCCCTCGGGCTCAAATGATTCGTAGCTAAATTCATCCTCAAGTTTGGGAAGGCATCGACAGATGGCAAAAGTGATTGTGGTGACCTCTGGCAAGGGTGGCGTCGGCAAGACGACGACCAGCGCCAGCTTTTCCGCCGGCCTCGCCTTGCAGGGGCACAAGACGGCAGTCATCGATTTCGACGTCGGCCTGCGCAATCTCGACCTCATCATGGGTTGCGAGCGCCGCGTCGTGTACGACCTGATCAATGTGATTCAAGGCGAAGCGAACCTCAATCAGGCGCTCATCAAGGACAAGGCCTGCGAGAACCTGTTCATCCTGCCCGCGTCGCAGACGCGCGACAAGGACGCCCTCACGCAAGCCGGCGTCGAGAAGGTCATCAAGGATCTGGCCGACATGGGATTCGAATACATCGTGTGCGATTCGCCGGCCGGTATCGAATCGGGCGCGCTGCTCGCCATGCATTTCGCCGACGAGGCGCTCGTGGTGACGAACCCCGAAGTGTCGTCGGTGCGCGATTCGGACCGCATTCTGGGCATTCTCTCGTCGAAGACGAAGCGCGCCATCGAAGGCGGCGAGCCGATCAAGGAGCACCTGCTCATCACGCGTTACAACCCGAAGCGGGTCAACGACGGTCAGATGCTGTCGCTCGACGACATTCAGGAAATCCTGCGAATCAAGCTCATCGGCGTGATTCCGGAGTCGGAGTCTGTGCTGCATGCCTCGAACCAGGGCACGCCGGCCATTCATCTCGACGGCACCGACGTGGCTGACGCGTATCGCGACGTGGTGAGCCGTTTCAAGGGCGAAGACAAGCCAATGCGCTTTACCGACTATCAAAAGCCGGGACTGTTGCAGCGTATTTTCGGCTCGAAGTAAGGAGTGCCCATGTCATTCCTGTCTTTCCTCCTGGGGGAGAAGAAAAAGACCGCTTCCGTCGCCAAAGAGCGCCTGCAGATCATTCTGGCGCACGAACGCGCGGGCTCGTCGCCGCCGGCGGACTACCTGCCGGCGTTGCAACGTGAGCTGGTCGCCGTCATCTCCAAGTACGTCAAGATCGCACAAGACGACATCAAGGTCAGCGTTGAGCACCAGGACAACCTGGAAGTGCTCGAAGTGAAGATCGAACTGCCGCAGACCTGATCGGCCCCGGCAGGCCGGCGTTGCTGCGAGCTCGCGACCTCGCGGATGCCGGCATCCGATGTGCGCATGGGCGAAAGCCCGCCACCTCCGTTCAGAGGTGGCGGGCTTTCGTCGTTCATTTGTCGCGCACAGTCACACCGATGCGATCCACCGGTGCCAGTCGTCGCCGACATCAAGTGGGCAATCAGAACTTATAGTCGGGATTTTTCGGATCGAACGTTGCGTCGGTCCACGAGGCCTTGCGCACCTTCTCGAAGCGCATTTCCTCGACCTTCTGTCCCGACGCATTCCACGCTTCGATACCGCGCGGACGACCGGTCGTCAGGTCGAGCAGCACGCGCGACTTGTACGCGTAATGTTGCGGTGGACCGGCGGGGGCGTCCCATTCCAGAGCTAGCACGCGCATGCCGTTCGATTCGGATACCGAAATTCTTGCGGGCGTCGCGGGGAGTCCTTCGGCGTGGAAGCTGCGGCCGTCGTGCGCAATTCGCTCGGCAATGAACGCGAAGCCAAGATCGCGCACGGTATGGTTGGACTGCGAGCGCGCAAGCGGGCCGTCGATACTGCTCCAGATCGATGCGAAGCCGAAAATGCCACCGAGATGGCCGTACATCTCCTTGGGATTCTTCGTCTCGTCATAAATGATTTCCTGACCCGCGTGGGCGCCGCCCGGCAGCCATTTCGCATAGATCTGCAACGGCGTCTCGCGAATCTTCACGAGCATGCGGTCGGGCGTGGTTTGCCACTGGTCATTGATACGTTCATGACGTGTTAGCTCGTACTGGTATTCGGGCAGCGCGGCCGACTCCGTCTTCAGAAACCGCACGAGCGCGTCGGCGTGGATCGCCTGCATGCGAGCGACGATCCGGTCGTCGCTCAGCTTCGCCAACTCGCCGGACTTGATCGTGTGGGACAGCCATTGGGCTTGCGCGGCGACAGGCATGGCGGCCAGCTTGGCGACCTCGGCATCCGCGACAGCGGTGTTTGCCGTCGCGTGGGGCGTGGGCGGTGCCGCACGGGCGGAGGACGTGACGGCCGATAGGCCTGCATCCGACGAGACGTTGCTCTGGGCGAGGGCATTCGACGCACTCAGCGCGCCGGCAACGAGCACCGTGGGTGTCAAGGCGATGGCCAGTGCGACGCGGCCGAGGCGGCCGGCGTGAAACGCGTGGTGCTTGGGCATGTTGTTCGTCTCCCTTACGCGTGACCGAGCGGCGCGCGCAGTTCGCGCCGCAGAATCTTGCCGACGGTCGACTTGGGCAGTTCGCCGTCACGGAATTCGACGATGCGCGGCACCTTGTACGCCGTCAGGTGTTCGCGGCAGTGGGCGAGCAAAATCTCGGTGGTCACCCCGGGGTCTTTTGCGACGACCACGAGCTTCACGCGCTCGCCGGCAACCGGATCGGGCACGCCGACCACCGCGGCTTCCCGAACCCCTGGGTGAAGCATCACGACGTCCTCGATTTCGTTCGGGTAGACGTTGAAACCCGACACGAGAATCATGTCCTTCTTGCGGTCGATGAGCCGTACGTAACCGCGCGCGTCCATCACGCCGACGTCACCTGTCATCAGCCAGCCGTCGGCGTCGAACGTGTTGGCAGTGTCTTCCGGGCGCTGCCAATAGCCGCGCATGACTTGCGGCCCCCGCACGCATAACTCCCCCGGCTCGCCGAGATCGGCCCACGTGCCGTCATCGCGCTTGAAGCGCACGTCGGTCGACGGGGCGGGCAGACCGATGGATCCGGTGAAATCGACCTCGTCCATATGCGAGAGGTCGACCGGGTTCATCGTGACGATGGGCGAGCATTCGGTGAGGCCGTAGCCCTCGATGATCGGCTTGCCGGTGACCTGTTTCCATCGCTCGGCAATGGCACGTTGCGTTGCCATGCCACCGGCAAGCGAGAGCTTCAGCCGGGAGAAGTCGCGCGCACAGAAGTCCTGGTTCTCGAGCAGACCGTTGAACAGAGTGTTCACGCCCGTGACGCCGGTGAATGTCTCGTTGCGGATGATGTAGACGACTTTCTTCACATCGCGCGGATTTGCAATCAGGATGTTGCGCCCCCCCAGGCTCATGAACACCAGGCAGTTCACCGTGAGCGACAGGATGTGATACATGGGCAGCAGCGACAGATTCACCTCGATGTCCCCGTCGAGCTGGCCGGCGGCCCATGCCTCGGTTTGCAACAGGTTGGCCAGCACGTTCCCGTGCGTCAGCATCGCCCCCTTGGCCACGCCGGTCGTGCCCCCCGTGTATTGAAGGAAGGCGAGGTCGTCGCGCGCGAGGGGCACCGGCGCAGGCGTGTGCTTTGCGCCCTCGGCGAGCGCTCGGCGCAGCGGGATCGCCTGCGGAAGATCGTAGGGCGGCACTTGCTTCGCGATTCGCCGCATGAGGAAGTTGACGAGGCGTCCCTTGACGTTCAGGCCGGTGCCGAGCAAGTCGCCGATCTGCGTGACGAGCACGTGGCGCACCTCGGTGCCAGGGATCGCGTCCTGCACGGTTTTCGCGAAGTTCTCAAACGCGACGATCGTACGTGCGCCGCTGTCCTGCAATTGATGTTTGAGTTCGCGAACGGTGTACAGGGGATTGACGTTGACGACCACGGCCCCGGCGATCAGCGTGCCGAACAGGCCGATCGGGTACTGGAAGCAATTGGGCATCATGAGCGCCACGCGCTCTCCCTTCTGCACGCCGTGGGCTTGCAGCCACGCGGCAAAGGCATACGCCTGGCGGGCGACCTCGCCATAGGTGATTTCGCTCCCCAGACTCACGAACGCAATGCGTTCGCGGTACTTGTCGATCCATTCGTCGAACGCCTGCACCAGCGACGTGTAGCGTGTCGTATCGATGTCGGCGGGAACGCCAGGCGGGTAAGCATCTAGCCACACGCGTTCGTGCTGAACAGCTGAGTCCATCGTTGTCTCCCTTGAGGTCTTTTGGCACGGGCACCCGAGATCAGGCGGTGGCTCTGTTGGCGACTCGCCTGCTGCGGCGGGGCCGTGCTTGTGACTGCCCCTGTAACGTCGTCTGCGTTATCGTTCCAGCATGGCGACCACGCCTTGTCCGCCGGCCGCGCAAATCGAGATGAGGCCACGCCCGCCGCCACGCTCGGCGAGCTGTTTGGCGAGGGTGGCAAGCAGGCGTGCACCGGTGGCCGCGAACGGATGCCCGCAGGCAAGCGAACTGCCATTCACGTTCAGCCGCTGCCGCTCGATGGTGCCCAGCGGCGCGGCGAGGCCCAGCCGATCGCGGCAGTATTGCGGGTCTTCCCACGCTTTCAATGTGCAAAGCACCTGCGCCGCGAACGCCTCGTGAATTTCGTAGAAGTCGAAGTCCTGCAGCGTGAGGCCGGCCTGGGCGAGCATGCGTGGCACGGCGTACGCCGGCGCCATGAGCAGTCCTTCGCGCCGGGTTTCATCGGGATGAAAGAAGTCGACGGCCGCGGTTTGCGAGTACGTCAGATAAGCGAGCACGGGAATGTCGTGCGCGTGTGCCCAGTCTTCGCTCGCGAGCAGCACGCACGAGGCGCCGTCCGTCAGCGGGGTCGAGTTGCCCGCCGTGAGCGTGCCCGCGGCACTGCGATCGAACACCGGCTTGAGGGCGTTCAAGGTCTCCAGCGTGACGTCGGGGCGCAGGTTGTTGTCGCGTTGCAGGCCGCGAAACGGCGTCATCAGATCGAGGAAGAACCCGCGTTCATACGCGGCGGTCAGATGTTGATGGCTCGCGAGCGTGAGTTCGTCCTGTGCGGCGCGCTCGATTTGCCAGCGCTTGGCCATCTGCTCGCAATGCTCACCCATCGACAACCCGGTGCGTGGTTCGCCGTTACGAGGTAGCGCCGGCTTGAACAACATGCCGGGACGCGCCTTCGCTAGCGCACCGAGCTTGCCCCCAGCGCTGCGCTGTCGGTTGGCCTCCAGCAGAATCCTGCGCAGTGTCTCGTTCACGGCGATCGGGGCGTCCGAGGCGGTGTCGACCCCGCCGGCGATCGCCACGTCGATCTGGCCGAGCGCAATTTTGTTGCCGGTCAGGATGGCGGCCTCGAGGCCCGTGCCGCACGCTTGCTGAACATCGTAGGCGGGCGTTTGCGGGGCGAGCGTCGTCGACAGGACGGATTCGCGCGTCAGGTTGAAATCGCGCGCGTGTTTGAGCACGGCCCCCGCGGCGACTTCCCCCAGGCGCTGATCATGCAGCGCAAACCGGTCGACGAGTCCCTGAATCGCGGCGGTGAGCATGTCCTGATTTGACGCCGTGGCATATGCCGTGTTGGCGCGCGCAAACGGGATGCGGTTGCCGCCGAGAATGGCAACGCGGCGCAAGGCGGGGGGCGGCGCGGTAGGCGTGAAGGCGCTCATGAAGGGTCCGGGTCGAGGGGGGAAGACGACACGGTCGGCGCGTGTTGCCACCGTCCGCGCAGATGGGGCACCGTGCCTGCCGCGTCGCGCAATTCGAAGGCGCCGCCGCAAGCATCGCGCCAGAGCGTGACATCGCCCGGCAGCGGCAGCGGCCTTTTGAACTCCACGAGCAGATCGAGGCAGGGCGCGTCGGCCGGTAACACGGCCGCTAGGCTTCGGGCGAAGCTCCACATGCCGTGAATGATGGGGTGCGCAAAGCCGAACAGCCGGGCCGTGACCGGCCAGAGATGGATCGGGTTGTAATCGCCGGACACCCGCGCGTACTGGCGGCCAAGGTCGCCCGGCACATGCCATGCGGCGGTCTTCGCGAGCGATGGGTCGGCGCCCAACGCGGCGCGATACGGTGCGCCGAGCGGGTCGGGCACACCGGTGCGCAGGTATCCGCTCTCTCCCGACCACACGACAACCCCATCGCGTCGCGCCGTGGTGAGGACCGTAAAGACCTGTCCCTTGTCATGGGCGAACAGCGGGCCGCACCGGACATCCAGATCGAGCCGCTCTCCCGGCGTGAGCGAAGCGTGCTGACGAATGCGATTATCCAGATGCACCATGCCGAGCATGGCGAACGGAAATGCGCGGTCGGTCATCAGCAACATATGCAGCGGGAAGGCGAGCAGATGCGGCCACGTGGGTGGCACCCCGTGCGCCGCGGTGAAGCCGCACAAGCGCGCGTAACGGGCGATGGCGTCGGCGTCGAGCGTGACATTGCGTCGCGCGAATGCCAAGGGTGGGAGCCGTTGCGCGTTCGCTGGCTTGCGGGACGAGAGCAGTGCCCGCAGAAACAGCGTGTGCGGGGAGGGCAGGCGTGTGACGTCGATCGGGGCGAGCCCGGCGTCCGACGGCAACGCCTTGCCAAGCGGATCGCGAGGGCGGTCGTTGGGCATGGTCATGCACCTAGCAGGCTCTGGCCGCACACGCGCACCACCTGTCCGGTCAATGCGCCCGATGCGGGGTGCGCCAGCCAGGCAATGGCCTGCGCCACGTCGACCGGCTGGCCGCCCTGGCCGAGGGAGTTCATCCGGCGCCCGGCTTCGCGAATGGCGAACGGCACAGCGGCAGTCATCTGCGTCTCAATGAAGCCGGGAGCGACGGCATTGATGCTGATGTGGCGCTCGGCGAGCACCGGCGACCAGGCTTCGATCATGCCAATCACCGCCGCCTTCGACGCCGCGTAGTTGGTCTGCCCCCGATTTCCCGCAATGCCACTGATCGACGCCACACCGACGATCCGGCTGTTGGCGCGCAGCACCCCAGCATCGAGCAGCGCCTGATTGATGCGTTGCGGCGCACCGACATTGATGTCGAGCACGCTCTGCCATTGCGCTTCGCTCATGCGCACGAGCGTCTTGTCGCGCGTGATGCCGGCGTTGTGCACGAGGATGTCAAGGCCGCGTGGCGCATGCGTGGCCAGATGCGCGAGCAATGTCGCCCCCGCTTCGGGCGCGGCAATGTCGCACGTGAGCGCGCTGCCGTCGAGACGCATCGCCACAGCCTCGAGCGCGCTCTGTGCTTGCGCGATGTCGACGCACACGACATGCGCGCCGTCGTGTGCCAGCACGGTGGCGATCGCTTCGCCGATGCCGCGCGCCGCGCCTGTCACAACGGCGACCTGTCCGGCGAGTGGACGATCGTCGTGAGTCGGCGGCGTTGTGAATACCGGCGCTTGCAGGGTGATGGCCTGACCGCTTACGTAGGCGGCGCGCGGCGAGAGAAAGAAGCGCAGCGTGGAGTGCAGGGCGTCCCGAGCGTGCGGCGCGACGTAGAGCAACTGCGCCGTGGCCCCGCGCTTGAGTTCCTTGGCGAGCGATCGCACGAAGCCTTCGAGCGCGCGCTGCGCCACGCTGGCCTGGGGTGTCGGTGCCAGCGCGGGCGGCACGCCCAGCACGAGCACGCGGGCGCATCGGTCGAGGCAGGCGAGGGTGTCATGGAAGAACGTATAGAGCGCGCTGAGCCCGTCGGTGCTGGCGATGGCGCTCGCATCGAACAGCAACGCCTTGGCACGTACGCCTTCGCTGGGATTGAAGCGTCCGCTCATCGTACCCGCCTGGTTGGCGTGCGAGATCCAGTCGAGTCGCTCGGCGTGCGCAAGGCTAGACATGCCGAGCCGATGCAGCTCTCGTGCGAGGTCCGGCAACAGCGGGGCGTCGCCCGCGCCGCCCACGACCGCGGGCGGTGTGGGCATGGCGCGTGGCGACGCATCGGTGTCTGCCTCGGTGCGGCTGTCGTCGCGCGACGGCATCCGCTCGAGCGGCATGGGGCGCGGTAGCCCCAGCGCATTGGCCAGGCGGCTGCCCACGGCGGAGTTGGCGAAAGCCAGATATCGGTCGGACGTCGTCACGGCGCGGAAATCCTCAGAGTGATAGGCAGCGGCAGGCGGGCGAGCTCACGGCGTGAGCGCTTCGTCGGCCGCTTCCTGTTGCTGGGCGTGCTGCATGTCGGCAAGGCGACCGAAGTCGGGCGGGAAATCGTCGACGGCCACGGCCCGCGCCGCAAAGTCGGCGTACTGCGCCAGCACCTGGCGCTCGCCGTCGCTCACGAGATGCAGATGCGCGGCCTGCTCCACCCACTCGGAGAATTCGGGCAGGCTTTGGGGCATCGTCGGCAGGCGGCCCTCCTTGACTGCCGTGCGCAATCGCTGCTCGATGGCGGTGACCTGCGGCGTCATCTGGAAAACGATCTCCCCGTAAGCCAGACCGTCGATTTCGGGGCGCGGCGAATAGCTGCCGGTGATGAGGCGCTCGCGCGCGTCGCCCGGCGTTTGCATCAACTCGGCGACCTGAGTGGCCAGCGCATCGGACGGTTTGGCATAGGGCAGGCCGAGCGGCATGAGTTTCCAGCGCATCCACCAGGCGACGGCGCGCGACGGATAGTTCGCAAGCACGCCTTCGAACGCCTCGCGTGCCTGCCAGAGCGCGTCCTGCGCGGCCCAGTGCACCAGTGGCAGATCGGCGGTGGGGCGGCCTTCGTCTTCGTAACGCTTGAGCGTCGCCGTCAACAGGAACAATTGAGAGAGGATGTCGCCGAGCCGGCCCGTGAGGCGCTCGCGCCGCTTGAGCGAGCCGCCGAGCACCGCCATCGAGACGTCGGATGCAATGGCGAGCAGCGTCGATAGACGATTCGCGGCGCGGTAGTACCCATGCAACTCCGGCGCGGCGTTCGACGGCACGGTGGAGAAGCGCGCATGCGTGATGCCGTGCAGGGCACCGCGCACGATGTTGCTCGTGACGAAGCTCAGATGGCCGAAGAGGGCGTCGTCGAAGGCGTGCATGGCCGCCGCTCGATCCGCCATTTGCGCGGCGCTCAGCTCCTTGAGCACATACGGATGGCAGCGGATCGCGCCCTGACCGAAGATCATCAGGCAGCGCGTCATGATGTTGGCGCCCTCCACTGTGATCGATACCGGGATCTGCTGGTAGGCGCGGGCAAGGAAGTTGTTCGGGCCCATGCAGATGCCTTTGCCCGCGACGACATCCATGCCGTCGTTGACCACTTTGCGGGCGCGTTCGGTCACGTGGTATTTCGCAATGGCGGAGATCACCGAGGGCTTCTCGCCAAGATCGACGGCGAGCGCTGCCATGCGGCGTGCGGCGTCCATCGCGTAAAGGTTGCCGGCCATGCGCGCAAGCGCCTCCTGCACCCCTTCGAACTTCCCGATCGGCGTGCGGAACTGACGCCGTACCGCCGCATAAGCCCCCGTGGCACGCACGGCAAGCTTCGAGTAGCCGACGTTCGAGGAGGGCAACGAAATTGCACGGCCCGCCGCGAGACATTCCATCAGCATGCGCCAGCCTTTGCCGACCTGTGCCTGCCCGCCGATCACCCAGTCGAGCGGAATGAAGACGTCCTTGCCGGCATTCGGGCCGTTCTGGAAGACGGCGTTCAGCGGCCAGTGGCGACGCCCGATCACCACGCCCGGATGGTGCGTGGGAATCAGTGCGCAGGTGATGCCTGGGGCGTCGTCGTCACCGAGCAGATGGTCGGGATCGAGGGCTCGGAAGGCGAGGCCGAGCACCGTCGCGATCGGCCCCAGGGTGATGTAGCGCTTGCTCCACGTGACACGGAACCCAAGCGTTTCGCGGCCCTCGTGAACGCCTCGGCAGACAATGCCGACGTCGGGGATGGCGGCGGCGTCCGAACCCGCGTATGGGCTCGTGAGTGCGAAACAAGGGACTTCGTCCCCCTTCGCCAGGCGCGGCAGATAGTAGTTCTTCTGGGCTTCGGTGCCATAGTGAAGCAGCAGTTCGGCGGGGCCGAGCGAGTTCGGCACCATGACCGAAACGGCGGCCGCCGAGCAACGCGAAGCGAGCTTCATCACCACTTGAGAGTGCGCGTACGCGGAGAATTCGAGGCCACCGTAGCGCTTGGGGATAATCATTCCCAGAAAGCCGGCATCCTTCGCGTATTGCCATGCGTTTGGCGGCAGGTCCTGCCAGACCTGGGTGCTTTCCCAGTCGTTGGACAGGTCGCACAGGTGTTCGACCTCGGTGTCCAGGAAGGCCTGCTCTTCGGCGGACAAGGTGGGCGCGGGCAGCGCCATGAATTTTTTCCAGTCGGGACGGCCGGAGAACAAATCCGCATCCCACCAGACGGTGCCGGCTTCAATGGCGTCTTTCTCCGTCTCGGACATCTCCGGCATGATCGTGCGGAATTTGGCGAGCAGCGGTGCGGTGATCCAAGCGCGCCGCAGCGGGCCAATGCTGAGGACCAGTGCCGGCAAGACGAAGATGACGGCGAGTAAGACGGTCGCCACCGTCCCCGTCAGCCCGCTCACCGCGCCTGCGCCCGCCCACACCACAGTCGCCAACAACCACTGCCAGGCGTGCGCACGATAAAAGAGCAGGGCGCTTACGCCCGCGACCCACGCAAGAATCCATAGAGCCATCATGCTGTCCTCCCTCTCGGTTCATCCTCCCGGCCGGGGGTGCCGTAGCACCGGTCGGGGACGCCTCAGCGTCGATTGGGCCTCGCCTCCCGATTGGCGTTCGGGCGTCTGTTCAGGTTTGGCCTTCGTGTTCGATCGTCGTCGACTGGCTCGGACCTTCTCCGGCTGTCGGTGATCGGTATTCAGGCATTGGCGAGCGAGCGGTCGTCGGCGCCGGGGATCCGAGGCGCGGCATTCGCTTCTGCGGTTGTCGTGGGCGGGGCGGCGACGTATCCGGCGTCGCGTGGCGGCGTAATGTCCGCGGCCTTCGCCAGCGCGAAGACGTCGGCGAAGCTCGCCAGTTGCTCCTCGCCCGGCATCGGCGCCCTGAGCGCCGCGACCATGAGGGCCGTGAGCCGTGCCACGACCTGCAGGTCGCCCATCGCCTGGCCTTGGGCGAACGTGTCGATCAGTCGAGCGGTGTCGCTGCTCGCGAGCACGCCGGACAGGGCCTGAAGCGCGAAGTGCAGACGCCAGCCCAGTTCCTGGCGCGGCAGCTCAGGTAACGCGCGGGCGAAGGCGTCGAAGAAGCGCTCGAAGACGGGGGCGTAATGCTGCTGCAAATAGTCCCGGATGAACGGCGACGGATCGGCGTACACCCGCCCGAGCAGGCGCAGGAACGCCGGGCCGCCGATATCGCGATGATGCGAGATGGCAAGGGCGGGGATGAACATTGCCCCCAGCACGTGTTCGCACGTGAGCTGCGGTGCCGGCCACTCGGCTTCGGCGCGCGTCAGCAGCGCGAGCCGCTCGTCGTTGAGCCGGTCGAGCCGACGCGCCAACATGGCCTGGAGCAAGGTCTCCTTGCTGCCGAAGTGATAGTTGACGGCGGCCAGGTTGACGTCGGCTCGCGACGTGATCTGACGCAAGGACATCGCTTCGTAGCCGTATTCGATGAAAAGGTCTTCTGCGGCATCGAGGATGCGTAGCTTGGTGTCGCCGACGTGCCGGCCGGCGGAAAGGCGTGGGCTCACGAAGCACCTCCAGTGTGATGCGGCGCGAGGCCGCGCCATCGGATGGAACCGATGTTTCATTCAAACGTACGAATGAATCCTAAGCCGTAAGTGGGCTTCCCCCAAGATCTTTTTCTGGACGCGATCCTCTAAAGCGTAATGCCGGCCTGTACCGACCTGTTGCGACATGCCCGGCAGGGCGGGCGGCGTCGGGAAGGCACGTGAAGGCAAAATGGTCCGATTTCCCTGATATCGGGGCGGAAAGTCTGGAGGCGGGGCAATAGTTTGCTAAAATGTTCCGCTTTGTGTTCAAAACCGTTTTGGCGCTACCCCGCATGTCGGGGGCGGAGGGAAGCCGGCGTCGCAACGTCGGTTCCGGCCCAAGGTTGATTAACTGACAGGGTCCGCTTGTGGCATTCCCTCGCCGCAACACAGAACGACCCTCTGGAAGGACGAATATCCTCATGACTATCGCTGTTGAAAACCTCGGCAAGCTCGAGCGTCGCTTTACCATCGCCCTGCCCAAGCAGGAAGTCGAAAAAGAAGTTGCGGCACGCATTCAGAAGCTGTCGAAGACGGTGCGTATGCCGGGCTTCCGCCCGGGCAAGGTGCCCCTGAAGATGGTCACCCAGCAGTACGGTGGTCAGGTCGAAGCCGAAGTCGTGAGCGACAAGGTCGGCCAGCAATTCTTCGACATCAGCAAGGAACAGGATCTGCGCGTCGCGGGTCAGCCGCGCTTCGCGCCGAAGGTCGACGCGGGCGAGGCCGAGTACGCATTCGATGCCACGTTCGAGATCTACCCGGAAGTCAAGATCGGTGACCTGGCCACGGCCGAGGTGAGCCGTACCACGACGGACGTCTCGGAAGCCGAGATCGACCGCACCATCGACATCCTGCGCAAGCAGCGCGTGCACTACCACGTGCGCGGCGAAGTCGGCGCCCACGGCGACGGCGGCTCGGTCGAAGCCAAGGACGGCGACCGCGTGACGGTCGACTTCGTTGGCAAGATCGACGGGGAAGCGTTCGCCGGCGGCAGCGCCGAAGACTTTGTGTTCGTGCTGGGCGAAGGCCGCATGCTGCCTGAGTTCGAGACGGCCACGCTGGGCCTGAAGGTGGGCGATTCGAAGGATTTCGAACTCAAGTTCCCCGACGAGTACCACGGCAAGGAAGTGGCCGGCAAGACCGCTACGTTCACCGTGACGCTGAAGAAGGTCGAGTGGGCGCACCTGCCTGAAGTCGACGGCGAGTTCGCCAAGTCGCTCGGCATCGCTGACGGCAGCATGGAAAAGATGCGCGCCGATATCAAGGAAAACCTGTCGCGCGAAGTGAAGCGTCGTACGCAGGCCTTGCTCAAGGATCAGGTGATGAACGCGCTGATCTCGGTGTCGGAGCTCGACGTGCCGAACGCATTGGTCGCACAGGACCAGGAGCGCCTGGTGGCAATGGCCCGTCAGGATTTGACGCAACGCGGCGTGCCGAACGCCGGCAACGTGCCGATTCCGGCGGAAATGTTCAAGGAGCAAGCCGAGCGTCGCGTGAAGCTGGGTCTGATTCTGGCCGAGCTGGTCAAGCAGAATGACCTGCAAGCCAAGCCGGAGCAAATCAAGGCCGAAGTCGAAGAGTTCGCGAAGAGCTACGAAGACCCGCAAGAAGTCGTCCGCTGGTACTATGGCGATCAGCAGCGCATGGCGGAAATGGAAGGTTTCGTCGTCGAGAACAACGTGGTCGAATTCGTCCTGGGTAAGGCCAAGGTGACCGACAAGCAGGTCAGTTTCGAAGAGCTGGCCGGCAACTCGCAAGCCTGATCGAACGCGACACGACCGATTGAACCGCCGCGGCCGCAATGCCGTGGCGGTTCTTTTCCAAATGGCCTCCGGGCCTCCTCCCTGCGGCGCGCAAAACCATCTCGATAGAAGGGTCGAACCGATATGATTACCCGTTCCGAATTGCTCGCCCAACTCGCCTCCCCGACGTACAACTCCGCACTCGAGACGCAAGGCCTTGGCCTCGTGCCGATGGTCGTCGAGCAAAGTGGTCGTGGCGAGCGCGCTTACGATATTTACTCGCGACTCCTCAAGGAGCGCATCATTTTCCTGGTGGGCGAGGTCAACGACCAGAGCGCCAACCTCGTCGTCGCACAGTTGCTGTTCCTCGAGAGCGAAAATCCGGACAAGGAAATCTCGATGTACATCAATTCGCCGGGCGGTTCCGTCTCGGCGGGCCTGGCGATTTACGACACGATGAAGTTCGTCAAGCCGGCGGTCTCGACGCTGTGCCTGGGCATGGCGGCGAGCATGGGCGCATTTCTGCTGGCGGCCGGTGAGAAGGGCAAGCGCTTCGCGCTGCCGAACGCGCGCATCATGATTCACCAACCGCTGGGCGGCGCTCGCGGTCAGGCGTCGGACATCGAGATCCACGCCAGGGAAATCCTGCTGCTCAAGGATCGGTTGAATCGACTGTTGGCCGACAACACCGGCCAGTCGCTCGAGGTCATCGCGCGCGACACCGATCGCGACAACTTCAAGTCGGCGGCCGATGCCGTCGAGTATGGGTTGATCGACCGCGTGCTCGAAAAGCGTCCCTGATTCGGTTTCGAGTTCGAGAGCGCGCAACGACAAAAGGTTGGCGCGACACCGGGCGGCGTCGTTTTTGAAAGCCAGGTGTTCGTGCCAAGTCTTTGTCGTAAAAGGGAAATTATTGCCGATGCGGCTGGGTCACACGCTCGCACGGCATGGCGTTACAATGGGATTCACGTATGCCGCGTTTGCCGCCCCCGGCGGGGGACGACCGGGGCGCAAATTGCTAGCAGGCTGACACAGATATGGTGGATAAAAAAAGCACTTCCAACGGCGAAAAGCTGCTCTACTGCTCGTTCTGCGGAAAGAGTCAGCACGAGGTCAAGAAGCTCATCGCGGGGCCGTCGGTCTTCATTTGCGACGAGTGCATCGATCTGTGCAATGAGATTATCCGCGACGAGGCCGCTGCGGCCGAAGACGAGAGCGGCAGCGGCGGCAAGTCCGATCTGCCGTCGCCGCTGGAAATTCGCGAGAGTCTCGATCAGTATGTGATCGGTCAGGACCGTGCCAAGAAGATTCTGGCCGTGGCGGTCTACAACCATTACAAGCGACTGAAGCACCTCGGCGACAAGCGCGACGAAGTCGAACTCGCCAAGAGCAACATCCTGCTCATCGGGCCGACCGGCTCGGGCAAGACATTGCTCGCGCAAACGCTCGCCCGCCTGCTCAACGTGCCCTTCGTGATTGCCGACGCCACCACGCTGACCGAAGCCGGTTACGTGGGGGAAGACGTCGAAAACATCATCCAGAAGCTGCTGCAGAACTGCAATTACGAGATCGAGCAGGCGCAGAAGGGCATCGTCTATATTGATGAAATCGACAAGATCAGCCGCAAGTCGGACAATCCGTCGATTACGCGCGACGTGTCGGGCGAGGGCGTGCAGCAGGCGCTGCTCAAGCTGGTCGAAGGCACGATGGCGTCGGTGCCGCCGCAAGGCGGTCGCAAGCACCCGAACCAGGATTTCATCCAGGTCGACACGACGAACATCCTGTTCATCTGCGGCGGAGCGTTCGATGGTCTCGAGAAGATCATCATGAACCGTACCGAGAAGACAGGCATCGGATTCGGTGCAACGGTCAAGACCGGTGAAGAGCGCGACGCCAGCGAGTTGCTGCGTGACGTCGAGCCGGAAGATCTGATCAAGTTTGGCCTGATTCCGGAGCTGATCGGTCGTCTGCCGGTGGTTGCCACGCTGGGCAAGCTTGACGAGGACGCGCTGGTGACGATCCTCGTCGAGCCCAAGAACGCGCTGGTCAAGCAATATCAGCGCTTGTTCCTGATGGAAGGCGTGGAACTGGAGATTCGGCCGGCCGCGATGCACGCGGTGGCGCGCAAGGCCATCAAGCGCAAGACGGGCGCGCGCGGCTTGCGCTCGATCATCGAGCAGGCCTTGCTCGAAGTGATGTACGAGCTCCCGTCGCTAAAGGGCGTCACCAAGGTGATCCTCGACGAAAACGCGATCAGCGGCGACGGGAAACCGCTTTTGATTTACCAGGAGTCGCCCAAGGTTGCCGGCTCCAATTGAACGGTCAACTCAGCGCTACCCGAAGCCGTTCATGGAAACATGGACGGCTTTTTTTCCTTCATACTAGTGCCGCGGGCAATGAAACCCCGAGCGGTGCAACTTACCGGCGAAAGGGCTGTTCCACTCCCCCTTGTAATTCCCGTCGGCGGCCTCAATTAGCTGGAACACAACGGTATCGTTAAATATGGGGAACGAGATGTCAGGCACCCAAATCCTCCCGCCCGAAGCGATTCAACTGCCCCTGTTGCCTTTGCGCGACGTGGTCGTGTTTCCGCACATGGTGATTCCCCTTTTCGTGGGGCGTCCAAAATCGATTAAAGCGCTTGAAACCGCCATGGAAGGCGGCAAGCACATCATGCTCGTCGCCCAGAAGGCGGCGGCCAAGGATGAGCCCACGTCGAAGGATCTCTACGAGATCGGCTGCGTGGCGAACATTCTGCAAATGCTCAAATTGCCCGATGGCACCGTCAAGGTGCTCGTCGAAGGGATTCAGCGCGCCCGCACCCTGAGTGTGGACGAAGAGGAAACCCAGTTCACGTCGGAAGTGATGCCGCTCGAACCGGACGACGGCAACTCGCCGGAATCCGAGGCGCTGCGCCGCGCGATCGTGGCCCAGTTCGATCAGTATGTGAAGCTCAACAAGAAGATTCCGCCGGAGATCCTGACGTCGCTCTCGGGTATCGACGAGGCGGGTCGTCTGGCGGACACGATCGCCGCCCACCTGCCGCTCAAGCTGGAGCAGAAACAGAACATCCTGGAAATGTTCCCGGTCATCGAGCGTCTCGAGCACCTGCTCGCGCAGCTCGAGAGCGAGATCGACATTCTTCAGGTGGAAAAGCGTATCCGTGGCCGCGTGAAGCGCCAGATGGAGAAGAGCCAGCGCGAGTACTACCTGAACGAACAGGTCAAGGCGATCCGGAAGGAGTTGGGCGAGGGTGAAGAAGGCGCGGATCTCGAAGAGCTCGAGAAGCGGATCAAGGCCGCGCATCTGCCCAAGGAAGCCAAGAAGAAGGCTGACGCCGAACTCAAGAAGCTCAAGCTGATGTCGCCGATGTCGGCCGAGGCGACCGTCGTGCGTAACTATATCGACACGCTGGTCGGTCTGCCGTGGCGCAAGAAGAGCAAGGTCAACAACGACCTGTCGAACGCCGAGAAGGTGCTCGACGAGGATCACTTCGGCCTGGAGAAGGTCAAGGAACGCATCCTTGAGTATCTTGCCGTGCAACAGCGCGTCGAGAAGGTCAAGGCACCGATCCTGTGCCTGGTGGGGCCCCCCGGTGTGGGCAAGACCTCGCTCGGTCAGTCGATCGCGCGTGCGACGAACCGCAAGTTCGTGCGCATGGCGTTGGGCGGCGTGCGTGACGAGGCCGAGATTCGCGGTCACCGTCGTACGTATATCGGGTCGATGCCGGGCAAAATCCTGCAGAGTCTGTCGAAGGTGGCCGTACGCAATCCGCTGTTCCTGCTCGACGAAGTGGACAAGATGGGCATGGATTTTCGCGGGGATCCGAGTTCGGCGCTGCTCGAAGTGCTCGACCCCGAGCAGAACCACACGTTCTCGGACCATTACGTCGAAGTCGACTTCGATCTGTCGGACGTGATGTTCGTGGCCACGTCGAACTCGCTGAACATTCCGGCGCCGCTGCTCGACCGTATGGAAGTGATTCGCCTGTCGGGCTACACGGAAGACGAGAAGGTCAACATTGCCCAGCGTTATCTGCTGCCCAAGCAGAAGAAGAACAACGGGCTGAAGGAAGGCGAGATCGATCTGGCCGAAGCGGCGATTCGCGACATCATCCGCTACTACACGCGCGAAGCGGGTGTGCGTTCGCTCGAGCGTGAGATCTCGAAGATCTGCCGTAAGGTCGTGAAGATGCTGTTGCTCAAGAAGGTTGACGGTACGTCGATCAAGGTCGATGCGGGCAATCTCGACAACTTCCTGGGCGTGCGCAAGTTTGACTTCGGTCTGGCCATGAAGGAAAACCAGATCGGTCAGGTCACGGGTCTGGCGTGGACGGAAGTGGGCGGCGATCTGCTGACCATCGAAGCCGCGTTGATGCCGGGCAAGGGCAACATCATTCGGACGGGTTCGCTCGGCGACGTGATGAAGGAGTCGGTCGAGGCCGCGCGCTCTGTCGTGCGTTCGCGTGCGCGCCGCCTCGGGGTGACGGATGAGCAGTTCGAGAAGAAGGACATCCACATCCACGTGCCGGAAGGGGCGACGCCTAAGGATGGTCCGTCTGCCGGTATCGCCATGACGACGGCGCTGGTCTCGGTGCTCACCGGTATTCCGGTGCGTGCGAATGTGGCGATGACCGGTGAGATCACGCTGCGCGGTGAAGTGTTGCCGATCGGCGGTCTCAAGGAGAAGTTGCTGGCGGCTCACCGTGGTGGCATCAAGCTCGTGTTGATTCCGGAGGAGAACGTGAAGGATCTCGCAGAGATTCCGGATACGGTCAAGAACGCGCTGGAGATCGTGCCGGTGCGCTGGATCGACAAGGTGCTTGAGCTGGCGTTGGAGCATGCACCGACGCCGCTGCCCGAGGAAGAGGCGAAGGCCGCGCCTGTCACGCCGAATGCGGATGCCAGCGGCAAGCAGGAAGTCATCAAGCACTGACGATAATTTTTCGTGTAGTGGGCAACGGGCGGATTGGCCGCCGATCGCTACGCGGGAAGTGCGTAAATTGCCCGGGGGTTTCCCCGGGCTTTTTTTTGTTCAGACGATGCGCTCGAAAATGACACCGGGGAAGCGCAGATTCAGGAGTGCTTCCTAAGCCGCCCAAAGGGCGCAAAACGGCTTGACATCAGGGTTTCCGGCTTGTCTAATGGCAAAGCCGACGGACCTAGCAGATCAAAGTCAAGGCGCGCAAAGAGCGCCTCCGCGGCTCAATCGCCTACTATCCTTGCAAGGGGGTTACAGTGAACAAGACGGAACTGATCGATCATATCGCGGGTGAAGCAGACATCTCGAAAGCGGCTGCCGGTCGGGCACTTGAAGCATTGGTGGGTGCGGTAAAAAAATCGCTTAAGAAGGGAGACAGCGTGACGTTGGTCGGCTTCGGCACCTTCCTCGTGGCCAAGCGTGCGGCGCGTACCGGACGCAATCCGCGCACGGGGGCCGCGATCAAGATCAAGGCAGCGAAGGTTCCGAAATTTCGCCCTGGCAAAGTATTGAAAGATACGTTAAACTAATCAGCTTCCCTGTTTCGGCGGGGAGTTGCAGCAAGAACAACACTTGAATCGGGAACGGGTGCTTAGCTCAGTTGGTAGAGCGGCGCCCTTACAAGGCGTAGGTCGGGGGTTCGAGCCCCTCAGCACCCACCAGTTCCAGATCTTGGGGAGCGGTAGTTCAGTTGGTTAGAATACCGGCCTGTCACGCCGGGGGTCGCGGGTTCGAGCCCCGTCCGCTCCGCCAAATTGTGAAAAGGCGAACTTCGGTTCGCCTTTTTTGCCATATGGCGTCTTAAGACGCATCCAGACGACTATTCCGATTTCGTATGTTCGACTTCATCCGCCGTCATCAACGATTGGTTCTCATCTTCCTGACGGTGTTGATCGTGCCGTCGTTCGTGGTGTTTGGCGTACATGGCTGGCAGGAATACGCCGCAGACGCCAGCACCATCGCCAAGGTCGGCGATCAAACCGTGACACGTCAGGAATACGACAGTGTGCTTCGCGCGCAGACCGAGCGCATGCAACAGATGTTTGGCGGCGCTGTCGATCCCAACCAGATCAACACCCCCGAAATGCGCGCCGCGGTGCTGGATAACCTGATCCAGCAGAAGCTGCTCACGCAGGAAACGCTCAAGAAGAATCTCTCGGTGCCCGATGCCCAGGTGCGTGAGGCGCTGCTCGCCATTCCGGCGATTGCGCAGTTGCGCCGCCCGGATGGTTCCATCGATGAAGCGAAGTACGCGCAATTGCTTTCTGCGCAAAACCTCACGCCGCAGCGCCTTGAAGCGCAAATTCGCTTCGAGCTGGCGTCGAACCAATTGCCGTCGAGCGTGCAGGCGAGCGCCATGCTGCCGAAGACGGTGCTCGAACGCTTCGCGCAACTGCGTGCTCAACAGCGTGACGTCTCGGTGCTGACCTTCCCGGTCACGGACTACGCCGGCAAGATCGTACCGACGCAGCCGCAGATTCAGGCGTATTACGATGCGCACAAGGCCGCCTTCCAGACGCCCGAATCGGCTGAGATCCAGTATGTCGTGCTCGACCCGAAGGCCATGCCGGCTTCGGCACAGACGCCCGCGAGCGATGACGTGCTGCGCAAGATGTACCAGGACAACCTGAAGCAATACACCACGCCGGAGCAGCGCCGCGCATCGCACATCCTGATCGCGTCGCCCGCCGACGCATCGCCGGCCGATCACGCCAAGGCGAAGGCGAAGGCCGACGCGCTGCTCGCCGAGATCAAGAAGCATCCGGATGATTTTGCCAAGCTGGCCAGCGCCGATTCGGAAGACCCGGGCTCGAAGGCCAACGGCGGCGATCTGGGCTTCTTCGCACGCGACGCAATGGTCAAGCCGTTTGCCGATGCCACGTTCGCGCTCAAGCACGAGGGTGACGTGAGCGATGTCGTGAAGAGCGATTTCGGTTATCACATCATCAAGCTGACCGGCATCAAGCCCGAGCAGACCAAGTCGTTCGATGAAGTGAAGGCGCAGCTTGCCGATCAGTATCGACAGCAGGAGTCGGCGAAGGCCTATGCGAAGTTGGCCGACCAGTTCACCAACGCCGTGTACGAACAACCCGACAGCGTGCAGCCGGCGGCCGACAAGCTCAACCTGAAGGTGCAGACGGCCACGGTCACGCGGACGCCGGATCCGTCGCAGGCGAAACTCCCGATCGGCAATGAGAAGTTACTCAAGGCCGTGTTTGGCGACGAAGCGCTCAAGAACAAGCGCAACACCGAGGCGGTGGATGTGGGTCAGGGCGTACTGGTGTCGGCGCACGTGGTGACTTATCACCCGGCCGCCACGCCGCCGCTCGCGCAGATCGAGGCGCAAGTCAAAGAGAAGGTCGTGGCCGATCTGGCCGAGCAGGCAGCGACGACGGCCGGCCAGGCCAAGCTCGAAGCGCTCAAGAAGGGGGGCGACGCCGCATTCGGCGCTGCGCAAACCGTATCGCGAGACAACCCTGGCAAGCTGCCGGCGACGGCCCTGGGGGCAATCTTCAGTGCCGATACGACCCGGTTGCCGGCGTATGTCGGTGTCGCGTTGGGCGAAGGTCAGGGCTACGCCGTGTATCGCATCGGCAAGGTCACGCAGCCGGCCGAGCAGGACGCGCAGCATCTTGCCGCCGAGGCGCAGCAACTCAACCAACTGGCGGCGCAGGCCGAATGGAACGCCTGGCTGGGCGACCTGCGTGCGCGCTCGAAGGTGAAGATCGTGAACGATGTCACCAAGTCGGGGGCCTGAATGGGCGGCCGGCACCATCGCTGAATGAAACGAGAAACGCGGCCAACCGGCCGCGTTTTTTATGTGCCGGACGTCTTCGGCGTTCGTGGTTGCGCGGGGCGCGAGGGCGCCTTGCCGGCGGGCTTGAGAAGTGGTTTGACCGTCGGCCAGACATTCTGCAGGATTTGCGGGTGCGCCTTGGCCAGAGGGTGAATCTGATCCTGCTGGAACCAGTCGGGGTGTTCAATGACACCCGCCAACAGGAACGGCACGTAGCCCGTTTTTTCCTGCTTGGCCACCAGCGAAAACATCGTGAAGAACTGCTCGCTGTAGTCGAGCCCGTAGTTAGGCGGAATGCGCATGCCGACGACGATCACACGGCTGCCTGCCTTGCGTGCCGCGCCGATCATCTCGCGCAGATTGCTGCGTGTGAGGTCGAGTGAAATGCCGCGCAGCGCGTCGTTGCCGCCGAGTTCCAGGATCGTGATGGCGGGATGATAGCGTTCGAGCAGCGGCGCGAGGCGCGCGCGTCCGCCGCTCGTCGTGTCGCCGCTGATGCTCGCGTTCACGACGTTATAATCAAACCCGCTTCGCGTGATCGTCTGCTGCATCAGATTGACCCAGCCGGTGCCGCGCGCGATGCCATATTCCGCCGAAAGGCTGTCGCCGACGACCAAAATCGTTGGCGTCCCCGAACTTGCCGCGTGCGCCGCGGTCCCTGACAGCATGCACCCGCCTACGAGGGCGGAGGCGGCCATTTTCAAGAACTCTCTTCTAACCATGTCGTTTTCCGAAAACGTGATTGAGGTGCGGGGGCTGGGCAAACGGTTGCGCGACGCGACCGGCGAGCTGGTCATTCTGCAGGATATCGATGTCAGTGTCGCCAAAGGTCAAAGCGTGGCCATCGTCGGCGCGTCGGGGTCCGGCAAGTCTACGTTGCTAGGCCTGATGGCGGGGCTCGACACGGCAAGCGACGGCAGTATCACGCTGCTGGGCAAGTCGCTCGGCGATCTCGACGAAGAGGGCCGGGCCGCGTTGCGACGCGGTGCCGTCGGTTTCGTCTTTCAATCGTTTCAACTGATGCCGCACCTCACCGCGCTCGAGAACGTGATGCTGCCGCTCGAGTTGCTGGGTGAGACACGCGACGTGCGCGATCGTGCCATCAAGTTGCTTGATCAAGTGGGGCTGGGCTCGCGTCTGGCGCATTATCCGAAGCAGCTCTCTGGACCGGCCAGAGTTTCATAGACACTCACGAGCCGTTTGGCGCGTAGCGCCGTTCAAACTCAATCGGTGAA